>JAIOYI010000010.1 GCA_021741205.1 Emcibacter sp.
ATGATACGTGGTTAAGATATTGCCCCAATATTAAACAATTAAGGCGGAAATTTTCCGCCTTTTTATTTCAATTTAGTTTCCTTTATTGGCATTAATGGCATCAACAATTTTTTGGGTATTGGCATCTGCCCGCGCCCCATGCACCACGATAATCGCATGCAGGACCGTTATCGCCCATAAAATCCATCCCCCAATAATGACAAAGACAAGCCCCAGAATCCACAACACCGCATTAAAGACGGCCTGAAATATTTTTCCTTGAATTAATAACGCCAAGGGCGGCACAATCACGGCCAATAGATAAATCATAATAAAATCTCTTCCTTTTTTAACAATAAGAATAGTGTGGCAAAAAAATGAATCAAATTAAAGCAGTTTTAGCATATCCATCAATAATCATGTCGCCTAAAGCCACCCAAACGCGCGGTACGGATAATATAAGTCGCATGAGATGAGGCAATAATCCAAAATAATATTCCCCATATATCAGGCGTCAATATGGCATAAGTCCATAAGATTGCATTTAGCGCCGCTTGGGTGATTTTGCCATAAACAAGAATAGCAAGAGGGGGAATTAAAATACCCAGTAAATATAATAACATTATTCCATCACTGCTCACTATTTGTTTCATTAAGACCAAATTCAGTGGCCTTACGATAAAGCGTTGAACGGCCAATACCCAATTTTCGGGACACTTCTGTCATGCTGCCATTATATTTATTTAAGGCAAAGCTTATCATATCCCTTTCCATGTCTCGTAAAGGTCTCACATCACCATTTTCATCGAGACCAGAAAGAATATTTTGATTTATAGCCTGATCTGTTTTCTGTGTTTCTGAATTTTTCTTCTGCCCATATCTTATTTGAATCTGTGGAAAATCTTCTTTTTCTATACAATCTCCCTCTGATAATATGAGCGCTCTAAAAAGAGCATTTTCCAATTGTCTTACATTACCAGGCCAATGATAATTTTTCAAAAACGCCATAGCATCTGGAGATATTCTCTTTGGAGTGCAGCCCTCAGAAACACTAAAATTTTCTATAAAATGTGGTGCAAAATACTCAATATCACCCTTTCTTTCCCGTAAAGGTGGTAAGTGAATGGGAAAGATATTCAATCGGTAAAAAAGATCTTCTCTAAATTCCCCAGCTTTTACCATATCCTGAAGCCGTCGATTGGTCGCAAAAATTAAGCGCACATCAACCTTCACCGTTTCTCTGCCGCCCACAGAATCCACCTCCCCCTCTTGCAAAACCCTAAGTAATTTTGCCTGTAAATCCATGGGCAATTCACCAATTTCATCAAGAAATAACGTTCCGCCATCGGCCTCTAAAAATTTTCCCTTATGTTTTTCTGTGGCGCCCGTAAAGGCACCCTTTTCATGGCCAAAGAGAATAGATTCCACCAAATTGTGAGGAATAGCCCCGCAATTAACCACCACAAAGGCTTTGCCCTTTCTATCACTTTCCCCCTGTATAGCACGGGCAAATACCTCTTTACCAACCCCGCTTTCCCCCTCAAGCAGGATGGGGATATTTGAATTAGCACCCTTTTTGGCAAGATTTATCGCCTTACTCATGGCTTCACTCGCCCCGATTAAATCAGAAAACTCAAGCTGTCCCGCCCATTTTCGATTTAATCTTGAAATTTCACCAGAAAGTTTATTAATACGAAAAGCATTATCTATGGAAATTTTAAGACGATCCAAAGCCACGGGTTTTGATAAAAAATCAACGGCACCTTCCCGTATAACGTCAACCGCATTATCAATACTGCTGTAACCTGTCAAAACAATCACAGGAAGGTTTGGCAACATTTTCTTAATATGCCCTAGCACATCTCTTCCCGTTATATCGCCGATCATCATATCCAATAGGACAAGATCAAAGCGACCTGCTGTTTCAGTGGACAAAAGCGTGATGGCCTCCTGTCCATTCTTTGCCTCTTCCACGTCATAACCTACCTTTTTAAGGGCAAGTTTGAGCATTTTTCTCTCATTTTCTTCATCTTCAACTATCAAGATTAATTTTGTCATTGCACTTCATCATTTATTATTGATACTTGTGATCTTTACGACAAAAAGATAAAAAAAATACTAATTATGTTTCATTTTGATACAATTTAATAAATTAATGAGAATATTTACAGTATGAATAATCAAGTGAGCCTTAACAAAAGCCTTTTACCAATATGGGATTTATCAGATTTATATCCTTCTATGGAATGTCCAGAACTTAATCAGGATTTTGAAAAGCTTGCAACTCTCGCCACAGAATTTTCTGAAAATTATATGGGAAAGCTTTCGAGTCTTAATGCTGAAACTATCCTAAATTCCATTATGCAATATGAAACCATGGAAGAAATTATGGATAGGATCATGAGTTATGCGGGTCTTCTTCAGGCGGGTAATATTAATGATCCCGAAATTTCAAAATTTTATCAATCCTGCCATGAGCGTCTCACCAAGATAAGTATGAGACTGCTCTTCTATACCTTAGAACTTAACCAAATCAAAGAAAGCCACATCGACAAATGGTTTAAACAGTCAGCAGCGCTGATAAAATATAAACCTTGGTTTCATATGGTGCGGCAATATCGCCCCCATCAGTTGGACAAAAAACTCGAAGAAATACTGTTGGAAAAATCAATCACAGGCCGTGCCGCATGGGTCAAACTTTTTGACGAAACGATGGCTAATCTGAAATTTGACTTTTCTGATCATGTCACAAATGAAATAAAATCCATTGGCTCAGAAGAGGCATTAAATTATTTATCCGACAAACAAGATAACATCCGCAAAGCTGCCGCAGAATGCCTGTCCAAGACCTTTAAAAACAATATCAGACTCTTTACCCACATCACCAACACCTTAGCCAAGGATAAGGAAATAGAAGATCGCTGGCGTCATTTTAATACCTCAAGCTCATCAAGGCATTTATCAAACCAGCTTGAAAAAGAGGTGGTTGATGCCATGGTGAGTGCGGTAAAAAAATCATATCCAAAATTGTCACATCGTTATTACCGTATGAAGGCAGAATGGCTTGGGAAAGATAAACTTAATTGGTGGGATCGTAATGCTCCCCTCCCCCAAAGTGATGATAAAATTCATCAATGGCGTGATGCCAAAAAAATTGTCCTTGATGCCTATGCTAAATTTTCACCAGAAATGGCAGAAATTGGATCTCGTTTCTTTGACAATGGTTGGATCGATGCCCCCGTACGTGAGGGAAAATCTCCTGGTGCCTTTGCCCATCCCACTGTGCCAAGCGCCCACCCTTATTTGCTTCTAAATTATTTGGGAAAAACCCGTGATGTCATGACCCTTGCCCATGAACTTGGTCACGGCGTGCATCAAATACTCGCCGCAGAGCAAGGTGCCTTATTATCGAATACTCCCTTAACTCTCGCCGAAACCGCCAGTGTTTTTGGCGAAATGCTGACCTTTCAATCCTTATTGTCAGAAGAGCAGGACAAAAACAAAAGAAAAATCATGCTTGCAGGCAAGGTCGAGGACATGCTCAACACGGTTGTACGACAAATCGCATTTTATGATTTTGAAGACAAGGTTCACACCGCCCGTAAATTAGGTGAATTATCCGCCGATGATCTTGGTGACATATGGTTGTCTATACAAAAGGAAAGTCTTGGAGATGCCATAATTTTTGACGAAGATTATAGGTCTTTCTGGTGCTATATTCCACATTTCATTCATTCTCCTTTTTATGTTTATGCCTATGCCTTTGGAGACTGTCTGGTCAATTCTCTGTACGCCACCTATCAAAAAAAGCCTGATGGGTTTCAGGAAAAATATTCTAACCTCCTGCGGGCGGGCGGCAGTTTACGCCATAAAGAATTACTAAAACCTTTTGGACTAGATGCCAGCAAATCAGATTTCTGGGATACAGGACTAAATATGATTAGTGACTTTATTGATGAAATAGAAAAGTTATAAAATTTCATTGTACTAGACTGCAATTGCTTGATAACTTCTTTATAAAGCTAAAATAAAAAACAAGATGATATTTTGGAGAAAACCATATGAAGCTCGCAATACCCAAGGAACGCCGTGAACATGAACGCCGCGTTGCCGCCACCCCCGATACTGTAAAAAAATTAATAGCGCTTGGTTTTGATGTCCATGTTGAAAAGGATGCAGGACTCCTCAGCAGTATCTTGGACAGCGAATATCAAGCCGTTGGAGCAAAAATTGCGGCTGGAGCGCCTGATATTTATAAAGATGCCGATGTTATTTTTAAGGTTCAACGTCCTTTGCATGCCTCAGAAGGCGATATTGATGAGCTGGCTCTGATTAAAAAAGATGCCATTTTGATTGCCATCTTATCGCCCTTTACTGATGCTGCGGCACTTGATGCCTATGCCAAGGGCGGTATTATTTCCTTTGCTATGGAATTCATGCCCCGCATTACTAGGGCTCAAAGTATGGATGTTTTGTCCTCTCAGTCAAATCTTGCGGGCTATAAGGCCGTTATTGATGCAGCCGAAGAATTCTCACGGGCTTTCCCCATGATGATGACAGCGGCAGGCACCATAGCCCCCGCAAAGGTTATGGTTATGGGAACGGGTGTTGCGGGACTTCAGGCCATAGCAACCGCAAAACGTCTTGGTGCTGTTGTTTCGGCAACGGACGTGCGTTCTGCTGCCAAAGAACAAGTGGAAAGCCTTGGTGGGAAATTCGTCATGGTTGAAAGCGACGAAACCGGTGATGCGGCTGGTGGCTATGCCAAGGAGATGAGCGATGAGTATAAGGCAAAACAGGCGGCTTTGATTGCCACAACCCTTGCAAAGCAGGATATTGCCATTACCACGGCTCTCATTCCGGGTCGTCCGGCCCCTCTTCTGATTACGAAAGAAATGGTCAGAAGTATGCGACCGGGTTCTATTATTGTTGACCTTGCGGTCGAAAGCGGCGGCAACTGTGAATTGTCCCAAGCAGGTAAGACAGTCGTCGAGAACGGCGTTAAAATTATCGGTCATTATAATATGCCAAGCCGTATAGCAACAGATGCGAGCGCCCTTTATGCCAAAAATCTGCTGAACTTTATCACCCCACATATGGACGGCGACAGTAAAACCCTTAAAATTGATTGGGAAGATGAAATTATCATTGGAACACTTTTGACCAAAGATAACGCCATCGTCCATGAACGCCTAAAAGGAGGAAATTAAAATGGATATCAACCAACAAATTGTTGAAACAGCTTCCCATGCCGCGGCGGTCAGCCCGTTTATATCTCAATTTTCACTTTTTGTACTGGCCATATTTGTCGGATATTATGTGGTTTGGAGCGTAACACCTGCTCTGCACACGCCCTTGATGGCGGTGACCAATGCCATTTCATCGGTCATTATTGTGGGTGCTCTTGTGGCGGCAGGTCCCGCAGATATGAGCATTGCGAAAATTCTTGGCATTATTGCCATCGGTCTTGCGGCTGTTAATATATTCGGCGGCTTTGCCGTCACCCAACGCATGCTTGCCATGTATAAGAAAAAGAAATAAGGAGGGTTTTCGATGTCTTTACAAAATATAACCGATCTGACGGCTCTTGCTTATTTGATTTCTGGCATATTATTCATCATGGCACTGCGTGGTTTGTCTTCGCCAGAATCTTCCCGAAAAGGTAATATGTTTGGTATGCTTGGTATGGCGATTGCCATTATCACAACCCTGCTTAATCCTGAAATTGTCTCCTATGAATGGATTGCCGTTGCTGTAGCGATCGGCGGGGGCATTGGCGTGATCACGGCCATGCGCATTCCCATGACCTCGATGCCGCAACTGGTGGCAGCCTTTCACTCCCTTGTGGGACTTGCTGCTGTATTAGTGGCGGCCGCGGCCTTTCTTGAGCCCTATAGTTTCGGCATCACCAATGCCTTGGGCGAAATATATGCTGCAAGTCGGGTGGAAATGAGTCTAGGGGCTGCCATTGGTGCTATTACCTTTTCTGGATCGGTGATTGCCTTTGCTAAGCTTAATGGCAATATGTCTGGAAAGCCTATTATGCTTCCCGCCCGCCATGTCATTAATAGTGCCCTCGCCCTTGCCATTGTCGCCTTAATTATTGTCTTTGCCGTTGGCACTGTGGATAATCTGATTGGCTTTGACCTGATGTGGTGGATTATCGCTCTAAGCTTTATTATTGGCTTTTTGATTATTATCCCCATTGGTGGTGCTGATATGCCTGTTGTGGTCAGTATGCTCAACAGCTATTCTGGTTGGGCTGCGGCTGGTATTGGCTTTACCCTGCAAAATAATGCACTTATTATTACAGGCGCCCTTGTGGGGTCATCGGGCGCTATCCTAAGCTATATCATGTGTCATGCCATGAACAGATCATTCATCAGTGTAATCCTTGGTGGATTTGGTGGCGAAGATGCCATGGCGGGTAACGGCGAGATCGAAACCCGCCCCGTCAAACAGGGGTCTGCCGAAGATGCCGCCTTTATCATGAAAAATGCGGGCTCTGTTATTATTGTTCCAGGATATGGAATGGCCGTTGCCCAAGCCCAACATGCCCTTCGTGAAATGGTTGATGCCTTAAAGGCAGAAGGCGTTAAGGTATCCTATGCCATTCATCCTGTGGCAGGACGCATGCCAGGCCATATGAATGTGCTTCTTGCTGAGGCCAATGTGCCTTACGATGAGGTTTTTGAGTTGGAAGACATCAATAATCAATTCTCCCAAACTGATGTGGCTTTTGTTATCGGCGCTAATGATGTGACGAATCCCGCTGCTAAAACCGACAAGACAAGCCCCATATACGGTATGCCGATCCTTGATGTGGAAAATGCGGGGACTGTATTATTCGTTAAGCGTGGCATGGCATCAGGCTATGCGGGTGTTCAGAATGAGTTGTTCTTCCGTGATAATACCATGATGCTTTTTGCCGATGCCAAAAAAATGGTCGATAATATTATTAAAGCTCTGTAAAAAATATTATTAAACAAATTCAATCATTAAGATGGCTCCGCTACGGCGGGGCCGTTTATTATTTTATCATTATAATGAAATTATTAGCTCACCAGATCCAAAATACTGCCAGATTTTTTTTCGCTATTTTCTGAAATATTTCCAGCCTCATAGGCTGACAATACGGGTTTGTTCAAAATATTATAATCTGAGTTATTTTCTTCACTATTACCGACTAATTTATTTTGAGTTTGCTGAGCAAGTTCAGCCTGAGCCCTGGCTCGTATACTTGCCGCCTGCGCCGCAACGCGTCTATCCTGACCAGAAGGTTCCAAAGGCGCAAGAGCCGCCGATGATACCGCATTCATTTTGTCAATTGTAGCCCTTGGATCGCCCTTGACGGGTGCAATATCAATAGAAACCTCTCCGCTAACCGCATAGCGCACCCCATCGGGACCCACCTCATAGCCAAAAGATGCCGAACCCGCATATTTACCGCCCGCATTTTTATGAGCCTGCTCATGGGCTTTAACCTCACGATCAATTTTTTTAAGCTTCGCAACCCTCGTTTTCTCTTCTTCAGTAAGATCTAAGGAGGATGGGGTATTTTGTGCGACAGTGGACTTTGCATCATTTAAGGCAACATCTTTCTTAGCCCCAGAAATATTATACTGAGGTGACGTCGGTATTACATAGGCAGAAACAGCCGAAATCATTCAAATATCCTTAGAAAAATCCACCGCTCTATATCTAGTTCTTAAAATAATAACTGAAATTAAATGCAGAGTCGTTAATATTGCATAAAATTATTCAATCAGGGCATTTCTAGTGCGGGGGGGCATATCATCTTCTTTCTTTAATCTCATGGTTTTCCTATGCTCATGAGCCTTTACGCCCCGTTCCACCATTTGACGTCTTGTGTCATAATCCATATCAAGAACCATAGTCAAAACTATTTCATTCATGGACAGCTGTAACTGTTTTTCTGTTTTTTCATAATCATCAAAGGCCTGACGAAGTTTTGCTTCATCAATATTTTCAGCAGAAAGTATTGATAAAATTACTTTTTGTTGTTCAAATATATTTCTTTTTAAGGGGCGCAATAATTCCCTATTTTTTGACAACATATGATGAAATTTTTCTTTTTCCGCATCCGGAAAATAATCCAATATTCTAATTTCAGGTCTTGGTCCTGGCGACATTGCTCTGTGGTGCAAATTTTTTAACATAGTAGTGTTCGAGACCAAATAACCTGCGACAAAAAAATTAACCGCAAGAGAAAAAAACAAGACCACATTCATCCATTTGATTTGTTTAAATGTCTCAGTCATTGTTCTTATCCTCTATGGTTAAATTTTCTGAAAGGATAAGCTGTGCGGCATTATACATATAATATTCTTCATCCATATATTGGCTCGCTTGATCGGATGTGGAAAGGCCAAAATATATGCCAATACAACAGGCCAATGTCCAACCGATGGCCTTTGGCATCATAAAGTCGAACCAGGCATATGGATTAATAGTCCATACCTTATGATCTTGGGCAAAAACATCTTGTGTTGCACAATCTGGCAAAGAAAGAAATTTTTCTTTCAACCCAAAAGACACCTCTTGGTCAGTTTCACGTCCGTATGCCTTTAGATAAGCATCTAAAATTTTATCATCCATTACACAACATCCTTCAAAAATTCTTCTCGTTTTTTATCAAGCAATTCCGCCATTTTTCGCCGCCCCCTCACAAGCAAGGATTCAAGAGCAGGCGTTGTTATATCCATAATCTTTGCCGCCTCCTGATTACCGAGTTCCTGCAAATAGCATAGACTTACAGCAATCCTTTGGCGTTTGGGCAAATGCATCATCACCTCCGCAATTTTGAAGGCCATCTGTTTTTCACTTAAAACCGCATCGGCTGGCATTTCATTTGACATTATATCCATAGCCTCTGAAAGCTCTGAAGTTGATTTCTTTTTACGTTTCACATCAATAGACAGATTCAACACAATGCGATAAAACCATGTTGTAAATCGTGTATGACGATTTTGATCCCATTCCACGGCCTTATTCCACACCCGCATGAATGCTTCTTGCATAATGTCTTCTGCCTCGGAGCGGTCGCCATTTATGCGAACCGCAAAGGCCATAAAATTTCTTAAATGCCGATCAACCAACACCTTATAAGCCACCCGATCTCTATCACCGATACGGACCATCAACTGTTCATCGGCAATAGTATCCAGTTTATGATCCGATCTTGTCATTTCCATATTTTTTTTATTTCATGCTGCATTACTGTATTATACGCAAAAAAATTTAGAATCCTGCTTTATTATTCCATAAAAAAAGCACCGGAATTTCCGATGCCTTTTTAAAACAGCGCTTTTGTGTAAGGATTAGTCAACGATCCAAGTACGTCCGGAACGAAGAAGCGCATTGAAATCAGCTTTTTTTGTTTCTTTGACTTTTTCAATCTGGGCTGTAACAGAATGATCATAGCTTTCGGATGGATTACAATAAATAACGCCACAAACCGCAGGATATTCAGGTGCCTCTATTTCACATAACATAAAGGCCATGTGGCGATTTTTTTCATCATGAATTAAAATATCATCCTCTGTTATACCATTTTCACCAAGGATAACGACCTCTAAGGCAAATTTATCCTGATTAAATCGAAGTCCCTTTTTAATATCCTTACCAAAAATCATTCTTTCCCCGTCTTTAAGGTGAATCTGTGTGTCCTGTGCGGTTTTCTTCTCGGTAAATTCACCAAAAACATTATCATTATAGACAATACAATTTTGGTATATTTCCACAAAAGAGGCCCCCTTATGTTCCTTGGCCCGGGCCAACGTGATGGGCAATTCTTTTAAAGATGTATCAATACCACGGGCGACAAATCTTGCCCCTGCCCCAAGGGCAAAAACACAAGGTGACAAGGGCGCATCAACAGATCCATAAGGGCTTGACGGTGTTTTAAGACCGGGTCTTGAGGTGGGGGAATATTGCCCCTTGGTTAAGCCATAAATCTCATTATTAAACAGCATAATTTGAAGATCAACATTACGTCTTAAGACATGCAGCATATGATTTCCGCCAATGCTCAACCCATCACCGTCTCCCGTGACAAGCCAAACATCAAGATCAGGATTGGTCAATTTAATACCCGTTGCAAATCCAGGGGCACGACCATGAATGGTATGAAAACCGTATGTTGAAATATAATAAGGAAAGCGTGAGGAGCAGCCAATCCCCGATACAAAAACCGTGTTTTCAGGACGAGCACCCGTATTGGCAAGCGCCATTTGCACCCCCTTAAGGATGGCATAATCCCCACATCCTGGGCACCAGCGAACTTCCTGATCTGTTTCAAAATCTTTTGGGGACAATTTTGTTATCTCAACGGGCTTATTCATTTGATGCCTCCCAGATTTTCAATAATTGCATCGGTAATTTCCTGAATTTTAAAGGGTTGTCCTGTGACCTTGGACAATAGCGTTGTATCCAAAAGATACTGACTGCGCAGTAATGTATTAAGCTGTCCCGCATTCATTTCGGCGACGATAACCTTATCATAGGATTTTAACAATTCCTCCAGATTACGGGGTAATGGCCAGATATGACGTAAATGAATATGAGAAACATCCATACCGTCATTCCTCGCCCTTTTAACCGCCTGATGAATGGCACCAGAAGTTGATCCCCAACCCACAACGGCAAGCTTTCCACCCTCTGTTCCAAGCGAAACCTTTTGAAGTGGAAAATCATTGGCAATATTATCAATTTTCGCTTTGCGCACGTCGGTCATTTTTTGATGATTGACAGCATCATAAGAAATATGACCAGAGTTATAATCCTTTTCAATGCCCCCTATGCGGTGCATTAATCCCTCTGTTCCTGGCTTTGCCCATACTCTTGCCAATGTTTCTGTATTGCGCAAAAAAGGATGAAAGCCTTCTGGATCTTTATGAAATTTCACAGGGAAAGGTTCATAATCATTAATGTCGGGAATTCTCCATGGCTCTGACGCATTGGCAATATAACCATCTGATAAAATCATGACAGGCGTCATATATTTTGTGGCAATGCGCACAGCCTCTATGCCAACATCAAACCCATCGGTGGAATTCGACACCGATAAAACAACAAGCGGTGCATCGCCGTTTCGCCCCCAAACGGCCTGATATAAATCCGACTGTTCGGTTTTGGTGGGAAGTCCCGTTGATGGTCCCGCCCGTTGAATATCAACAACAATCAGCGGCAATTCGGTGCTGATGGCAAGACCGAGCGCCTCGGTTTTTAAGGCAATTCCAGGGCCAGAGCTTGTTGTCATGCCAAGACCGCCAGCAAAAGAGGCTCCGATAGCCGCACAAATGGCTGCTATTTCATCTTCTGCCTGAAAGGTAACAACACCAAATTCCTTTAAGCCCGATAAGGTATGCAAAAGCGGAGACGCGGGTGTTATGGGATAAGAACCAAGAACAAGCTTAAGACCCGCAAGCTGTGATCCCGCAAGTATCCCCCATGACAAAGATTGATTGCCATTAACCGTGCGATAGGTTCCCGCTTCTTCTTTATATCTATTCACATGATAGCGATGCAGGGCATAAGACATTTCTGCGGTTTCGCCAAAGGCATGTCCTGCATTAAGCGCCGCTATATTAGCCTCTGCTAATTCAGGTTTTGAGGCAAATTTTTGTTCTAATGATTCGATGATTGTTTGCCTCTTGCGGCCAAACATCCAAAGTAAAAGCCCCAAAGTCCACATATTTTTACAGCGCAAGGCATCCTTATTGCCTAGGCCAAATTCTTTTACGGCCTCTACGGTCATTTTGGTAATATCAATACGCTTTACGTCATATTGCGATAAACTGTCATCGTCGAGCGGATTTATTTCATAGCCCGCCTTCTTAAGGTTTTTGATATTAAAAGAACCCTCGTCCAGAATAATAAGTCCACCTTTACGAAGATTGCCAATATTAACTTTCAAAGCCGCAGGGTTCATAATGACCAAAACGTCTGGTTCGTCCCCCGCTGTTGAAATTTCAACGGAACCAAAGTTAATCTGAAAAGCAGAAACGCCAAATGTAGTTCCAACTGGCGCCCGAATTTCGGCGGGAAAATCAGGAAAAGTTGATAGGTCACTGCCCTCAAGTGCGGTAACCACAGAAAATTGCGACCCCGTCAATTGCATCCCATCGCCAGAATCCCCTGCAAACCGAACTACGACTGAATCTAATTCCTGTATTGCACTATTCTGTATTTTCATAAAAGGCTGCCCGCTCATAATTTATTCCTTAAAACTAGGACTATTAGAACTCTATATTCCAAAGTCTGCAACATTTTTCTAGCATTTTCTTTTCATAACTTAATGCATATTAAATATATATACAATATTTTTGTGTTTTAAAAATTTATTGTACATTCATAATATGTAATAATATGTAATATTGTGTTTTTTTTATAGAAATAATTATGGTTTTTTGATCACTATTACAACATAATATAGCTTAGAAAAATACAAAAAAATAGGTGCCAACATCCCAACGGACATTAGCACCTACTGCTGTCAAAATCACAAATTCAGTCTGTTAAAGTTGCCACTTACGTAAATGTTTAGGCTTAGCAACGCCACGCCATATGGCCTTAACATCGCCAATCAATCCGCCCGTCTCAAGCAAGCGCTCAAAGTCATCCCCCGTAATATTTTTATATTCCGTATGGGGTACAACGCCAAGCACAGCAACATAATCATGGTCTTTCAACCCGTCTAGTGATGGGACAAGATCAATATTATAGAATTTCTTAGCCTCCACAGGATCAGCCGCCGCATCATGCACATCCACCTTAAAACCTCGCCGACGAATACTGTTAATCAAATCAATAACCTTGGTATTACGTAGATCAGGGCAATTTTCCTTAAAGGTCAGACCGAGAATCAATATTTTACCATTGCCCGATAATTGGGCACAAACCCGTTCTGCAATAAAATCTGCCATACTGTCATTAATGGCACGACCAGATAGAATAATACGGGGATCGTGATTAACTTGTCTTGCCCGCTCAGCCAGATAAAAAGGATCAACACCAATACAATGGCCGCCCACAAGTCCCGGCGTGAAATTCAGAAAATTCCATTTTGTTCCGGCGGCCTCTAATACATCATAAACGGAAATACCGAGTTTCTGAAAAATCATGGTAATTTCATTAATAAAAGCAATATTGATATCACGTTGTGAATTTTCGATGACCTTTGCGGCCTCCGCAGCACGAATGCTTGCCGCGGCAAAAGTACCGCCAGTCGTTACCGCACCATATAAATCTGCCAGAACATCAACCACTTCTGGTGTTTGGCCTGATATAACTTTGGTTATTTTATCAACCGTATGTTCACGGTCTCCTGGATTAATTCTTTCTGGAGAATAGCCAAGATAAAAATCTTCACCGCAAATCATACCTGAATATTCTTCGAGAACGGGTCCGCATAATTCTTCTGTAACACCAGGATAAACAGTGCTTTCGAAGACTACAATGGTTCCTTTGGACAAAACAGGGCCCAAAAGCTCACAGGCCGAACGCACTGGACTTAAATCGGGGCTGTTATCATCATTAACGGGTGTTGGTACGGTAACAATATAAACACTGGCCCCTTTAATATCTGAAGGGTTCGTCGTTAGCTTAATCGTGCTTGACTTTAGCCGTTCACGATCAATTTCATCTGTTCTGTCAAAACCCTCATTCAATTCTCTGACACGGTCCTTGCTGATATCAAAACCTGTCACGTTAAATTTTTTAGCCATGGCAACAGCAAGAGGTAAACCAACATATCCCAATCCCACAACGACAATGTGACTATCAGGCGTAAAAGTAATATTTGTCATATCTTCCCCGAATAATTTCTAACGGTTAAATTCACTATAATTCTATACAGCTTTTTTTATCCATAAATCATTAAAAAAGCACTACTATCCTTTAATTAATTTAAAGAAATTACAATATTAATCTAGAATATTCCGCCATTCATAGGAAAGCCTATTTTTTCGACCAGAAGATAGCATATCGTATAAGCTGTCGCCTCTATCAAGCATCTGTCCACCGTTCTTTCCCAAACTTCTAAAGTTAAATCGGGCAACTTCACGGCTTGGTTTAAACCAGAAATATTCAATCGGAATGGTTAAATAAATTCCCTTATCAAAGCTTCCGCTGCCAAACTGCTGAGAGGACATATCCGTAACGGTCGCCCATACCCCAAGACGTACCCCATTCTCAAATCTTCTTGATATATCTAGTGTTGCCCCGTAATCCCCAGCCAAATAACGCCCTACACTTAGCTTACTGGTTATATTATAATTTTCATTCTCGTGGTAGAATGTGGCATGCCCTGTAAAAGTCTCATAATCCCGAAAAGAAAATAACTGATCATAACCCCTTTGTTTGACCCAGTTGATATCCAGAGCAAAGGCAAAATTATGGTGATACGGTCTATAAAGAATTTCCGCTCCAAACCCTCCATACATGCTTTCTATGATGCCCGCTGTCAAACGGGTATAAAGATCACGACCAACTTGTGCCGTATAATCAATGCGCATATTATCTAATGCGGTTCTGCCTTCCTTTGCATAATGGGCAATATCGCTCCTGACATGGGGAACGTCCGGATTTATATTATCTGGAATTTTATCAAGGTCACCTATGATATACTGTCTTATTTTTGCAGACAATTTGATATGCTGGTTAAATTGCAGAGATCCAAAGGCGGTAGCGTATAGATCACCCCTAAATCTCCCATCATCATTACCACCAAAATGGGTAAGTTTTTCTGGCATAATGCCCCAGTCTAGATTTGGCTTATGGCGCAAATCATCAGCAACTATATCTTTTTCATTGCTCTGTGGATCTGACACATTAGTATTTGCCCATATTTCTTCTGGGCTGCTTTGATAGTGATTGGCCTTTTCCAAATCCCGCCGCAAAAGGGTTACATTGGATATGGCAAGTCCGTCCCGTTCAGAGATGATTTTGAATTCTTCAATATTATCGGGCATTTCCTTGGTCAGAACGCGCGCAACTCTACCAATATTTCGAGCCTCTGAATGATAAGGACCTTGAGTTTTTCTAACCTCAACTTTTTTGTTCTCTAGCCCAACAGAAACAGGTTTTAAATTTTCTTTGTTCAATTCATCATAGGCTGCCTGTGCCGTGATACGTCTCACAGACGGGGTTACTTTATCGCGTGATTTTTCCCTAATATAAACTGTAGTTTTTCTGAATCTATTCAAGGCCTCCTGACCAATGACATCAAATTTTGTGGCATCATATTTATGAGATATTGATGCCCCCTCCAGAATATGAAGTTCAACCTTGTCATAACTTTCAAGAACCGCCCCCAATAAAATCATAGGATTTATATTATTATCTTTTTCAATTTTCACCTTGAGGGAAATCATATCCTGTCTTTGTTCAATTTCCACAATCTTAGCCCCAAAATGACGGAGTCTATCAAATAGGGCATCATTGCCGAAAAGACGCCCAGATATTTCCCGAGAAGATTCATCAGAGTCTTCTGACGTTCTACGTTCATAAATGGGAGAAGGTTCTGTATCTCTAAACCATTTTTTCAGTTTAAGTTTATGAAGATTTTGCCGCAAAGTAAGACGAACACCAAAATGATCCCCATGATCAAAACCAAAAGCCACATCGATCCAAGAAACAGGCTTGTAATTCACCCCAAAATTAAAAGAAGTTTTTTGTTTCACATACGACAAATCAGTAATATTTCTGGTGTCAACACCACTATATTCAATCTTCAGACTTAGGCCTTCAATGGGGGGATGATATTCAACGCCCGCAAAGGCGGACATATCTTTTCCCGCAAAATAGCTGCCCTTTCTGATACCTCCACTGGATGCCGAGGTTGATCTGTTGTCAAAGCCGTTACCAAACAGGCGAAACATATTTGCAACACCGCCCCGTGATCCAAGATAACCCCATGAGAAACCTAGCGTAAAATCAAAATCATAATATCGCTTGCTTGCCACAAGATATTCGCCTGCGGTGCTTCCTGCGCCAAGAACATCTTGGATACCGATGGCAAGTTGCGGCCTATAATCGCTCTCTTGCCACAGACGCAGTTTCATATTCAGCGAACGATCAATGCCTAAATTACCTTGTTTATTATCGGTATAACTTAGCGTCGTCTCAAGCCATGGGGTTGCCTGCCAAGTAAAAAAGCCGAGTTCTGAATATTTATCATAATAAACACCTCCTGCAAGCATGCCATCAGGCGAAAAGCGTGCCGAGGGCATATCCAAAAGGCCAATTCCCCCGAACCGATCATAGGAATAATCAAATTCCTCTGCCCATGACAGCGATATGGAAAATATCCCGCAATAAATGGTTGCTATGGCGAATGACAACCCATAACAACTATTATATTTTTTTTGCAACATCCCCGCTAAACCATTAACGAATGAGAACAGCAATAGACGCCGCCGAAACAGCAAGATTTTGGAAAATACTACCAATCTCTTTAACCAAAGCCAAGGTATCATAAGGACTTAGGTCAGTTGGCACCACAATCGCCGTTCCAGGAGGAATGCTTATATTACGATCCCCGCCCCAGGAGGATAAACTAATCGGTTCTGCAACTCCATTGGGATAAACAATATAAATGCGTCCCTGATCGGCGGAGCGGGTATAATTTCCGACTTCACTAATATAATCAGCAACCGATTTTCCCGGAATGAATTGAAGAGCCCCTGGATTTAAAACATCCCCCATAGCAATAATAAAATTAGGCCTTTTGGGCATATAAATAGCATCACCCGCCTCAAGAACCGTATCTAGCTCAGGTTCCAAGGATAGCTTTAAGGGATCAGCCTCGATTACCACACGACCAATAAGTTCCGCATTGGCCAACTGATTGGTTAATTGTTGCGCCGCCATCAAAGAATCAGCCTCGATATTTTTCTTAACCGATGCTGATATCATAGCAGACTGAAGGTGACGCGCCGTTTTTTGTAGCTCCGTCCGTTGAATTTCCTTAACACGGTTACGGGTAAAAATTGCGCCGTAGGTATAGGCCTGCTCTGTAATACCGCCAGCCCGTTCTATTAAATCGGAAAGTTTTTCACCTTTTCGGATTGTATAAACACCAGGCTGCTTAAATTCTCCTGATAAAAGAACAGCACCCGCCTCAAAATTTGAATATTTTGAGCCAACCCTTATACCACCCCCCGGATTAAGTCCTATGCTATTCAAATCCACATCATACCCATTAACATAACTCCACTTCATCTGCATGCCACTTGAACCAATACCATCATCAAGGCTTGTAACCTCAATATGAGCCATATTGGCATCATTGGATATACCACCACTAACCGCAAGCAGGGATTCAATAGATGTTCCTTTTACGATGGGATAGACTCCAGGCAATCTTATGGCACCATCGACAGAAATAATATATTCAAGAATAAAGGGCAGTAAATTATTGACCTTATTATAAATGTCTGGACAAAAAGCCTTATCCTTCTCTTGATCCTCCTTTTCTTGCTTAATTTTTTCCTGTTCTATAAAGCGCCGGTCATCGTTATTGTCAAATGTCTGTAATTGCAGATTATCGCTCTTGCCTGCAACAACTTCTTCTACCTCTTTTCTGACAAAAACAGCTCGAGTAGCGGTGGCAAACCGATTTGACTGAGTATCATTAATAATGCGGGCAAGATCATCCAACGGCTTACAATATTTTGGATTATCTTGACCATTATCCAATGTGGCTTTGATGAAATATTTTTGTGACACTATGACTTGCCGAACATATTCTGAAATGAGAAAGGCAATGTCTTCTCTGCCTAAGAAAGCAACCCGATCATCATTTTGGAGGCGTATATCTTCTTCGCCATTTAAGGTTTTTTCTGGGCTAAAGGCCATCAAATATCTTATTTGGGTTTTTTCATCCACCCGTTCAATCAGACCGAACAACAAATAAGGATTATCCCCAAGATTTGAACGCCCTCCCAAAAGCGTTTTAATATTGGAGGTTGTTGATAATGAGCGCAGTCCTGGTGCTTTAACATGCCCCAAAAGTTCCACTTTTCCCGTTTGAGAGTTTTCAATCAAGCGTGCAATAAGAGCTTCTCCGCTGTTAATATTTTCATTACCTTGAATTTTACGGAAACTTTGCCGACCCTGATCATCCATTTTAATTTGGGATATTTCATAGCCAGAAGGCCGCAACGTCCCACCAGCTAGATCCATGGCGTCCATATATGAAATCATCCCTACACCCGCAGGAAGCTCATAAATAGCGGGTCTAACCATATCACCGTCAAGGGCAATAGTTACGCCAATGGTGGGAACAATAATTCTGTCACCATCATTTAATGTATCAAACCCCGAAACTTTGCCGTGCAGCAGATCATAGAGGTCAAAAATACTTTTTTTACCGCCCCGGTAAATTGCAATATTTCTTAGGGATCCAGTTTTTTTCACTCCGCCCACATTCATCAATATTTCCAAGGGAGTTGCAAGACTTGAGGTCCGCACAACACCAGGGGAGGCAACCTCACCCACTACCACAACGGAAATACTTCTAACAGACGCCAAGGAAACATATACATCCGTTCCTATAATGCTTTCTTCAACTTGTTTTTTTAAGACAGACCTGAAGACACCGAAATGCATCCCTGCAACCGTGATGGGTTTAAGATCAGGCACCAAAATACGTCCCTCAAGATCAACTTTAACTGTATAGGTTTGAGTTTTCGAGCCTTGAAAAGTAATAATAAGATCATCACCAATACCAAGCTTGTAATTGTCTGATATGGTGCCTGTCATAACGTTACTGTCGGTCGGTATATTGGCAAATATGGAATAACCATATTGCATAATTTTTGAGCCTAATCTTGCTTGATAATCTTTTTCCAAACGGGATATTTCATCGTTTCTGTTCTGTCGCTCCTCTAGGATCATTTCCTGATGTTTTTTATATTCCTGCTCACGTGCCTGATCGAGGGGAGATACGATAGCTGTATTACCGCCTGCGGTTCCTGCACGGCTTTTTAAGGCCTCAAGCATAGCTGGGTCAATTGTTTGAGCAAATATGGATTGATGCACCAAAGTTACGCCCACAAAAAAGGTAAAAACTAATCCCTTCAAAAGCCTGTTCGTCCCCTGCATTTTTTATTTCCTTATACCCAATATGGTTGTAAAATAGACTTTTGAGAATGTAGCATATATGACGATATGCGCAAGCGTTTGGTTAATGAATTATACTGTTTGCACAGGTTTTACCCACCAATGAGGGAAGGCCTTTGATAATTCCTGCGCAGAATTTATGGTATGTTCTGAACTGGAAAATATTCCAAAACATGTTGCACCACTTCCTGACATAGCATGAAACAAGCATCCCTCTTGGTGGTTTATTTGTTTCAATGTCTCGCCAATTTCTGGATTCATGTCACAGGCCACAGACTGCAAATCATTTCCCGTGGACTTCAAAATATCAAGCAAATGATCAAGATCGCAAATTTTATCAGGCAATGTCCTTTCGGCTGAAAAAGCCATGTTGTTTGCAGCACGGGTTTTAAATATTTCTGCTGTTGAGACGGATATACCCCCATTGACCAATAAAAGGTATAAAGGATATTTCATTGATAGGGGGCGCAATTTTTCTCCGATACCACTCATCTCAGTTGTTCTGCTTTTTATACAAACGGGCACATCCGCCCCGATTAACAAGCCCAAATCACTCAATTCTGATTCAACACAAGTTATATTCCAGAGCTTTACAAGTCCCAAAATTGCCGCCGCCGCATCCGCCGAACCACCCCCAATACCAGATGCAATGGGTAAATTTTTAACAAGCGTGATCTTGGCACCCTGTTTAATATTAAATTTTTCTTGCACCACACTTGCCGCTCTTAGGATGATATTATCAGGCAGATTTTCCAGACCGTGAGCAAAAGGCCCCAAAATATCCAGTGATATATCTTGTGACATATTCTGTGCATGATCCACAATAATTTCATCACCATAATTGGCAAACACCACAAGGCTATTGAGCAAATGATAACCATCATCACGCCGTCCTGTGATCAAGAGATCAAGATTTATTTTGGCCCTTGCCATCATAGAAATTTGGGATACAGGCGGCGTATTAATTTTTACCGTCCTTTATTTTTGTTTTAATTTCCGCAATGAGATCAACATCTGGCTTTAAAGAAAGAGCGTGGCGCCATTGGAATCTAGCCTCATTTTTGCGCCCCACTGCCCAGTAAGCATCCCCCAAATGATCATTAATTGCCCAATCATCGGTCTGCAGCAAAACAGCCTTTTCAAGATATTCAACAGCCTGCGGCATATCACCAATACGATAAAGCGCCCAACCCAAGCTATCAATGATATAGCCATCATAAGGACGTAACGCCACCGCCCTCTCTAACATTTTTCTGGCTTTTTCAATATTAATTCCTTTATCCACCCAACTATAGGCGAGATAATTCATCACCTGTGGTTGATCAGGATTAAGTTCTAGAGATTTCTTTAAATCGGCCTCTGCCGAAGCCCATTTATTATCCTGTTCATAGACAATGCCTCGTGTATAGAAAATACTCCAATGCTTCTCCTGAGGCTCGCCGATGCTTTCTATGTATTTTGTATAAGCGCTCGCCGCTTCCCCGAAACGGCCATGTATTCGGTAAATATCACCAAGGGTGCCTAATATTTCTTTTTTATGCGGAAATTGATCAGATAATTTCGTCAACTTATCCAAAGCTTCATCCACTTTATCCGTTTTTTCAAGAATCCAGACAAGCTGCAACTGTGCATCAAAATATAAATAATGACTGTTGGGAATTAAGGAGTAATTTTCTACTGCTCCTTCATAATATTTATTGGTTTCAAAAATTTGTCCCAATAAATAATCACTAATATAAAAATCTTTCTTGAGATATTTTGCATATCGCAAATAAATAACAGCGGACATATGGATATTATCCTGCATAAGGAACATAGCCGCCGTATAAAAAATTTCTGCTAGGGCATCTTCTTCGGAATTAATAAAAGTCTTTGCCGCAATCCCCTTGTCCAATTCGGCAAGAGCATTTTGCAAGCCTGAATTGTCGGGTGCGGCTTCAAGATAATTCAAATATAGCTGTCGAGCATCATCGACTCTCCCCAATCTGCGCAATAAAATTCCATAAGCCTCTATTGTCCGGAGCGACATAGCGCCTGAAACAATCAGAGCTTCTGAGTAAATTTTTTCTGCAAGTTCGGTTTTTCCAAGATAATCATAGAAAAGTCCGCCGTGAAATTGTTTAAAATCCTTAAAATTCTTATCTTCCAATAACTTGGTAACAATTTTTTCAGCCTCGGCATTCTTTCCTTCCTTCACCAATATCCAAGCTCTAAACAAGGGTTTAAACAATCCATAAACGCCTGCATCTCCAAGATTATCAAGACCCAAAAGTGCGGCATCGTAATTTTTAAGCTCTACCTGTTCCAAAAATAAGAACATCTGAACCATGCTGTCTGTTATATGGAGATCTGTATGTTTATGAGCCGCACGTAATGCCAAATCATATCTGCCGTCTGCAATAAAAAAGGCAAATGATTTTTTTAATATCATCAAATTTTCAGGATCAAGGGCTAACGCCTTTTCATGGTAATCTGCGGCCGCATGAAGATCATTATTAAAGGCCGCATGCAGTCCTGCCAAATATTCTCCAAATGGTTCTTGCTGCGATCGGCTGATGTCTTCTTTTGTATCATTATTAGCAGCAGCAATGTCTGGCAGCAGACCAAAAGCCACCACACCAGAGAGGCCAACAAAAGCTATCCTCGTTATTTTATTCTTTAAGATCTGAAGTATATTCGTCAAGGTTCGCTCCGGATTGTTTTATACTCATTCCGTCATTATAGCATAACAAGAAAAAAATGGCTCTACATATTGGGATAATTTGGCCCACCGCCACCCTCTGGTACAGTCCAGTTAATATTTTGTGTGGGATCCTTAATATCACAGGTTTTACAATGTACACAATTTTGTGAATTGATCTGTAATGATGGATTTTTACCCTTATCATCAAGAATGAATTCATAGACCCCCGCAGGACAAAATCGTGCCTCTGGGCCTGCATAAATATCATAATTAACATTAACGGCTACGCTCACATCCTTTAACTTTAAGTGACAGGGCTGATTTTCCGCGTGATTGGTATTGGATAAAAATACCGATGATAGTTTGTCAAAGGTCACGACACCATCTGGCTTTGGATATATAATAGGCGTACAATCCTTTGCAAGTTTCAGACATTTATAGTCTTCTTGATGACCAAATGTCCAAGGCAGGAGAAATCCAAGCCCAATATTATTCATCCACATATCAAAGCCCGCATAAATGGTACCCAGAAATGCGCCAAATTTATGAATGGATGGCTTTGCATTTCGCACCCGATAAAGATCTTTATAGACCCAGCTTTTTGCAAATTCTTCTGGATATTCGGTCAGTTCATCACGACCTTCTTTACCTTGGATAATGGCGTTAAAGGCGGCCTCTGCAGCCATCATGCCCGTTTTCATGGCGTTATGGGTACCTTTGATACGGGGAACATTGACAAAACCCGCGCTACAGCCGATCAAAGCACCGCCCGGAAAGGTAAGCTTTGGAATAGATTGAAATCCACCCTCGTTAATGGCACGTGCGCCGTAACATATACGACGCCCACCTTCCAACATTGGTCTGATGGCAGGATGATTTTTAAATCTTTGCATTTCGTCAAAGGGTGACAAATAAGGATTAGAGTAATCCAGCCCCACCACAAATCCAATAGCAACCTGATTATTCTCCAAATGATAGATAAATCCACCTCCGACGGTCTCTGTCCCAAGGGGCCAGCCTTGTGTATGAATAACGGTTCCTTGTTTGTGCTTTTCTGGGCTAACTTCCCATAATTCTTTTATGCCAATACCATAGGTTTGCGGCTCTTTACCTTCTCTAAGATTAAATTTCGCAATAAGTTCCTTGGCTAGTGAGCCTCTCACGCCCTCTGCAATGAGGGTATATTTACCGTGCAATTCCATTCCAGGCATATAGGTATCTTTTTCACTGCCGTCTTCGGCGACCCCCATATCGCCAGTTAGCACACCTTTAACGGAACCATCATCATGGTAAAGAATTTCTGCACCCGAGAAGCCCGGGAAAATTTCGATACCCATATTTTCGGCCTGCTCGGCAAGCCAACGGCAAACATTGCCCAAACTTACAATATAGGCACCCTTATTACTCATCAAGGGTGGTAAAAGAAAATGCGGCATTTCAGACTTGCCGTTTTCTTTTAATATCCAATGGTGATTATCTGTTACTGGCGTTAACAGAGGAGCTCCCATTTCCTGCCAATTCGGGAAAAGTTCATTCAGCGCAATGGGGTCAACCACAGCCCCCGATAAAATATGTGCGCCAATCTCAGAACCCTTTTCCAAAACGCAGACGGTCAGTTCCTTGCCCTGTTCATCCGCAAGTTGTTTAAAACGAATAGCGGCACTTAATCCCGCGGGCCCCCCACCGATGATAACAACGTCATATTCCATAAATTCGCGTTCCATGATATTTTATCTCCAGTATTTTTTGATCTGACAGTGATTGAACATACTTAACCTAAAGGTTACCGATGGGTCAACAAAACTATAAAATATTGCAAAAAACCTTTATTTTGGATTAGTTCAGGATTTTTGGCTATTTCGAGCATCTTGCCAAAGCGTTCTCATGGCATGAAACAATGTAGGTCGAGAGGCTTCAAGATAAAGTTGGTTATTGGGCAAATTATCTTTCAATCTTGCATAGGCTTTGCCCAAAGAGTGATAAGGCATATTAGGGAAAAGATGATGTGTGGCGTGATAGCGTAATCCCACAGGTGCCCACAAGGCTGTAAGAAAATTACCGGGAACATCAACAGAATCCAAAAACTGTTCCGAAACGGTCATTTTTTTGTCACCTGAGTTTCTATACGCATGGGCGCCGAGTGTACGGATACTATTCATAAAAAGAACCAAGAACACGACAGCATACCATACGGCAAAAAATTTAGCGGGCAAAACACCATAATGCCACAAAGCAATCGCCGTCCAGCCATAAAAGAAAGCACAAAATTCTTGCAGCCACCAATATTTTCCATCCCGTTCCGTATGGGGTGGACGACGATAATCCATATCAATGGTTAAGGAGGACGCCCGTTGCCAAAGCAACTTTCTAAGCGGTGGAAAGAACCAACTGAGGGGTGTCAAAATAATATAACGAAGAACGATAAGAGCCGGCAAGAAAATAGATGAAACCACATACCAAACATTTTTCCACGGATTTTGCGCCCCAAAGGGCAAATATTCCCCGTCTAATTTGGTGCCATACACATCCCGTTTATGGTGATCATTATGAACCCCCTGATACATAAACATGGGCACCATAACCAGAAATCCGCAAGCTAAATTCCACACAACTTTAAAGGTGATCATCGTACCTTTTTTAAAATGAACAATTTCATGAATAAAAATAACAGCACGATAAAGGGCGAAAGTCGCCACAAAATATGCAACGATCCCTGCGGGTGAAAAAGTTTCAGACATCACCGTTATTGTGAAGGCAACCGCACCCAATATAATTGAAAATAAGAAATCAACCCAATATATGGCCTCATTAGGTTTCATAAGATCCTTTACCATAACCCGTGATTCTTTTAAGGGAAAGTCTTTTGCCTTTTCTTTCATCTCACTCAGCATATAAAACCTCATAATTACCTAATTTATTTATGAAAACCCAATATATACATTCATCCTTTAATGTCGAATATAATAATCTTCGTAATTGCATAGAGACAATTAACCTCATAATATAGATAAAGTAACTTAAAAGTAACGGATTTTAATGTAATATAGTCTATATGATAAACGATCCAGAAATAAATTTGAAGGTGATGGAAAATTCGGATATCCTATCTCTGTTACAATGGTATAGAGATTGTGGTGTTGATGAGGCTATTGGTGATGAAGAAACCGACTGTTTCACGCTTGCTCATGAATCACATGCAAAACTTTCTCCCCAAAACCACGCACAGGAAAAGGCGCCACTGATTATTTCATCAGACCACCTTGCCAATAAAGCAGAACAAGTGGTCGCAGCCTGCCATAGCCTTGACGATCTGAATGATGCCATAGAAGCCTTTGACGGGTGCAGCCTAAAGAAAACAGCAACCCATACGGTTTTTTCTGATGGCAATCAAAATAGCCATATTATGCTGATCGGTGATGCACCGGGGGTTGATGAAGACCGATACGGCAAACCTTTTATGGGGGAAAATGGTGTGCTTTTGGACAAAATGTTTAAGGCTATTGGTCTTTCACGAGAAGATGATTTCTATCTTTCTTATATTTTACCATGGCGTCCACCAGGCAATAGAGCACCGACCCCCGAAGAAATAACCATCTGCATGCCTTTTATCAAAAGACATATCGAGTTGTTCAAGCCAAAAATGATTATTTTACTTGGCGCCATGCCCGCAAGTAATATTTTACAGTCCGACGTCGGTATCACTAGGCTTCGGGGAAAATGGAAGGAATATATTTTAAATGACGATAAAATTCCTGTGATCGCCATGTTTCATCCAAATTATCTTCTTAAACAACCCAAAGCAAAAAAAGATGCTTGGCAGGATTTGCTTGAAATAAAATCAAAGATCGAGGGATTATTTCCATGATCATTACACCATTAAGAAAAATTATTCTCCTGCCTTTTTTGGTTATTTTATGGCCAATATCGCTTCACGCTGCCACTGCATTGCCAACAAATATCACCATCAAGGCTGATAGTATTGCATTACAGGATAATGAACTCCACCCCCTTTCACCTAAAGATGTCTTGCTTTATAAACATATTTTTATGCTGCAAGCAGACGGAAAGTGGAAAAATGCGGATCAATTAATCAAGCAGCTGGATAATAATATCCTTTTGGGTCAAATACTTTATCAGCGATACATGCACCCAACCAAATATCAATCCCGCTATAGCGAACTTGCCGACTGGATGTTAAATTATCCCGATCACCCAGGAGCAGCAAGAATTTATGACCTTGCCCGCAAAAAAAACGGGGGCAGCAACAAAAAACTTCACAAACCTATACCTGTGCTGTCGCTAAATTTTCCAGCCGACAAACCAATCCTATCACCCTCTCCCGAAATCAGTGATAAGGATGATGGGAATGATGACAAAGAAAGCGAGACGGATCAGAACGACTCTACTGAGATTATTATCACTGCCCCAAAAATTCTCTTAAACAAAGAGGATCATAGTGACATCAATAATTTAAAAACAAAAATCAAAAGATATCTGCGCCGAAACGATCCAGATCGTGCCGAGAAAAAATTATGGGCGTTCGAAAGACGCAATCTTTTATCCACTACCGAGTTCAATACGCTTCTTGGTTATATAGCAGGCGGGTATTTTTTTGATAATCAAGATGCCAAAGCTATTGCTCTTGGTAAAATTTCAGCCGAAACTTCTCGTGACTTTATCTATACACCAGACTGGGTATCGGGTCTTGCGGCATGGCGACTTGGCAATTGTACAGAAGCCGCCTATTATTTTGAAAAAGTGTCCCGCTCATCCGTTGCGGGCGATTGGATGGTTTCAGCGGGATCTTATTGGGCGGCAAGGGCTTATCTCGTCTGTCATCAACCTGAAAAAGTCACCAAATTTCTGAAACGTGCCGCAACGTACCACAGAACATTTTATGGTCTTATTGCCGCCCGTCAATTAGGTCAAAGTCCATCTCTAAACTGGACTTTACCCGCTTTTACCAAAGACCATTATGACCAGATCAAAAATTTAAAAACAGTACAACGGGCAATTGCACTAGCCCAAACCGACAAAATCATGTTAGCCGACATGGAACTAAGTAGTGCATGGCAAAGAACACCCGCCAATCAACATGAAGCTCTTCTTGGACTTGCCGCAAGATTAGAACTCGCAGGAACACAACTTAAGATAGGAAAAATAGAAGAACAAAAACGTATGACCGCTCTTGACAGTACGCTCTATCCTATTCCAGATACTGAACCCGAGGGTGGTTTTGTCGTTGATCGCTCCCTGTTGTTTGCCATCATGCGGCAGGAATCTGAATTTAATAGCTGGGCAAAAAGTCATGCGGGAGCCCGAGGTTTGATGCAGGTTATGCCCCGCACGGCAAGTTATATCTCTCAAGACAGATCGCTCAGATATTCAAACAAAATCAAACTTGACGACCCACGCTATAATATGGCCTTGGGTCAAAAATATATTCGCGATATGTTGGGTAAAGATTTTGCGGATGGTAATTTATTCAAAACCTTGGTTGCCTATAATGCAGGCCCCGGAAATCTCAGAAAATGGGAAAGAAAAACAAATTTCCAAGATGACCCCTTATTGTTCATAGAATCCATACCCGCACGGGAAACCCGCAATTATATTGAACGGGTCATCAGCAACTATTGGATATATCAAATGCGCCTCGAACAACCCGCCACCTCCCTTGACAGGGTTGCAATGGGTGATTGGCCAATGTATATTTCTCAGGACAACCACAAGGATAGAAAACAAGACCATGCCGCTCGATAACAGCCTTAAATTTTTACCGTTAAATATTGCTATACTCACGGTGTCTGACACACGGACCATTGAAAATGATACATCAGGCCAGATATTGGTGGATCGATTGATTGATGCGGGTCATGTTCTTGCGGCACGTGCCATTGTTCGGGATGAGAAGCCCGACCTTACTGCACAGCTTCAAAAATGGATTAATGATCCAAATATCCAAGTCATTATTTCCACAGGTGGCACGGGACTTACAGGTCGAGACATAACCCCAGAAGTGTTCGACAGTCTCTATGAAAAGGAAATCAAAGGATTTGGAGAAATGTTCCGCCTGATATCCTATAAAATTATTGGCACATCTACTCTGCAAAGCAGAGCCACGGGCGGTGTTGCCAACGGCACCTATCTGTTTGCTCTTCCCGGTTCGAATGGTGCCTGCAAGGATGGTTGGGACAATATTCTCAAAGAACAACTGGATATTCGTTTTAGACCCTGCAACTTTGCCGAAATGATGCCACGGCTCATTGAATAGTATTTGCTCTAATATTTACTTATTGGCAACATATATACATTAGACTTAGTGGAAACAGGAATATAACCCTATTTTAAAGTCTAAAGAACAACGATGGCCATTGACCCACACATTATTATTGTTCAAGATAACAATATTAGAAATAAATCTTATATCAATCTGATTAAGCATTATCATAATGTAAAAATGGTTGATTTATATTCTGTTTCTTATGATGATATTATCAATTCTGTCCTGATAATTGTGCAGGTTGACCTCAATGACCCCAATATAATAAGTCCCCTTAAAGAATTCATGACCCGATCTGAACGGCTTCCTATACCGGCGCTGTTTCTGATGCATGAATTTTCCAGACGGGAAATCGTGCAGGCCAATACCCTCGGCGCAGCAGATTACATAATTTATCCTTGCCCCGATGATGATTTCATCCAAATTATGGAAAATTTAATAAACAAACCTCATAAAAAATCATGGTCGTTATTGTCCGAGACCCAAAAAACCGCCTTGGAGGTAAGCCTTAAGGTGGTGGAGAAAACCTTTCATAATGCCTTTAAGGGATTAGAGGTTTCCCAAAATGATGTAAAAAATAGCTGTAATCTTATCATTGAGGCAACAGCGAAAGAAGGACTGACCAACTGGATGAAGGTCATTCGTGAACATCATGACAACACCTATCGCCACAGCATGGTGGTTTGTGGATATCTTATATCCTTTGGTATGTTACTGGATGTGAGCAAATCAGATTTAAGAAAACTTGCCGTCAGTGGTATGATCCATGATATTGGCAAGGCAAAAATTCCACTGGCCATACTGGATAAACCATCCGAATTAAACCCAGAAGAACTGAAAATATTTAATTATCATCCCCATCAAGGCCGGCTTATTTTACAAAAAGATAATTGGGATGATGATATGATTGATGTTACCGCACACCATCATGAACATTTGGACGGCTCTGGCTATCCTGATGGGCTATCTGGCGCAGAAATTAGCGACCTTACACGCATGGTAAGCATCGCCAATATATTTTCTGATCTGACGGACAAGAGATCCTTTAGACCCGTTATGCCAGCAGATAAAGCGATTGAAACAATGTTAGATATGAAGGGGATCCTTGATATCCCCCTAGTGCATTCTTTTCGAGCCGTTGTCCTTGCCGAAATGGAAGAAGACGTCCTTTAAAATTCATAATGCAGGGCGGTAAAAATATTACTATTGTCCTTAAACTGGCCAAAAAAACTATATATCTTTTGACCGTAAAAAATATTAGCCCCCGCCTCTATTTTCAAATTATCCCTAATTTTATAAGAAGCTTTAAGGCGCAAATAACCGTCTTTGTCAGACGGGGAATAGAAATTAAACAACGTCAATCTCAGATTTTGCTGCATCAAAAGCTTGGTCAGGCGCAACGTAAAAAGATGGCGATTTTGTTTATCCTGAATAGCCTGCGGTGGCAAAGAGGCCAAATAGGAATCATAATCCAGTTTACGCTCCAGATAATACTGCACAGAGGCGGTTAATTCATTGGCTATTTCCTGTTCATAGGAAAGTAAAAGTCGAAATTCATCATTTCGTACCAAAGGATTAGTTGCAGCGCCGTTCGCACTCTTATAATAGCCGATTTCCACAGCCCCTATACCTTGGCCCACAGGGCCACGCACACTGGCTCCGTAAGTGCGAAGCCTTGGAAATTCTGCCTGTCCTGTAACGATATTTTGTCCCGCAGGGCTCTTCCAATAACCATCATAATAATAAACTGCTGTCTCAAAGGCACCAAATGAATGATAAAGGCGCAAGGCAAGTTCATCATCCGTGAACCACTGATCAGGCCTATGAGAGATTACAGGAGCTTCTCGCCCCCGAAGACCACCCGTCATCCGATCAAAGAAAGAAATACGTCGTCCATCAATAAAGCGGTCGGCATCAAAACGAGGGATGTAAATAACATCAAGACTATAATCGGATATAAAGAATGCCGTTTTTATGGCATCGGACGGTGACTTAAGATATTCATCATCCCGACCTATAAAAAAACTATTCCAGTCTTTTGGGAATAGATCATTAATAAAAATCAAATCCCCCGTGCCCCACGTTAACACCTGCCTTCCCACCTTCATATCCATAAAATCAAGCGGACTAAAGGTCATATTGGCTTCACGGATATCAACAAACCCCATTCCTTTTTCCAAATCAACGGCATAATGATCTTCTACAGGATCATAAATAAAATCAGACACAAGATTAAAGGTCACATGATCAAATTCCTTTTCAACACCTAATTGAAATCTAATCTCACCTACGCTCATGTCTTTTTCATGAGCATCATTTTGCAGGCGCGCACCAATACGGGCATCCAATGAACCGCTTAAGTCAAAAGGCAGACCTTCATCCTCTGTAGAACTTGTCACCATAGGGGATAAATTTTCTAGTCCCTTCGGCAATTCAATTTCCTGTCCATAAGAAAACATAGGAAAAAGAGTCAATAATGATACTGTAATTATTCGGGTCATAGTATGTTTTCTATCTTAAATATTCTCGGGGCGCTTTGCGCAAATAGCGTTCGGTAAAAATATCATCTGGTAGCCCAATGTCATATTTCACATCACTATAACTCATCACAGTTTTCCCACCCGTCTTATGATCTTCCATGCTGCTTGAGGTCACGGTTGGATGGCCTGAAATAACCTCTACCTTTAAGGCGGTATAGCTTCTGATTTTTTGTCCCTGATCGTCATAATATTCGGTCTTTATGGGTAGAAAAGTTGCCTTATGTATCCAGTTTTTATAAGTAGAAAATTCAACAGCAGCCTTATTTTTGGGCGTACTTTTGACAATGTAATAGGTATCATTTTCTTCCACCAATTCATGGGTATCCTCTTCAATACCCCGACCAGATACATCTTCATAATAAAAATTTGATCCCACAAAACTTGTCCGTTCATCACTGGCGGCAATGCGTTTGACGAGATCAAGGGCGGGAAGATAGAGCCAACGATCATCGTCCCTGTCCATATTTTTGACCACCATAAAAACCATTTTCTTCACGTCCGCTGGCTTATTAAAATACACAAAGAATTTTTGCACAGCGTCGTCCATTTGTTCGTCATCTTTACGCAGAATGACAAATTCCCGAGATCTTTCCCGTCCTTGATCATCAAAAATGGACATATTCACCTTTGCTCTACCGTCACTGCCCTTATAATAAGAGACATGATTGGCATTTTTCACTACCTCCATCACATCAATGGCATAGGCTGGAAAGCTCCAAAGAAAAGATAAAACGAGAATAATTTTCATCATATTTTTCATGTTAAGTCCTTGTTGAGTTTTCTTTAAACAAAAAGCGTTCAAATAACCTTATTAAGGCAGGAAGAATGGTTAAGGTTGCAACGCCCGCCAAAACCAGAATGGCTGAAATAAACACACCAACCGTTTTATAAGGCACCAAAGGCGCCGCAAGCAACGGCATAAAACCCACACCAACCACGATCACATTTCGGGCAATGGCACGGGCAGGTTCCCCAAATACAGCATAAGAGGTTTTTTCCCAGTTTGAATGTTGTTTACGTATTTCACGGCTACGCGCCAAGAAGTGAATAGTATAATCCACCGCAAGTCCAAGGCTCAGAGAAGACAGAACCGCAACGGGCATATCATAATCCTTGCCAATCAATCCAATAATACCGTAAATCATCCCGATGGTAAAAGTCAGCGGGATCATCGCCAATATTCCCCACCAAAGAGACCGGAACAAAAAGACCATCATGATAAGAACAATAATAAAGCTGCCGATAAAGGCTTCGGCCATCCCACTCACCATTTTGTCCTGCCAGATCACATTAATATAAGTCAGCCCAAACCATTGATGAGAAATACCTTCTGGTGCAGGATTATTGTTGAAAAATTCATCCACCTTTTTCACAAGTGCACTCATATCACGGTTATCACCGCTCTTTAATTGAAGCCACATATTAGTCTTTCGATAGTCTGGCGTCACAAAATGCCATAGATCCTGCGGCCTGTGGCTATTTTGATAAGTGATCAGTGTTTCAGCAACCGCCCCACGGCTTTCTGGGATACGGTAAGCCGCCTTATCACCCATAAAAAGTTCACGATGAACGGTTTTGACCACATCGGACAGGCTGTTGCTTTTACCCACAAGTTCTGTTGATTGTAAGTAATCCTGCAATTTTCCCATATAATTCAATACATCAGGATTTTTAAAGGTTTCATCTTTTGATAAATAATCGCCAACCCATGTGAGCGCACTATCCCATTCATCCCAGCTTTCATCAGAAACCGTTTCCATGCGCTGTTCCATACGTGCAATCAAAAGATCAATCAACTGATTACGATCAGAAGATTTTGATTGTACTTCATCCACAACAGATGCCATTTCATGGAGAGGCACCAATGGGCTAAATTTCATATGATCTTTTAAGGCCGTGGAAAATTGATCCATATCTGTGCTTATGGATGCACCCTCTAGCATTAGATAAGCCATATAAGTTCCAGCGAACCGTTCGTTCAGGGCACGGTCTGCAATGCGTATTTCATGATCTGGCGCAAACCATTTTACTGGATTATCATTAATGACAATCCTGTTCATCCCAGCCCACGCAATAATCGCTAAAACGAATACCCCAAAAACAATCAACTTTGCATAAGAAAAAGTGAGTCTTCCTGTTTTGTTGAGCAATCTCGCAAGAGGTGTACCATTGCCATCACCATCGTCATGCATCAGTCCAAAATCAGCAAATTTTTCTTCTGGCATCACCATAATATAGGCTGGAATAAGCGTGATCGTAAATATCCATGCCAAAATCACACCGATCGACACAAAAAGACCGAAAGTCTGCACTGGCGGAATGGGGGTTAAGGCAAGAGAGCCAAAGCCAACGGCCGTCGTCAATGTGGTATAAAGCATGGGGGCAGACAATTCTTTCATCACATGCTGAATGGTTTTCTTCCGGTCCTTATACAAAGGATAGCGATCATAAAAATCACTTAAGATATGAATGGCGTCCAATACCGCAATGGGCATAATAAAAATAGGTATCATGCTGCTCATAATGTGAACCGTATTCCCCGTTATCACCAACAGCCCCATTGTGCTAATCACAGAAACCATAGCAACAATCATAGGTGACATGACCAATGAGGCCTTCTTAAAGAAATACCACATCAATAAAAAGATCAAGATCATGGCCATGGGGGCAGAGATTGCCATTTGGATAAACATTTCAACGCCAAAGGTATCCTGCGCCACGGGCAGACCCGTAATATGATACTGGTCGTTACCCTTGAGTTCAGCGATTTTACCCTTTAATTTTTCAACCACATTGTAGCTGACATTTTTGGCTGTAATGGGGATATAGAGAGCCATAGCCTTACCATCTTCGGATACGATGGTGCCATTAAGCAATGGAAGATTTTGAGCCTTATTTCGGATGGTCAAGGCCTCGGCATCATTCAAAGGTGGTGCTTTCATCAACCATTCAAATTTAACCACGCCCATACCACCCGGTTCAATATTATCGACCGTGGAGGGCGCCATAAGATCCACGGAAATGACACCCTGTGTCTTACCTTCTTTATCCTGCCACTGAATATTTTTGGCAAATTCCGTTAAGTCATAAATATTTTTCAGAGATTGAGCGTTAAAGACCCCTTGTGAATCCGTCTCATTAACCACCCCCACAACAACCATATCATACAGGGAAAATTCTTTTTTCTGTTGGTTATGAAACATGCGGACAGGCTCATCAATGGACAACATGTTTTCAGGATCGGTATCAATTTTAAGAGGATTAAGTAGCGCAAATGAGGCTGGCCAAACACTGGGCAGAACAACAAGCGTTATCATGACAAGGCTTAATAAACCACTTAGCCATAGAAATACCCTTGGACGGTTCACTGCCGTCTGTGAAATATGAATCATTCTCATCTCCGAAAGATTTTAAATTTATGCTTAAGAAAACGCCTGACCTGGCTTCACGCCCATTTTCTTTAATATAATAGCCAGCGGGCAGAAGCCGGTAAAGGCCGCCTGAAACATATTAAGTCCTACAAATGCCGGAAGTCCCAACCAGTACATATGAACCTTAAGACCAAGCACAAGACCCAAAATTATCATAACACCCGCAAAGGCAAAAACAACACGATCTATAACCATTTTATTCTCCTTTTTCTGTATTAGGACAACTGTTACAGCCAAAGGGTAAATACGCCGGACACCAACCCATAAGCCCCGTAGCAAGTGGTACAACACCAATCCAACCCCATGGGGTGAAATATCCCAACAAAGCAGACGCGATTAAAGCGATCCCCACAATGATACGTAATATTTTATCCAAGCCACCAACGTTCTTTTTCATAACATCTCTCCATAATTAATATTTATATTAACATGATAACATACGCATTAAACCACAGAAGTATATTAGTATAAGTGATTATAGTCACATAAGATAATAAATTATTTTGTCGCTCGGAGAAGTCCTGCTCTATCAAGGATTTCAATTTCACCTCGGCCTAGCCTGATCAATTGCTGTCGTTCAAAAACTTTAAGCTGCCGACTGACAACCTCTCTGACAGAGCCTAACTCCAGCGCAATATCTTGATGGGTAATGTCAAGGGTAGCGACTTTCTTATCCAGTAACATTTGGGCTAGACGTCTGTCCAATTTTTTAAAAACAACCTCCTCCACAAGCATCATCAGCATTGACATACGTTTGGCATAAACGGCAAAGACAAAATGTCTAAAAACCGATGATTGATCCAGCAAGCGATTAAAAATTGGCGGTGGAATAATCGCAAGCGCAATATCACTTTCTGCAATGCCTTCTGCGCCGTAATGTTCATCCGAAATAAGGCAAGTCGTTGTCATAATACAGGATTCACCTGCTTCAACCCTATAAAGCACAATCTCCCTGCCGTCATCGGATGTCTTTTGCACCCTAACCGTACCCAAAAGCAACATGACATAGCCATTGCATTCGCTGCCCTCAGAAAACATGACCGTACCAGAGGATGCATTTCTATACTGGATACCGTCCTTTAGTATTTTTTTACTATCCTCTGAAAGCGCATTAAGCTCTGGAAAATAATTTAGGATATCTTTTGGCATCATTTGTGAAATTTTATTCTTTCATCATAGCATCTCGTTTGGCTTTGAATTCATTACCTATGCGCCAATTGGGAAAAGTTTCTTCGCCCGATAACCGCAGGCCAATTTTATAGGCAAGCTCCAAATCCTGTATCGCACCCGTTAAATCCCAACTGTCCGAATATTCATCAGACGGTTTATGATAGCGGTTAGCGGTATAATCTGCGCTTTGTTCAAGCATCCATTTTCTGCCATGCTCCACACTATTGACGCCACCTTCCATATAAAGAGCGGGAACACCCTCTTTTGACAGGCTGAAATGATCGGACCGATAAAAGCCACCCTTTTCGGGCTCAGGGTCTGGATTTGCTATACGCTTTTGGGCTTTCACCGCTCTATCCACATAATCGTCCAATTCTGAATTACCGTATCCTACAACGGTAATGTCATGGGTCTTACCATGATAGGCCAACACATCCATATTGATGGCCGCTACTGTTTTGTTCAACGGCACAATAGGATTCTTACCATAATACTCAGACCCAAGCAGTCCCTGTTCTTCGGCCGTAACGGCCATAAACATAATAGAACGGCGGGGTTTTTGCTCTCCCGAGGCAAAGGCATTGGCAAGTTCGATCAAGCCTGCGGTTCCGCTCGCATTGTCTGCTGCACCGTTATAAATTTGATCCCCCTCTAAGGTTTCATCTTTACCAAAATGATCCCAATGCGCCATATAAATGATATATTCATCGGCAAGATCCGTGCCGGGCAAAAGGGCAACAACATTGTTAGAGGTCACTTGCCGTATGCTGTTTTTGATCGCAACGGACATCTTCGCCTGCAAAGAAACTGCCTTGAAGTCCCGTGTTGCGGCACTTGCCGTCAATGTCGTATAATCAAGTCCAGCTGCCGTAAAAACTTTGGCCATAATAGCGCCTTGCACCCATGATTCAATGGCAACCCTTGACATATTATTATCCGAAGCCCCCAAATTGAATTTAGTCCCCGTCCAGCCAGATTCCACAACTTCCCAAGGATAGGCGGCGGGCTTTGTTTCATGAATAATGATTGCAGCCGTGGCCCCCTGTCTTGCAGCTTCCTCATATTTATAGGTCCATCTACCATAATAGGTCATGGAATTTCCCATAAACAAGGCGGGGTCTTGAGTGGCAAAGCCTGGGTCATTGACCATCATCACCACGGTTTTTCCCTTGACGTCCAAATCCTTATAATCATTCCAGTCATATTCAGGGGCTACAATACCGTACCCCACAAAAATCATCTCACTGTCCTGCACAGAAACATCTTCTTTAATTTGTAAAGTGGTCGCTACATAATCTTTGGCATAATTGAGTTCCATCATCCCGTTTGATGTGTCAAATTTCATGCTCTCAACGGAGGCCCCCGTCATCTCGACCATATTCACACCCTGAAAATAACTGTCGCCATTTCCAGCCTTTAGTCCGATTTTCTCGAACTCATGTTTCAGAAAGTTGATGGTTTTTTCTTCCCCGATAGTTGCAGGGGCACGGCCTTCAAATTCATCAGAGGCCAGCGTTTTAATATTTTGAGCGAGCCGAGCCGCATCAATATTGATAGGCACTTTGTTAAGTGGCGCCTTATTATAAACCGCAACCGTTAGAACGATGGCTGCAATGAACATAATCCATAATATTTTTTTCATTTTCTTATCCCAATGTGAATTACAGTGAAACACCACCATATCTTAAAAAAAATAAATGGGAATAAAAATTCTAGCAATAAGATGTGGTTAAAGCTTTTTTAAATACTTCTTGGTCTATATTCCCACCGCTCAGCAAAATACAAATTGTCTTTCCTGTGACATCCATTTTGCCCGCAAGCAAAGCCGCAAGGGCGGCAGCTCCCCCAGGTTCCACCACAAGTTTAAGACTTTCATAGGCATATTTTACAGCGTAAAGGGCTTCTTGATCGCGGACAACAAGGACATCATCCACATATTTTTGCATGATGGCAAAGGTCATAGATCCGCATAAAGGGGTCAAAAGAGCATCACAGATAGAATCTGATTGATTGTCATTGTTCAATCTTTCACCCTGCGCAAGAGATCGTTTCACATCATCAAAGTTTTCAGGTTCAACACCAAATATTTCTGTTTTGGGACTTAGTGTCTTGATAGCTGTTCCACAGCCAGAAATAAGACCACCCCCGCCTATGGGGCAAAAAAAATGGTCAAAATGAACGCCTATTTCCTGTCCCTGCTCTATAACTTCAAGCCCTGCTGTACCCTGACCGCATATGATATCAAAATCTTCGAATGAGGGAACCAATATGCTGCCCCTTTCTCTGGCAATTTTTTGCGAAATTTCTTCTCGATTTTCTGTTTTGCGGTCATATTCAATCACCTCTGCCCCATAAGATAAGGTATTATCACGCTTAATCTTTGGCGCATCGGACGGCATAACAATGGTCGCCTTTAGTCCCAAAATTTTGGCAGCGGCGGCAACACCTTGCGCATGATTTCCCGACGAAAAGGCAACAACCCCAAGGCTTTTCTCCGTATCAGATAACTGACATAGTCTATTATAGGCCCCCCTGAATTTAAAAGCGCCCACTCTTTGTAAATTTTCTGGTTTAATAAAAACCCTTGCCCCAAGCCTTTCTGATAGTGCAAAAGACGGAAAGAGAGGTGTTTTTACGGCAAACCCATTTAACCGCCTCGCCGCTTTTTGAATATCATGAAGCGTCGGCAAAAGATGTCCAACCATATCAAAAGGCTCTAATTATTATTTTTTAACAAAACGATAGACAAACCGATTGGTTTTCCCACTAATTGTTTCATCAAACATGGGTATGGTCATATTATCATCTCTATTGGCCAAAAGATCAGATTCAGCCTCCAATGTAAAGCCCGCTGCCGTCAATTCAGCCTTAACAATTTCTGGGTCTATTCTGTGCAGCGTTGATCCTGTTTCATGGGGCGAGCCTTTTTGGGCGGCATGATCCACGATGGCTAATACACCGCCTTTTTTCAATGACTTATAAATTTGACCAAGGGTTCTCTCTACATCGACTTTGGGCCACCCATTTTTTTCATCGACATAATAAAAATCATGATAAGCAAGGACAAGAAATAATGCATCCAATTCGTCTGGAATCAGTTCCACATCGTTAATTTCAGCAATTCTTAATTCCACATTTTCCATGCGTCCCTTTTGAGCCATTCTGTCAATAAGGGCATCCTTAGTATAACCCATATAAGATTGATTATTCAGGGCAATAACTTTACCCTCATCCCCTACAACATGAGATAAGATTTCAGCGTAATAGCCGCTACCCGCTAGCATTTCCATAACCGTCATACCAGGCTTAATGCCCATGAATTTTATGATTTCTGCTGGTTTGCGATTAACATCTCTTATTCGGTCACTTTCTTCTCGAACTGGATTATCCACCGCAGCTTGAATAAGATTGTCATAGTTTTTATCTTCTGCGTTTTTATCTTCTGCATAAGATGGGGTCATCGTTCCAACAAGAAGCGACAGCCATAACAAGATCAACGTTTTTATTTTCATTATTTTACCTTCCCAAATTATTATTTAATTTAATATTATCATAAAATGGGAGGATATTGTGAACAAAGCGATGAAATAACATTATTTAACGACGAAAAAAAATGACCTATAAATCAATCCATTAATTTAAAATCAATAAGGATTTTTTTGGCTTCTTCACTGCCATTAAGAGTGGCTTTATTTAACCAGAACTTGGCCAAATCATTGTTTTTTTCTGTGCCTTCGCCAAAAATATACATTAATCCAACCAACAATTGGGCATCATGTGAGCCGTCTTCTTCTGCTGTTACTGAACATAACAAGAAGGCTTCATAAAAATTTGAATTGACAAAAGATGCTATGCAATCCTGTTCAGAAGAAATATTTCCCTTAATATTATTTTCTTCACCAATATTATTTTCTTCAAAAGAATATGCAAATGCATTTGACTGACTACTAAATACGATCATGACCAGAATTATGGGGAGAACCAACAACAGATCAAATAATCTATTTAGCATCATATTACAGTCTTATCATTTATAATCTATGTTTATGATTTAATATAAGAAATCAAACCATGATAAGATTGTAAGTCTAAAATCATTTCGTTAATATTTTATTTAATTCTGCTGTAATTGATCTGCCATATTTCTTCCCAACTATTACCATTGTCACTAGTTTTTTGCCAAAGCCAGTTAAAATGATTTTTTTCAATATTGGTAAATAGCATTCTCTGATAAGTTAAAGGCTGATCTTTGGTCGGCAAGGTATGGAAAATATAATCATCCCCGTCTTTTTTTCCATAAAAATCATAAAATCCCCCCTGATCATCCATCCAAGTCTGCCGCCATTGATTGGTGATACTATCATACATGGAAATGCTGATACCATTAAGGGTGGGGCTTTCGAAATTTTCATTAACAATACAGTCATTATGACTTTTAACGATCGTGTTGGTGCCCATGCCACCTTCCCACTCTGCCCGCCATGTCCCAACCCAAAAGTTCAGTTGTTCATAGTCACCATCACGGCATGGTAATATTTCTTCCTCCGCAGCAGAGCTGATTGCTGTTGACATCAAAAAAAACATTGCCCCTAAAATTATTTTTTTCATCATGTGATGATCCTCATTCTATAATTTATCTATTTATTTCAAACGCTCCACTCTAATCATGGCTTTTTTTGTGGGCAGAAACATATTAAACCCATTAAAGGCATTTTTTCTAATTTCAACCTCGAACTCACCCTTTGGTAGTCTTGCTTTTATTTTATCTTTCTGCTTCCAGATTTGTCCATTTTCCATATAAAGAATAAATTTATTATAGGCCGTGTACGAATATTTTACAACTTTCAAGGTAATGTGCGTCAGCTCTTGATCTTGTTTTTTTTGTTCTTCCCGCACCTCTTGAATAGGAGATGATTTTAAATGTGATTGACCAAATGCATCAATTTTATCTTCTTTATCTATTTTTGTTGGTTCATCCTTATACGCATTAGAAACGGATTTCTCAGATGGTATAAGTTTCTTTGTATTCGTGTCAAAACAGGCTAACCTTGCATTATCATCATTAATTTTAGTACAATTAATAATTGACTGTATTGGATTTTCATAAGCCATAACATCAAGGCTCATAAAAAACAAAACAAGCGAAAAGCTAGCAACAGCTAATATTTTTTTGATCATATTAATTTTATCCCTTTATTATTTCCCATATTAGAAAAGTAATAATAACATATCGACAATTTCAATAATAATGATATTTATGATCCCATAATTTTTATACAAAAAACTCACATTTTTAGGAAAAGACTATGCCCCAATATCGTTCAAAAACATCCACACATGGCCGTAACATGGCCGGTGCAAGGGCACTTTGGCGGGCCACAGGCGTTAAGGATCAAGATTTTGGAAAACCTATCATTGCGGTGGTTAACAGCTTTACCCAATTTGTTCCAGGTCATGTTCACCTAAAAGATATAGGGCAGTTAGTTGCACAAGAAATAGAACGTCACGGCGGTATCGCAAAAGAATTTAATACCATCGCCATTGATGACGGCATTGCCATGGGTCATGATGGTATGCTTTATTCTCTGCCCAGTCGTGAAATCATTGCAGACAGTGTTGAATATATGGTCGAGGCTCATTGTGCTGACGCTATGATTTGTATCTCAAACTGTGACAAGATCACGCCTGGTATGATGATGGCAGCACTGCGTTTAAATATTCCAGCGATCTTTGTTTCTGGCGGCCCAATGGAAGCGGGAAAGACAGCAACGATTAATCATGGGCTTGATCTTGTTGATGCTATTATTATGGGCGTTGACCCTAATGTGAGCGACGAGGTTGTCGAAAAGGTCGAACAATCCGCCTGCCCTACCTGCGGATCATGCTCTGGCATGTTTACAGCCAATAGCATGAATTGCCTGACAGAGGCCTTAGGGCTTTCATTACCCGGTAACGGGTCTTTGCTTGCAACCCATGCATCAAGACGAGAATTATTCCTAGAAGCCGCAAGAACAATCACCAAAAATACCAAAGCCTACTATGAAAATGATGATAACAGCGTTCTGCCAAGATCTGTTGCCAATTTTAAGGCTTTTGAAAATGCTATGACCCTTGACATCGCCATGGGTGGATCAACCAACACTGTCCTTCATTTGTTGGCCGCCGCACAGGAGGGCGAGATAAATTTCACCATGGAGGATATTGACCGCCTGTCCAAAAAAGTTCCCAACATCTGTAAAGTAGCCCCCGCCACTCAGAATTACCACATGGAAGATGTCCACCGTGCTGGTGGAATTATGGCTATTCTCGGCGAATTGGATAAGGGTGGCCTTATTAACCGAGACTGCGTTACAGCCCACGGCGGTACAATTGCAGACGTTATTGATAAGCATGATATTAATCGCTCTCCCTCAGAGGAAGTTCTGACCTTTTTCAAGGCTGCACCCGGAGGGGTTCGCACAACAGAAGCCTTTTCTCAGAATAAAAGATATAACACCCTTGATCTTGACCGCGCGCAAGGCTGCATTCGGGATATCAAAAATGCTTATAGCAAGGACGGTGGCCTTGCCATATTAAAGGGAAATATTGCGCCTGATGGCTGTATTGTTAAAACGGCAGGGGTTGCAGATAATAATCTCACCTTTACAGGACCCGCACGTCTTTATGAAAGTCAGGATGACGCCGTCAAGGGCATTACAACAGGTCAAGTCAAAGAGGGTGATGTGGTCGTCATACGCTATGAAGGCCCCAAGGGTGGCCCCGGTATGCAGGAAATGCTTTATCCCACCTCTTATTTAAAATCCATGGGGCTTGGATCAAAATGCGCTCTTATAACAGATGGTCGTTTTTCTGGTGGCACTTCAGGCCTTAGTATTGGCCATGTTTCACCCGAAGCCGCATCAGGGGGAGCAATTGGTTTGGTTGAAGACGGCGATATTATAATAATTGATATTCCAAACCGCACGATATTGGTTGATATTTCTGAAACAGAAATGGCACGACGCAGAGAAAATATGGACAAAAAAGGTCAAACCAGTTGGAAACCAACAGCCCCCCGTAATAGAAAAGTATCAAAGGCTCTTAAGGCCTATGCAATAATGGCAACATCTGCGGATAAAGGTGCTGTAAGAGATATTTCTAAATTTAAAGAATAATCCAAATATAAAAAAACAGGCCAGCAAAATGCTGGCCCAAGTCTAGGGAGGAACTGCATATTACAAATTAATTGGTGGTAACTTCTAGAGCATGAGCCAAATATTTCCCAATCTTATGATTATTCTCTCCAGCATTCTTAAGCACTACTAAACCCTTTTCATATTCTATCTTGGCCTTACCATTTTCATTCTGTCTATTATACAAAGACCCTAATTTATAATGGGCATAGGCTTTCACAACGGAATAATCAGAAGTATTGATGATTCTCTCATATATTTTTTTTGCTTCTTCATATTGTTCGAGGATTAATTTATTATCCGCCACATTAATATCATTGGTATATTCGTTGGAAAATGCCTGATTTATGAAGCAAAAAGGCAATGCCACCCACAAAAATAATATTCCAATCTTATGTCTAAACTTCATTTCTTTTCCTGCTATTGTCATTATTAAGAATCTCACTATTTTCTTTATATATTTATAGTGTGACAGAATAGTTTTTATATAAATTTAACAAATTAAACAATTTATCTAAAGCATTCATCAATTTTTATTCATCCTTATAAATTTTATCAAATACAAGCTGAATAGAGAATGAATAAACTATTTATAAACTTTTAATTTACATATTTACTTTAAGTATAAATACATTATAAATTAAAACTTAAGGTTGTATTGAATGACAAAGATATCTGAGCGTATTGTTTTTTATCCTGTCGCTATATTTTTTACCCTAACTATATTAGGGCTTGCAGGCGCGTTATATACAACAAACCTACAAGAAAATCTTACACAAGAAAGTTTTTTTTCCTCAGCACGGAACAGAGCGAGCAACCTTGCCTCCAAATTAAAACTTCATATGAAAAACAAACCATTACAAGAAATATTTACCCTCAATGATATTCCCTCTAACCAAACGAATTATATAACTGATCCAGATTTTCACATTTATATTATTGATAACACATCTGTTACCCCCGAGATATATGATCTAAACAACCATAAAATCATGCTAGAAAACAGTGCAATTCAACTCATCAACAATCAACATGATCTAAACTATAGAGAGAGGGTAACGACTGATCCCAAGCAACTAGAGTTATTAATCATACCAAACTCCGATAAATTTAAAACAGATTATAATCTCGCAATTTTTATACAGGTCATTGGTTTATTCATGGGCGCCCTATTCGCTTTTATGCTTAGGCAATCCTTGAGGCGCACAATAGAACTTAGAAAAGAAATTTATAACAGAATTTCTGAAATGAAAGAATATCTTCAAATCAAAGAAGAGGCCGAAGAAAACAATAAATTATTAAATATTGTTATGGACACATTTCCCCATGGTATATGCGCCTTTGCACCTGATATGACCCTGTTAAAATGGAATAATAATTTACTGACAATTCTAGATCTGCCCACTGCAAGTATAAAGAAAGGAATTCTTTATAAGGTACTCACTAAACATCTTGACCAAATTTCATATTTTCCTCCCTCTACTGACAACCATTCTATTAGTCCAACAGAGATAACAGAAGACAGTTTTATAAAACAGGACATAAGTTTTTTCGAAAGAAATCTACAAGATGGCCGCACCTTAGAAGTATCCCTTATACCCATGTCAAACGGTGGCTTTATCGTTGTATATTCCGATATTACCCAAAGAAAGAAAGCCGAACGCGTCATTCGTCATATGGCCCATTTTGATTCTCTAACGGGACTTGCCAATAGAGCCTATTTCTCCGATAAACTAGATGGTCTTCTCAATCATAACCGTCAGGGGGATAATAATCTGGCTCTAGCTCTGATTGACCTTGATAAATTCAAATTTGTTAATGACACCTACGGACATCCCATGGGGGATGCTCTATTGCAACGCGTTGCTGAAATTTTAAAAAATCAAATTAGAGACAATGATTTTGCCGCTAGAATTGGTGGTGATGAATTTGCCGTTTTATTTACCAACATTAATGATGCGAGCGAGGTTCTTATTCCTCTTAACCGAATGATTGATCGCCTAAATAAGCCAATTTCAATTCGAGGAACCAACCTTGATATTGGTGCAAGCATTGGCGTTGCCATCTATCCAGATCATGGCTTAACATCAGAAATTTTAACTAAGGTTGCCGATAAGGCGCTCTATAAAGCAAAAGAAAATGGCAGAGGAAGAATTGAAGTGGCCCCCATAATAAAAGAGGCAAAAACAAAAATATATATCGTCATGAAATGAGAAAAAGACTCGAAAATTTTTTATATTATGGCTTTATAGTGTATATTTTTAGAATATTAATTCTAAAAAAACTTGTTATTATTTCTTTTAATATCTGAAATAATATTATTTCATAAAATCTAAATCTTAAAAATAATCTAATCTATACAAGATAGATAGGTTATCTCGTTTAGATTATTTAAACTTTATATCTTAAATATATCCCTTAATGCATTGTTTATATTATGAAATATACTTCTTTTTATATAAATAGGTATTGCATTACCACTTTTTTTTATTTAAATTAAAGAACGATCGTTCGGATAATTATTATCCAATAGCTTTTTTTCGGATAAACAGGAGATAACAATGTCATCCATCAATGCGTGGGGTATGTTTTTTGTAAATACAGGCAAGCCGTTAGAAAGACGTGATTTTATCATTGATAGCATTTCTGATGATGATGTGGTGGTAAAGGTATCTGGTTGCGGCGTTTGTCATACGGATCTAGGTTTTATATCGGGTTCTGTGGGAACTAAACATGATCTTCCCTTAATACTAGGTCATGAAATAAGTGGTACCGTCGAAAAAGTCGGCAAAAATTATAAAAATATGCTAAACAAGAAAGTTATTATCCCTGCGGTACTGCCTTGCGGAGAATGCGAATTGTGCAAAGCTGGTCGTGATAATATCTGCCAACATCAACTTATGCCCGGCAATGACTTTCATGGCGGATTTGCAAGCCATATTGTCGTTCCAGCCCGTTTTTTATGTGTTCTTGATAATGATCTTGGTCAATTTAAACTTCATGAGCTGTCGGTGATTGCCGATGCCATTACAACTCCATATCAATCCATGGTACGCAGTGGTCTTAAAAAAGGTGACTTAGCCATCGTTATCGGGACAGGTGGGGTTGGTCTTTATATGGCTCAACATGCCCATAACGCAGGTGCCACGGTCATTGCCCTTGATATTGATGAAGTAAAAATAGAGGCGGTCAAGAAACAAGGGGCTGATTTTGGTATTTGTACAAAGGATATGGATGTCCGCACCATTAAGGATGAAATCCGCAACCTCATCAAAGCCCATAACCTGCCAAAATATCAATGGAAAGTTTTTGAAACAAGCGGATCAACGGCGGGTCAGAATGTGGCCTTTTCTTTGCTGAGCTTCGCGGGAACCATTGGTATTATTGGCTTTACTATGGGTAAGCTTGAACTGCGCCTCAGCAATATAATGGCCTTTGATGCGGATTTATTTGGCAACTGGGGATGCAGTCCAAAATATTATCCCGCCGTTGTTAAGGGCGTATTGGACGGCAGTATTAATCTTCTGGATAATATTGTGGAATATCCCCTGTCAAAAATTAATGAGGTGATTGCCCTTGCTAATGCCCATAAATTAAGCCGTCGTGCCATCATGGTACCAGATCAGGAGTGATAAACATGTCCTATAAGACCCTTGAAATAAATGAAAAATATGATGGTCAGGTGGTGGAAGTTATTCTGAACGATGCCCCTGCCAATATATTGACCGCCGCTATGATGGCAGAAATAAGAGCCTTTCTGAAAGAGGATAAAGATTGTCATAACCGAAAACTCATCATCTTTACAGGGGCGGGTGATCATTTTTGCTTTGGCGCAAGTGTCGAAGAACATACCAAGGATCAGGTTAATGATATGCTGCCGGGCTTTCATCTTATGATTGGTGATATTCTAGCCCATCCCGTCCCCACATTGGCGCGCGTTTCAGGCTTTTGTCTTGGCGGCGGTTTTGAGCTTGCCCTTGCTTGCGGACTTATTTTTGCAGAAGCAAGATCAAAATATGCCGTACCGGAAATTCAGCTCGGGGTTTTTCCACCCGTAGCGGCCGCTCTCTTGCCTTTTCTTTCCAATGGTGTGACGGCAACCCATATGCTGCTTTCTGGCGCAAAGCTTTCTGCACAGGACATGCTTAACTGCGGTCTTGTCAATGAAATAGCCCAAGGAACAGAACTTAATCAATGCGTAGAAAGCTATATTGAAAAAAATATTCTACCCCACAGCGCAAGCAGCCTGCGTTTTGCCAATCGTGCAGTACGTATGAGCCTTAACACCATATACCGCCAACATATTTGTGATCTTGAACGGTTATATCTTGATGAATTAATGAAAAGTCAGGATGCCAACGAGGGCATAGAATCATTTTTAGCTAAAAGACCTCCAATTTGGAAAAATATATAAATGAATAATCAGGCTACCATAGATAAATCGCCTCAAAATGGACTAGATGAGATTTTAAATAAATCTGCTGATCTTATGGCGCGCCTTGGTTATCACGGCACCAGCATGCGGGATCTTGCCCATGTCACGGGGCGTAGTTTGTCAGGTCTTTATCATTATTTCAGCAACAAAGAAGAGCTATTATTTCTCATAAATCAGCGGGGCTTCACATCACTGCTGAGCATGACCCATGAATTTATGGAACAGGATTTAACGCCCAAAGAAAGACTGTCCCGCTTGATCCATAATCATGTCACCTATTTTATGAGCCATCTTAGTGAAATGCGGGTTATGACATCAGGTTCCATGGACATGAACGACCAAAGAAGCAAAATATTACGAACACTCAAAAAAGAATATGCGGAAGTTGGTCAAAAAATTGTTGGGGATTATATCAAAGATCAAACCGGCATTAACTATCCTCATAATATCATCAGCCGAAAAACCTATCTTTTATATGGTATGATGAACTGGATATTTGGCTGGTACTCTGCAAAGGAACATGGTTCAGCCATTGATGTTGCCGATGATATCTTTCGAACATTTACAAAAGGATGCTGCAATGAACATTCTAAAATCTGATATTGAATTAGGGGATTATCTCCCAAATGTTGGCACCATGCTCCTTAATAATAGAGAGGCCTACCAACAGGCCAACGCCTTCGCCGAACGAGTGGACGGCGCCTATAAATACTGGTCTTGGAAGACGCTTACGGATGATGTCATTTTCTTTGCTCATTATCTTTTGTATTCTGGTCTTAATCCCAATGATGAAAACTTAAACCGCATATGCTTTATCGCTGGCAACAGCTACAAAAGACTGGTTTGTGAATTGGCCGCTATGAGTTCTGGTTTTGTTGTGGTTCCGATCTTTGCAAAATATCCCAATGAATTGATGGAAAAACTGATTAATTTTTCTGAATCTGGCATGATTATAAGCGACAATCCGCAAAAAATTGCTTCTCTCAACCCGAGCTGCCTACCAGATAAGATCATCTCACTTACGCCAAATACAGAAAATAATTCAAAGAAAAACAGTAACATTGCCTATTTTGACCAAATTCTGTCCCAGAAAATATCGCCCAAAGATAGTATAGAAATTGAACAGCTATTCCGTGCTGTTCTACCGCCCACTCTCTTGATGATTATGTACACATCTGGCACCAGTGGTTTTCCCAAGGGCGTGCAGCTTCACCATTCCAATATCATGAGCCAGCAAAAGGCTCTGGAAATTCTGTGGAAACCAGAGAAGGGCATGCGTTTTTTATGTTATTTGCCCTGGCATCATAGTTTTGGTGGCTTGTTTGAGCGATTCTTTGCCCTGCATTCTGGCGGTTGTCTTGCCATTGATGATTCATTTGGTAAAGACATTGATCGCTTGCTTGAAAATTTTGCCGAGATTAAGCCCCATGTCTATTTCAGCGTTCCTGTAATCTATCAGGCCATTGTTGGCAAAGTACTCACCTCTGAAGTGGCCGAGAAATCTTTCTTCCACGATGATCTAAAATTTGTCTTTACGGCGGCAGCTCCCCTGCCCCTGAGCACCTCTGACGTCTTTCGAAGCAAAAAAATCCCCGTCTTGGAAGCATGGGGACTGACGGAAACATCCCCCTGTTGCACCTTAACCGACTTTAGCATGGACCGTATTCCAGGCGTTGTGGGCTTTCCTATCCCAGGGGTTGAACTGCGCCTCGGTGAAGATAATGAGCTTCTTGTACGGGGTGAGAATGTCATGAGCGGCTATTTCCATAATGAGGAAGCCACCAAAAAAGCTTTCTCAGAAGGGGGCTGGTTCCACACTGGTGATATAGGCGATATTACCAAAGAGGGCGTGAAAATTATCTCCCGCAAGGAAAGAATGTTCAAGCTCAGCAACGGCGAAAAATTATTCCCCTCCAATATCGAGGAAAATGTCTGTCGGCGCTGTAAATTTGTAAAATATGCCTATGTCTTTGGTTCTGGGCAGAAAAATCCTTTTATGTTGATTTTTCCAAATTCCGAATTAATGGCCGCCAGCGTGCGTAATCAGAAAGACGACCCCGGTTGTGAATTTCCCCGCAGTTGTCAAAGCCTGTCCAGTTGTTTGTCAAGCTGTGTTGATGAAATCAATACCTATCAATTAACAGGCTTTGAACGGGTTGGTAAGGCGCTTGTGATACAAAGGGAATTATCCTTGGAAGAAAATGAGCTAACCCCTTCATTTAAATTAATCCCAAGACGGATTGAAGAAAAATACAAACCCTATATTGAGGCCATGCAAAATGAAAATTATGAAAGCCTTCCCTCTGATGCCTTCATAATAGAATTGGAGTGATGTCGTGAAAACCCACTACGGCATCATAGGTTTTGGTCCAGTAGGACGTGTTTTTGCGGCCCACCTCGCCGCTGCTGGTCACAGGGTTTCCGTATTCTACCGTAATCCAAATATCCGTACCGCCATGCTGGGTCATCCCCTTGAAATTAAGGGAGAACTGAACGTATCTGCTGAAATCACCGATCTTTATTCCGACATGCAAGAATTTCTCGATAGCGGCATTGATATCATTCTAATCTGCACAAAAAGCTCTGATTCACCCGGTATTTTGAAAAAAATAAAATCATTAAATTATAAACCGGATATTATTTTTCTTTCCTGTCAGAATGGGTTGGATACCGAATATCAAATCAGCGATATATTTGGCCCCGGACATACGCTGCGCATGTCGGTGAATATGGGTTGCGGCAAAACATCGGAAAATGCTGTTCGGGTGAATTTTTCTATGTGTCATTATCTGTCTCTCATGCCTGATATTGATGAAAAAATCATCACTCAAATAGCAGATGATTTCACCAAATCTGGTGTATGTCTAGAAGTCAGACAAGATTACAGAACCGAGGTTTTTAAAAAAGCTCTCCTTAATTCATCTCTCGGCAGCCTCTGTGCGCTCACTCGTCGCACCATGAATAATGTTATAAGCCGTGACTATATGAAAATCATGGTTGCCCAAATTGTCAAAGAAGGCATCGAGATAGCACAGGCCATGAATATTCCCATCAACGACGAATTTCTTGATGAAGCACTTTGTTATTTAGAAAAGGGTGGCAATCACAAACCCTCCATATTGATTGATATCGAAAATAATAAAATCACTGAAAATGAATATATGTGCGGAAAGCTCGCCCATTACGCAGAAGAATATGGGGTTCACGTTACCCTTATTCCCATTATCTATAATTTAATTAAAACAACTGAGAGTACCAAATGAGAAAAATTGAAAAAATTGGTGTTATAGGTGCAGGAACAATGGGTTCTGCTATTGCTCAACATTTTTTGATGAAGGACTTAAAGGTCACGTTATTGGACCAGAATGAAAAATCTACGGAACAGGGACGACTGATTATTTCAGAATCCCTGACCGAGGCCGTAAAAAGGCACATCATCAGTGAAGATAAATTTCAGAAAACCATGTCAAATCTGACCACGACCACCGATCAATCCGCCTTAAAAGATGCAGACCTTATTGTTGAAGCCATTTTTGAAGATTTAAAAGTGAAACAGGATCTTTTTAAAGCTCTTGAAAATGTCATTCGTCCAGACTGTATTCTGGCCTCAAACACCTCGTCTTTTTTAATTTCAGATATCGCAAAAGGCACCCGTCATCCAGAAAGAATTGTGGGTGTGCATTATTTTTACCATGCGGCAAAAAATAAACTTGTTGAAATCATTCCAAGCCACAAATCCGATAAAAAACTTATTGATGAATTATTCAATTTTTATGCCTATTACGGCAAAACTCCCATTATTGTTAAAGATGCCCCAGGTTTTGCCATTAATCGCTTTTTCGTACCTTGGCTTAATGAAGGATCCCGCCTGCTCGAAGAAGGATACGGCAGTATTAAATTCATTGATGAGGTGGCGCGTAAAGTTTTTGGCATCGGCATGGGACCTTTTGCCCTAATGAATGCAACAGGCGTTCCCATCGCCATGCATGCAGCGGACGGCCTTGCAAGTAAACTTGGTAATTTTTATAAACCGTCAAAAATTCTATGCAATCAAGTGGCATCTGGCAATCTTTGGGATGTGAGCGATACCCAAATTCTTAACGGCGGCGAAGATAACGAAGACGTGGTCACATCCCGCCTGATTGGCGCATCATTGGGCATTGCCGCACAGATGGTCAGCGAAGGCGTGGTTGATGCAACTTCCAATGATCTTGGTACTCGTGCGGGTCTGCGTTGGCCAATGGGTCCTTTTGAATTGATGAATAAAATTGGCGTCCCAAAAGTTGGAGAAATGGTCAAAGACCTTTTTTCCCATTGGCACATGCCCATGCCTGATTTCGCCTTTAAGAGTAACAAACCCGTTTCGTTGGAATGGGTCGAGACAAAAACAAAGGGCGAGACGGGTTTTGTCCTATTTAATCTGCCCGACCGTATGAATGCATTGGGTGAAACAGTGGTGGACCAGCTGGATAAATCTTTTACCAAACTGGATCAAGACCCTGCCATAAAACGCATCTTTATTTTAGGCCATGGCAAGGCTTTTGTGGCAGGTGCTGATATAAAATTCTTTCTTGATGGTTTGGCAGCCAATGATGTCAATCGCATTCAAAAATTTACCGAATTTGGCCAAGAGGTTTTAAACAAAATAGCCGCAAGCACAAAAACAACCTGTGCCTATCTTGATGGTCTGACCTTAGGAGGTGGTTTAGAACTCGCCCTTGCCTGTGACTATCGCATTGGCACAAAAAACACCACCATCGCCTTTCCTGAAACGGGCATTGGAATATTTCCAGGTCTTGGTGGCACTCAACGCTCAAGCCGACTGATTGGAACGGGACTTGCTAAATATTTAGTGGCCACAGGACAGTTTTTAAACAGCGAAAAGGCTTATGAATATGGCATAATAGATAAAATCATTGATCCTCTCTATGACTTTTATGACTTAGACAAACTAAGCCTTGATAACAGACAATGTGGTAAGGTGGATCAGGCAGACATAGGAAGTCTTTTTAATGATTTTGACGGCAATTTTAAGACGGATCACCCTTATGCCAACATATTGTCCCGCAAGGCACCCATTGCCCTAAAACTTGCCATGAAGATTATGGATGAGGGGGCAAAGCTTCCGCTTCAGGATGGGCTTAAACTGGAACTTGCAAACCTAAAACATATCTTTGCCACACAGGATGCCGCCCTTGGACTTAATAGCGTCGTAAAAGGCTTCAAGCCAAAATTCACAGGAGCATAAAGCATGAGCGTATCAGTAACAGGATATCATTCCAAAGACAAAGGCATCGGTGTTTTATTTGATGATATATACATCATTGAGGGTAAACGCACGGCCTTTGGTAAATTCATGGGCAGCCTGTCCACGGTCTCTCCCACTGATCTTGGTATTCATACCTCTCGTGCCGCCCTGACAGCGAGCGGTATTGATGGTGGTGAGGTGGATCAGGTCATTGCAGCCAACATCGGTCAAGCGGCCTCGGACTGTTTCTTTCTGCCCCGCCATATTGCCCTTTATGCGGGCACAGCTATCACAGCGCCTGCCCTTCTTGTGCAACGCATTTGTGGTTCGGGTGTCGAAGTTTTGGGTCAAGCGGCGGAACAAATTGCCCTAGGCAAGGCCAATGTGGTGCTTGGCTGCGGCACGGATACCATGAGCCGATATCCTCTCGTCTCCTATTCCGCTCGTCAGGGATTTCCCCTTGGTCGACCAGATTATACCGATCTTTTGTGGGAAGCTTTAAATGATACGGCTGCCGTTCCCATGGGCCGCACCGCCGATAACCTTGCCATAAAATATAATTTAAGCCGTGAAGAGGTGGACGCTTATGCCTTTCGCAGTCAGAACCGCTATGCCGCCGCAATGAAGGCTGGTTTCTTTGACAGTGAAATAACAGCAGTTCCAGCACAAGGCCAATTTGAAGCGGAAAACCTCATTCCTCGCAAATTCAAATGCAAAAATAAGGCGGGGTTATCCCATGATGAACACCCCCGTCAGACAACCCTTGAACAGCTTTCGTCCCTAAAACCCGTTTTCAGCAAGGACGGGCCCACAACGGCGGGTAATGCGTCGGGCATCGTTGACGGAGCCGCATCAGCCATTGTGGCATCGGGGGACTATGTCAGGGCGCATGGTCTAAAACCCATCGGAAAAATTCGGGGTTATTCTTCGGCGGGGGTGGACGCCCATATTATGGGGATTGGCCCCGTCCCTGCCATTGAAAGTATTTTAGCAGCTCTTAAAATGAAAGTTTCGGACATTGACCGCTATGAAATAAACGAGGCCTTCTCGGCACAAGTTCTTGCCTGTGCCCGTGCCCTGAAACTTGATGAAAATACTTTAAACGTCAATGGGGGAGCCGTAGCACTCGGTCATCCTTTGGGGGTGACGGGAATAAGACTTGCCCTCACGGTTCTACGCACCCTTCATCGGGATAATAAAGAATTTGGTGTTGCTTCGGCCTGTATTGGTGGCGGTCAAGGAATCGCGATGGTGGTGGAAAGATGTTAAAACGTGTTCAAGATAAAGTCGCAATCGTTACAGGCGCCGGACAGGGAATTGGTGCTGCCATTGCACGGCGCCTTGCCCATGAAGGCGCAAAAATTGTTCTTGTGGATATCAAATCCGAATTCCTCTCCGATATTGTACAGGAACTCACCCAATTAGGCGCCGAAACATTATCCATTGCGGCCGATATCTCAAAAAAGACCCAAGTGGTTGATATGGTGGCAAAAGCCAAGGATCATTTCGGCACTATTGATATTCTGGTCAATAATGCGGGCATCATTCGGGACGGCTATCTTGCCAAAATGAGCGAAGATGACTGGGACAAGGTCATGGACGTGAATTTAAAAGGCCCCTTTCTTTGTTGTCAAGCCGTTTTTGACACCATGAAGTCACAAAATAGCGGCAAAATTGTTAATATTGTTTCACGCTCATGGCTTGGCAATATTGGTCAAGCCAACTATTCCGCTAGCAAAGGCGGTCTTGTGAGCCTTACCCGCACACTTGCCCTTGAACTTGCCCGCTTTCAAATCAATGTCAATGCGGTGGCACCGGGCCTTATTGAAACCCCCATGACCCGCAGCATGCCAGAAGAAGCAAGATCCAGACTTCTTCGCATGCAGCCAACGGGTAAAATGGGATCTGTTGATGATATCGCCTCCGCCGTCTGCTTTTTATCCTCAAATGATGCGGCCTTTATTAATGGACAAATACTTCATGTGGACGGCGGGAAAAGTTGTGGCCTTTTATCGCTTTAGGTGAGGAGAAAATGATGAATTTAACAACAGTTAGCGTGAATGGACTAGATTATACCAAGGCCGTATCGCCGTCTATGACCCTGCTCGAATTTTTACGAGAAGAATTAGGTCTTACAGGCACAAAAAACGGATGTGATAGCGGTGAATGCGGCTGTTGCAGTGTAATGGTTGACGGTAAACCCATGTTATCCTGCCTTATGCTCGTCCTTGAGGCCGAAGGCCACAAGATCACCACCATCGAAGGCATTGCTCAGGGTAATGACCTCCACCCCGTGCAAGAGGCTATGGTGGAATATGGCGCCATCCAATGTGGATATTGTACGCCTGCCATGGTGATAAACGGGGTTCATCTTTTAGAAAATAACAAAAACCCAAGCAATGAGGAGATAAAAGAATGCATTTCCGCTACCGTCTGTCGCTGCACGGGCTATAACAGCATTGAACGTGCCATCCATAGTGCGGCCGCCAAAATGAAAGGCGGATGTCATGGTTGATCTAACAAAAGGCTATCCCGATAAAGGCTATAAAATTATTGGAAAACCCGTACCGCTGATCGATTCACGGGCAAAGGTTATGGGGCAAGCCCTCTATACGGACGATATTCGGCTTCATAACCCCTTAACCATTAAAATTTTACGCTCCCCTTATCCCAGCGCCAATATTCTATCCCTAGATACAAAGGACGCCCTTGCCCTGAAAGGCGTTAAGGGTATCCTCACGGGGGCTGACTTTAAAAATACCTTTGGTGTTCTGACCATCAGTAAAGATGAACCCGCCATCGCTCGTGACGTCGTACGCTATGAGGGGGAACCCATTGCTGCGGTCGCTGCAGAAACAGAAACCATCGCAGAGGCTGCCCTAAAGCTCATCAAAGTGAATTATGAAATAACAGAAGCCGTTCTTGACAGCAAAACCGCACTAAAACCCACAGATCGCCCTTTGCACCCTGAACTTAACAAAGAAAATAATCTCCATAAAAAAGTGTTGCAGGAATTTGGTGACATGGAACAGGGATTTTCTGAAGCAGATGTTGTTATTGAAAAACGTTTCCGCTTTGCTTCCATCAATCATGGCTTCACCGAACCCCATGCCACCCAAGTGGAAATTGATAACAAGGGTAATATTACCGTCTATTCCGCAACGCAGGTGCCTCATTATCTTCATATGGCAATGGCTGAGGTGCTTGAAATACCAGAACATAATATCCGCATTGTAAAACCGCATCTGGGCGGCGGCTTTGGTGGAAAAAGTGACCCCTTTCCCCATGAAATGATTGCCGCAAAATTCGCCCTTGATCTGGGTCGGAATGTGAAAATTAAATTCACCCGTGAAGAGGTCTTTTTTAGCCATCACGGGCGGCATCAAACGGACCTGACCATGAAATTGGGCTTTAGCAAAGAGAAGGGCATTACTGCCTTAGGCCTTGATACGCTCATTGATGGCGGGGCTTACGGTAGTTTCGGCATTGTGACCACCTATTATAATGGGGTATTATTGCAAGGCCCCTATAAAATACCCAATTTCCGTTTTCATGTGAACCGCATGTATACCAATAAACCCATGTGTGGCGCCATGCGGGGACATGGGGGTGTCAACCCCCGCTTTGCCAGTGAAGTACTTCTTGATATGGCCTGTGCGGAGATAGGACTTGATCCCGCCGAAACCCGTCTTAAGATGATCCATAAGGAAAATACCCTCACCACCAATGAATTTCGCATAACTTCTGTTGGCCTGCAAAATGGCTTAAAAGAGGCCATGCGCCGTACAAAATGGCATGAAAAATACGGCAAACTTCCCTTTGGCAAGGGCATTGGCGTGGCATGTGGTTTCTTTATTTCAGGGAGCGCCCTACCCATTCACTGGAACAAGCTTCCTTCCTCAACGGTACGGATGACCATTGACCATGACGGCGGTGTTACGGTTTATTCTGGTGCCACCGATATTGGTCAGGGCAGTGATACCATGCTTGCCCAAATGGCCGCCGAAGTCTTGGGCCAGTCGTTGGGCAACATAAAAGTCATCAGTGCAGATACCCGTATAACACCTGTTGATCTGGGTAGTTATAGCTCTCGGGTCACCTTTATGGCGGGAAATGCGAGCCGAAATGCGGCCATTCGCATGCGTAAAATTTTGGTCGAGGCGGCTTGTGCGCTGCTTGACATTGATCCGCCAAAATATGAAAAGCCCGAAAAATCCAAAGACTTCTTCCGACAAGGCGGCTTAAAACCCGACTTTGAACAGGGATTTTTAGGGCCAAATCCTGACTATTCGGACGGCTTTATTTTTGAGGATGGCCTTATCCGAAGTGAAAACCATAACCAAAGTGTGACCTTCCTTGAGGCGGTGGAAAAGGCACTTGAATTTGAAGGCATTCTTCAAACCAGCGGCACCTACCGTGCGCCAAAACTTGGCGGAAAATTCAAAGGTGCGGGGGCCGGTCTTAGCCCAAGCTATAGCTTCACCGCCTTTATCGTTGAAGTGACCGTTGATTCTGAAACTGGATTTATTAAAGTTGACAAGGCCACCTGCGCTCATGACTGTGGATTTCCCCTTAACCCGCTTGCGGTTAATGGCCAAATCGAGGGCTGCATCCACATGGGACTTGGGCAGGCGCTCATGGAAGAAATGGTTTATGATAATGGAGCGACCCAAAATCCGTCTTTTCTCGATTATAAAATTCCGTCCGCCTTTGAACAGCCCGTTGTTGATATTGTCCCAACCTTTAGTGATGACAGCGAAGGCCCCTTTGGTGCAAAGGAGGCGGGAGAAGGCATATTGGCTCCCATAATTCCCGCCATTGCCAATGCGGTTTATGATGCAGTTGGTATTCGCCTGACCCAACTTCCCATGCGGCCTGATCGGGTGATTTTTGCTCTGGAAAAAGCGAAAAAGGACAAAGGAGCCACGTCATGAGCACCCTACTTGAAAGTTTCAATTATGTCCGTCCCACAAATCTTGACCAATTAAATCTTCTGGTCATGGATTATATCACGAAAGGATATGACTTTACCTTTTCTGCGGGCGGGACAGATATTATTCCGCGACTTAAAAAACAAATCTTTAATCCTGAAAATCTGATTAGTCTGAGTGGTATAAGTGATCTTAAGGGAATTGAAAAAAAGGGCGAAATTATTATAATTGGTGCCTTAACCACCCTTGATGATCTCGCGAACCATGATCTTATCAAGAAATATTTTCCCACCCTTGCGCATGCTGCCCATAAGGTTGCAAGCCCCCAAATCAGAAATCGGGCAACCCTTGGCGGCAATATCATGGTCGATAATCGCTGTAGCTATATCAATCAAAGTAGCCTCAACCGTGACTGCCACGCCCCTTGTTTTAAAGCGGACGGCGATATTTGCCACATTGTGAAGCGCGCCAAACGGGGTGATGAGGTTTTGTGTCAGGCCCGTTTCGTGTCCGATACGGCGCCTGTTTTGTTACTGCTTGAGGCCAATATCACAATTATGGGTCAAGGGGGTTTACGGAAAATAAAACTCAATGATCTCTATCTCAATGATGGCATTGACAACAGAAGCCTTAGGAAAGATGAACTCATCACAAAGATTGAGGTCAAAATTCCTGAAAATGAGTCCCTTCATTATGAGAAACTTGCCATCCGTAATGCCCTTGATTTTCCCTCCCTTGGTGTTGCGGTATGTTTGAGCGAGCAAAATTTAAGCGTGGCCTTAACAGGACTGAACCCAAGGCCTGGACTTTTTAAGGCAAAAATCAAGAATTATAATAACTTTGATGAGATGGTATCCGATATCTGTGATCAGGCCTTGGCCTTTGCTGTGACCTATAATCAGGATTTCTTTCCCAGAGCCTACCGAAAAAGCATGATACCCGTCTTTATCAAACGTGGTATAAGTAATATCTTGAAGGAAAAAAAATGACCGATGTGATGAAAGACTATTTCCTTGATTTGGACAAGGCCGCCCGTGACCCAAAGCGAAAAGTAGCATGGTGTACCTCCGTTGGTCCCGCTGAAATTTTGCGGGCTATGGGGTTTGAGGTCTTTTTTCCAGAGAACCACGGCGCAATGCTTGGGGCAACAAGAGTTTGCATGGATACAATTCCCGTGGCCAACGCCAACGGCTATTCTCCAGAGATTTGCAGTTACCTGACCTCTGATGTGGGGGCTTATATGAAGGGGATCACCCCGCTCACCAAGGCTTATGGCATAGAAAGCGTTCCTCATCCCGACGTTTTGGTTTATAACACCAATCAGTGCAAAGATGTGATGCATTGGTTTGAATATTATGCCAAGGAATTTAACACGCCCATTTTTGGTATTCATCCCCCAACCAATTTACCCAGCATAAAACAAGAATATATAGATGATGTGGCACAACAATTTAAGGATCTTATTGCTTTTCTGGAACCCATTATGGGCCATGCCATGGATCCTGAAAAATTAAAAGAAACCGTTGCGCTGTCTCTGGAAGCAACCAATCTTTGGTCTGATGTCCTCAATATGGCTCAAACAACCCCAAGCCCTCTGACCTTTTTTGATGGTACTATTTATATGGGCCCCATTGTGGTCTTGCGTGGCACTCAAATTGCCGTGGATTATTACAAAAATTTATTGGCTGAATTACAAGAAAAGGTCGCCAACAACCATGCCGCCGTTATGGGGGAACATAAACGCATCTATTGGGACGGCATGCCCGTTTGGGGACGGCTGCGCAATCTATCCAATATTTTTAAGGAAAATAACGCCTGTGTTGTTGCATCGACCTATTGCAATAGTTGGGTTTTTTCGGACTTTGACCCCAATGATCCTTTGCCCAGCATGGCGCTGGCCTATATTAAGATATTTATCAACCGCAATGACCAATTCAAGGAAGCCTATATTGAAAAAATGGTCAAGGATTTCAACGTGGACGGTGTTGTCTTTATGGCCGCACGAACCTGTCCCAACAACAGTAACGCCTATTATAACTTACCCCGCAGACTAAAGGATAAAAATATCCCAACCATCATTATTGATGGTGATCTTTGTGATTTACGCTGTTATTCCGATGAACAGTCCGCAACCCTCATCGAAGCCTTTTTGGAGACGATTTAATGTCAAAAAAGAAAGATGATATAATTTTTTGGGGGGTTGATTGCGGCAGCTCAGAAATCAAGGTTGTCGCCCTTGATCAAGCGGGTAATATCCTCCTCAAACGCAAACAGAAAACCTTGTTCCCTTTGCAAGATCATGTGCGCCATGCCCTGTCTGGTGACGGAGATGATTTATCGCCCTTTATAACACCAGAAAGCACAGAAATAAAACAGGGTCATAAGATCATAGCTACAGGTTACGGTAGAAAATACATTAATTTTGCCACCGAAAATTTGACCGAAATTAAGGCTCATTTCATGGGAGTCGAAAAGCAGCTTGATCTGGGTGACCGCTATAGCATTATTGATATCGGTGGACAGGATTCAAAAATTATTGCGGTCGACCATAACAAAGTGGATCAATTCATCATTAACCGAAAATGTGCGGCGGGAACGGGTGCCTATATCGAGGAACTAGGCCACAGATTAGAAGTGCCCTTAAGTGATATGACAGCATTGGCCCAAAATAACGATAAGGAATTATCTCTCAACAGCTTTTGCACCGTATTTTCAGGACAAGAGGTTATCAAAGTTCTCATGAACGGGGAACGGGTGGAAAATATCATTTATGCCCTCTATAGCTCGGTTGTAAAGCGGGTCATGGAAATGACTGCCATCACCACCGATATTGTTGCCTTTTCTGGTGGGGTATTGGAATTTCATCCAAAACTTGTACAAATGTTCACCGAAAAATTGCGTGAGGCCAATCCTAACATCAAAACCATGCTCGCCCCCAATGCGCAATATTGCGGCGCTATTGGTGCGGCTCTTTTTGGCATGACGGCCACATAATAATTCAACATATTAAATGATTGTGAGAAATGGTATAATACTATATATTATGCCTTAGTCAGTATCATATAATGCTTAAGGCTCAGGGTATAATGCAAGACTTATTTATTTATAAGCGCCAAATTCAATTTGGCGATACTGATGCGGTTGGTATTGTCTATACGGTGCGTTTCTTTGATTATTGCATGGAAGCCATTGATGCATGGCAACGGGAATATTTAAATATTGATTGGTTCGATATGGTCGACAAACGCCAAATCGGAACCCCTATGGTCAATATAAATATGAATATGACAGGCCCCCTTGCCCGGGGAAAGGCGCATATTACCCTTCTGATTACTCATGTTGGCAAATCCTCAGTTATTTTTCGCCTGCTTGGGCGTGATGAAGATGACAATGAATGCTTTGAAGCCAATTTCACCTATTGCCTAACAGACTGCACCTATTTTAAGCCGATCCCCATTCCTGAACAATTTCGCCCCATTATGGAAAGTTATCACAAGCTCTGCCTCGAGATGGCACTTGCCGCATAAGCTTTCTTGTTCTTTTTTAAATTCTTCTGTAAAGTTCATATGAAAGAATAAATTCATCATAATGGAACAGAAATGAAAATACTGGTTACAGGCGGTTCGGGCTATATTGGAAGCCATACAGTGCTTGAATTATTACAAGAAAACCATGACGTGGTGGTGGTTGATAATTTAAGCAACTCTAGCGAAGAATCCCTGCACCGAGTTAAAAATATCACGGGTAAAAATAGTCTTTCCTTTCATAGGGTTGATATTCTGGACAAAGCGGGACTGGAACAGATTTTTTCTGGCCATAAATTCGATGCGGTCATTCATTTTGCGGGACTAAAGGCTGTGGGCGATTCCGTATCAAAGCCTCTCACCTATTATAATAATAATGTGGCAGGCACCATCAGCCTTTGTGAGATTATGGACAAATATAGCGTGCGCAACCTTGTCTTTAGTTCGTCTGCAACCGTATATGGTGAACCAAAAAGTGTCCCCATCCGTGAAGATTTTCCCACAGGCGGCACCACCAATCCCTACGGCACGTCAAAGCTTATGATTGAAAATATCTTAAGCGATTTAGCACAATCTGATCCAAGGTGGAATATCGCAAGGCTGCGTTATTTCAACCCCATAGGCGCCCATGAAAGCGGCCTTATTGGCGAAGACCCCAATGATATTCCCAACAATCTTATGCCCTATATCACGCAAGTAGCCATTGGCAAACTCAAGGAATTATCTATTTTTGGCAGTGATTATCCCACAAGTGACGGTACAGGTGTCAGGGATTATATCCATGTAGTCGATCTTGCGATCGGGCACCTCAGGGCATTGGATAAACTGATGACGGGTTCAGGTCTTATCACCTATAACCTTGGCACGGGTCGGGGTATTAGCGTGCTGGATATGGTTAAGGCCTTTGAACAGGTGAGCGGGATTAAAATCAAAACCCGCATAGCTTCCCGCCGTGAGGGGGACATTGCCACATGCTATGCCGATCCCACCCTTGCCAAGCAAGAGCTAAACTGGAGTGCCATAAGATCACTTCAAGATATGGTGGGTGATGCTTGGCACTGGCAATCGAAAAATCCTAATGGTTATAAGGGATAATCTTTCGGCAAGAAAATATAATCGCCCTGCGCTATATCCTCCGCCTCCGCCGTCCTCTTTAAGCTGTAAGCATAGCCCATAGTTATAAGCGTCCATAATGTTTTAAAGGGGCGGTTTTTATCCATTTGGGCAGAATAAGAATAGGCATCATGATGGGGGGCGTGTAGAACAAGATGATCTTTACTTTGAAAAAATATGATTTGCCCGCCGTATGAAAGCAAGCTCTTTACATCATCCGCATTTTCACATCGGACGATGGTTGCATTGTGAAGCTCCTTTGATGAGGTGAGGATAGTCCAATTATCATGCGGGCTTTTTAAGCTCATATTGACCAGAAGCACAGACCGCAACGGATCATCGGCCTCATAAAGGCTGTTATGTTTGAAAGATTGCACTACTTCGGCTGCAATAGCACCAAAGCCCGCATTCAGATCGCCGTAATGATCGCCGTAGTTTGCCTTGCTTGCAAAATATTTAAGGGCATGAATGATATGATCATCATGATAGCCTTCTCGTAAGATATCCTGTCCCGCCTTCATGTTTGGGTTTAAGAAAATGTCACCCTTACATCGACCGGAAATGGACAGTATTTCTTTCACCTTCTCTTTCACATATTTTAAAAAAGAAAGCCGATAGAGGATCATATGGCGTGCCTAATTTGTGATCTCTTCGGCAAATTGCCCCTTTGGTCTGTAGTGATGCATATAAAGCGGTAAAATCGCCCTGAGCGAGGTCGGGCTAACGGAAAGCTTGGACAGATCCAATGCTTTTTTACCCACCACATTATCGGTCGCTAACATTTTAAGTTGATCGAGTGTAATGGGCGGATTGGGTAAAAGACCAAGGAAAAAGACGAAATAAGGAGCGATAGATTTTGGCACATCGACAAAGCATACTTTGCGCATGGCTTCCTTGGCCGCAAGCTGCATCATCTCCCGCAGGCTGTAAATTTCGGCACCGCCAAGCTCGTAAGTTTTATCTTGCAAGGTGGTGTCGGACAATATTTTAATAATCGCATCGGCCACATCGCCCACATAGACGGGCTGAAATTTCGTATCACCAGAAAAAACGGGCATCACCGAAAGACTTGAAGCGGCCTGCGCAAAACGGTTAAACAATTGATCATGGTTGCCAAAAATAACACTTGGGCGAATGATGGTGGCCTTGGTAAAGGCTTTCTTTACGGCGGCCTCTCCCGCTGCCTTGCTTTTTCCGTAAAGTGCGGGGGAACTTTCATCCGCTCCAATGGCCGACATATGGACAAGGCTTTTTACCCCGAATTCTTGGCTTATGCGGGCGATAGTTTCGGCGCCCATTTCATGAACCGCTTTGAATTTTTGAGCGCCCGTTTCATATAATATACCCACAAGATTTATCACAGCATCCGACCCACGGATTGCCGAACGGACCGAGGTTTCGTCCCGCAAATTAGCCTGAACCACTTGGATCTGTCCCACATCACCCAAGGGTTTGACATGCATCGAAGAATTAGGCTTTCGAACCGCAACCCGAATACGAACACCCGTACGCGCCAAATGCTCTACAAGTGTTGTACCAACAAACCCTGCTCCTCCAAATATTGTAACGAGTTGCTGTGCCATGACATTCTCCAGAAATGCTGTTAAATTAAAGCTATATGAGCCCAAATAATCCTTATATTTGATTATCTTTTGCGACCTTTTCAGTCTTCTTTTTATCTTGCCCAAAGTCGTTAGTCCAGCCTATTTTAAATAATTCATTTCACGTCTTGACTTTACCATTGGCTAATCGTAATCACAGGGAATAAGTCACATTGCCCAGATGGCGGAATTGGTAGACGCGCATGGTTCAGGTCCATGTGTCTGTATGGACGTGGAGGTTCGAGTCCTCTTCTGGGCACCAAATTACAATTCAGTCTTATTCAGTCCTAACCAGATTGACGCCCCGAAATGAATAATGTTGCACTTTGACCCTTGGATTCAGGATCTGGTATGATTAACCTTCAGCCAATGCATAACTTGTACTCCGTCCACCACCCTGTTCCTTTCTAAGAACGCCTTGTACTAACAAATCATTTATATCGCGCAAAGCCGTGTCCTGAGAACATTTGGTTAATTTTGCCCATTTAGATGACGTGAGTTTACCGACAAAACCATCAAGGAGCCGGTTCAGAATTTGGGTTTGCCTTTTGCTGAATGTGCGGCCTCTGTGAGTTTCCCAGAATTGGGCCTTTTGTAACACTTTGCCCAGAATAATTTCTGCACCATTAAATGCCCGGTCAAGGCTGCCAAGATACCATTCCAGCCAACCTGTGATATCAAGGCCACCTTTTTGTGTGCGTTCGAGAATGTTGTAATAAAAAGCCCTATCCTCGCGGATTTGGCTGGACATGCTATAAAAGCGGCTGGGACTTTGTTCGGAACGGGCAAGACATTGGTCAGAAATAGCACGGGCAATGCGGCCATTTCCATCATCAAATGGATGAAGCGTGACAAACCATAAATGAGCGACCGCAGATTTAAGAACCAAATCCATATCTGGATTCTCGTTATACCATTTGAGAAAAGCCTGCATTTCTTTGGTCAGGCATTTTGCAGGTGGAGCTTCATAATGAACACGTTCACGACCTATGGCGCCCGACACAACTTGCATCGGGCCGTCATCATCGGTTCGCCAAGCGCCAACGGTTATTTTACGCATCCCGCTTCGGCCTGTCGGGAACAAGGCGGCATGCCATGCGAATAAACGCTCATCTGTGAGGGGATCGTCATAGTTCTGTGTTGCATCCAACATCATCTCAACAACCCCGTCAACATGACGCTCAGAAGGGATCAGGCCTCCAATGTCCATGCCAAGACGGCGGGCAACGGAAGAGCGCACTTGTTTCTTGTCAAGAATTTCGCCTTCGATCTCGCTTGATTTAAGCACGTCTTCTGTAAGCGTGTTCAGAACAGCTTCCTCTCGCAAATCAAATCCAAGGGCTTCCATCCTGCCAATCAGGCGGCCTTGATGATGCCGGACTGAGGCAAGCTGCTCTGTTAGGAGTTTGTCATTCCAATGGAAATTTGGCCAAGTCTTGTTTTGATGGATATACACCATATTCTCCGCATATTATACGGTGAATATAATGGATAATCACTGCAATCGCAAGCATATTCTACGCGCATTTTACGGTGAATACCCATTTAATTGTCTCATTTGCGCAATATATATTATGATAACTCAGCCTCTTCATACCAGTGCCTATCTATGTCCCCTATGGGGCACCAAATACTAAGATGACAGCAAACCATATTTTTCTGAGTGATGGGACTCCTAATCAAATCAAAAAGATACTAACACACTGATTTACATAATAAATTATACTTCAAAGTGCGACAGTGAAGTTTCAAAGCGGGGCATAGTTTACGTAACAGGAAAAATGAGAGTTCACAACACGCCTTATTTTATCATCAATCACATTGACAGCCTCTCAACAGATAACACAGATATTGCTCATATTCTCCCCTATCATTTGGTTGAAAGAGGTTCTGTTACGAGCTGCCAATAAAAATCTTAATGGTTATAAAACACAAAGAAAATGAGGATGATCGTCTTCATTTAAGTCGGCACATTTTTTATCAAAAAAATTGATAAAAGAAGAAAGAATACTCATTACTTTGAAGTAGTTTCCAACTATATAATCAGTAACTATTGAACATTCTTTCTAAATATGAAATTCTCTCACAAAAGCTAATGACATGGGAAAATAATGGTAAATTCACCTTATGATATTCTTTTTGAGCCAGTAAAAATTGGCCCCAAAGTAACAAAAAATAGATTTTATCAAGTGCCGCATTGCAATGGAATGGGGCATCGTTGGCCAAAATCCATGGCGGAGATGCGCGGTATTAAGGCCGAAGGTGGTTGGGGAGTTGTCTGTACGGAAGAATGTGAAATTCATCCTAGTAGCGATCTTTCTAGCAGTACATTGATGCGACTTTGGGATGATAGTGATATTCCAACACATGCATTGATGGTTGAAAAGGTACAAGAACACGGAGCATTGGCTGGCTTACAAATGGCCCATAATGGATTTTGTGCCAGCAATCGTTTTTCACGCATACCCCAATTGGCCCCTACGGCACGTGCCACCCGATATGATGACCCCATGCAAGCCCGGGGTATGGATAAGCAGGATATCAAAAATCTTCGCCAGTGGTATAAGAATGCCGCAAAACGAGCCATTACCGCAGGCTATGACATATTATATGTTTATGCGGGACATAATTTGACTATTTTGATGCATTTTCTGGCAAGCCGATATAATCAGCGCACCGATGAATATGGGGGGTCTTTAAAAAACCGCGCCCGCCTGATCCGAGAAATACTAGAAGATACAAAAGAGATAGCAGGTGATAAGGCAGCGGTCGCCTTTCGCTTTGCCGTTGATGAATTGATGGGTGTTGATGGCATACGCTGTGAAGAAGAAGGGCGAGAAATAGTGGAACTTCTGGCCGATCTTCCTGATTTGTGGGATGTGAATATTTCCAATTGGGACAATGATTCACTGACGTCCCGTTTCGGACAAGAAGGTCATCAGGAGCCCTATATTGATTTTGTAAAGAAAATCACAAAAAAACCCGTGGTTGGTGTTGGACGATTTACCAGCCCAGACGCCATGGTATCACAAATTCGGCGAGGGGTTTTAGATTTGATAGGTGCCGCTCGCCCCTCCATCGCCGACCCCTTTTTGCCCCGTAAAATAGAGCTTGGCAAGTTGGATGAAATTCGGGAATGTATCGGATGCAATATCTGTACAAGCGGCGATCTGTTGGGCGTGCCTATTCGTTGCACTCAGAATCCGACAATGGGTGAGGAGTGGCGAAAAGGATGGCATCCAGAAAAAGTTGCTCCTGCGGGAAGTACCGACAATATTTTGATTGTTGGGGGTGGTCCTGCTGGACTAGAATGCGCCCTCACCCTATCAAATAGAGGCTATGACGTTACCATTGCAGAAAAAGAAATGACAACAGGAGGACGTCTGAATTTAGAGGCAAAATTACCAGGACTTGCCGCTTGGCGGCGGGTGATTGACTACAGGTCATATATGCTATCCCAAAAAGCCAATGTGAATATCTATTTGGACAGTGAATTGGGCGCAGATGATATCATGGATTTTGGTTTTCAACATGTGATGATCGCCACGGGGTCACAATGGCGGATTGATGGTGTTGGTCGGGAAAATAATTTCCCCATAACCATCCATGACGTTGATGTCTATAGCCCAGAACAGATCATGGCGGGCTCAATACCAAAGGGACCTGTTTTAATTTTTGATGATGATCATTATTATATGGCAAACACGCTTGCAGAAATGCTTCATGACAAAGGGATTGAAGTAATATATGTGACATCATCAGATAAAATTGCCTCTTGGACTGAAAATACACTTGAACAAAGTAAAATCCAAAGCAACATCATTAATCGAGATATTAGATTAATCCGCAATCATTTTGTGATAAAGGCTCGGAACGGGCAATTTACCCTAAAATGTACATATACGGGGCGAGAAAGGATTGTTGAGGCACAAAGTTTTCTTCCTGTTACATCCCGCAAGCCAAATGATGCATTATACAATGATATGATGAGCAAACAGGATGACTTCGCTGCAAAGGGCATTAAATCAGTAACATGCATTGGCGATAGTTATTCACCATCCACCATTGCGGCGGCTGTTTATCACGGCCATTTAGCGGCGCGTCAGTTGGATGAAAAGAAGGATCTGTGGACGGATTTTAAACGAGAAAATACAAGTAAAATTATGGCAAAGTTCTAAAAAATACGATGATTCTTATGCCCTGCTATGCGGAGGATTGGATGAGTATTTCTTTCTGGAAGCGGGATAATTTTTTGATGAAAAATTCCCGCTTCGAGGCCAAACTCCTATCCTCATGAGGTTCAGAAAACATCAATTCAAAAGGCCCCCGTCCACGGGTATATTTGGCCCCTATCCCATTTTCATGATCCGCTATGCGCTTTTCCAAATCATTGGTAATGCCCGTATAATAGCTGTTATCTCGGCATTTTAAAATATAGACCATCCAAGAGGTCTCATTACTCACAAAATTTTTCCATGATGGCGAATATGATCCTCCATAAAGGTTTGGATAAAGAAATATCCGTGATCATACCCCTTATGACGGCGCAGCGTGAGCTTTTGATTCACAGAGGCACAGGCTTCTTCAAAAAGATGTGGTTTAAGCTGTTCTTCTAAAAAGGGATCGCTCAAACCCTGATCAATTAATATCATGGGGCGTGCGCTAGCATCTCCCAATTCTTTCATTAAAACTGTTGCATCATGTGCCGCCCAAAGCTTCTGATCATTCCCAAGATATTTGCCCAATGCTTTATGACCCCATGGGCATTCTGTCGGGGCAACAATAGGGGAAAAGGCCGAAACGGATTTATAAATATCTGGATTTTTAAGATAAATCGTGAGCGCCCCATGTCCCCCCATAGAATGGCCAAATATGCCCTGCCTCTTTCCATCCACGGGAAAATTTTCAACAATCAAGTTGTTCAATTCTTGGGTGATATAGCTATACATCTTATAGTTTTTATCCCAAGGACTTTGGGTCGCATCAATATAGAAACCAGCCCCCTTACCAAAATCCCATGCCTCCTCATCAGGCACGTGATCGCCGCGGGGTGATGTATCGGGGGCAACCAAAACAAGACCACATTCCGCCGCTATTCTATAGGCTCCGGCCTTTGTTGTGAAATTATCTTCTGTACAGGTGAGCCCCGCAAGATAGGTCACGACGGGAAGTTTTTTTCCTTCCCCATGAGATGGGATAAAAACCGTAAAGCGCATATCACAGCCAAGCTCATTTGATGCATGTTTATAATAAGCAAGTGTGCCCCCAAAGCAGCCATGTTCCGATAATTTTTCCATCATTAATATAACACCACACTGCGGATGCTTTCACCGCTATGCATCAAATCAAAGGCCTTGTTAATATCATCCAAGGGCATGGTATGGGTGATCAGATCATCAATGTTGATTTTACCGTCCATGTACCAGTCAACAATTTTCGGGACATCCGTACGACCCCGCGCCCCGCCAAAGGCAGATCCCCGCCAGACCCGACCTGTCACCAACTGAAACGGACGGGTTGAGATTTCTTTGCCCGCACCCGCAACCCCAATGATAATGCTTTCTCCCCACCCCTTATGGCAGCATTCCAAGGCTTGACGCATGGTGTTCACATTACCAATACATTCAAAGCTATAATCCGCACCACCATTGGTTAAATCTTGAATAGCCTCGATTAAATTTGGTGTTTTCTGAGGATTGATAAAATCGGTCATACCAAATTTTTTGGCGATGGCAACTTTGCTCTCATTAATATCAATACCAATGATTTTATTGGCACCAACCATGCGGGCACCCTGTATCACATTAAGACCAATGCCGCCCAAGCCAAAGACCACAACATTGCTGCCTGGCTCCACTTTCGCATCAAAGGCCACCGCACCCACCCCCGTGGTCACACCACAGCCAATATAGCATACCTTGTCAAAGGGGGCATCGGGACGAATTTTTGCCAATGCAATTTCAGGCAACACCGTATGATTGGAAAATGTGGAACAGCCCATATAATGGAGTATGGGTTTACCGTTTAGGGAAAACCGGCTGGTGCCGTCTGGCATCACGCCACGACCCTGAGTTTCCCGAATAGATTGGCAAAGATTGGTTTTAGGGTGAAGACAATAATCGCATTCTCGACATTCCGGCGTATAAAGTGGAATGACATGGTCGCCTGCTTTTAAGGATTTAACCCCTGCACCCACTTCCAAAACAATGCCTGCCCCCTCATGTCCCAAAATCGCAGGAAAAGCACCTTCTGGATCATCACCAGAAAGTGTAAAGGCATCCGTATGACAAACGCCTGTTGCTTTTAATTCAACCAACACCTCTCCCGCACGGGGGCCTTCGAGGTCGACAGTTTCAATGCTTAAGGGTTCCCCAGCCTTAAAGGCGACAGCGGCACGTGTTTTCATGATCCAAATTCCTTCGTTATAAAATCAATTTATCCACTATTATATTGAACATCCTGTGGTGACAATATATTTATATAATCACATAGTGTTTCTACAGGAAAATAATATAAATGCAAATGTTGGTGGACTATCTAAAAAATAAATTGGATAGGTTTGATGATCTCACCTAAAGGCAAAACACTAGTAATAATTTATGAAAACCAACCTCGTGTCCGATGAGAAAACGCCACCAGTGACAGCATCACAGGCACCTCAACCAACACGCCAACAACGGTTGCAAGGGCCGCACCTGACTGTAACCCAAATAGTGATATCGCAACCGCAACCGCAAGTTCAAAGAAATTAGACGTCCCAATCAGACAGGCTGGTGCGGCAATATTATACGGTAATTTCATGACCTTGGCCGCACCATAAGCCATAAAGAAAATACTATATGTCTGAATAAGCAGAGGAATAGCAATCAGAAAGATTGCCTGTGGCTCATGGATTATTCTTTCGGCCTGAAGACCAAACAACAATATTACCGTAGCCAGCAACCCCAGAACCGACCAAGGTTTAAGCTGTTTTATAAAATTATTTAATCGCTCCGAATTCTCATGGATATTTAATTTTTTGCGGCTTAAGATACCAGCCAACAGCGGCAATAAAACATATAAAACAACAGAAAGCAGTAAAGTTTCCCATGGCACATGAACATCACTGACACCCAGCAAAAATGCCGCAATCGGGGCAAAGGCAAAAATCATAATGATGTCATTCACAGACACCTGAACAAGAGTGTAATTAGGATCACCTTTAACCATTTGGCTCCAGACAAAGACCATTGCCGTACAGGGGGCAACACCTAATAATATCATACCGGCAATATATTGGCTTGCCGTCTCGGGGTCGACAAAATCCACGAAGAAAATCCTAAAAAACACCCATCCCAATGCAGCCATTGTAAAGGGCTTTATCATCCAGTTAACCACAAGCGTCAACATCAGTCCTTTAGGGCTTTTTCCAACGTCCTTGATTGCGGAAAAATCAATTTGAACCATCATGGGGTAAATCATAATCCAGATAAGAACGGCCACCACCAAGTTAACATGCGCATATTCCATAGCCGCTATGGCAAGAAATAGAGATGGTATCATATTGCCAAGCATGACGCCGCCAATAATACATAACCCAACCCAGAGTGATAGATAACGCTCAAAAATTCCCATATATCAATGCCTTGATTAACATCTTAATTTTTTCCAAATCAATTATTCTTTTTACGTTCTTGAATGTAAAGTCTAAAAATACTTAAAAAAATTCTGCCGCAAGATTTTAGGGGCATTTCGTCACCAAGAATGGCAACAGTGAATGACAACCTTATTCTATAATTATTTTTTAATATAATATTTGAGGGCCATAGTTCTTAAGCTAAAACAACGACCAGAAAGACTTTTGGCAATATTACACCCCATAAGTATGATTAATATATTAAATTGAGTTATCTGCAACTTTTTGTTATATAGGAAAATAATAAAATATAAATATTTCAAAATATAAAGGGAAAATCAAATGGGTAAATTACTAATATTGTTATATGGTGTTGCTAGTTACGTCTTGTTTTTTGTAACTTTTTTATATTTAATCGCCTTTGTCGGTAATTTTGACATGGTGCCTTACGTAACCAAAACAATTGATAGTGGAGAAGCGGGATCAATGGGGTCAGCCCTTCTGACAAATATTGCCCTTATCTCATTGTTTACAGTAACTCACGGGGTTATGGCACGACCTTGGTTTAAGGCAAAATGGACCAAAATCATTCCACAAGCTGCTGAACGAAGTACTTATGTTTTGGTGTCCAGCCTTTGCCTCATTGCTCTGTATGTTTACTGGCAACCCATGACAGAAATTATTTGGCAGACAGAAAATAATACTTGGGTAATCCTGTTATGGGTGACTTTGTTTGCGGGTTTCGGCATTGTTTTAATATCCACTTTCTTAATCGATCATTTTGAGTTATTTGGCCTGTCTCAAGTATACAGAAATATGACAAATAAAGAGAGAATACATCTTAGATTTGTGGAACCGTTATTTTACAAACTTGTACGCCATCCCATTTATACAGGCTTTATCATAGCATTTTGGGCGACGCCTGTGATGACCGTGGGTCACATGTTGTTTGCAACATTATTCACAGCGCAAATATTAATATCAATTCCCCATGAAGAAAAGGATCTTGAAGCAAGTTTGGGAGAACAATATAGAAACTATATGAAAAAAATTCCCATGCTTATTCCCTTTTTAAAGATAAAAGAATAATGAGATTGATGCTGTTTTAAGGGATCAAAAATTTACCGCTGTTCCTAAATAAAATGACCGTGGTTTTCCGGGAAAATATCGTTCATGGGTGAAGCTTGTGTAATCTGCACGCTCTGCATATTTTATATCGGCAATATTCATAATCCGTAAAAATAATTTTGCCTTTTCTGTCACTTTAAAATTTGCCCTTAGATTAAAATAATCATGGCCTTCATACCGATGCAGATTTTCTGGATCGAGGAAATATGATCCCATATGAGCCCATTCAAATTCTGTCATGATATCATCTGAGAGGTGCCATATGATCTGCATACTGCCAAAATTATGGGGGGCGGAATCAATATCTTTATACATAAGATTGATCCCATTACTTACATAATCAAATTTATAGCGATGGCGAGCAAGACTCATATTAGCCCGAACGGATAGATGTTCATTCACGTCAAATTTTACCATAACATCCGTGCCTAAATGATCTGACTTACCATTATCCACATTAAAGGATGAACTGTCCTGAAAGATATAATGATCCTTTTTCATGGCATAAAAAGATATATCATAAGTGAAAGAATCTCGTCCTCCTCGAAAACCAAAGGATAGACTTTGAAGATTTTCTCGCCCCAGATTTGCGATATTTTGATTGCCCTGCAACCGGTAAAGCTCGGTCGCTTGCGGTGCCCGAAATCCATGATCTATATTCAGGTAAAAATCATGATCATTCTGAAAATGATATAACAATCCAATTTTAGGCGACAATGACGTAAAATCATCTATCCTGCTTTCAGGTCTGCTATAGCGACAACCGCCAAATCCACATAAGGTTCCATCAGAACGACTTCTGCCCGCAATCATATTATTGTTATAATCATATCGCATATAGTCAAGCCTTGCCCCCATGACCAGATGAAGTTTTGAAGTTATGGCGATGTCTGTCTGAACGAAGGCTGCCGCCATGATGCTATCCACATCATAGTCATAGTGTTTTCCCATAGGGATGGTCGCCCGCAAGAAAGCAGAGCCTTCTGTTGGCTTATCTTGAGTTTGACGAAGAACGCCACGGGTATATTCAACATCAGCTCCCGTTATAATTTCCACATTGCCGCCCTCATTAAAATAGAGCCCCGACTGAAGCCCGATACTGGTCTGACTATTTTCTTCTAGCGGTTGTCCCGGAATGAAATGCATCAAAAATTTCATATCAAGGGCACGGAAATAGGGGGTTAATTGCAGCCGAAGTTCATCCTTTATATCTGCTGAAAATTTTGACCAATAGCGCAAAGATTTTGCCTTACGGAAGGCTTCCGGATTTGGATTTGTCTTTGATATGGCCCGATCCTTATAGGCTTCAAATCCTGTGATATAGCCCGCCGTTTCCTGATCAAGATTGGTGAGCATAAGAGCTGTGCTTATATCCCATATGTCCCCTTTATAATCATGGCGAAGATTGATTTTCTGTTGATCATAGCCTGAATCTTCTCGGTAACCACCGTCATGGGTTATGGATGACATGAGCCGAAGACCATGCTGTCCAACAAGAACACCTTTTGAAAAATTAAAGCGGATAAAATCATTCGCCCCCCCTTCGACGGACATATGACCATTATCTGTATTAGCGGGTGGGGTTATGACATTTATCATGCCATGAAGCGCATTAGAGCCATACAAGGCCGATGCTGGCCCTCGCATAACCTCTATACGCTCTGCCTGTTCGGTAAAGGCCTCAAACAGCTCATTTGCGTTACAAAATCCCGATGAGCGCAAGGGAATGCCATCCTGCGTCATCAAAAACGCGCCACAAGATCCCGCCCCCGTTAAGATGGGGGAACGGATTGAGCTTAGGTACTCCTGTCCATCATTGCGGGAAAAATTTATCCCTGCTATGCGGGAGGTGAGCTCCGCTATATGGGTCGCTTGAATGGCTGAAATATCCCGAACCCCGATCACGGCCACATTACCGCTCTGATCTTTCAACGGTTTCTCACTTCTGCTGCCGATAGACACCACTTCTTCCAGATCAGTGGGATTGCCATAGGCATTTCCACCGCTGATGCCGCATAAGACGAGCGGAATAATCCAATATTTCATCATCTTATTTATTTATCTTCTGCTCTTCCTGATAGGCTTCCCAAGAAATTTTAATGAGATGACTATGAATGGCCTCCACATCATCTTCACTCAAGATATCCCCAAAACTCGCCATGCCAAGTGCCTCTCGTTGCCCGCCAAGAACAATATCCTTAAAGCTCTCATGCACCTCTGGCATCATACGGCGAAGATCAGGATAACCACCATTTATATTCCAATGACATTCCCCGCATGCCTTAACAAACAACACGGCACCTCTGTCTAAAACCTCTTGCGTTGCATCAAGGACGGGGGGCTTTGGAATGGGTCCAAGGGCTGGCAAAACATCGGGCATCGGCACATCACCACCGCCCAATTTAAAAACAATCAAGCGCCCCTCATTGCCATATTTCTCCACCGCCGATCCCACAGGGAAATAGCCAAATGGCCCGCCGCCATAGCCCGCCATAACGGCAATATATTGCTCACCGTCAATCAGATAAGTCATGGGTGCTGCCAAAATGCTGCTGCCGGTTTGGATTTTGTGCAGCACTTTTCCACTGTCTGCGGCATAAAACACAAGGAAACCGTCATCTTGGGCTTGTACCACAATATTGCCTGCCGTGGTCAAAACCCCGCCATGAAAAATAAAATCGCCGAGCTTATGCCGCCAAACGGGCACCGCCTTTACGGGATCCCATGCGAGCAGGAAACCACCAGTTTCATCTAACTTATGATCCCCAATTTCTGACGTAATTGTACCTTCGGAGAAATGCGCTCCCTGATTATTAATGCCCTTGATAAATTCAAAATTCTTGCGTTTTTCATAAATTGCGGGGTCGTTCATGGCGGGAATATAAACAAGCCCCGTATGAGGATTATAGGCCATGGGTTGCCAGTTATGCCCACCCGCAGGACTTGGCAGAATAAGTTTTGCTTCATCGTCATAGTTGGACTGGGGCAAAGGTTGCGGTTTTCCTGTTTTCATATCCACATGACTTGCCCAAGTAACAGTCGCATATTTTTCAGCGGACAATAATTCCCCCGTTGCACGGTCAAGCACATAAAAGAAGCCATTTTTCGGTGCCTGCATCAATATTTTACGGTTTTTACCGTCGATGATCAGATCGGTTAAGATAATGGGCTGGGTTGCGGTATAATCCCAATTATCCCCAGGGGTCGTTTGGTAATACCATACCAGATCGCCTGTATCGGGATTAATGGCCAAAATACTGGATAAAAATAGATTATCGCCGCCTTTTGGGCTGCGTTCCTTTTGCACCCATGGGCTGCCATTTCCCGTGCCCACATAAAGCAAATTAAGATCCGCATCATATACCATACTGTCCCATGCGGTGCCGCCGCCGCCAATATCCCAACGGCTATCTGGGTCCCATGTCTTTGAGGCCATTTCGAGAGCGGGATTTTCAAAAGGCTTTTTCGGATCACCCGGTACCGTATAAAAACGCCAAGATTTCTTACCCGTTTCAAGATCATAGGCAGTGACATAGCCCCTCACCCCATATTCCGCGCCTCCATTACCGATCACCACATTTTGACCCGCAATACGGGGAGCGCCTGTGATGGTATAGGGAATGGTGCGGTCGGGAAATGTATCCACCTGCCAAATAACTGTGCCATCATGGGCATCAAGGGCAAAAAGACGACCATCAAGGGACGCGGCATAGACCTTCCCCTTCCAGACCGACAACCCACGAGAAACCACATCACAGCAAGCGTTACGTGCCCACTGTCCCGGAACTTCGGGGTCAAAGGTCCAAATTTCCTTGCCCGTTTTACCATCAATGGCAAAAACTACGCCCCAATTTCCCGTCACATACAAGACGCCGTCCACGAAAATTGGCGTTGCCTCTAGCCCACGGTGACTGTCGGTAAAATATTGCCAAGCAAAGCCTAGCTCATTTGCATTACTATCATTAATTTCTGCAAGCGGGGAAAAATGCGTCTCACCCCCATCACGCCCGCCCGTGAGCCAACTTTCAGGTTCACTCGACAGATTTTGAATGCGTTCCCGATCAATCCAGCCCGCTTTTTTTTCGGCATTTTTCTGATCACATCCACTGCTCATAAGGCTGAGCATGATAATAACGATCCCGCTAACTATACGCATTTGATAATTTTCCCATATATTCATTATGACGAACAAAAATACCGTCTATGACGGCATATGTCAATAATATAAAATTAATTAGTTTGTATTTTATGATCTACTAGCTTTGGCGCTGTTGCCATCAACAACAAAAGACCCCGTATTTCATCCTCAAGATTTTCCCGCTCTGGCCGTATGGGTTTATTATCACCCAAAAACAGCATCATACCCTCCATCATAGCTCCCATAGCTAGAGATCTCCTCCGACCCTCTCTCCTATTTAAGGTTGGGTTTAATTCGGCAAGAAGATCACCAATCTGATTATAAAAGCTAGAAAATTTACGATCAACCATCTGCATCCACTCATCATCATTCTGGGCGATGCTAAAAATTTCCATAAAAAACCTCTGATTATTCAAATCCTCAACAAATCCAAATAATTGGTCAAGCACCATATTAAAGCGCGGCAAAGGGTCTTCAGGCAGTTGAAGAATTTCCTCTAGAGGCGGTAAATATTTCTCCATCAATTCATTATAAATAGCCTTCATGAGATCATTTTTTGTTGGAAAATAATGTTGGAGAGTCTTCAAATGCATCCCACATTGCCGAGCAATAGACCGTAAACTTATATTTCTAAGACCCACCTCAGAAATAATTTCATGAGCTGCCTGCAAAATAAGGCGTGCTTTTTCCTCCGATTTATTACTCTTTTGATGAGCGTTTCTATCCATAAGTTACCTATTATTAGATTTCACAAAAAAAGAGAATACTATATGTATATCAGAAACACCACCCTTAATTCGTCAATGACGGTATAACTCGGCACAAATACCCTTTTCACGGACATCTAAGAAACAAAAGATCACTAACCAACCGATTTCCTTCAACCTACTGGACAATAATATGAGCAAAAAGAATTTGTCCGTCAAAATTTTCATCCTTAAAGGACGTCACGGTAAAATTATTAAAATGCTTGCCAATTAGGTGGGTTAAGGTTTTTTTGTTGAATTTAATCACATGAGAAGGTTCATCAATGGGGCCTAGTCTATCGTTTGGGACAAACAAAAAACATTCCCCATTTGTTTTAAGTACACGTTTTATTTCCTCAAGAAATATTCCTCGTTTAATGATATGCTCTAGAATTTGAGACGCAATCACAACATCAAAGCTTTTATCCTCGCATTCAATTTTGGGCAAAAAGGATTTGACCATGGAAATACCCATATTGTCCAAACGCTCTATACACAGATTAGACAATTCAGTTCCATAAAGATTTTTATAACCATTGTCTTTAAGAAATCTCAGGATAGAACCCGTCCCACAAGCGACATCGAGAATATAATCCGTCGCTTGCGTTTTTTCTTTTATCAGTTGGTTTTTTGTTGGCCAAACTCTCTGGGGGCTATCCCATTCCCGTTGGTAAATGTCATCCCAATAGGCATCGCTATTGACGTTAACACCAAAATTAATGATCTTATGGTATAACAGGGGAAAATGTTCCGATATAAAATTTTTAAATCTCCACGGGATCATTTTCTTACACGCTGTTGACGGCGAAGTCATAGGTCAGTTTTGCGGATTTCGCGAGCATGGCCGAGGCGGAACAATATTTATCCATAGAAAGCTTTACCGCACGCTCCACGGCACTTTCTTTTAAATCCTTACCCGAAACCACAAAATGCAGATGAATATCCGTATAAACCTTTGGCATTTCCTCTGCCCGTTTTCCCGTCACCTCAACCGCACAATCCACAATGTCATTGCGACCCTTTTGCAAAATCATCACCACATCAATGCTGGCGCATCCCCCCGCCCCCATGAGCAGCAGATCCATAGGACTATGACCAAGGCCGAGACCACCATTAGCCGCGCCCGCATCCATGGTGAGGGTATTGCCCGACTGAGACTCGCCGATAAAGGTCATCTTGCCCGCCCACTTAACAGTGACTTTTTTTTCCATGATCTATTCCTTTAATTTTGCCTGTGCGGCGGCCAAGCGGGCGATCGGCACACGGTAAGGTGAACAAGACACATAATTCAAACCAATACGATGACAAAATTCAACGGAGGCTGGATCCCCGCCATGCTCGCCACAAATACCGAGTTTAAGATTTGCCCGTGTTTTTCGTCCTCTTTCCGAAGCAATTTTAACAAGCTCACCCACACCGTCTTGATCGATGGTTACAAAGGGGTCCTGTTCAAAAATGCCCGCATGAATATAATCATCCAAGAAACTTGCGCTATCATCACGGCTAATACCGAAGGTTGTCTGGGTCAAATCATTGGTGCCAAAGCTAAAGAATTCGGCCTCATGGGCAATTTCACCCGCTTGCAAGGCCGCGCGCGGCAATTCGATCATGGTACCCACCAAATAATCAAGTTTCACGCCAGATTTTCCAATAATATCATCGGAGATTCTTGTGACCATTTTTTTCAAGATTTGCAGCTCTTTACGGCTGCCCACCAATGGGATCATAATTTCAGGCACAATGACCGCGCCGCCATCTTTTGATACCTCAAGGGCGGCCTCGATAATGGCGCGGGTTTGCATTTCATAAATTTCAGGATAAGAAATACCCAAACGACAACCCCGATGGCCGAGCATTGGGTTAAATTCATGCAAATTTTCCGCCCGTATTTGCAAATGTTCGACACTGACCCCCATGGCTTCGGCAACAGATTGGAAATCCTCTCTCTTTTGCGGGAGAAATTCATGAAGCGGCGGATCAAGCAAACGCACCGTAACCGGAAGTCCCCGCATAATGGTGAACAGCTCGATAAAATCCTGTTTTTGTACCGGAAGAAGTTTGGCAAGCGCCTTTTCCCGTCCCGCCTTATCCTCGGCCAAGATCATCTGGCGCACATTGATAATGCGTTCGGCATCAAAGAACATATGTTCTGTACGGCAAAGTCCGATACCCTCTGCGCCAAATTCCCGTGCGGTTTTGGCATCAAGGGGCGTTTCCGCATTGGCTCTGACGTCTAAGGATCTAATCTCATCTGCCCAACCCATAAGCTTCGCAAAATCGCCGCTGAGTTCGGGTTTCACGGTTTTCACTTCGCCAAACATCACCTCGCCGCTAGTGCCATCAATGGTCAGAATATCAAATTTATTGATTTTTCGCCCCATGATAGTGATGGTTTCCTTATTCATATCTATTTGCAGCGATCCCGCCCCAGAAACGCAAGGGCGCCCCATACCACGGGCGACCACCGCCGCATGTGACGTCATGCCACCACGGCTGGTAAGGATCCCTTCGGCCGCATGCATACCGTGAATATCTTCGGGGCTTGTTTCCTGTCTGACCAGAATGACTTTCTTGCCGTCCTTGGCCATGCTTTCGGCTTCATCCGCCGTAAAAACCGCCATGCCACAAGCAGCCCCCGGAGAGGCGGGAAGCCCACGGGTTAAAATATCCCGCGGGGCATCTGGATCAAGGGTTGGATGCAAAAGCTGATCCAATGCCTTGGGTTCAATGCGCATGATGGCCTCTTTCTCAGTAATGATACCGGCCTCTGCCATATCGACGGCAATTTTAAGAGAAGCCTTTGAGGTACGCTTTCCTGACCGTGTTTGCAAAATCCATAACTTACCCTTTTGCACCGTAAATTCAATGTCCTGCATATCCCTGTAATGGGCTTCAAGTTTAGTGAAGACATCCGCCAATTCCTGATACATTTCGGGCATTGCCTCCTCCATAGAGGGCATTGTAGAGCCTGATTTTTCCCGAGAAATTTTGGTCAAATTTTGCGGTGTGCGAATGCCCGCCACCACATCCTCGCCTTGGGCATTGATCAGATATTCGCCGTAATAGGCATTTTCCCCCGTGGATGGATCACGGGTAAAAGTAACACCTGTGGCACTGGTATCGCCCATATTGCCAAAAACCATGCTTTGCACATTAACAGCCGTTCCCCAATCGCCCGGAATATTGTTAATACGGCGGTATGTTTTCGCCCGATCAATCATCCATGAACCAAAGACCGCATTAACCGCTCCCCAAAGCTGCTCGTGAACATCTTGCGGGAAGGGATGACCCAATTCTTCTTCGGCCTTTTCCTTAAAAGCCTTAGCGACTTTTTTCCAATCATCTGCGGATAGTTCCGTGTCCAGAATATAACCATTTTCTTCTTTGTGAATTTCCAAAATTTCTTCAAAATTATAATGATCAACCCCAAGCACCACATCAGAATACATCTGGATAAAACGGCGATAGCTGTCATAGGCAAAGCGGGCATCACCGCTTTGATGCGCCAGTCCCTCCACTGTCACATCATTAAGACCAAGATTCAGCACCGTATCCATCATGCCCGGCATACTTACCCTTGCCCCAGATCTGACCGAGACCAACAATGGATTTTCCCCATCGCCAAAGGAGGCACCGACGGTTTTTTCAACCTCAGAAAGAGCTTTGATCACCTGATCCTTTAAGTCATCGGGATAGCTGTTCTTGTGATCATAATAATAGGTGCAGACCTCAGTCGTGATGGTAAATCCCGGTGGCACAGGAAGGCCGATGTTTGACATTTCCGCAAGATTTGCCCCCTTACCACCCAAAAGATTTTTAAGCGTGGCGTCACCTTCTGCCTTACCATCGCCAAATGTGTATACCCATTTTGTCATTGTCTTTAGTCCTTAAAGTAACGGGGATTTTTATCCCTCAATTTTTGAAAAATCTGCAACCTTATGCATGGTATTTCTAATATCTGCGAGAAGACGAAGGCGGTTCTTTCGTTCTGTGTCCACATCGCTGTTCACGGTCACCTTATCAAAGAAAGCATCAATGGCAGGACGAAGCTTGGCCAAATGGCTCATGGCGTCTTCGAATTTTTCCTGAGAAAGAATGTTATCCAACTTGGCCTTCAAGCCATTCAAAGTCTTAAATAATTCCTGTTCTTCGGGTAAGTTGCCCATTGTGGCATCACCCGTTATGGGGCCGTCTTTTTTCTCTTCCGCCTTTAAGATATTGGCCGCCCGCTTATAGCCCGCAAGCAAATTCGTACCCTCGTCAGTCGTCAAAAAATTCTGCAAAGCCTCCACCCGTGCCAACATTCGCACAAGGTCATCTTCACCACCGAGTGAGAATACCGCTGTGATCAAATCATGACGCACGCCTTGTTCTTTCAAATGGACTTTCAAGCGATCAGCAAAGAAATCGAGAAGATCAGTCATTTTATCTCCTCTCAAGCTTAAAGCTTCATCAGCATAAGCAAATAGCGATAATAAATTCAACCGAAGTTTATTTTCAACAACCAAGCGGATAATTCCTAAGGCCGCACGGCGCAAAGCAAAGGGATCTTTGGAGCCTGTGGGTTTTTCATCAATACCAAAAAATCCAACCAATGAATCCAGTTTCTCTGCCAAGGCAACCACAACGGAGACGGGATTTGTCGGACAACTATCACTTGGCCCTTTGGGCGAATAATGTTCCACAATAGCATTGGCAACGATCTCTGACTCACCTTGCTTTTCTGCATAATATTTACCCATCAGGCCCTGAAGATCGGCAAATTCCCCAACCATGCCAGACACGAGGTCAGCCTTACAAAGCAAGGCGGCTCTTTTGGCTTGCGTTACATCAGCACCAATTTTATCCGCAATATAACCTGATAACTTAGCGAGTCGTTCAACCCGCTGTCCTACTGTCCCAAGTTTTTCATGAAAGACGATATCATTCAGTGCAGGCAAGCGATCATCAAGGGAAATTTTTAAATCCTGATCCCAGAAAAATTTGGTATCGGACAAGCGGGCGCGCAGAACTCGCTCATTGCCCGCAATAATTTTCTTGCCCTGATCCGTCGTTTTCATATTGGCGACAAAGATAAATTTATGGGCAAGTTTGCCGTTCTTATCCATAAGCGAGAAATATTTCTGGTGGCTTTTCATAGCACTCATCAAGGCTTCATTGGGTACGTCAAGAAAATCCTTGTCAAATTCGCCCATCATGACCACGGGATATTCCGCAAGACCCACAATTTCATCAAGCAAGCCCTCGTCCTCGACCAAGGAAAGCTCTGCATCCTTCGCCAAAAGATGTGCCTTATCATGAATCAGTTTTTTGCGCATCTCAGGTTCCAGAATAACGTGAGCCTTAGCGAGATTATCCTTATAATCCTCAAAGGAGGAAACAGTAAAGCTATCCGGTGATAAAAACCGATGACCCCGTGTTTGATTGCCACTCATCAGATTGTCCCCCAGATCAAAGGCGACAATCCTATCATCCAAAAGACATAAAATACTGTGCATGGGTCTTACCCAACGGAGCGTTCCGCTTCCCCAGCGTTGTGATTTTGGCCATGGAAAATTACGGATCATATCGGGCAAAAATTCCGTCAAAAGTTCCGTTGTTTTGCGTCCCTTTTTCTCTATAATGGCATAAAGAAAGGTGCCCTTGGCCTCTTCTCTTATTTCCACTTGTTTCTGGGTAACATTCGCCCCCTTTAAAAACCCCTCAATGGCTTTCTCTGGCGCATCGGCACGCGGGCCACGGCGTTCTTCTCGTGTGTCGGGCTGTTCATCATCAAGTCCCACAATATGAAGACATAGGCGACGGGGGGTCACATAAGCGTCCGCACTCTGAAATTTCAGGCCACCCTCGGTTAATTTGGCGGCAACCAACTGTTTTAGGTCAGAGGCAGCACGGGCCTGCATACGGGCGGGGATTTCTTCGGAAAAGAGCTCAAGCAGAAAATCAGCCATCATACCGCCTCCCCGATTGAGACAAGATAGGCTTCACAGCATGCCTTAGCAAGGGTGCGCACCCGCCCGATATAGGCTTGCCGTTCAGTGACGCTAATCACCCCGCGCGCATCGAGCAAATTAAAGATGTGGGACGCCTTAATACACTGGTCATAGGCGGGCAGCGGGTAATATTTTTTGTCTGCCTGCCCCATTTTCAAAATATCCTGACATTCCATTTCGGCATCTTTAAAATGCTGAAAAAGCCGTTCCACATTGGCCAGTTCAAAATTATAGGCGGAAAATTCTTTCTCATTTTGTAAAAACACATCGCCGTAAGTGACCCCGTTTCCATTCCAATCAAGGTCATAGACATTATCCACACCCTGAATATACATAGCGAGCCTTTCAAGGCCATAGGTCAATTCCCCCATGACGGGCTTGCAGTCAAAGCCGCCCACTTGTTGAAAATAAGTAAATTGGCTCACCTCCATGCCGTCGCACCAAACCTCCCACCCAAGCCCCCATGCGCCGAGGGTCGGGCTTTCCCAATCATCCTCCACAAAGCGAATATCATGATCATACGCATTGATGCCAAGGACTTCTAAGCTTTTTAAATAGAGTTCCTGAATATTGTCAGGCGACGGTTTTAAGACCGTTTGAAACTGATAATAATGTTGCAATCTGTTGGGATTTTCGCCGTAGCGACCGTCCGTTGGTCTGCGGCAGGGTTGCACATAAGCCGCTTTCCATGGTTTAGAGCCCAGAGAACGCAAGGTAGTTGCCGCCTGAAAAGTTCCCGCCCCCATTTCAACATCATAGGGCTGGAGGATAACGCAACCCTGCTCCGCCCAGTAATTTTGCAATTTCAGAATAAGTGACTGAAAGGCCTTTTCATTTCTTCGGGGACTGTCCATCAGGTCTTGTTCTTTCTTCCCATATACGCACGCTTAAGAAACTATCTTAATTTTATAGCAGGAAATTACTGGTCTAGCCCCCTGCCGTCAAGGGATGAATGCCGATAAATGTTAATATTTTAATGTAATACATTATCCGCTCTTATCTGCATAAAACATAAACCCTCAATATCCGGTTGAATATTGATCTCTACGATCAAGGGACCCTGTTCTGTTATGGTGATATCAAACCCCGCAAAACGGGTATTGGTCAAAAGCTTTAATGTCTTTATTCCTATTTGTTTTGCCTCAGACCAGAAAGGAACAATCACACCCAGAACCTGTGCTCCATGGTCCGGGTGAGTGGCGTGAGAGGGATGTTCTGGCGTGAAAAAACATATTTTCTGCAAGGCCCCCGTTTGCATATCTATTTTACTGACCATACCACCTGCTGAACTGTTATCGACCAAACTTCCGCCGCGGCCAATTCTGAGAAATCCTCCAAGCACAGTAACATCGCCCGTTTGATCCTCCAAAACATACATTCTGATGGTATTTACACTTGTAGCATTTAAGGATTTCAACACAGGATGCTGTGAAATATATTTTTCTATTAACCAGCCCCTTCGATCTTCGCCCATTAACAATTGAAACAAATCCTCTACGTCATATTCCATCTTGCTCGATATATGGCAAGCATAAAGATTTCCGTCTTTTTTCGTTATATCAAAAGCCTTAAACCCTTCTCCGCCAGATCCCTCCAGAAGTTTAAAACAAAGTCTTTCCCCAAGATGATTTTTCAAAAGATCATCCAGATCATGGGGATTTCTGAGATTGCCACCAAGAGAATTTATTCCCCACGCCTCATTTAAAGTTCCCACATAATCAGCAGATGGAATTTTAAACAGATTGAACACCGCTTTTTCATATAATTTATACTGGGTAATGCCCTGAAATTTTCGCTCATTTAAGGCATAAATTCTTTTTATGTAATTTTTTCTACTAAGAAAGCCCGTCTTATAGTCCCATGATTTTGATTTGTGCCACATTTCTGCATAATGATAGGTGGAATAGCCAAACCCCCTTGTTAATTGAAACCATGATATTTCTGCTATTTGACGAAAAGTTGAGAGATGATCTTGCTTTGCCCGCTTTTGGCATAGTTTATAGACTTTGATAAATTTCTGTATTGTTGTTGTCATTTTCTATAATTCTCGCCTACTCTCCACATATTTTATTAGCGCCTCACGGGGCCAAACAAGATAATAAACCTTTGGGATATATTTTCCCGCCTCAAATAACAATTTACGCTTTTTAGATCTGGCAAAAGCCGAAGACTGAATACCCTCAGTATTATGAAAGAAAATTTCTGCCCCATTCTGGGTCGGAATTTCCCTGAGATAAGATAGTTTTGGGCTGATTTCCGATATAACAGGATCCATATACCATACCATACGCATCATAGCGGTCAGCTCTGGATTTAATTTAAAAATTTCTGCCACAACCGCATAGGATTTTTCCCAACCTTCGGGGCTGAAGTTATTAAGATTTGGGGTGTGAATATGTGTCGCAAGAACGGGCTTGCGGGCTTTGATTTTAAATAAAAGAAAATAAGCCATTTTCAGAAATTGCCCAATACCCTTTCTGAAAAGCATGATACGAGGAATGCCTGATATTTCAACGACACAGGAACCTATAGGAAATAATCTGCCGCAGCATATTCCCAAATCTTTAGTAAATACGTCATTTTTCCAATCAAAAACATAATCGCTATCCTGTTCAATATTGGACTTTATGCGATCAAATTCTATTTGATAAAGTGAAAGCAACGTATCAGGAAACCGTATTGTCAAATCATTGGGCTGGAATTTTTTTATCAGCTTCAATAAAACCAATTTATGAAAAGCCACATAATCGGAAAGTGCTGTTTTTTCATAAAATTGCAGGAGATCAGGGCTTCTATAATGATATTTTTCATAAGGCGGGATGTCTTTTAAAAGATCAATATAATTTTCTAGGATAATATCAATCTGTTCATAGGAAATCCCTAATTGTTGCTCTACGATATCATATATAGCCCGCATTCATTTACCTCATGAATTCATAATCCAAATCTACTCCACAGAGATTTACTTTCCATGGTTGCCATAATTTCATCACTTAATTTAAGGTTTGCGCTCTTAATCCCAATCAAACTTTTAATCAGTCCCTTTTCCTCTTTAATGCGTTTGAATTTGGTTTTATCACCAAACTTTTCCCTGCACACAGAATGAATATCACCAATACCATCAATAAGGCCCAGTTTCAAAGCCTCGTTTCCCGCCCAGAATTGACCAGAGAACATCAATTTTTCGGTTCCTTTCAAGCGATCCCCTCGACTTTCTTTAACCAAATTTTTAAAGAAAACGTGAATTTCCTTTTGCATCTCTTTTAAAAGTTTTACATCTTTTTCTTTTTCTGGCTGGAAAGGATCAAGAACAGATTTATTGTCTCCTGCGGCATAAACACGCCGTTCAACCCCAATTTTCTCAATAGCCTTATGAAAGCCAAAGCCCGTGGATATAACCCCAATGCTGCCAATGATAGAAGCTTCATGAGCATAAATTTCTTCTGCAGCAAGTGAAATAAGATAGCCACCCGATGCCGCCACATCCTCAGCAAAGGCATAAACGGGTATCTTCTTTTCTTCTGATAATCTTTGAATGTGTCGCATAATCAATTCGCTTTGCACAGGCGATCCACCGGGGGAATTAATGGCAAGCGCCACCGCTTTCAAATTATAGACATCAAAGGCTTGTTCAATTTTTTCTTCAAGACCCGCCAGATTTAAGGCCGTAGAAAAACGACTGGTCGATCCAATCACACCTTCCAAAGGCAAGATCGCCACAACAGGGGTCGGATTTTGAAATAAAGGAATGGGAATCCGGATCAATAATTCTCTTAATTTTTTCAACATATTTTTGTTTTTATCTCTTTAAATTAATGTGGTGATCTATTTTGTTATATCCAATGCCGCACCGTGACGCAGTATTGCCTCTGCGATTGGCGTGAAAGTTCCCTCTGATGTATGCACAATCAATCCTGGTTTCAAGGCAATATTTCCTTTACTGCCTTTTCTAGCCTGAATAATGACCCGCCTCGCCTCTTTGTCTTTTGATGACCATAGGGGGAAAATGATAATATCACCAGCCTTACCATGAAGTGCGGCAATAATATCATCAAGCCTGTCCGCCCGATGCACCAAGGTTAAATGGCCTAAGGGTTTTGTCATACGAAGGCACAAATGAATCCATTTATGAAGTTCAATATGGCTATCCATGTGGGCAACAGCCCTTGTTTCAAAGGGGGATGCGGTCGCATCTGTTTTTTTTAAATATGGAGGATTTGAAATCACATGATGATAACTGTTTGGTTCGCATTGGCAAGGCGGGTTTTCAATATCTCCCTGAAAATATTCAATAAAATGGCCAAATTTATTTTCCTCCGCATTGCGCTTAGCGAGATGCAGCAATTCTTCCTGTAATTCAATACCATGAAAAATATTGTTTGAAACTTGATGGTGGGTTCTGGATAAAAGACAGCTCAAAATACCGCCCGTTCCCGCCCCCATATCAAGAATATGATCCCCCTTATCATAAGCAATTGCGGCGGCAAGAAAAACCGTGTCGGTTGCAATGCGATATCCCTCATCAGGTTGGAACAACTTAATTGCTCCCCCCAAAAAATCATCCTGCGTTATGTTCTTTAACTTTGTCATTTTATGACTGTACCACCCCATAATACCCCATTATTCCAGCTCAGAAATAAAGTCAATATCGCCCGCTAAACCATTTTCCCGAATCAGTCGCACAGCCTGTTTTATATATTTCTCTTCCACCATGACCCTTTGACCTATTCCCATAATACCACCACCAAGAAGGCTCGCATGATGTCCAAGCACGACAAAAGGGATAGCTTCCTCATTAAAAAGCGCAGAAATCCGCGATATAAGAACATTGTTATCACTGGAAAATATCTCAATCACTTCTTTATATTCCTGATATAATTGTAATAATTGACCAAGTTACCTTGACCTTTATAGCCCCAGAAGACTATTTTGCCATTAAATATTAATCATAAATGTTAAGTTAGTATGTTGTTGTGATGTTGTCTGGTAAAAAACATTTTAACCAATCTTAACAAGGATAGGATTCTTAAGCGTGGCTGTCATCATATCATTTGAAGAAGAACAAGCAAAGGCGGATACAGCCCTTCTGCGCCTACAGGCTCTTGTTGCAGACGATATGATTAAGGTTAATCACACCATCATCCATAAAATGCAAAGCCCTGTTTCGCTTATCCCGAAGCTAGCGGGGCATCTGATCGCCTCTGGTGGCAAAAGATTGCGCCCCATGCTCACGCTGGCAACATCTCTTATGTGTGGCTATAAGGGTGAACGACATGCGGAGCTTGCCGCTTGCGTTGAGTTTATTCATTCTGCGACGCTTCTCCATGATGATGTTGTGGATGAGAGCGACCTTAGACGGGGTTTAGAGACCGCAAATGCGGTGTGGGGCAACAAGGCCAGCGTTCTGGTCGGCGACTTTCTGTTCAGCAGATCATTTGAATTGATGGTGGCGGATGGCTCCCTTGAGGTGCTTGCTATTTTATCCAATGCCTCTTCCGTCATTGCCGAGGGCGAGGTATTACAGCTTACCACCGCCAATGATATGAACACCACTGAAGACGCCTATATGCAGGTCATCGTTGCCAAAACCGCCGCTCTTTTTGCCGCCTCCTGCGAGATTGGAGCGGTCATCGCAGAAGAAAGCAAAGCTAAGCAAGCCGCTCTTAAAAGCTACGGCAAAAATCTTGGTATTGTCTTTCAATTGATTGATGATGTACTTGATTTTTCTGCTGAGCAAAAAAAGCTCGGCAAGTCCGTCGGCGATGACTTTCGTGAAGGTAAGGTGACCCTACCTATTGTGCTTGCCTTTAGACGAGGTAATACAACTGAACGGGAATTTTGGTGCCGTACCATCGAAGAATTGGAACAGAATGACGATGATCTGAAAAAAGCCATTAACTTAATGAAAAAGCATAATGCGCTTTCAGACACCGTTGAAAGAGCCCGCCATTACGGCTCCATCGCTAAAGATGCTCTGGCCATTTTCCCTGATGATGAATATCGTAAGGCCCTGACAGATATTGTTGATTTCTGCATTAACCGCGCTTATTGATCATTTCACTTCTTTTTTCCGCTAAAATATTGAGCAATCCAATAGTCCATGCCAAATTTTCCACTGCCAAAGGTCATAATAAGACCGAGCAATAGCATCCAATGATAATGATCCGTTGTGTCAGGATAAACGAACAGTTCAATGACAAGTGTCATACCAAAAAGACCAACAGCGGCCAGAGGCGTCATAAAGCCCAAAACCAACAGAACAGGCAGCGATAATTCGGCAATCGTGGCAAGATAGGCGGCTATTTCCGGCGACAATATGGGAACATTATACTCGTCTGTAAATAAAGCAATCGTAGAATCCCAGCTTTTAATTTTCACAAGCCCCGACATAAAAAAAGTCTTTGCAATCCATAATCTTGCCGCAAGTAAGGCTATGGATTGTAGCCAATTTGTCTTGCTCGTTAATTTATCCATCATTCGACATGCTTGCGTAATCATAACTTATCCTTTCTCACTTATAAAAACCCCAAGCGACACCGCTTGTGAAAATTCTTGTTGAAAATCTTGAATCTGCTCTCCATTATTTTCAATTTTCACCATGGCATCGGCAAAGCTTTCGCCGTTTTGGCACGATGTGACCAGAATGCCAAAGGCATCTGAAATTTTTCGTATCAAAACAACATCGTCCTGAGTACGCCATACCAGTATTTTGTGAGGATCTTCTATAAGATGGATTGCTTCTACTTCCACTTTTTGATGTTCCATCCAGATGTCAAGCGCATTAAAGCGTTGATCCAATATATGAACGCTTGGATGGAATTTCAAAGAAAGATAAGGATTTAACGATAACCCATTCAGCAAGTCTTTAAAGCTCAAGGATACGGCATCATCAGCAATCTCAGCCTCAAAATGCGCCCACTCCAACGCGGCAACATCAGGCAAATAAAGAAATTTCTGTGTCTGTGGAAATGATTTTAAAAAAGAAGGGATATCACCGCCAAAATGATGGCGATTACCCAAAGTCTGCGGATGCGCTCTGATATAATGCTTTACCAAGATCCTAAAAAAATCTTCGTCAAGTATCTTTTGCACCACAGGAAAGGCGTTGGCCAAAATATCCGTCAAACCAAAAAGCGTATTATTATAATAAATATCAAGCCTTGCGGACGTGCATAAGGTGGGATCAAGAAAGTCCTCACTCGTGCGCTCACCCGTATAAATATCATGGATGAAGGACGCCTGAATTTCATGCAGCGTTGTCATGACATGCCCTCTTCACTTCTGCTCTGATGTTATCTGCCTTAACCGCCTCACCAATCAGAACATCTAGGGCTGGAATATCAGTGTCCCATTCGATCAAAGTGGGAACATCTCCAAAACGTCTTAAGGCATAGGCATAAAGCTCCCAAACTTCTGGATAAACCGGTTTCCCGTGGGTATCGATGTAAATTTTTTCGCCATTCTCATGCTCATTGATCTGATATCCCGCCAGATGAAATTGTTTAACCCGTCCGTCATCTATAATTCCATCTATATAGGCTTTTGCATCAATTCCAAGATTATGAGCACTGACGGTGATATTATTTATATCCAAAAGTAGCCCACAATCGCTGCGGCTGACTAGTGCGTTGAGAAAGTCCATTTCCGTAAAATCAATATTCGCAAAGGCCAGATAATTGGATGGGTTTTCAATAAGTATCTGTCGGTCTATTTTATCCTGAAATTCCAAAACATGATCAACAAAAATATCCAAAGCTTCATTGGTATAGGGTACTGGCAATAAATCAGGCACATGAATATGACTATAGCCACTCCACGATAAATGCTCAGAAACAAAAACGGGGTCAATGTCATCGACAAGAGACTTGATCTGTCGCAGATGATCCTGGTCTAGTCCATCGGCACGACCCAAGGAAAGACCTACACCATGAAGGGTGACGGGATATATTTGCGAAATTTCTTTTAAAATTTTTCGGGGTTGCCCACCACCAAAATAATTTTCTGAATGGGCTTCCACAAAGCCAATTTCTGTTTTGGTGGTCAGAAGTTCCCGCGCATGGCACGCACGTAGCCCGATTCCTGATCGTTCAAGCGTATGTTTTTGCATTATGGAAACTCCTGAGCCTTCTAAAATTACATTTTAACTGTCATACCACCAACGATTTTGTCGCATGTGCCTTTTGGAACATGAATCCATTCACCAGCCGCACCATCAGTTTTTGCTTGACCAGCACAGCTATGGCTATTGGCTTTACAATCATTTTGACCCGCCTTAACAATACCCGCACATTTTTCAGAACTTTCCTTACCGTCCTTGCCATCCATACCATTCTTGGCTTGAACGTTTGATGCCATCAAAGCAGCACCCGCAACAAAAGTTGTTAAAGCAGCCATAGTCATAAGCGTTTTAGAGAGTTGCATGTTATTTTCCTTTTCAGTCAGTTGTTATGTGGACAAAAAATAGCCCGTTGATTAAAATAAAGCTGAACATACCTTGAGTGCGTGTTCAAGATGTTAATACGTGCCTCAAAGGGTTTGGTTACATCCAAACGAAAAAATGTTAAAAATATATTTTATAAGGATTTGTAACCAAAATCATATGTCAACGTATAACAGTAAGAGATGGGATGAATGGATGCAGGCCACTTTAAGCGGTGACCAAACGGCTTATCGTTTACTTTTAACGGATTTGCGGCCATGGCTTACGGCATATTTTAAAAAACGCATTCATCACAATACCGTTGAGGATTTGGTGCAGGATACGTTAATGACACTTCATCATAAAAGACAAACTTTTAATCCAGACTATCCCTTTGGTCCATGGATTTCAGCCGTGGCACGCCACCGTTGGATTGACCACATGCGAAAGACTCTTAAATATGTTGAAACAGAAATTGATGAAAATCATCCTTCAGAGGATCATAAGCAAGATGAATGTGCAAAGCATGACGTGCGGACACTTCTTAACCTCATTCCAGAAACGCAGGCTCGAATGATCGAAATGATGAAATTACAAGAAATGACAGTAGCGGAAATATCATGCCAAACAGGACACAGCCCATCATCCGTCAAAATCATGGTTCATCGTGGCATGAAAAAAATGATGGCCGCTGTTGAGGATATTAAAGTAGAGGACATTAAAGATGAATGATCTTTTAATTGATCAATTGGTCAATGATCTGAACCCAAAAAAACCGTTGCTCAATAAGTCCTTATGGAAACATTGCACGATTTGTCTTGTTGCTGTGATCATTGTGATTCTATCCTTTATGGGGCTTCGTCTTGACCATTTAGCCGCCATGCAAAACGGCGCCATGTTCTGGAAGCCTCTGATATTTTTTACCGCATGGCTAGGCAGCATCCTACTCATCACCGATATTTCTCGACCGCAAGGCGGTTTGAAAAAAAGACATATTATACCCCTTGTGACGGCGGGCATGGTGTTCCTTTGGCAATTTTTTATGCAGAGGCATTCATTTTCTTGGGATGATATTACACTCGCCCTCAATCACACTTCTGCGCTTGTCTGTGTCTCCATGATTATGGGGTTTGGCCTTATGACGATGATCATAATATGGAAATATTGGTTATTAAAAACCGCCACCGAACACCCTACTCTTTTAGGGGGATTGGCTGGATTTAGCGCAGGTTGCCTTTCCGCCACGGCCTATGCGTTACATTGTAATCATGACACTATTTTGTATATCTCGGTCTATTACATACTGCCCATTTTGTTGCTTTGCCTTATGGGGGCGTACATGGGCCGGAAATTTCTACGCTGGTAATAGTCCTTTGTCGATCATCGAAATTCCGTATCAATCAAATGATCATAGACCTTTATGGCTTCGTCAATGGCTTCATTCAGACGTTTTTTTGATTGTATCCACTTTGGCATCATCACATCTTCAACGGAAAAACGTTCAAATTCCACGTCTAAACTCGGGCTAGAATTTTTAAACGCAAGAAGAATATTGCGATATTTTTCTGCCAACCCAATAATTTTGCCTAAGGGGCCTTCTGCATGAGCCCATGCTTCTGAACTGATCACTGTCATCAGCAATAGGGCAACGCTGAATTTTTGCCATGAAAAAATCATTGTCCGCTATAGACCTTTTTTCCCTTATACCAAGTTTGAAGAATGATGGTCTCACCAATTTGTTCTGTGGGAATGTCAAATAGGTTATCCTTAAGAATAATGATATTTGCATTTTTACCCACTTCCAACGATCCCGCCTGATCATCAATCCGTAAGGCTTTGGCACCATTAAGGGTAAAAATTTTGAGCGTTTCTGCTAAGGTTAAGCGTTCTTCCGACCAAAGAATTCCTTCAGCCTTGTCATAGGGATTAGCACGGGTGACAGTGGCCTCAATACCGGGCCATGGGCTTATGGTCGGTGAAACGGACGGCCAATCGGAACCCGCTACTATCGTTGCCCCAAGACCAAGAAGGGTTTTGTTCGGCCAATAATGAAGTCCCCGCTCACCAAGAACGCTGACAATATTATCAATGATGGGCGATGGGAACCATAAATAAGGCGATATATCAGGCGATACATTAAGGACCCCAAAGCGTTTGAGGTCATCATCAAGGATATAACCCGCATGAGCAATTTCATGCATTTTGTCCTTATTACCATTCATTTTACGGGCATAGTCATAGGCTTCTAGCGCCTCATGGACAGAACGATCCCCCGCCGCATGAATTTTAATGGTGAACCCCCTGCGATCCATTTCAGCGATTTCTTTATAAAAATCCTCGCCCGATAAATGGAGCATGCCCTTATTTTCCCCTGCGTGGGGGTGGCTAATATCAGGGGCATAGGCAATGGTCATTGCCGCAGACCGAGACGAGGTCGGTACGCCGTCCAAAAAGAATTTTATAAAATTCGGATCCAGATTTTCCGATCTGTAAATTTTGGCATTTTCACTGTAATAATCATAATCAAGCGGTTCTTGCCGCCCACCATAAGGCGTATGTTGAGCCGCCGCCACATAGGCCGTAAGACCATCCGTCACATCAATATTATGCATGACTTTAAGAACTTCTATACTCATAGAGGCATCCTTATCGCCTGTAATG
>JAIOYI010000011.1 GCA_021741205.1 Emcibacter sp.
CCTCCCGCAGCATGGCCAAAACGACTTTGGTTTTAAATCCCGCCGGATAATTCTTGCGTGTTTTACTCATTCAAATGATCCTTCCTTGATCAAAATAGTAGCTTAACACACTGTCCGATTTTCTGGGACCACCTCTTTATCCCATTATATCCCACTTAATCCCGCTATATCCTATTTTGCTACTGTCCTAAATTAACTGGTGTGTTGCACTAAATTCAAGCGTCACGCCTCTCCTCAAATTAGCCAGAAGATTAGCCCGATTTTTTGACGAACTGGGTCAAGATGACGATTTGTTGGCCATTAATGCGGCCTTCGATGTGGGCTGGGTTATCTTGCACCAGTGATATATTACGCACGGCCGTACCCCGCTTTGCGGTAAAATTTGCGCCCTTTACATTTAAATCCTTGATCAGGGTTACCGTATCGCCAGACTGCAAGACGGCACCAAAGCTATCCTTATGGTGGGTCTGATCATCACCGCCCTGAACACTGTTCATGGCCTGCGCCCAGCTAATGGTTTCTTCATCAAGATAGAGCATATCAAGCAAATCCTGCGGCCATCCCTCGGCCCGCAAGCGGTCGAGCATACGCCATGCCATCACCTGCACGGCGGGAACCTGTGACCACATACTGTCATTCAGACAACGCCAATGGTTCACCTGCATTTCGGTAGGGTCATCAATTTGAGCCCTACAAGTGCCGCACATCAATATGGCCTGATCTGCTGTGCCCTCTGAGGTTGGGGGAATCTCATAAACCCCAAGGTTATCCGTTGCACCGCATAATTCACATTTTGATTCTGCCCTTGCGTGCAATTCTTGTTCTATGCTCATATTTTTTCTTTCTATTATCTTAAAGAGCGACTTTATATTCTTGTATGCTATTGCCCCCGTCAACAATAATGAACTGGCCTGTGATATAGCTTGCCTCTTCACTGCTTAAAAAAACAGCCGCATGGCCAACCTCTTCTGGGTAGCCTGCACGTCCAACAGGGGTATATTGTCCTGCAATAATTTCTGCCTCACTACTTGACCCTGTTTTAATCCAACCGGGGCCTATGCAATTGGCCGTGATATTGTGTCGTCCCACTTCAATAGCCAATGACCGCACCATCCCAAGTAGCCCAGCCTTTGCACTGCCATAATTGCTGCTGCCAGATATACCAACAACAGGCCCCGTAACCGATGATATATGGACAATACGGCCATAGTTATGCACCATCATTTGAGGTAGAACGGCACGGGTAACATAGAAGGCGCTGGTTAGGTTAATATCTATGCCATAGTGCCAATCTTCATCGGACGTATCCTTCAAATTTGTTGATTGATATTCTTTGCCCACTTGTACCATACCCGCATTATTGATGACAATGTCTATGGGGCCTAGGGTATTTTCTACTTGTTTTACTAATGCTGTCACGGCCTTGGAATCCGTGAGATCAGCGGGGCTTGCAAATGTGTCTTTATCGGTGCCACCCAATTCATCAAGACGGGTGAAAATTCGTTCTGTGGTTGAGGTGATCGCAACCTTTGCACCTGCGGCTCTCAGCAATTTTGCGGTCGCAAATCCGATGCCCTCGGGATGACCTGCCCCTGTGATGAGGGCTACATGATTTTTAACGCCTGACATAAAATTTAACGTCCCAAATGGTGAAGATTTAACGGCTTATTCTGAAAAAGATAGAGGGCCAAAAAGGCCCTCCACCGTTATGATTATTGATCTATTCTTTAGAAATTATATCTTACTTTACCGCCAAAGGTCCTTGGAACGCTAATGCCAAATCCATGATGAGGGAAGGAACCACCACCTTCACCTGTGCCGTCAAAATACCGGCTGTTAAAGACATTTTCCAGATAAAGGGTAACTTCCCAGCCCGCATAGCTTTCATAACCCATACGAAGTGAAACATCCGACCAACCATTATTTTGTGCCGCCACCAGATTTTCAATTCCGCCGAAAGTTTTGCTTTGGGCTTTAATGTCTGCGGAGGCGTTTATCTCACCGTTTTGTCCGACAGGCATGTGAAAGGAAAGTAGCGCTGCAAAGGTAAAGCTTGGTGAACCACCAAGGCGATTACCGTCAGAACCTTCTGCTATAATATCTGCATCCTTGATTTCGTTGTCATTGTAAGAGGTTGACATAAACAGATCGATATTCTCACTTACAATGGCTTGAAGTGTGGCCTCGATACCGTAAGCTTTCACTTGACCAACATTCTCCACCCGTGAGCCACTATCAAAATAATTCAATTGCAGATCGGTATATTTATAATGATAGGCTGCAACATCCATGCGAACGCGTTTATCCATCATATCCGCCTTTAAGCCCACCTCATAAGACCAAACTGTTTCAGGGTTAAAATCATTGGGCGTAGCACCAGGAAGCGCGAGGAGATCGTCATCGGTTCCATCAGGCCCCAAAATAACCGCAAAACTACCAAAGCCACCGGCCTTATAGCCTTTGGTTATGTTACCATAAACCATCATATCGTCATTAACATGGTAACGGGCATAAAAACGTGGGGTAAAATCATTCCATGACTTTTCTGTTGTCAGGAATCCATCTGTTGTCACGCCAAACATAAAGAAAGGCCCAAGGTCGCTCTCAACTGGCAAAATATTGATGCCGAATTTCTTGGTATCCTTGGTGTAACGGATGCCAGCACCCACTTCCAACTTTTCTGTTGCCGCATAGGAAAGGTCTAAATAAGCGCCCCAACCATGATATGCGCCGTCAATGATATTATCCTCGACAAGTCCCGCGGGATTTGCCGTGAAATCACCCCAATCATAATAGGCAAAAACTTCTGAGCAAGAATAATAATAATAGGCCTGACACATGACATCTTCGTTGCCTGTGTTGGAAAAGGCCGCATTAATATTTTCTTTATAATAAGAAACCCCTGCATACCAGCTGAGTTTACTGTCGGATTGTGAGGTTAACCTCAGCTCTTGTTCAAAATAATTACCATCTTGCTCTTGACCATAATTATTGAAGTTAAGCGCCATACCATCAAAATCTTCGGCATAGCTATAGGTATGATCCTTATATCCTGTGAGTGAGGTAAGTTTCGCAAATTCAAGATCCCAATTCAATTCAGCACTGAAAGAGGTTACCTCACCACGATCATGGTTGCCAAGGCCCATATCGCTATCAATGTCGCCCTTATTGCCTCTGGGAACGGCGAGATCGCCTGCTACACTTTGAAGGAAGGGGAGAATTTCATCATCGTTGAAGGTACGGTAAGTGCTTCCGCTAAGTTTTCTATTCTCATATTCAAACATAAGTGTCGCATCAAAATTTTCATTTTGATAGCCAACTGTTGCCCGAAAAGCACTCTTATCATGCCAACCTTCTTTGGGTGCATCTGGACGTGCGTAATTAAATAAATAGCCGTCCTCCTCGCTATGATAGGCGGCAAAGCGAAAGGCAAGCTTATCCGATACGGGTAGATTAATGGCACCTTCTGCCTCAAAATGATTGCGTTCACCCGCACCAGCAGAAACATAGCCGCTGACTTCATTAAAATCAGGACGAGCCGTATAAAGGCTTATAGCGCCACTGATGGCGTTACGGCCAAAGAGAAATCCCTGGGGGCCACGTAAAACTTCCGCCCGTGCCATGTCAAACATTGAGGTCACAACAACACCGTTGCGTCCTTGATAAAGTCCGTTTTTAAAGAAGCCAACGGAGGGATCACCACCAACACCAAAATCATTGGTGGAAATGCCGCGGATATTTATATAATCGATAAAGCTGTCTTTGCTGTCACCAGCCATACCAGGAGCAAATTTTACCAAGTCTTTTACATCGTCCAAATTCACCCGTTCCGTGAAGGCCGCATCAAAGGCAGTTACAGAAAGCGGCACATCCTGTACAGACTCCGCCCGTTTTGTGGCCGTAACAACAATCTCTTCTAAGACTAGTTTTTTTTCTTGTGCTTGAGCATAATACCCACTGCTCAACAAAATAACTGTTGCCGATGTTCCCAGCATTAAATTATGCCCATGTCGTTTAAAAATTTTAGTCATATTCCTCTCCATTTTCTATAAAAGATTGATCTTTTCATGAAGATAACTTCACTTGAGATCATCGCTAGCTAAACAATAAATTTCTTCACTGTCTTCGTTTATTGAAAGGCTATAATAGCCTCTTTCCTGCTGCAAATTTTACCTGAGGGCAGCGTCCTCAATAATTCTCACCATTGGGTCTAGATATTTTTCAAATTCTTTCCATCGTCCGATCGAGCGGGTATGAGCCTTTTCTCTTACCTGAACCGCGCTCGCTGTTGTTACCGCCGCCGTCTGTGCGTAAAAATTTACACAAGATTCTTGCCATTCAAGTCCTAAAAATTTGATAATTTTTCGCGCACTGTTTTCAAGGTCACTGGTGACATCCTCATAGTTGATCTCCAACATGTGGCCCCCTAGAAAATCACGCCATTTTGCCATGAGACGGCGGTATCTTATATGATGTCTTGCCATTTCTCCCTGATTATAGGAGTGGAAATAGGCGTCAGCAAATAATTGTTTATAACTTGAAAAACAACTGTCCATAGGATCACGCATAATATGGATGATTTTTGCCTTGGGAAGTGCCGCCGCAATAAGAGGGGCATACATAAAATTAACCGGCAACTTGTCCACAAAATAAGGGGAATTAGGCCTCACCGCACGGGTTGTTTTCATATATATTTCGCCAATTTCTCGCATATTAACCGTGGCGGCCTTTTTGATAATTTCTGCCGTCATAGGTCTTGGGGAGCTCATTTTGGCGGCTCTTTTGATGGCCATGGCAAATTGCTGTAATTCACCGGCTCCTGCCACCTCTGAATGAGCGGTGATGATGCGCTCAACAAGTGTCGTACCTGTTCTTGGCTGGCCGATGATAAAAATTGGCGAACTGTCATCATGTCCCACGTCCACTCGTGAAAACCATTCCTTATTTAAATTTTTCTCAAGACTATCAAATAGGGCAATTTCGCTGGCCTCATCATAATTGATTTGATGGCGTTTTGCTTGTGCACCCATTTCAAATGCCGCAAAAGCCTTATCCCAATGCTCCAAATCTTCCCATTCCTTGCCGATAGCATAATGTAAAAATGGAGCGTCCTGACGGTTTTGATCCATATCTTGCACCAGATCAGACATGATCGTTATATGATCCTCTGAGGTGGCCTTTTCGAGCCGTGCCAGTGACCAATGCGCCATAGCGCTATCTGGTTTTTCACTAAGAACAGATTGCAATGCATCCCGTGCCTGATCTATATGTCCAAGGAAAGTAAGCGCCTTGGCCCGACTTAAATCAAAGAATGCGGATTTCGATGTTTCTCGAGCCTTATCAAACCATTCAAGCGCTGTTTTCTGCTCCCCAAGCAGGCTATAGACATTTCCGATCACATCCATAACCAAAGGATCGGTAGTATTGAAGGAGACGGCCTTTTTAAGCTGTTCTTCAGCGTCGTCATATTGAGCAAGCGACACAGAAGATCTTGCTAGCTGTGCCCATGCCGCTGCATGAGCGGGATCAATTTCAACCACATTTTTAAAAGCATGGCGTGCCATATCCCAATCCTTGGTTTCAATGGCAATCAAGCCAACCAGAAAATGGGCTCCCTTAAATTGAGGATGATATTTGAGCACAAGCTGACAACAGGCTCCCGCCTCTTTGAAATCCCGCCGCAACAAAGCCTGATAGCCCCTTGCCGTGAATTTATCCACGTCTGCCTGTCCCATAACAGGTGTTTGGGAGCGAGGCCGATTATCTAATTTATTTATATCAACTGTCATTGTTTTCAAATATAAAACATACCCTTTATTGATAATATAATTACTTCAATAATGTGATCACATTGTGGTTTAATTGTCAACTCAAAGCCTCTCTATTATTCAGACTTATAGACCAGAACCCCATCAAACCACGTTGAGATAACCTTTGTATCACGAATAGCTGTTGGGTTGCTGCTTGCAAGATCGATAATATTTTGGTTAAGAATAATAAAGTCGGCCTTTTTCCCGACCTCAAATGATCCCACAATTTCGGCCTGATGAAGCGCCTTTGCCCCATTAATGGTATAGGCATCTATGGCGTCCAAAATAGAAACTGTTTCATTCTCGTTATAAGCCATACCCGATGCGCCCGCTCTTGTTACGGCCTGTTCTATATTAAAAAAAGGTCGAGGATCGCGCATTTCAACTGGCGCATCTGAACCTGCAATCAAAATTGCCCCTGCCTGCATGGTGCTGCGGACGGGATAAGCCTGTGTATAGCTATAATATTCTTTTCTGTATAAATCATGGATATCCTTTATTTCATCAATAAAAGGCATAACAGTTAGATCATATTCTGGAACTGGCGATATCCAAGCATAGGTATAGGCAAGATAAAGTCCCAAATCCCCTATTCTTTTTATGTCATCGGGATGAACAAATTGAATATGCGCCAGACTTTGAGGTTGTGGACTAGGACCATTTATTTTGCGGGCATTTTCCAACCCATCAAGGGCGGTTCGCACGGCTCTGTCCCCAATAACATGAAGATGAAGGGCATAGCCTTCCGCATGAAACCGCTTGATAAAGTCCATTTCAACATCATAGGGACTTTCTAGGACGCCCGTACTAACGGCACATTGTTGCGGGAGAAATCCATTTTTTTCGATAAATTGGTTGATCGCTTTTTGGTCTTTAAGTAGGGACGGGTCAAATTTGCACGCCTCGCTCTCTGTGTTCACATATCCCTTAAGTTGTAATTCTTCAGTCTTAGAATTCCATTCAAAAATAGGTTGTTTATAGGGTGTTAATTTTGCTGCATTGGGAAGACTTGGTGGTGTTGCAAGAGGGTTACCTTCGGATACGCCATCTATAAACATCTTCATGCTGTCCGCTTTGATATTTTTATAAGGTTCAAAATGTTCCCGTGTCTTGTAAGCGTCTCGTGATAAGACATCCCAATTCACTTTGTTATTGGCGTCTATATAATCAAGCGGGTTATAAAATTGAGAAAGGGTAATACGTAAGGGACGCTGTTGATCCTGAGCAAGCTTTTCGTATAAAGGGGCAATGGCTTTGCTAAAGGCCGCTTCCCGAATTGAGGTGATGCCCTCGGAATTTAAACGGGCGGGAATTTGGGCGGCATTTTCAACCATTTTGTTGATATCCCCGTCTAGCATGCTAATCTTAGCCATGGCGTTGCGTGCCTGCTCATTGACCATTCCATCAAGATTACCGTCACGATCCACACCTACCATAACGGCAAAATCTGAAAATTCTGTTTGAAGAGTTGCTTTACTCAGACCAATCGTTTCACCCGCTTTATTTTTTGCAAGGGCAAGGGCTGCCGAATTATAAGCCCCATGATGGCCATCATTTCCAGCAAGGGTTATGGGAATATCCTTTGAAACCGCATCAAGAGCCTCTCTTATGGTTTTAAATTGTTTTGTCGGCGTATTGCCCGTTGAGAAACCCCACTGTTCCCCCACAAGCCAAGCACCTTGTTCTGGTTTTAAACGCTTCATACAGTCTGACATGAATGTGGAAAGTTCATCCAAATTCATCGGGTTGCTTTCAAGATCACAGCGTTCAAATTCAATAATGCCAGATGCATGAATATGATTGTCATGAAGCCCAGGTAGAATTAAATCATTCTCAAGACGGATAACCTCTGTTTCTTGTCCGATGAAGGTCTCTGCTCCTGTATCATCTCCCACATAAATAAAGGTGCCATCCTTAATGGCAAAGGCCGTCGCCATATCCCGATGATCATTGGCTGTATACACTTGCGCTTTTAAGATTACGGTATCGGCCTCGACAGATTTTTTATCATATTCTTTATCACAGGCCACAATAAACAAGGACATGACGCAACCGCCAAGAACAAGAAATTTTCTAACCATTATTTAAACTCCTCAAAGATATGTTAAGTAGGAAAATGCTACGCATTTAATGCCTCTTCCTCTTGATCACTTGTTTCTTGTTGCCACTGGAACAAATTCATTTCAATAAAGGCAAAAGCGACAAGCCAAAGGAAAGCATCCCAAGCATCCAGAAAATCTCCTTGTTGCCCCCAATAGATAGCGCAAACCAGTAATGTTGAATATAAAACCGCCTTAATGATCTTGCTGATAAAGAGCAAGGAACCACGGAGCAGTCCTCTCAGTTGAAACCAAACATCCACCTCTAATATAACAACGACACCAAGCCACGTCGTCGCATTGATCACATCAACCCATGCCATGCCACGCGCTCTAAAAAGAGAGTCCGCATCGGCTATCAATGGCTGAGCATGCAGTTTGTAAAGTTGCATTCCTTGGAGGCTAAGACAATTATCCTTGGTCAATAATTGATATTCATCTAAGTTGTCGACCCTTGCTATGATGCCATCCACGATGCTGCAAATATTCTCTGTCGGGAAGGGGGTCACACCATAAAAAAGCAAAAGTTTCAGAAAATAACCATAAAGGGCATAAACAATAAGGCTGTAACATAATGTTCTTACGGCCATCATTACCCATTTTAATTTACTATCCTTCATTACCTCGTCGGAAATCACCCATGTTTCAAGCTCAAACAAAAGTAATAAAATAACCCAATTTAGGGTATCGCTGCTGGCGGTGAAGGCTTCTATAATTTGAGAAAAAGAAACCCCATTATGAAAGGTATGAGATGAAGCATCCCAGTCTTGTTGAAAAAATAAATAAGTATTCCACAACAGCAATAGGTAGATTGTATATTTAAACATATTATACAATCTTGCCCTTACGTCTGGGTTCTCAAGTATTTTTCGCATGCTTTACATCAACCTCAAATCTTTGGCGGTGGCATCAAGACATATTTTGGCCTTATCAAAAAGTTCATCCATTTCAGATTTTGAAATCGTAAGTGGCGGACTGATAATCATTGATTGGCCGACGGCTCGCATAATCAGATCATTCTTAAAACAATAATCCCGACAGATCGTACCCGCATCCTCATCTCCTGAAAAGGTTGTGCGTGTGGCACGGTCTTTGACCAGTTGAATACCAGCCATCATACCCCGACCCCGAATTTCACCAACAATCGGATGATTTTCCATCAGATTTTGCAAGCCCGCATGCAGGTAAGGGCCTGATTCAGTGCGGACCTTTTCCACCAGATTATGGTCTTTTATATAATTGATATTGGCAATAGCCACCGCACAGGCAACGGGATGACCACTATAGGTATAGCCATGATTAATTTCGCCACCACTGTTGAGAACTTCAAATATTTCATCTCTAATACCGACGGCAGAAATCGGAATATAGCCCGATGACATACCCTTGGCCATGGTGATAAAGTCTGGTTTAATACCAAATGTGTCAGAGCCAAACCAGTTACCTGTGCGGCCAAAGCCACAAATAACCTCATCTGCAATCAGTAATATATTATATTTTTTGCAAATGCGCTGAATTTCGGGCCAGTATGTGCTTGGTGGGACAATAACACCGCCCGCACCCTGTATAGGCTCGCCGATGAAGGCTGCAACCTTGTCTGCACCTATTTTCAGAATTTTTTCTTCCAATTCCTGCGCTCGTTTCAAGCCAAAGGCTTCGGGTGTCATGTCGCCCCCCTCAAGATACCAAAAGGGTTGGCCGATATGTTCAAATCCAGGTAACAGCGAAGATCCCTTGCCACCCATATTATGCATACCTTCCATACCACCCAAACTGGTCGCGGCAAGTGTGCTGCCGTGATAGGCATTATGACGGCTAATGATGGTTTGCTTTTCAGGTTTTCCCATGATGTCCCAATAATGTCGCACAAGGCGTATATTGGTGTCATTAGCCTCTGATCCAGATCCTGAGAAAAAGAAATGATTTATTCCCTTTGGTGTGATTTCGGATAACAGTCTCGATAATTCAATCTGGGGAGGGTGGCTCGTTTTGAAAAAGCTGTTGTAAAACGGCAATTGTTTCATCTGTTCATGAGCGGCCTCAATCAATTCTTTGCGGCCATAACCCACATTCATGCACCAAAGCCCTGCCATGCCATCTAGAATTTTATGACCTTCAGAATCCCATATATAGCTGCCTTCTGCTCGTGTGATAATACGGACACCTTGTTTGCCTAAGGCATCTGGATCAGAAAAGGGATGTACATTATGGTCACGGTCCAATTCCTGCCACTGGGCGGTATCTCTATTAAAATTACGCATAAAAATCTCCAAACTTAAATTAAAAAAGGCCTTATATCTTGATCCATGTGGTCTTAAGATCCGTATATTTCTCAAGAGCATGCATAGATTTATCACGCCCAAAGCCAGATTGTTTAAAACCGCCGAAAGGAATGGTCATATCACCTGTTGGATCCCAACAATTCACCCAGACCGTACCCGCACGCAAAGCTCGGGACATACGATGTGCCTGTGAAATATCCTGACTCCATACCGCAGCGGCCAGACCATATATCGTGTCATTGGCTATTTTAATAGCGTCCGCCTCATCCTTAAAGGTCAGTACAGAAAGGACAGGGCCAAATATTTCTTCACGGGCAATGGTCATATCCGACGTCACATCATCAAAAATCGTGGGGTCAATGAAATAGCCTGCACGGTCTTTGCTTCTGCATCCACCCAATGTTAGAGTTGCACCTTCTTCATTGGCCTTATCAATGTATGAAAGTACCCTGTCCATATGCTGTTCTTCCACCAAGGCACCCATTGATGTTTCGGGATGCAGGGGGTCACCCACCTTATGACTTGCACTCGCAAGAGCCAATTTTTCCATAAATTCTTGTTTAATTTCACGGTCAACCAACAGACGTGATCCTGCGGTACAAACCTCACCCTGATTAAAGAAGATGGCACTTGCGGCGGCATTCGCTGCCTGATCCAGATCCAGACAATTTTTAGTGATAATGTGTGGTGATTTACCACCGCATTCTAAGGATACCCGCTTTAAATTGGATTGACCGCTATATTGCATGAAGAATTTACCCACTTGCGTTGATCCTGTGAAGGCAATCATATCCACATCCATATGAAGTCCAAGCGCCTGTCCTGCGGTTTCGCCAAATCCCGGCAAAACATTAAAAACACCGTCTGGAATGCCAGCTTCCGAGGCAAGTTCCGCAAGCCTTAGGACTGATAATGGCGACTGTTCGGCGGGCTTTAAAACAATAGAATTGCCCGCGGCCAAGGCGGGTCCAATTTTCCAACACGCCATAAGAAGCGGAAAATTCCAAGGCACAACAATACCGATCACGCCTAAGGCCTCCCGGGTGACCAAGGCAAGAGCGCCTGGATCCGTGGGGGCAATTTCATCCATTAATTTATCAGCTGCCTCACCGTACCAATGAATAGCACGTGCACAACCCGGAATATCAATGTTCATGGCATCGGAAATGGGTTTACCCATATCCAAACTTTCCAAAAGTGCGAGTTCCTCTCTATGGGATGTGATCAAATTGGCAAGACGCATCAAGCGTTTTCCACGCTGGGCAGGATGCATGTTTGACCAACGGCCATCTTCGAAGGCATCCCTTGCGGCTTTGACGGCAACATCAACGTCAGCCGCGTCACATTCCGCCACATCGGCAAATATTTGTGCCGTGGCGGGATTGATACTGTCAAATGTTTTACCCGAAAGGGAATTCACAAATTTACCGTTAATAAAGGCCTGATTACGGATTGAAAGGTTTGTGGCCTTTTCTGTCCAAAAATCATGTGTTCTCATAGTCTGTTCTCCATTCTTTTCGCTTAAGACGGGATATAATGTTTCAATGACCTGTCAGCGTTTCTGAAATTAAATATAATATATCGCAGGCCAGTGTGGCTCCTGCTAATGCGGTTATCGATCCAATGGGATCGTATGCTGGAGCCACCTCGACGAGATCACCGCCTACCACCTGAAGTCCTTTTAGGCCTTTTAATATTGCTCGACCCTGCATGACGGTTGCTCCTCCCGGTACGGGCGTTCCTGTTCCCGGTGCAAAAGCCGGATCTAGAAAATCAATGTCAAAGCTTATATAGGCCTTCTTGCCCTGAACTCTGTCACGTATCGCCGTCGATATTTCTTCGTTACTCATACCATCTATGGTAATGGCATCGAGAATTTGAAGACCAAAACTATTGGGGTTTGGTGTTCTGATGCCGATTTGAATTGAATGTTCCACATCAATCAGACCTTCCTTGATGGCATGATAAAACATCGTGCCGTGATTATAATCTTCATCAACCCATGTGTCGGTATGGGCATCAAAGTGAATAAGCGCCAAAGGACCGTGTTTTTTCACATGAGCCCGAAGCAGGGACAAAGAAATAAAATGATCCCCCCCAAGAGATAGCAAGGCGGTATCTTGGGAAAGAATTTCATTCGCCGTCCGTTCCAATTCTTTGGTCAGGCGTTCGGGATAGGCTGTAAAGTCACACACATCGCCGTAATCCACCACTTTGTGGTGATCCGACAGATGATATTCCCAAGGCCAAACTCCCCATTCAAATTCGCCAACAAGTGACGATTGTTCCCTAATGGCTCTTGGACCCAAACGGGCGCCTGAACGATTGGTTGTTCCAAGATCATAAGGCACCCCAAGTACGGCAATATCGACCTCTTTTAGGTCACGAGAATAGGGAAAGCGCAAAAAGCTCAATATGCCAGCATAGGCTGTTTCTCTATCATTCTCTGGATTGATTGCGCTCTCGGTCATTTTTGTGATTAATCTCTTTACTGTCTTTAAATTAGGTCTAGTTTAATGAACTAACGCCTTTTAAATGCGGAAGTTTGCCACTATTAATCCTTGGTTTATTAGGGACTTTCCCTTCAATTCACGCCCTAAACATTCATCAATAGATATCTGATCTCCCAAGGAGAAAGGACACTGAAATTTGCGGAATATTCCTGTTCCTTCACATCCACATAGGTGGTGATGAATTCATCGCTTAAAATTTCGCGCAAAACAGAGGATTTATTAAAATTATTCAAACTTGACAAGAAATGATGGGGCAATTGATGGGTAGGCAGATCATAAGCCGATTCCATCAACGCATCACTGGGGGTAAGGCCCTCTACCATGCCCAAATAACCAGCGAGTAATGATCCTGCAATAGCAAGATATGGATTCACGTCAGCCCCTGCAATGCGGTTTTCAATACGTCGTCCCGGCCTTCCACCTGATGGCACACGAAGCCCAACAGAACGATTTTCCCGTCCCCAATGCAGATTGGCCGGCGAACTCATGCCACTTCCGATGCGCAGGTAGCTGTTGGCATAAGGGGCAAGAAAGGGCATAAGATCGGGGATATATTTCTGAAGTCCTGCAATATGCGAATGAAATAAAGCCGTATCTTTCCCATCCTCATCGGCAAAAACATTAAGACCATCGGCAACACCCAAAATACTTTGATGAATATGCATGGCACTACCATATTCATCGGGATAGGGCTGTGCCATAAAACTTGCAAACATATCATGACGGATGGCAATCTGCTTCATCAGGCGTTTAAAATAAAAGGCCTGATCGGCTACATTAAGGGGCTCTCCATGATAGACGTTAATCTCAAACTGGGCGGGGCCCGCTTCCTGTGTCAGGGTTTCCACCTGAATGCCCATAATTTCGCAATATTTATAGACATCATCAAATAAATCACTGAATTCATCCAAGGCATCTAGGGACAAAACACCTTTATCCAAAGACATTTTTCCCGAACGACCCCGTGGCGGAATAGGAGGATTTTCGATATTATCCTGACGGCCAAGGAGAAAAAATTCAAATTCTGGCGCCACAATAGGTTGCCAACCCTTTGCCTCATAAAGGGATAAAACTTTTCTCAAAACTTGGCGGGGTGAGTTATTGGCAGGCTCGCCATTGTCCCTGACTACATCACACACGACACAAGCGGTCGGCGTTACGCACCACGGCAGAACCGTAAGCGTATCCAAATCAGGAACAAGGAAAAAATCTTCTTCCATATCGGTGATAAACTCATTGCCGATGAAATCACAATTGATGGTCAGGGCAAATAAAGATTCTGGCAGTCTATGATCACGACTATTTAATCCAGCGACAAATTTACTGCGTGGCGTGGACTTGCCCCGGCTAATGCCTGCAAAATCGCTGACCATAATTTCCACATCTTGGATATTATTAATGTCTAGCCATTGTTCAATTTCTGCTTTTTTCTTTTCATCTAACATAAAACACCTTAATTATTTTGTTTTTGGGTCGTAGAATAATTTAAACGAGCCTCACGATTACAGCAGTATGCCCTATTTTGTCTCAAAAGGCTATTAATTTGTGATCACAAATTAATTCTTTTTTTGGCCACTCGGCAGATTCTTAAATATGTTATTAAAAACAAATAATTAACTTAAGTAAACTCACTCATTGTTATCATATTTTATATTTGTGATCACGTTGAGTTCAAATTATTTGTCAAATATTATTGTTTGCTCGGGCGATTATTTCTCAAACAATAGGCTGTTCAATAAAATCTAGCCAGTTGCTGATTTCCTGTAACCGACAACAAGAATCCGTAACGTCTTCCCCCATATTATAGTTTTGTCTTATTTCCATACTGTTTTCATCATTTTGAGCGATTTTGAAATCGGCAACCATTTTATTGACGGCCGCTTCATCAGGACAAAATCCTTCTTCTATCATTCTAGTTTTATATTTTTGAATAAGAGAGGCTATATAATCAAGATCAAATTCAGGATGATATTGCACACCCCAAAAAATAGCGGAACCATGTCTTATCTCCAGCGCCTGAACATGACTGATATCATTGCCAGACAAAACCGAAGCACCCTCTGGCAATCGCACCACATGGTCTAGATGAATGGCAACAGCATCAAACTGTGTAGTCTTGTTTTTATAAAGTGGATGGGCGCGGCCCAGTGCTGTTAATTGAATATCACGGGCAATGCCGATTTCCCTACCTTTCGCATTCTTTGCAACCTCTCCGCCCGCCGCCACAACCGCAACCTGAAGCCCCCAACAGCTGCCAAAAATTTTAACCTTTTGCTCAAAACAGCTTTTCATGAAATCAATCTGGCGGGTAATTGCAGGATCTTGCTCATAAATATTCAAGGCTGATCCCGTCCAGATAATACCATCATATTGTTCAAGCTCGGAACCTTTGGGAAGCTTTGCCCCTTTGTCGGCGGGCATCACAACATCGCAAGATATTTTTGGTTTTAAAAAACGCAACGTTTTTATATAGAGATCGCTTTGGGTGCAGGAACCGTTAGCAACGGTTTGATCCCGTGCCTCTTTAGTGTTTCCTTCAACGACAAGTACCCTGCTCATAATATCCACCCTAAAAAAATTTGTGATCACAAATAATCTCATTAAAATACAAATTATTCAAGCAAATTTATAAAATGTTCCCATAAATCGATATAAAGGCAAATTTTATGCGACCAAAATGCAGAATATACAGAATATAGAAGTCCCAATATTTAAGGAAATAAAGAAATTTAAGTCGTTTATTGTATCATGGTATCTCTAAAAAAACCTTGACATAAATATAATTTTGAGGTCATTGACATAAGATACTTGGAAAAGCATTGTATCAATACGCCTGAATAATAAATTTATTTTGTTGGCAGAAAGGTGATTTTATTGTCACACCATGATCTTAATAGAGATGAAGATAGCCCAGATCGTAAGATTGCTTATGAAACGGTTTATAAAAGTCTTTATGATTCTATTATTACGGGCCGTTTTAAACCGGGCAAACCCTTGACCATTCGTGGGCTCGCCGAAGAGATGAATGTAAGCCCCATGCCAGTGCGGGAATCGATTCGGCATCTTGTGGCCTTGGGCGCCCTAGAAATGCAGACGACACGCCGTGTTGCAGTCTCTGAAATGACGGAAGAACGCTACCGAGAGATTGTTAAAGTTCGTATTCTTTTGGAGCCAGAAATTTCTGTGCGGGCCATGGCTCATTGTAATAATGCCCTGATCAATAAATTAAAACATATTGATAATGAAATAGAATCTGCCCTTGATAAGGGTGATGCCGACTGCTATAGCCTTAAAAACTGGGAATTTCATTTCACCCTTTATCGGGCGGCAAATTGCCCGATTATGCTAAGGCTGATCGAAAGTATTTGGCTGCAATTTGGGCCATTTATGCGCATAATCGTTGGTCGTCTTGGGACATCCTATATGGTTGATCAACATATAAATGCCATTACTGCTCTGAAAAATAAGGATGAAAAGGCTCTTCGTGAAGCCATTCGTCAGGATATCTATGATGGCATGGATCGTATCGGGGAAAAACTGCTTGGACATGCCTCTCCTAAATAACGCTGCTTTATGACAGAATTCCTTGTAATAAATATTTTCTCATAAGAATAGCCTTGACAAAGCTAATTTGTGATCACAAAATAGACGCTCTATTATCACAAAAATATTCTGTTGAGGCATACCAAAATGACCCACAACTACACAGAAAAAAAATCAGCGCCCGAACAGCATCCTGCATCATATTATTTTGCTTCGGCAAATAGGGTTCCAGAATTTCCCACACTTGACGGTGAGGTGCGTTGCGATGTCTGTATCATTGGCGGTGGCTTTACAGGGCTTTCTGCAGCGCTGCATTTGAAGGAACATGGCTATGACGTTATTTTGCTTGAAGCCCGCAAAATCGGATGGGGGGCTTCTGGCCGCAATGGTGGGCAATTGGGCTCTGGTCAACGTGTAGAACAGCTCGCCTTGGAAAAAAATTTAGGCAAAGAGACTGCCCGTTCTTTGTGGGATTTGGCCGAAGAGTCCAAAAATCTTGTTAAAGGTCTTATTGCAAAGCATGACATACATTGTGATCTGAAACCCGGAATTTTGCACACAGCCCATAAAAAACAGTTTTTAAAAGACTATCAACATGAAGTCGAGAAACTCCAGAATGATTATAATTATGATCACATTCGGTATGTGGACGGCGATGAGTTATCGGATATGCTCGGCATGCGGAGCTATTACGGCGGTACGCTTGATATGGGAGCCGGTCATTTACACCCTTTGAATTTCGCCTTGGGTTTGGGGGAGGTCTGCGAAAAAATGGGGGTCAGGATATATGAAAATAGCCCTGTGACATCCTATGTGGAAAACGACAAAATAGTAATTCATACGCCCACAGGCACCGTTACGGCGGATAAAATCATTTTGGGCTGTAATGGCTATCTTGGTTATCTGGAACCGAGGCTTGCTGGAAAGATTATGCCCATCAATAATTTTGTTGTGGCAACCGAACCCCTCGGCGAAGCTCGTGCTCGCCAAATTAACAGGGATGATGTGGCCATTGCGGATTCAAAATTTGTTATCAACTATTTCCGTATGTCAGCGGACCACCGCTTGTTATTTGGCGGTGGCGAAAATTATACACCAAGTTTTCCAAAGGATATTTCAAGCTTTGTCCGAAAATATATGCTGGAAATTTATCCGAGCCTAGAGGATGTCAAAATCGATTACGCTTGGGGTGGAGCGTTGGCAATCACCATGAACCGCATGCCCCATATCGGAAAGCTTGGGTCCAATATCTATTATGGTCAGGGCTATTCTGGTCATGGTGTTGGTATGGCGACCCTGACGGGAAAAATATTGGCCGATGCCATTCATGGCAATCACCATAGTTTTGATGTCTTTGAAAAGGTTCCCACCTACACTTTCCCAGGCGGTAGCCATCTGCGCTGGCCTTTGATGGTATTGGGCATGCTTTATTACGCCATCAGAGACCGCATTTAGAGCTATCCATAGTATAATCAGACGAGTTGTTCGTCCACAGCCCGTACCGCCGCATCAAAGGCCCCCTTAACGTAGGCTAGGGCTTGTGAGTCTGCATTGGCAATGGATATACGGCCAATTTTCCTGCGGCCAAGAATATGGGGACCATCTTTTTTACCGTCGATCCAGTCCCAAGGTTCCCACAATTCATTATATTCATAGGCATAACCATGAGGCCAGCGATTAACGGTAATGGCTGCAATATCACGCTCTGCGTCAAATCCATAAGGTTCCAATATATCCTGAAGCTGTTCAACAAGCTTCGTTTCATAATCCGCAAAAGTCATATTATAAATATCATGGCGACCTTGTTTGTGCTGTTCCATAGGGGGAAGGTCCTCGCCCTGTCTTGTGGGTGTGTGAACAACATGCAATATAATCGGATCATTCGCATCTTTTGCATAGTTATATCCACCCATACTAACGGGGAAATCCAGAGACATATTATGGAAGAATCCTTGCGGGCTATAGATATGGTGATAACCCGCCTTTTGAAAGGCATGCCAATTATTCAGTGCCACATTAATATAGGAAAGTGGAACCTTTTGCGGAAATTTTAAGGCCTCTTTTTGGTCTTCGGGCATTTGCGGGCAGATGTGAGGCAGAATATTATTATTGCAGGCCATAATGACGTGACGCGCGCGGATTTTTTCGACCTGATCACCCCGCACATAGGTCACATCAACCCTCTCGTCCTGTTCTTGATTAACGGCCTTGATCACGGTACTCATAAGGCGGATGCGAACGGGAGAATTTTCCTCATCTAGGCGGGTATAATCAAAATCCGCCTTGATAATATCTTCCATGCTATTGCCCGATGCAATCGTGGGTATTAATTTCCGCACCAAAAGACGGGCAAGGCCGGAATTACCATCTGGAAAGTGAAAAATATAAGGTTCATCCTTATCATAGGGCTTAGGTATCATATCAGAATAAATCCTCAGCCCGTCAAATCCCGGCATATCCAAACGATACGCCTCCAAAGCCGAAAGTGCATCATAACCAACCCCCCATAATCCGATCCACGGGTTGCGCAGTAAAAGAATGACATCTTCTGGCATTTTGGCATGCTTTCTTAAGAAATTATCGTAACTGATCCCACGCAAGAAATTAATTTTTTCAGAATCCGGCATGTCCGCCAAAAAATCCTCTTCCCCTTCCCACAGACGGGTAAGGGCTTCTTTGCCGCCCTCCTTTAAAGGGTAGGACTCAATGATGTCGAATATATTCTCTGCTTCTGACTCAAAAAAGCTACGTTCAACAATGCTTTTGTTAAAATGGTTTTTGTGAAAGAAAATTCCCCGTGAAAGTCCATGACTACGATTAAAATCCCGATCATAATAGTGATAAAATTTATCAACTTCGACCCCAAGATCTTTTAGAATTTGCAAAGCTTGCGGTGAAAAATGCGCAGGGGCGTCAATGGATTGGCTGCCACCATAACCAATTAATTTCTTTCCCTTTACCGTAAATTCATTGCGTTTGGCGTGGCCACCAAAATCATCATGTGTGTCCAAAATCAAAATTTTGGCCAAAGGTTGTTTTTTAAGATAATGATGGGCGCTCGCAAGACCAGAAAGCCCGCCACCAACCACAACCAGATCATAAAGGTCATCGGTAAAGTGATCAGGGTCAGGCCATTTTCTCCCCTCCCACGCCAGAGCATGGGAAACCTCAAACGATCCCAGATGATCACCCCGCAAGCCTGTGATGGACGGCGGATAAGGCAAAACCCCAGAGGATGACGTCTGAGGTTTATTTATATTGGAAAAAGCGAAACTTTCGAAGGAAGGGAGTAATGTGCTTGCCGTTAGACCAAGAGCGACACCGCCCATAAAATCTCTGCGTGAAATAGCCTTCAAAAGCTTTCTTTTCATAATTTTTCCCTAATGTTATGCCTTTGCCAAAATATCATCCAATATATTGACGATGGTGTCAATTTGTTGTTCTGTAATGATTAAGGGGGGAGACAGGGCAATAATATCTGCCGTTGTACGGATTAAAAGACCCGCCTGAAACGCCTTAAGATAGGCATCAAACGCCCGCACCGAAGGTTTGCCTTCTATGGGTTTAAGTTCAATCGCCCCCACCAAGCCGATATTACGAATATCCAGAATACAATCATGCCGTCTCAAACTATGGATTGCTTTCTGCCAATAAGGAGCGAGCCTTGCCGCCCGCTCAAACAATCCTTCTTCGGCATAGACATCAAGGGAAGCTATGCCCGCTGCACAGGCCAAGGGATGACCGCTATAGGTATAACCATGGAATAATTCAATCATATTTTCTGGGCCATTCATCAGCGCACCATGCAATTTATCGCTCACCATAACGGCCCCCATAGGAACCGCACCATTGGTTAGTCCCTTTGCCATGGTCATCATATCGGGCTGTATATTGAAATGAGCGGCCGCACTGCTGTCTCCCATGCGGCCAAAGGCTGTGATAACCTCGTCAAATATCAATAAGATGTCATTATCGGTGCATATCTTTCTTAATCTTTCAAGATATCCCTTTGGTGGCACCAAAACGCCCGCAGATCCCGCCATAGGTTCCACAATAACAGCGGCAATGGTATTGGCACCATGAAGAGCGATCAGGTCAAGCAAGCGGTCAGCCTTGTCCACACCATGTTCTGGTTGCCCTTTGGAAAAGGCATTTTTGGCAAGGTCATGGGTATGAGGCAGATGATCAACTTCGGGTAAAAGAGGGCCAAAGGCCTGCCGATTGGGCATAATACCACCCACAGAAAGCCCGCCGAAATTCACTCCGTGATAACCTCTTTCCCGCCCAATAAGTTTAATTTTTTCAGGCTTTCCCCTTGCCTTTTGATAAGCCCGCGCAATTTTAAGTGCCGTATCCACAGATTCAGAACCACTGTTGGTAAAAAAGACATGATTAAGATCATCAGGCATTAGATTGGCAAGCCGTTCTGCAAGTTCAAAGGCCAATTTATGACCTGCCTGAAATGACGGGGAATAGGTCATGCGATCAACCTGCGTCTTTATGGCTTCATTGATTTTTTTGTTGCCATGCCCCGCATTAACGCACCATAAGCCAGCACAACCGTCAAGAATTTTTTGTCCCTCAGTCGTCGTATAATACATGCCTAGAGAGCTATCGAGAATGCGGGGGTTTTTCTTAAAGGCTCGATTGGGTGTAAAGGGCATCCAATAAGCATCATTTTCTTTTTCAAACGTCAATCTGTCACCTATAATAATAAGAGTTATGGTATGAAATGATTATATAAAATAAACAGATCATCCAACAAGATGTTATTTTTATAAATGTAACTCATTGTAATGTAATAAAATATTTTAAATATGTTTATTATAATAAACAAAGATCCAAAAATTCAAATTTTTAAAAACTCGGCGGTGTGCAGGCGCTCACCAATTCACAAACATCATGTCCGATATTTTTAAATTTATGGGGCTTATGGCTTTCAAAATAATAGGCATCGCCGGGGCCTAAAATCTTCTTTTGATCGCCGACCTCGATCATTAAGCGACCCTTTAAAACAAGTCCGCATTCTTCTCCCATATGGGTTAAGGCTGTTTTGCCCGTACTTGCCCCCGGTTGATATTTTTCATGCAAAAGCTGAATGGCGTTATTTTTAAGCGTGGCACCGACCTGACGAAAAGAAACCCCTTTATCACCGATTTCGATCAACTCTTCTGCGGCAAAGAATATCTGTTCCTTTGTTCGATCGCCTTCGTCAAAAAATTCTGACAGGCTGATGGGGATACCATCCAAAATACGTTTTAAGGCACCAACGGTCGGATTAATGTGGTTTGATTCAATCTGGGAAATGCTTGCATTGGCGACACCTGTACGTTTGGCGAGTTCCCGCTGGGAAAGATTACGCTCGGTGCGAATTACTTTAAGCCTTTTTCCAATGTTTAATGTCATGCCTGATCCTCATCATTATACCATAAAGCGTGATAGTATTTTTCTTATACGCCAACATTCACTCAAAATATAACGCAAATTTTGATGCAATACTTCTGTATCATTGCAGGATTGGGATTTTTTCCTATAGTATAGTTTCTCAAACTCCATAAAAGATAGAGGTTATCATGTCATCATCAAATTGTTTACTGTCGAGGAGTGAAGGTCATGTGCTGACACTGACCTTAAATGAGCCAGATCAGCGCAATGCCCTAAGCGAGGCTATGCTCAGAGCACTCCATGAAGCGCTCCTGAAATCTTATGATGATCCAGAGATCAAAGTCATTGTTATAGCGGCCAAGGGCGGAACCTTCAGTTCGGGCCATAATCTGAAAGAACTTACCGAACATCGAGCCGATAAGGATAAGGGTAAGGATTTTTTCCAGACGATCATGCAGCTTTGCGCAAAAGTGATGCAAGCCATTGTCAATCACCCAAGACCCGTGATCGCAAAAGTTCAGGGCATGGCAACGGCGGCGGGTTGTCAGTTGGTTGCCAGTTGTGATCTTGCCATTGCCACTGACAACAGCCGTTTTTGCACGCCTGGTGTCAATATTGGACTATTTTGTTCTACCCCCATGGTTGCCTTAAGCCGTAACATGCCCCATAAACAGGCCATGCAAATGCTTTTGCTTGGGGATGTTATTGATGCCGAGATGGCCTTATCTTACGGATTAATTAATCAAATCGTTGCCCCAGATAAATTGGATGAGGCTGTTGATAGCTATTGCGAAAGACTATGCCATAAAAGCGCAGTTGCCCTTAAAATTGGAAAGCAGGCCTTTTACCAACAGGTCGAAATGCCCCTTGCTAAGGCCTACGAATTTTCCTGCGAGGTTATGGTGAAAAATATGCTTCATATGGAGGCAGAAGAAGGTATTAACGCCTTTCTTGATAAAAGACCGCCAAAATTCTAGCCCCTGCGTTATGACTTTTATTTCTCTTCTTTATAAATGTGGGTCACGGGTTTTTCATGACCCTTGATATAGCCTCGATACATACCTTCGGTGTTAAAGGTCATGGAGATATTGCCCTGTGTATCCACAGCAATAATACCACCTTCGCCCCCCATTTTAACAAGCTTATTCATAACAATTTCATCTGCGGCCTGCTGTAACGTTAGTCCTTTATATTCCATAAGGGCACAGACACTGTGGGCCACGGCCGCCCGAATGAAATATTCCCCATGTCCCGTTGCCGACAAAGCACAGCTGTGGTTATTCGCATAGGTTCCCGCCCCAATCACGGGGGAATCGCCGATCCTGTTCCAGCGTTTATTGGTCATGCCTCCTGTTGAGGTACCTGCGGCGAGATTGCCGTGCATGTCAAGTGCCGCCGCCCCCACGGTGCCAAATTTTTGATCTGGATCTTCTGGGTCATAACCAAGGCTTGCAATTTTATCGGATTGCTTGTCGCCATCATGATCAAGCAAAATTTTATCTTCTTCTAAGGCATTTTGCAGCTGTTGCCAGCGTTATTCTGTCCAAAAATATTCAGGCTCGACAAGTTCTATATGCTGTAATTTGGCAAATTCTTCGGCGCCTGCGCCAAAAAGCATCACATGCTTGGAATTTCTCATGACTTCTCGGGCCAGATTGATGGGATTTTTGACATGGGTGACACCCGCTACCGCACCCGCATTTAAATCACGACCATCCATGATCGAGGCATCCATTTCGTTATGCCCCTCATGATTAAAGACCGCCCCTTTGCCCGCATTGAACAGGGGAGAGTTTTCCATAACATTAATGGTGGCCGCCACCGCATCCACGGCTTCTCCTCCTTGATCCAAAACAAGCTGTCCCGCCAAAAGAGCTTCTTCTAGTTTGGCGCGAATAAGGCTTTCCCGTTCTGGCGTCATGTTCTTCTTTAAAATTGTGCCCGCTCCACCATGAATAACAAGGGCATAATGTTTATTATTATCTGCATGGGCATTGGCTCTTATAGCTGCCGTCATCACGCCTATTCCTCCGATCAATAAAATCACCAGAAATCTTATCATTATTCATGTCCTTTGATCTAAATCCATTTAAAATTTAGATCGTATCCCAAATTTTAATGTATTCTCAAGTAATTATTAAATATTATATTTTACGCAATATGATATAAATTAGTGGAATATAAGAAAATTCCACAACGTATAAGGTTGAAGCAATGGCAAGAACCAACCAAACATTACTCGAACAGATGAAAATCAGTGACGTTAATATTTCGTCTCGCATGAAGATATTAAATTTACACAAATCGGATCTGGATATATTATATTCCCATCAATCTATTGTGGTGAATAATATTGACTTTATGGTTGAAGAATTTTATGAGCTCCAAACGGAAAATGATGAGATATCTCTGCTTATCGGGGATTCCGATACCTTGCATAGGCTACACACCGCACAGCGGAAATATATCCTTGATTTATTTTCTGGCATTTATTGATGCAGAATATGTCAATAACCGCCTGCGGATAGGAATGATTCATAAGCGCATCGGGGTTGAGCCAAAACTTTATCTATCTGCGGTCAGAACCTTAAAAGAAATTGTCGTTAAGATGTTGACACGGTTTATTGATGCAGAGGAACTTTTAGAAAAAACATTAGATGCTCTTGATAAGCTGATTTATTTTGATACGACACTTGTCTTTGATGCCTATATTGAAAGTTTGATCGGTGAAATCAAAAGCGCAAAAGCAAAATCCGAAAAATATGCATCCTCTCTTGAAGAAAAGGTTGCGGAGCGCACTCAACAATTAGAAGAATTAGCAAAAACAGATCCCTTAACGGGTATTTATAATCAAAGAGCCATGCATGAAATGCTCAGAAGAGATATCGCTGTGGCAAAACGTCGGAAAACAATTTTATGCCTAGTTTATTTCGACGTGGATAATTTCAAGGAAATAAATGATAAATTAGGCCATATTGAGGGGGATAATGTTCTTAGATTTGTAGGACAATCTTTATTAAGTCTCATAAGAAAGGTCGATATTCCTTGCCGTTATGGCGGGGATGAATTTGTAGTAATTTTACCAGAATGCGACATAGTGAATGCCGTAAAAATATGCGAAAAACTGGTTAAGGTTTTTAACGATAAATATCCAGATTTTTCTTTGAGTATAGGGTTAGCGCAAACTGAAGAGGGTCAGGATTATGGTGCTGAACAATTGATTAAAATCGCCGATAAAAAAATGTATCTTTCTAAAAAAGAAGTGGGATCATACATTACAAGTTAGTATTATTCATAGGTTATTTAATCGGAATTTGATCATGATGAAAGATGTCCAGTCTATCCATAACTATTACTCGCCCAATGATTTGTATAACAAAATTATCGAGGGACTCCATAAACTTGAAAAAGATTTGTCAAAAGTCACCTTGGATGATTTGCAACCTGTGGATGAATTTCATATTAGAGGCGATACGGCCACCAAAGAACTGATTAAGCTGTGCGGCTTTACGCCAGACATGCATATTTTGGATGTGGGCTGCGGCATTGGCGGCTCCACCCGTCGCCTGTCCCATGAAATTGGCTGTCGTGTGACGGGTATCGATTTAAGCGATGAATATATAGATACAGCAGAGCGATTGACCACATTGCTCAATATGCAAGAGCGCGTTAAATTTCATGCCACAAGCGCTCTGTCGCTTCCCTTCGAGGATAATAGCTTTGATGGTGTTTGGTCGCTCCAGATGAATATGAATGTGGAGGATAAGCTCGCTTGGCTTAAGGAAACCTACCGTGTCCTTAAACCCGGTAGCCGTGTTATATTGTATGAAGTTTGCGGCCATAAGAATACGCCGCCCCATTTTCCCGTACCTTGGGCGCAGGACGGGTCCATGAGTTTTCTGGTGCCACCCAAAGCCTTTAAAGAGATCATTCAAGCGGCGGGGTTTGATATCACCCTATGGCATGACAAAACTGATCTTGCCCAAAAGGCCTTTGTCAATGCAAAGGAACCAGTGGGCGAGCCTAATTTGCCTGCCCTTGGGGTTTATCTTCTTGTGGGGAAGGATATTCAGACCAAGGCTTATAATTTACGCCGTAATCTGGATGAGGAAAGGGTCAGCCTGATTGAAACGGTGGCGGTAAAGCCACGATCATAAATTTTCCCTCTGACGAATTTTAAGAATATATAAAATCTTGCATAAACAGCCTTGTTGCTATATCAGCGGGGGTAATTACGGGGCCTGTTCCTAACATATTGGGAACAGGCCTTTTTATATTTAAAGAACTTAAGGTGATGCAATGAATGAACAGGCGGTCTCTGCGGCGGTAAGAAAACGTCCAAAATGGATCAAGGAATTTGGGTTTGAGTCATTCAGCCGTATCCGCACCGAGATCTTTTCTGGACTAACCGTCGCCTTGGCCTTGGTACCAGAGGCCGTGGCCTTTGCCTTTGTCGCCCATGTCAATCCGCTTGTGGGGCTTTATGCCGCCTTTATTGTGGGGATTATTACCGCACTCTTTGGCGGCAGACCTGGAATGATTTCTGGGGCGACAGGAGCCTTGGCGGTCGTGATGGTGAGCCTTGTGGTCAGTCACGGCGTTGAATATCTGTTTGCAACCGTGGTTCTGATGGGGATTATTCAAATTGTAGCGGGCGTGACGCATATGGGGAAATTCATTCGCATGGTGCCCCATCCTGTGATGCTGGGCTTTGTGAATGGCTTGGCGATTGTTATTTTTCTGGCGCAACTGGGACAGTTTAAGAACAGCTCGGGCGCATGGATCACGGGCATGCCGCTTTATCTGATGCTGGGATTCGTGAGCTTGACCATGGCAATTATCTTTATTATGCCAAAAATCACCAAGGCGATCCCTGGTCCCTTGGCGGCGATTGTTGTGGTGACATTGATTGTGATCGGGTTGAATATTGATATTCCACGGGTGGGGGATTTAGCCTCTATTGCGGGGGGATTGCCGACATTTCATATTCCCGATATGCCCTTCACTTGGGAAAGTTTTATGATCATTCTGCCTTATGCGGTTATTATGGCGGCGGTGGGGCTTATTGAATCGTTGCTCACGCTTAATCTGGTCAGTGAAATGACCGATACCCACGGCGGGGCAAGCAAGGAATGTGCGGCCCAGGGAGTTGCTAATGTGGTGACGGGATTTTTTGGCGGCATGGGGGGGTGTGCCATGATAGGTCAAAGCATGATTAACGTGAAATCCGGCGGCCGGGCGCGCCTCAGCGGTATTGTTGCCGCCTTAAGTCTTTTGGGTTTTATTCTTTTTGCATCGGGTCTTATTGAGCAAATTCCCCTAGCGGCCTTGATCGGGGTTATGTTCATGGTCGTGATCGGGACATTTGCGTGGAATAGCTTGAAATTGATGGGCAGAATTCCCCGTCACGATGTTTTTACCATTATTTTTGTGACCGCGATCACGGTGGCCTATGACTTAGCGGTGGCGGTGGTGGCGGGCGTGATTATTTCTGCCCTCGTTTTTGCATGGGAAATGGCAAAACGCACCCACGCCACCATAAAAATTGATGAAAATGGCTCAAAAATTTACAAGCTTGAGGGACCTGTGTTTTTTGGTTCCGTGGCAAATTTTATGGAATTATTTGATCCAAAAAATGACCCTGATGATGTGATCGTTGATTTTATAGATTCTAAGGTCGTCGATCATTCAGGATTAGAGGCCATTGATGCCCTTGCCGACAAATATGATGCCGAGGGTAAGACGCTCCATTTGCGTCATTTGAGTGCGGATTGCAGGCAACTGTTGCATAAGGCCCGTAAAATTGTCGAGGTTTCCGTCCTTGAAGACCCTGCCTACGGCGTGGCGGTCGATTATGAGGGCAATTATGTGGTGATAAATACGCCACAGGAAGATGAATAAAGGCTATTATAAATTCATCATTCCCACCAGAACCAGAATCCAGTAGTATGAAGGCATAAAAAATAAGCAACGGAATGAATGGTGACGCTGAACAATTTAAAAGATGATTTATTAAAGGGTGAACGGCGGGCGCTTGCCAAGGCGATAACCCTTGTGGAAAGTACGCGCAAAGATCACCAGCAAGAGGCACAACACCTGCTTGCGGGTATTTTACCTTATACGGGAAAATCCATTCGATTGGGTTTTACAGGCACACCTGGGGTCGGAAAATCAACCTTTATCGAATCCTTCGGGCTTTTTCTGGTGGCCGAGGGGTATAAGGTGGCAGTGCTTGCGGTGGATCCGTCCTCGACCCGAACGGGTGGCTCTATTTTGGGCGATAAAACCCGCATGGAACTTCTTTCCAAGGCAGAAAATGCCTATATCCGGCCATCACCATCAGGGGGAACATTGGGCGGTGTGGCACGGCGCACGCGGGAGGCTATGCTTCTGTGCGAGGCGGCGGGTTATGATGTCATTCTGATCGAAACGGTGGGCGTGGGCCAGTCGGAAATTGCCGTATCTGATATGGTGGATATGTTTCTGCTTATGCTTTCGCCTGGGGGTGGGGATGATCTTCAGGGTATTAAGCGGGGCATTATGGAACTTGCCGATCTTGTGATTATTAATAAGGCGGATGGGGATTTAAAAAAGGCTGCGATGCGGGCAGCATCCGACTATAAGGCGGCACTTCATCTGATGCGCCCCAAGGTCGATTGTTGGACGGCGGATGTGGTTTTAGCCTCGGCCTTAAAAAAAGAGGGACTGGACGAAATTTGGCGTCATATACAGAACTTTGAACAAGCCATGAAAGCGGGTAACGCCCTTGTAGGGTTACGCTCAGAGCAGGCAAAGGCTTGGATGTGGTCTGAAATTCATGATCAGTTGATGGATAATTTTCGTACAAAACATCCTGGTCGGATTAAGGAAATGGAACAAGCCGTCCGATCTGGAATAACCCCACCAACCGCCGCCGCACGAGAGCTGTTGCAAGATTTTTTAAAATAAAGCAATAGGGGATTGAGATATTTTCATGAAGAATGGATATTTATCCCTCTGATAAGAGCAAAAGCGCTTGACCTATATCCTGCAATGCCATATATACCCCTTTCATATTTGAAGGAACCTCTTGTTGATTCTGATGATGATACGATGATGGGCTAAATAAAATTTTTAAGAAATTTAAGGACAAAATTATGTCACGCGTATGTGAACTTAGTGGTAAATCGGTAATAAGCGGTAATAATGTGAGCCATGCTCTTAACAGAACCCGTCGTGTTTTCCGCCCTAATTTGATTAAAACAAAATTGTTGAGCGATGTGCTTGGTCAGTCTGTATCTATGAGAATCTCTGCCAACGCATTACGTTCTGTTGAGCATAATGGCGGTCTGGATAATTTTCTTGTCAAGGCTCGTGACGTTAATTTGTCATTGAAGGCGCGCCGTTTGAAGAAACTTGTGGAAAAGAAATTGGCGAATATTGCCGCCTAGTTCTTATTTTTTCTGATTTTCATCACTCGCTAAAATTCTTTTGAAGCCGTTGACGGGATCAACGGCTTTTTCTGTGTTATCAATAAGTTTGAACATCATTAATAAATTCCGTTGTAATTTGCTAAAATTATTATCGGACATAATATAGATTATTGTATCACCAACAGAATTTTGCCGAACGGCCAAGGCTTCCATATTATCAACATTAAAGGGATAGGCGAGTTCTGCGATCACTTCACCTTTGATTTTTTGTCCTGAGATAATGGATATCCCAGAAATCCGGCGCAAGCGTGCGGCCATACCCCTTGCAAGAGAGAAGTGCCTTTCTAGGACGAGTATGTCACCATTTGACATGGTTGCCATATCTGTGGGCTTGTATGAGGGGTCAATTTCATAACTTATTGCCTCCATTTTTCCCCGACCAATGATCCAACCTTGAGCAATGGATGTGTCGCCGTCCTTTATAATATTTTCCGAAAAGGCAAGTATTCGTCCATCTGTTAGTGTCGTCAGAGCTTCTATTCCTGTATTTTTGGGAAGATTGACAAAGCTTTCGGGCAAGGTCGGCGCAAATGTTATTTTCTGGGCATTGGCAGAAAAAAGTGACTTATAGTCATTTGAGGTGCGTGCCTGAAAATAGCGCAGTGCATGCGGCTTTTCAAAGGAAATAACATAGCCGTCACTGTCTACGGCTGTTATGGCCTCGGCATCGTCGACGATATCTTTATCCTCATCTTTGGTGATGATGTTTTTTATGGGTGCCATCTGGGTGTTCGTGATATTAACCAATCGATTATTATCGTTATAAATTATGTCGGCGAGAAACCATTGATTGCTATCTGAGATGGCAAGTATTTCATGACCATCTGGGCTTATCACGATACTTGAAATGCCGCCAAATATCTTTTCTGAACTGGTTATTTGTACCCCACCCATATAGAGAAGCTTGCCCACACTATTAATGTTACTATCTTTATAATGAAGTGGAATGGTCATCGTTTTAAGGATAACCGAAAAATCAGCCTTTTTTTGATCTTGAGGTAAAGAGTCAGCACGGGCAAGGGATATAGCGCAATAGACAGCGACGGCTATAAAACCATAAAAATTTATCAATTTTTGTCTTCTGGATTCCATGTTTCTCTTTAATTTCCGTTATATTATAAAGTCTGCTCAGAATATTCCGATGAGGATTATTCATAAGATTATGTTAAGATTATGGTGAGATAATATAGGCTTCTTATTCAACAAGTTACAGAAAAATAATGACAAGAAGAAAAAATGTTAGCAGAAAATATGGATAGCCCAAAAACCGTAAAGGGTGGATATTCTATGAAAAATGGTCATCAACAGCAAAAATATATTGTGATACAGGCGGCTTTGCGCCTATTTCACGAGAATGGCTATGATAAGGTTAAGATATCCGATATTGCGCGTGCAGCAAGTGTGACAAGCGGTGAAGTGGAAGAATATTTTCCCTCCAAACAAGAGATATGCCATAAAGTCATCGATTCCCATCTCGAGAATCAGGCAAAATTATTTGAAGACATTAACCAGAACAGTAATCCGAGACAGCGGCTAAGCCTTTATCTTGATACAATTGTGGATGATACCGAGAGTTTGATTAGGCGTGGCTGCCCGTTGACCAATTTATATTTCGACGTCAGACGGCAGGAAGAACAACTCTCTGGTCATGTTGTTAAGCTTTTGCAGCAGCGACTGAACTGGATTTCTGAACAATTCGTGTTAATTATGAAGGTAAAAGAGGTTCCAGACTTGGCTGAACGGCTCGCCAGTGCCATTCACGGCATTTGTATTTTGGCGCAGGTAACGGGCGATGAAAATTTGATCAGACATCAGGTAAATCAACTTAAGTCGTGGATTAGGTCCATGTAAAATAGGCCAACTTAATTTAGGCGCCTTTTTCGGGACTTTTCATCAAAAAGATCGGTTAACTGATCTGTAATAGCGCCACCCAATTGTTCGGCGTCCATAATGGTTATGGCATTTTGATAATAGCGGGTCACATCGTGTCCAATACCAATGGCAAGCAATTCCACGGGCGACCTTTTTTCTATCCAATGAATGACGGCACGGAGATGATCCTCCAGATAATTTGCACTATTGGCGGATAGGGTGCTGTCATCCACGGGGGCGCCGTCGGAGATCACCATTAAAATACGCCGTTCTTCGGTTCTGTTTATCAGTCTGCTATGGGCCCAAAGCAAGGATTCGCCGTCAATATTTTCTTTCAAAAGGCCTTCTTTAAGCATAAGGCCTAAATTATTTCGGGTGCGCCGCCATGGGCTGTCGGCTGTTTTATAGATAATATGACGTAGATCATTCAGGCGACCAGGTTTTTGAGGCTTCGTATTATCCAACCATTTCTGGCGACTTTTTCCGCCCTTCCATGCTTTTGTGGTAAAACCTAATATTTCCACCTTAACGCCGCAGCGTTCCAATGTTCGGGCAAGAATATCAGCACTCATGGCGGCAATGGTAATGGGGCGACCCCTCATTGATCCTGAATTATCAATGAGCAGCGTGACCACCGTATCCTTAAAATTTGTTTCGTTTTCCACCTTAAAGGACAGAGCATGAAGCGGGTTTGTCACCACTCGGGTAAGTCTGCTCGTGTCCAGCATCCCTTCTTCCAAATCAAAATCCCATGATCTCATTTGCTGAGCCATGAGCATTCGTTGCAGTCTGTTGGCGAGCTTAGAGATGATCCCATGCAGGCCGCTTAATTGTTGATCAAGGGTACGTCGTAAAGAGGATAGTTCAGAACTATCACAAAGCTCTTCGGCTTGAATAATCTCGTCATATTCTGTGGTATATATGGCGTAATTCGCTCCCATAGCCTGTGTTGTGCTAAGATCGTTAGGCAAAAACATGGCCTGTTTTTTGGTGGCGGCCTCTTCGGCCATCATATCATTGATCATATCTTCGTTAAGTTCGGCACCCATTTCACTATTGTCTGATGCATCGTCATCGCTGCCCGAATCTTGATCGCTGCTGTCGTCTGTGCCGCTCTCCTCGCTGTCATTTTCTTCGCTTTCTTCCTCTTCGCCTAAATCCTGTTCCTCTGGATTATCGCTTGTATCTTTGCCCTTCTTCTTATCATCGGGGCTGAAATCATCGGCAAGATCAAGATCAGCAATAATTTTCCGGCTGAGTAAGCTAAAGGCCTCCTGATTCTCCATAATGTTGAGTAAGGCATCCAAATGACGAGCCGCTTTAGATTCTATTTTAGTGCGATATTGATTGACAACATCATTGGTTACTTCTGGGGGATGACAATGGGTCAGTCTTTCCCGCACCAAAAGTCTTAGAATATCATCAAGGGGTGGAGGGCTACTTTCCTTGGTATCCTGAGGTAGCATCAGTCGATTTTTATCATAATGGGCATCCAGAGCCGCCTGAAGATTTTGGGCGACACCGGGCATTTTATTGGCACCAATGGCCTCGACACGGGCTTGCTCCAACGCCTCATAGACGCTGTGAGCCACGGGATCTTTTGGGGCATATTTCTGATGCAGTTTATCATTATGATAACGCAGCCGCAAAGCATAAGCATCGGCCGCCCCACGGACTTTAGCAACCTCATGAGCGGACAGATCAACAGGGACAATGGGTAATCGGTTTGAGGTTCCAGAAATATCCACATTTTCCGCCCCAAAGCTCATTTCAAGCTCTTTGACCTTTGCTATGGCCCGCACGGTGGAGGATAGGGCATGCTTAAATTGGTCGAGTTTATGATGGGCTTTTTTGTGCATGTTATTATCTGGATATTATTCTGGTAAAATAATGGGTGTTACCGCAGATTCAGGCAGTTCCTTGCCGAAACAGCGTTGATAATATTCGGCAACGACGGGCCGTTCCAATTCATCGCATTTGTTGAGGAATGTTAAGCGAAAGGCAAAGGCCACATCCTTAAATATTTCGGTATTCTCAGCCCAAGTGAGCACCGTACGAGGTGACATAACCGTTGAAATGTCGCCGTTGATAAATCCGCTTCGGCTTAAATCTGCTACTTGCACCATTTGTTTGATCATTTTTTGACCTGCCTTATCCTGAAGAGTTGGCATCTTGGCAAGCACGATATTTTCTTCAATATGATGAGGCAGATAATTCAGGGTTGTAACGATATTCCAACGATCCATCTGTCCCTGATTGATTTGCTGGGTGCCGTGATAAAGCCCCGTTGTATCACCAAGACCAATTGTGTTGGTTGTGGAAAAGAGCCTAAAGGAAGGGTGAGGACGAATGACCTTATTTTGATCCAAAAGAGTCATTTTTCCTGCAACTTCGAGTACCCGCTGAATGACGAACATCACATCGGGGCGTCCCGCATCATATTCATCGAAAACTAGGGCCGTTGGGGTTTGCAAAGCCCAAGGCAGGATACCTTCCTGAAATTCAGTGACTTGTACGCCGTCTTTAAGTACGATGGCATCTTTGCCCACAAGGTCAATGCGGCTGATATGGCTGTCTAAATTTACCCGAACACATGGCCAGTTAAGACGAGAGGCCACCTGTTCGATATGGGTTGATTTTCCTGTACCGTGATAGCCCTGTACCATCACACGGCGGTTAAAGGCAAAACCCGCTAATAGGGCAAGGGTTGTGTCATGGTCAAAGATGTAATTATCATCGCTTTCAGGGACATGATCGTCTGTTTCTGAAAATCCAAGCACTTCCATATCGCTGTCGATGCCAAATACTTGACGTACATTAATTTTAATATCGGGAATGCCATTTTGGCCAACTGTAGAGGCTGTTCTCGTCATAAGTCTATCCGTTGTCTAATTATCTCTTCCATTATGTCGTTCATTGTGGCAGTTTCGTCAAGTCTAAAGAGTGAATTATATCTATGAAAGTATATTTATGACCGTCGCACAAACAATAGAAGAAAAACTTAAAAAAGCCCTCACAGTGTCTAAAATTGAGGTGATTGATGAATCCTATAAACATGCGGGACATGCGGGGGCGAGAGAGGGGGGCGAAAGCCATTTTAAGCTTTTTATCATCGCCTCCGATTTTCAGGGTAAAAACAGAGTCATGCGTCAAAGAGAAATTTACCGCATATTAAAGGATGAAATGGCGGGGCCTATTCATGCCCTCTCTATTGATGCAAGATCACCAGAAGAGTAAGATAAATGCTAAAAGTTAAAATTATTCCCGTAACCCCCTTTCAACAAAATTGCAGCCTGCTGTGGTGCGATGAAACCATGAAAGGCGCCGTCATTGATGCGGGCGGTGATGTGGATATCATCATGGACGAGATCAAGAAACAGGGGGTTGATGTGGAGAAAATTCTGATCACCCATGGGCATCTGGATCATGCGGGCGGCGCGGCGGAATTGTCGGAACGCCTTGGTGTTCCCATTATCGGGCCAGAAAAACAGGATAAATTCTGGATTGATCAGATTCCCGCCAATTGTCAGAGCTACGGTTTGCCTGAGGGGCGGTCATTCACCCCCGATCAATGGCTTGAAGGAGGTGATAAGGTGACTATCGGCAACATCACGCTCGATGTTTATTTTTGCCCGGGTCATACGCCGGGCCATGTGATCTTCCATAACAAAGAAGCGGGCTATGCCTTTGTGGGGGATGTGTTGTTTCAAGGCTCTATTGGCAGGACGGATTTTCCAAGGGGGGATTATGATACCTTGATCCGCTCTATTCGCACACAGCTTTGGCCCTTGGGTGATGAGACCAAATTTATCTCAGGCCACGGTGCCATCTCCACCTTCGGGCAAGAACGCAAGACCAATCCCTTTGTGGGGGATAATGTTTGACACTCACATCAAATAAGTCAGTAACATGGGCACGGTTACTATGGACATGAGGGTGGTGATGAAGACCATGCTCGCCACGTCATTGGGGCTGCGGTTATATTGGCTCGCAAGCAGATAGCTAAAAATAGCGACGGGCATAGAGCATTGCATGATGAGGACGTTGCGTTCCTCCCCTGTAAAGCCAAAAGCCAAACTTATGGTAAAGCCTATGGATATGCCCATAACCAATTTGAAGGCGGATATGACCACCATCTTGCTCGTGTTTTCAAGCTTTAGCCGTGCCAGTGATGCTCCAAGAGTGAGCAGCATTAAGGGAATTGTAGCGCCGCCCATAAGTTTGGTGGTGTTGATGAGCCATTTTGGGGCCTCTACATCACCGAGAATAAAGAATAATGCACCCGCCAGACCATATAACATCGTGACACGGGTGAGGCTACTGGCCGTTAAATTTCCATGTGATATAAAAAGCCCTGCGGTGAATTGAAATATAGCACTTAGGGCGAAATAGGCAATGGCCAGTGACATGCCCCGTTCGCCAAAGGCAAATAGACATAATGGAATCCCCATATTGCCAGAGTTAGTGGAATATAGGGCAATGACATAGGCTCTTAACGGCAGTTTGAATATGAGTGCAAATAGGGTGCTTACACTCATCAAGGACAAAATAGATATAAAAGAGGCCACAATGAAATCCGTGGCTTCAAACAAGCCATCTCCCAAATTGATAATACCCGAAAATACAAGGCAGGGGGCGCCGATATTCATATTAACGCGCGTTACAAAGTCCGACGGAAAGTCATAGCCCTTTTTAATCCAAATATAACCGATGAAGGCAATAACGAAGACGGGGGCAATGACGTTAAAGAGTTCAGCAATCATACATTACTTTCATGGGTTTAGGGCTTTTTCTATCGAGGCGATGTCTTCGGCATTCTTCAAATATTGTGGGGATACACGTTTTTTAGATATTTGTTCATAGGCATAAGCATAGGAAAGAATATTCGCGTCCTGGTTCTGACTGCCAATGAAGGAAATATTGACCGGTAAATGATGGATTGTTCCCATAGGCACGGAGGCGTGCGGATATCCTGCTATAGCCGCCATTGAACCCGCCCCAGGAAATTCTGGCCAAACGTCTCCATTGATGGGGTCCACGCGCGGTACAATGGGACCAGAAGGGGCTATAAGGAGGTCAACATTATAATACTTAAGAAGAAAGTCTATGCCATTTTCTCTATTGGCCTTCTGAACGGCCTTAAGGGTAGCAATATATTCGGGGGTGTCCAGTGATTTCATAGCATCTGAAGCAATGAAAATGCTTTGATCAAACAGCGTGAGTTCAACATCCGAGTGGGCATTATTAAAGTCTATTAATTCTTTGAGTGATCGAACAGGAACATCATTTGGCAAGGAAGACAGATAGCGATTCATACCGTCCTTGAATTCATATTTTAAGAGGTCATAGGATTGGTTGTCGACGTCCTTGCTGCTAGAGGGGCTTTCATTGATGTCAATAAGAATGGCGCCAGCAGTTTCAATATCCTTTAACGCCTCTTCAAAGAGATTTTTGATGTTGTTATTTTGGCCTTCTGCAAAATGTAGAACACCAACACGGACGCCTTTTAAGGCCGTATCTTTCAGAAGTTCCGTGTAATCAATTTGACTGTCACGGGTCATGGCATTCATCATCATGGCCGCCCCTTTGACGGTTTTTGTTAAGGGGCCTGCAGTATCCTGTGAAACGGAAATCGGAATAATATAATCCTGTGAAATAAGTCCCACGGTAGGTTTAAACCCGACAATACTGCTTGCATTCGCAGGACAAATGATAGAGCCGTTGGTTTCTGTGCCAACCGTGGCCGCGGCAAGGGATGCAGCCGTTGCCACAGCGGAACCTGAGCTGGAACCACAGGGATTTCTATCCAACATATGGGCATTTCTGACCTGCCCACCAAGAGAAGACCATCCACTCATGGAAGATTCAGATCGAAAATTCGCCCATTGGCTTAAATTGGTTTTGCCAAGGATAATGGCGCCCTGTTGACGCAAATCAGCCACCAGAGGGCTATCCCGACCTGTTATGTTATCCTTCAAAGCCGAAGAACCAGCAGTAGTTGCGATGGGATCTTTTGCTTCAATATTATCCTTTAACAGGATAGGAATGCCATGCATCGGCCCCTTTATATTTCCAATGCGTCTTAGTCTGTCAGATTCTTGCGCATCTGAAATTGCATTAGGGTTTAGGCTTAAGACGGCCTGTAATTTTGGGCCGTTTTTATCAATTTCGGCAATGCGGGCTAAATAAAGTCTGACCAATGCCTCTGATGTAATATTTTGGTGCGCCAAGGCGTCGGATATTTCGGGTAATGATTTTGCGATGATGCCTTCCGCCTGATAGCTATTTTGATCTTTTTCACCTAGGGTATTCGCATTTTTCTGGGTTTCGTCGGGAGAACAACCCGTTATAACAAAAGCTATAATAAGAATTAACTGAATAGGTAATATAGAAGTGTATTTTTTCATTTTGCTCTTTATCCTATTATTTCATGTGGTTATAGCAGGTGTTATAACTTGCTTATTTAAGGCAATTAAAAGATCATATGGACAAATTTTGCCCAAGTTTCGCTGAAGCCTAAGGTGAAGAAAAGCGTGTAGCGCATCACAAGGAGGGCAAGCCCTATTTTGGTTGCTTTATGAATAGTGCCGAGCGTTTTTTTGTCATAGACGATGACAGCGGCCAGAAGCCCAAAATGAAATAACATACCAAGAGGCATAAAGCCTAATGTGATAGCCAAACGCGCGGTTGCGGGATCCATGATTAGAATGCTCGCGAGCAACATAAAATGTTTATGGGTCAGAGCATCTTTCCGATTTATATAGGCCAGAGAAAATCCCGTAATAAAGAGCAATGTATCCATAAAAGGGAGCATGATAAAATGTTCAGGCGAGAAGGGTGTGCCGCCATTGGAACCACGGTCAAAGGAATCTTTCATGACAAGGATAGATGTTATGACCATGATTGCAGCCAAGAGAAGGCTCGCTTTACCAAGTTTCATATGCAGACTGATATTTTTCTTTGCAATGAGAGAGGCCTGAAGAATAAAGAGAATATACCAGCCGAGGTAAGATATGCCGTGCGCCATAAGGGCGGGATTCATTGTGCCGCCATGATCAAATCGCATTTTGATGAAAGGTATGAAGCCCGCCAAAATAAAGGCGATTAGAACATAGCCCATACGGATGTAAAATTTATGCCCAAATTGTTGATTACCCACTGTTATATTTCCCTATTTTTTTTTAAATCGTTACGCCTTTATTCTGAAAGAGTCAATATTTGTCCCTTGGATAACTCATATGGGGGAGGTAGGTGATATTAGGAATGCTGTTTTTGGTTATGGTGATAAAGCGGTCGAGAAGATCGGATTTTTCGAGGCTTAAATGATGCTCAGAGACAATGAAGCCGATTTCTCGGTCAAGGTTGTAGCCTTCCATAGACAGACGGGTGACGCCCTCGGCACGGTAATGATCGGGCATGGTGGTAAATCCCACGCCAGCAGCCACCATGGCAAGGGCTCGTTCATCTTGGGCTGTTCTGTAAACAAGGCGGGGACGTACATTGTGATCTGTAAAAAATCGACTGGTTTCACTTAAAATTTCACAACGGCTACGGACAATGGTTGGTTCATTGGCAAGCTCGGTCGGGTGGATAATGTCCGCCCCTGCCAAGGGATGATGGCTTGCAATGGCCAAAGAATAGGGTTCACGGTAAAGGGGGATGGTACGCCCCTTTATACTAGGTCTTAAAATGGTCAGCGCAAGATCAATGCGCCCCTCATCCATGCGGTTTAATATTTCCTGTTCGGTGCCTTCGAATAATTCGGTGATAAGACCCGCCTCTTGTCGTTGGAAGGGCTGTAAAATCTGTTGAATGGATTGGGAGGGAATGGTCATTAATATCCCAAGTCGCAAGAGTTTCGGTGTGTCTTCTGCTCTCATGGCAGCCTCGGCTAGGTTAAGCTGATGTAAAACCGCCTTAGCCCGCTCCACAAAGCGGGTACCATTTTCTGTGAGGAAAACCCGTCTTGCTGAACGATCAAAAAGACTGGTGCCAAGATTTGTCTCAAGCTTTTTAATGCCCGCAGACAAGGTCGGCTGGGTCACGTAAACCCGTTCAGAGGCCTTGGTGAAACTGCCCGTTTCCACCACCGCTAGAAAATATTTTAGTTGGTATAGCTCAATCATCGGGAAATTATAACGCAACTTTTCTTTAAATCATAGAAATTTTCTATGGAAAGGATAAATATTAGTGATTTTATCTATGTTGTTTTATGGGCTAAGATAGATCAAACTTAACAGCAGGGTGCAACATTATATGACAATCATTCAATCTGCCATAGATCGTAATAGTCCTGAATATTTGTCCAATCAAAAAGCCATGGCGGCTATTGTTGCGGATTTGAACCAGAAAATTGCCACCATTGAATTGGGCGGCGGTGTTAAATATTGTGAACGTCATTTGGAGCGAGGCAAGCTTCTTCCCCGTGATCGGGTGAATAGACTTTTAGACAAGGGATCGGCCTTTCTCGAATTTTCTCAGCTTGCTGCCTATGATATGTATAGCAAGGACGTGGCGGCCGCAGGCGTGATCACAGGGGTCGGCCGTATTGCGGGTCAGGAATGCGTTATTGTCTGTAATGATGCAACCGTTAAGGGCGGCAGCTATTTTCCCATGACCGTGAAAAAGCATTTGCGGGCGCAGGAAATCGCCGAGCAGAACAACTTGCCTTGCGTTTATCTGGTGGATAGCGGCGGGGCAAATTTGCCGACACAAGATGATGTTTTTCCCGATAAAAACCATTTTGGCCGAATTTTTTATAATCAAGCCCGCATGTCTGCCAAGGGTATTCCGCAAGTGGCGGTCGTGATGGGGTCTTGTACGGCGGGTGGGGCTTACGTGCCGGCCATGAGCGATGAAAATGTGATCGTAAAAGAACAAGGTACTATTTTTCTAGCAGGCCCCCCCTTGGTCAAGGCTGCAACGGGCGAGGTTGTGAGCGCCGAAGATTTGGGCGGCGGTGATGTGCATACCCGCATATCGGGGGTGGCCGATCATTTGGCGCAAGACGATAACCATGCGCTTGAAATTGCTCGCACCATTGTGAGAAATTTAAATCGGAAAAAAACCATTCAGCTTGACGTGAAAGAAAGCTGCGAGCCGTTTTATGATCCATCCGAACTTCATGGTATAGTCCCGCCTGATCTTAAAACGCCCTATGACGTGCGGGAGGTGATCGCGCGAATTGTGGACGGCAGCGAATTTGACGAGTTTAAGAAACGCTACGGCACCACTATTGTTTGTGGTTTCGCCCATATTTACGGCATGCCAGTGGGCATTGTGGCCAATAATGGGGTTATTTTTTCTGAATCCGCCCTTAAAGGCGCTCATTTTGTCGAGCTTTGTAATCATCGGAAAATTCCATTAATTTTCTTGCAAAATGTGACAGGCTTTATGGTTGGACAAAAATATGAGGCGGGCGGTATTGCACGGGACGGGGCAAAGCTTGTGACGGCCGTATCATGTGCCGAGGTGCCGAAATTCACCGTCATTATCGGCGGCTCCTTTGGCGCAGGAAATTACGGCATGTGCGGCAGAGCCTATAACCCCCGCTTTTTGTGGATGTGGCCCAATGCACGGGTTTCTGTCATGGGGGGTGAACAGGCGGCCAATGTTTTGGCGACCGTAAGACGGGACGGCATTGAACGGGACGGAAAAGAGTGGAGCGCAGAAGACGAGGCGGCCTTTAAAAAGCCCATCGAGGCGCAATATGAAAGCCAAGGTCATCCCTATTATGCCTCGGCACGATTATGGGATGATGGGGTTATTGATCCTAAGGATACAAGGCGTGTCTTGGGGCTTGGGCTATCGGCAAGCCTGAATGCACCCTTTGGTCAAACCACTTACGGCGTCTTTAGAATGTAGGCTGAACGGCAAGGAATAAATAGATGACATATGCAACATTATTATTTGAGCAGGATGAGAGCGGCATCGCAAAAGTTACCCTCAACAGACCCGATGTTCATAACGCCTTTGATGAACATATGATAAGAGAATTGAGAGATGTTTTTGACAGAATTGAAGAGGATAAATCTTGTCGTGTGGTGGTGTTGCGGGGGGCGGGTAAAAGCTTTTCGGCAGGGGCAGATCTTGGCTGGATGAAGCGCGCATCGGGCTTTTCTCATAATCAGAATATTGCGGATGCTGAATATTTGGCTTCTATGTTGTCAAGCTTAAATGGATCGGGCAAAATGACGATCGCCTGTGTTCATGGGGCGGCCTTGGGTGGGGGGCTTGGGCTTTTGTCCTGCTGTGATGTGGTGATTGCAGATCAAAATACAACATTCGCCCTGTCAGAAGTTAAAATAGGCCTTATACCAGCGACTATTTCCCCCTATGTCTTAAAGGCGATGGGAGCACGCAATGCAAGACGTTATTTCCAAACGGGCGAGCGGTTTAAAGGGGTGAAGGCCTATGAAATGGGACTTGTACATGAATTGACCACCACAGAAGAGGACATGGAAAATGCCCTGAACGCTATATTGGATCATGTAAGAGCCAATGGTCCCCATGCCATGCAGGAAGCCAAACGTCTTATTAAGGATTATGCCGGAAAACCCTTGAGCGCCGATATGATGGAAGATTCCGCCGAACGCATTGCCGCCATTCGGGCCCGCCCCGAAGCCCGTGAAGGACTGAATGCCTTTCTTGAGAAACGAAAACCCAACTGGCAAGTAAAGGGTAACACATAATGTTTAAAAAAATACTGATCGCTAATCGGGGCGAAATTGCTTGTCGTGTCATAAAAACCGCGCAGAAAAATGGTATCAAGACGGTTGCGGTTTATTCTGATGCCGACAGCAATGCCCGTCACGTGCGCCTTGCGGATGAGGCTCATCATATTGGCGGGGCGGCGGCAAAGGACAGCTATCTTTTGGCCGATGTTATTCTCGGGGTGGCTCTAAAATCAGGGGCAGAGGCCATTCATCCGGGCTATGGATTTTTATCGGAAAATGCGGAATTTTCCGAAGCTTGCGCCAAGGCTGGTATTGCCTTTATTGGACCTAGTGCCAATAGCATTCGTTCTATGGGCCTTAAAGACAGAGCCAAGGATATTATGAGCAAGGCGGGCGTTCCTGTGGTACCAGGTTATCAGGGAACGGATCAAACACCTGCAACATTACAAAAACAGGCCGATGATATAGGCTATCCTGTTTTGATTAAAGCCATTGCGGGTGGCGGCGGTAAAGGTATGCGGCTTGTGGAAAAGTCGGCAGATTTCATCTCATCCCTCGAAAGTTGTCAGCGGGAGGCAAAGTCCTCTTTCGGCAATGCCCATGTATTGATTGAAAAATATTTGACCCGCCCTCGCCATATCGAGGTGCAGGTTTTTGGCGATAATTTTGGCGATGCGGTTTATCTGTATGAGCGGGATTGTTCCCTGCAGCGGCGCCATCAAAAGGTGGTCGAAGAAGCCCCCGCCCCCGATATGTCGGAGCATATGCGAAAAGCCATGGGCGATGCGGCGGTAAAGGCGGCTCAGGCTATAGCCTATTCTGGGGCAGGTACTATTGAATTTATCGTTGATGTGGAAAATGGGTTGGAGAATGCCCCCTTTTATTTCATGGAAATGAATACAAGACTTCAGGTGGAACATCCCGTGACCGAGCTTATCACGGGGCAGGATTTGGTGGATTGGCAGCTCCGTATTGCGGCGGGGGAAAGACTCCCCCTTGTTCAAGCGGATATCCCTCTGCATGGTCATGCCTTTGAGGTTAGACTTTATGCCGAAGACCCTGAAAATAATTTTATGCCCCAAACGGGACGGATCAATCATTTTTCAACGCCCACACAGAATGAAAATTTCCGTCTTGATACGGGGGTTGAAGTGGGCGATGAGGTTAGTATTTACTATGATCCCATGATTGCCAAGCTGATTGTATGGGGGCATAATCGTGAGGCGGCCTTGCGTCATATGGGCAGAGCCTTGGAAAATACCGCAATTTCAGGCTTGAAATGTAATTTGGAATTTTTGGGTAATATTATTAACCATTCCGCCTTTCAGGCAGCCCATATTGATACGGGCTTTATTGAACGCCATAAAAATGACCTCATGCCACAAAATAAGCGGGCGGATCATCATATCTTGGCTCTTGCCACCATGGCGGAACTCGACCCAAATCGGCAGGGATCTGATCCTTGGGGCTGGTCTGATGGTTGGCGAATGAATTTGGATTTAAAGACTACGCTTACCTTCATAGATCATGAGGAAAAGCGGGCTGTTAAGGTTATGTACAGGGAAAAGGGATTCTGTTTAACCATTGATGATCAGGATATTGAGGTTCAGATACTCCGCCATGAGGGTGTTGCTCTTGACCTTATGGTCAATGGTCATAAAATCTCGGCGAAGGTTATTAAAAAGGGGCAGGATTTCACCCTATTTTATGGTGCGAGCGTTTCCTATTTGCATCATTATTTGGCGGGTGCCGAGGGTGAGGACGAGACAACGGGATCAGGCATTATCACAACACCCATGCCCGGCAAGGTCACCCAAGTTATGGTGAAAGAAGGTGATCTTGTGACGCTCGGGCAGCCTCTGATGATATTGGAAGCCATGAAAATGGAGCATACCATCAAGGCGCAAATTGTGGGCAAGGTTGATATGTTTCGGCTAGCCATAGGGGATCAGGTGGCCGAGGGTGCGATTTTGATCCGTATTATAGAGGAGGGGGCAATATGACCCTGCCTTCCAAAGTTCGTCTTTATGAGGTTGGCCCTCGTGACGGGTTGCAGAATGAAAAGCAGATTGTGCCCACGGCTATTAAGCTTGAACTGATCAGCCTGTTGACCGATACGGGGCTTTCTAAGATTGAGGCCACAAGTTTTGTATCCCCCAAATGGGTGCCGCAAATGGGCGATAACCGTGAAATCATGGCGGGACTTGCTCCTGTTTTGGGGGTTGATTATCCTGTGCTCACCCCAAATTTAAAGGGTTTTGAAGCGGCCGTCTCAGCGGGTGCGAAAGAGGTTGCGATCTTTGGGGCGGCGTCCGAAAGCTTTAGTCAGAAAAATATAAATTGTTCCATTGCCGAAAGCTTAGAGCGATTTATGCCTATTATGGCGCAGGCGAAGGCGCATAATATTTTGGTGCGGGGTTATATTTCTTGCGTTGTGGGTTGCCCTTATGAGGGGAAAATTTCCCCCCTTGCAGTAGCAAAAATCGCTAAAAAAATGTTTGAAATGGGCTGTTATGAAATATCCCTTGGCGATACAACGGGTGTTGCCACGCCAAAAGATATTGATACCCTTCTTGATGTTGTGATGGATTATGTGCAAGTGGCGCATCTCGCCCTGCATTGTCATGATACCTACGGTCAGGCCTTGGCCAATATTTTGGCGGGGCTTCATAGGGGAATTTCCGTGATTGACAGTTCGGTTGCGGGGCTTGGGGGCTGTCCTTATGCGGTGGGGGCTTCTGGTAATGTGGCGACCGAGGACGTGCTTTATATGCTGAACGGCATGGGCATTGAAACGGGCGTTGATCTTAATAAAATGATCAAGGCCGCATGGTATATTTCTGATTTTCTGGGGCGGCGGCCATCTTCTAAGGTGGCGCTTGCTCTTCACAATAAATGATTTTTAACAAGAAAGGGTTATCTCATGATTTCCTATCCATCACTGAATTTTAATCTGGGCGAAGATATTGATATGTTGCGGGACAGTGTGGCGAATTTTGCCGCAAAGGAGCTTGCACCTCTTGCGGCTGAGATTGATGCGACCAATAATTTCCCCGAAGGATTCTGGCAGAAAATGGGTGATCTTGGTATTTTGGGAGTGACGGTGGATGAAGAATATGGCGGTGTTGAAATGGGCTATCTTGCCCATACCATTTGTATGGAGGAAATTTCACGGGCCAGTGCAAGCGTGGGGCTAAGCTACGGCGCTCATTCCAATCTTTGTGTGAATCAGATCAGCCGTAACGGATCGGACGAACAAAAGGCAAAATATCTGCCAAAGCTGATTTCGGGGCAACATGTGGGTGCGCTTGCCATGAGCGAACCTGGGTCAGGCTCAGACGTGGTCAGTATGAAACTTCGGGCTGAAAAGAAGGGCGATCGTTATATCCTGAACGGCAATAAAATGTGGATCACCAATGGTCCTGATGCCAATACGCTTGTGGTTTATGCTAAAACGGATCTTGCTGCAGGACCAAAAGGCATTACAGCTTTCATCATTGAAAAAACATTCAAGGGATTTAGTACGGCACAAAAACTTGATAAGCTCGGCATGCGAGGATCAAACACTTGCGAGCTTGTTTTTGAAGATTGCGAAGTGCCCGAAGAAAATATCCTTGGCAAGCTTGACGGCGGGGTCAGGGTATTGATGTCAGGGCTTGATTATGAGCGGGTGGTGTTATCAGGGGGCCCTGTGGGTATTATGCAGGCCTGCCTTGATGTGGTATTGCCCTATATTCATGACCGCAAACAATTTGGCACTCCTATTGGTGAATTTCAGCTTATGCAGGGCAAGATTGCTGATATGTATACAGAGCTTAATGCTTGCAGAGCCTATGTCTATGCGGTGGCAGCGGCTTGTGATCGGGGAGAAACCACCCGCAAAGATGCAGCGGGCTGTATTTTATATTCAGCGGAAAAGGCCACCCAAATGGCACTTCAGGCCATTCAAAGTTTAGGCGGTAATGGCTATATCAATGAATTTCCCACGGGGCGTCTGCTTCGGGATGCAAAGCTTTATGAAATTGGTGCTGGCACAAGCGAAATTCGCCGTATGTTGATTGGGCGGGAATTATTTGGCGAAACGGTTTAAGGTTTCATCAGTTTTCGGTGGTTAACCCTAAATCTTGGGCTTTGGAGAAGGAAAAGCCTTTGCCTGCGATTTCTTCTTCATCCTCTTCAATGAGGGCGCGGGTTTTCTTTTGCTGGGTTTCATAGTCTTCAAGCATACGAAGTCCCGCACGCACGATTTCGCTTGCATTATTGAAACGCCCGCTGTCGATTTGGTTAGAAATGAAGGCTTCATAATAGTCGCCAACAACATAAGATTTTTTGGTATTTGTCATATTAAGTCCTTTTCTGTAGGAAGGACATAACATAAAGTAGGAACCATTCCTACTATTTTTTGTTTTTAATCCTCCATCATGATGCTGTCACGTGGTCTGATATTGCCGTCTTGGGATAAAAGGATGGCTATGGGTTTAGTGCGTTCAAACTGTGAAAAGACAATCATTAAAATCACGGTGAAGGGCACGCTGAGGAACATGCCCGCGACGCCCCAGATGCTGCCCCAAAGGGCGAGGGACAGCATAACCACAAGCGGGCTAAGGTTTAAACTGTTTCCCATTAATTTTGGTTCTAAGATATTACCTAACGTCATTTGAATGGCGATCAATGATATGATAACAATAAAAAACGGGGTGAAGGTATCAAACTGTACAAGGCTCAAAACAGAGGGGAATAATACCGCAAGCATTGATCCTATGGTTGGAATGTAATTGAGTAAAAATATGAAGAATGCCCAGAAGCTTGCGTTATTTACCCCGACAGTAACCAATACGATATAGCAGGCACCGCCCGTGAGTACACTGACAAATGTTTTAACGCCAATATAGGTTTTAACGTCGCTTGAAATATGGTTAAGTATGGTTAGTACGTCCTCTTTATGAGAGGAGCCATTAAAGAGATGAGACAATTTTGTCTTAAAATATTTTTGTTCCAACATTAAAAATAACACATAAATTAAAATCAAGCTGGCGTTCCCCATGAGTGAGGCAAGTGCGCCCGCCACATTGGTGATAAAGGGGGTTAAATTTATCTGATGGACCATTTGGGCAAAGTTTGGTTCATCCTTTATACCAATTATATTAAATATCTTTGTGGTTAATTTGACAAAATTTTCCTGATAGAGCGGAGCCGCCTGTTTGACTTCAACAATGTTATTGCTGATCATGCCAATAAGGAAATTCAGCACAAGAATAATAGTCAAAAGGGAGGCAATATAACTTATCATACGAGGGATTTGCCATTTTCCAATAGTGATCTTATGAAAATAATCGGACAGGATATTGATCAAGTACCAAATCACAATCGCAATCATAAAGGGTACCAACAAATCACGGCCAATCACCATGATATAGACGATCAAAGAAATTAATCCTAGTCCTCCCGCATAGGATAAAATGCCCATTTTATGATCTCCTTATTATGATAAATTTTGGAAAGATTGTCCTGTTTTACGACCTAAAGGTCAAGTGATGATTTTGTCGTAAAAACAGAAATATACAACTTATAGGGGTTGTATAATATATTTATTCTTATTTTAATCTTGTTTTTTTCTTATTCATACCTATAATAGGAATCAAGAGTCGTTTAGTTGTCGTTTTTATAGTGTAATATTATAGGAGTAAATAATGCTTGGCCGACGCCCTGAATTAAGAGTTTTAGAAATAAAATCCGACATTATCAATTCTCATCAAAAAGAGGGTAGTTCTTTTAAAAGTAAACGTAAGGCAAGAAAAATTTGCCGTCAACAAAATCATCTTAAAAAATTAATCAATGTTAAAAACTCACGCTCCATAAGAGGGAGGGAGGCAGAATTATATTCTGGTCCGACGGCGGAAACATTGGCAAAATTAATGCCAGATCCCTTGATTAAATTTAGGCGGAATGACATTCTTAACGACCAGCAGATATGGTCTTTTACCCGTATAAGGAGGGCTATTCAAATTATCACAGACGGCACACAGACCCGCACCTCTCGGTATGGTGATGTGGTGGTGCAAACAAGTCATGGGAAATTCTCGCCTGAGGCTGATTTCGACATTAAAATTAAAGAATATTACAGCAACTGGGTTGATCGGATGAACATGGAAAGGCTCCAAGTGGGACCAGTTCTGGATATCATCATTGATGAATTGTCATTGAGTGCGGTTGATCGAAAGTGGGGAAAAAGAAAAGGCTGGGCTAAACGCCATCTTCAGTCTTCTTTGGAGCTTTATGGCGTTTTTTTTGATCAAGTTAATAGGTATAAATAGGAAAATAAAATGACTATCGTTAATAATAAGCTGTCGGATCATTTTTCTTTAAGGGAATTAACTCATAGCGCTGTGGCCGTGCGTCATGGATTGGATAATATCCCAACGGTTAGGGAGGTCGCCAATCTCACCAATCTTACGATACATGTTTTGGAGCCAGTACGGACATATTTTAACATTCCTTTTCGCCCTACAAGTGGCTACCGCAATTTAGCGGTGAATAAATTGGTGGGTTCAAAACCATCATCACAGCATATCACGGGACATGCAGCCGACTTTGAAATCCCAACCATTGCGAATTTTGATTTGGCTCATTGGATCAAAGATAATCTAGAATTTGATCAACTCATTTTGGAATTTTATCAGAAGGATAACCCCGTGAGCGGTTGGGTTCACTGCTCCTATGTTGCGGGGCATAACAGAAAAATGAGTCTGATTTTTGATGGTAAGCGTTATAAGGAGTTTTAGGATGAGTATTTTTTCAAGTCTTTTTGGGGCGCCTGCCGTTGATGCGGTTACGGCTGTGGGGCATGTGGTGGATAAGCTTTTTACCAGTGATGAGGAGCGGGTGCAGGCTGCCATTCTAATGGAAAAAATCCGTCAGAAGCCACAATTGTTACAGGCTGAGATTAACAAGATAGAGGCATCCCATCGGTCATTATTTGTGGCGGGTTGGCGACCCTTTATTGGTTGGGTTTGCGGCATGGGTTTTTTATGGGCTTTTTTGTTGCACCCCTTCTTTGAATGGATTGTCGCTTTAAGAGGGATGCATATAGTGCCGCCCCATATCATGACAGATAATATGATGGAATTGGTTTTGGCTCTTCTTGGGCTTGGAACATTGCGCAGTGTGGAGAAAATAACAGGCCGCAGTAAATAATCATTCCAATTTAACGGTTGCAATAGGGCGAACAATGGGGGAAACTTAACGAATATATTATATTTCAAATAACATATAGGGGTTCATTATGAAAAAAATATTTATCGGTATAGTGGTAATTTTGGTTGTGATCGGTGGTGTATTATTTTACGGAGCTTCTCAGTCTGGTACGATCATCCGGAGCGGGATTCTTGAATATGCGCCAAAGGCAACGGGGGCAAATGTTGATCTGAATAAGGTTAATGTGTCGCTGTTTGGGGGCAGTGCGGGGTTGTCTGGTCTTATGGTTGGTAATCCAAAAGGCTTTAAATCCGATTATGCCTTTAAGGTTGGTGATATGGCGGTTAAGCTTGATCTGAAAAGCCTTGCAAGCGATGTTATCTGTATTAAAGAAATTCGCATTGATGGCGCGGATTTGATTTATGAAATCGGCACCAAGGGCAACAATATCAGTAAAATTCAAAAAAATATCGAAGCCTATACCGCAAGTCTTGGCCTTGCTGCCTCTGAAAGCGATAGCAGCGCAAAATTTATTGTGGATCATATTTATATCACGGGCACTAAGGTGAAATTGGCATCGGATCTTTTGGGTGGTAAGGGTGCGGCATTACCCTTGCCTGATATTCACCTGAAAAATATTGGAACAGAGGATAAGGGTGCCACCGCAGGCGAAGTGGGTAGTGCGGTCTTTGGTGCGGTGAATAAGGGGCTTGGCAAAATCATCACCAAGGATATGATCAACAACAGCCTCGGCAGTGTGAAGAAAAAGCTCGGCGATATTTTTAAGTAAGGCGCCATACTTTTAAGTAAGACAAAGGCCAGAGACGCAAATACCGCGCCATAAATAGTTTATCTTCTAAAACAATAGTTATACTGTTTTAGAAGATAGCCGCCCTTATAAAATCGCTCATAAGTGTATAATTATCCGACGATAAACCCCTATTCATTCTTGTAAATTTTACCGTCTTTCATGACAAAACTCACTTTTTCAAACAGGCTGAGGTCGGTTAGCGGGTCGCCGCCTTTGATGGCAATGATGTCGGCAAAACGGCCTTCGGTTATGGCGCCAATGTCTTTTTCCATGCCAAATAAGACGGCTGTATTGAGGGTTGCGGTTTGGACGGCCTGCATGGGGGTCATGCCCCATTCAACCATTTTAACCATTTGTTTGCCGTTGCCGCCATGGGGATAGACCCCCGCATCGGTTCCGTATGACATCTTGACGCCAGCCTTCACCGCTGCCTGAAAACTTTGCCGTTGACGCAGGCCTACCTCACGTTCCTTGTCGAGGGATTCTTGCAGCATGCCAACTTTTGCCCCTTCTTCTAAGATATAGTCATCATTATAGATATCCATGGAGAAAGTTGTGCCCATTTTCTTGGCAAGCTTAATACCTTCATCATCCAGAAAGCTCACATGCTCTATGCTGTCTGCACCCGCAAGGATCGCACTCTTGATGCCTTCGGTGCCGTGCGCATGAACGGTGACTTTGCGTCCTGCCATATGGGCTTCATCAACGATCGCTTTCATCTCTTCCAAGGTATATTGCTGTGCGCCAACCCGTGTACCTTTGGAAAATACGCCGCCCGTACCACAAAATTTAATAAGATCCGCACCATATTTTATATTCTCACGCACTTTTGTCCGCACGGCCCAAGGACCATCGGCGACACCCTCCGTCACATCCTTATAGCGGGGTGGCAGAAGATTTTCATCACAATGTCCCCCTGTAATACCCAGTGCGGGCCCAGAGACAAGTATCCGTGGCCCTGGAACATCGCCTGCATTAATGGCGTCTCGTAATGCTACATCCGCATAGGCCGCAGCCCCCACATTGCGCACGGCGGTAAATCCTGCCATGAGCGTTTTTTTCGCATTTACGACACCAAAAATTGTCTCACGACCCGTGGACATGCTCAGGGATTCATAGCCATATAAGCTCGATCCTACCAAATGAACATGGCTATCAAGGAGGCCAGGCATAACCGTGGAATCCGACAGATCAATCACGGTAGCGCCTTCGGGCAGGGTCATTGTCTGATCAGCCTTAAGCACCTGTTTAATGCGGTTGCCTTCGATGATAATGATTTGATCGGTTTGAACTTTACCGCTGATCACATCAATAAAATGTCCCGCTTTGATGACGGTGATGTTGTCTGCTGCGTGGGCTATTGAAAGGTTTGTTATTAAAGCAGCAGCTATAAGTATTTTTTTCATGATTATCCCTTAATTTTTTGTTTATAGTAATCTAGGACATCTCGTGAATTCTGTCAAAGCCTATAAATCGAATAGGGCCAGCGAACCTAGTGATATTTTCCTATGATCTTTTATGGTCTTTGTGGTAAGGGCATTTTATGAAGAATATTTCCAACCGGGCAGTACAGAGCAAGGGGCGGGTCAGGGCAATTCTTGGGCCTACCAATACGGGCAAGACCCATCTTGCGGTTGAGCGCATGCTCGGCCATACGACAGGCATGATAGGTCTGCCTTTGCGGCTGCTTGCTCGGGAAATCTATGACCGTGTGGTGAATTCGCCGCAAAATCCAGCTGGTAAAAATACGGTCGCCTTGATCACGGGGGAAGAAAAAATTATCCCGAAAAACCCCCGTTTCTGGATTTGTACGGTGGAAAGCATGCCCATGGAAAAAAGCGTAGCCTTTCTTGCGGTGGACGAAATTCAACTGGCGGCAGATCCAGAACGGGGTCATGTCTTTACCGATCGTTTGATGCGGGCACGGGGGACAGAAGAGACCATGTTTCTCGGGGCTGATACCATGACACCGCTCATTCGTCGCTTTGTGCCAGATGTGGAATTTAGCAGCCGCCCCCGTTTTTCAAAACTCACCTATACACCAGCAAAGAAATTGAGCCGCCTGCAAAATCGCACGGCCCTTGTGACCTTTTCTGCCCATAATGTTTATGGTTATGCGGAAATGTTACGGCGGCAAAAGGGCGGCGTTGCGGTGGTTATGGGGTCTTTAAGCCCTAGAACCCGCAACAAACAGGTGGAGCTCTATCAAAATGGGGATGTGGATTTTCTGGTGGCAACGGACGCCATTGGCATGGGACTTAATATGGATATTGACCATGTCTGTTTTGCTTCCACCTCAAAATTTGATGGCCGCCGTATGCGACAACTCTCCGTGGCGGAAATTGCTCAAATTGCAGGGCGTGCGGGGCGTCATATGAAGGGGGGAACCTTTGGCTGCCTTGCGGACGGGGTGGATATGTATGACGGCCTGAGTGATGAGATGATTTATGGGGTGGAAAATCATAAATTTTCCCCACTCAATGTGCTTGAATGGCGCAATAGTGCCTTGGATTATAGCCATGCAACGGCACTGATTCGCTCGCTAGAGGCCTCGCCCGACCGAAAAGGGTTATGCAGAACACAGGAAAATATAGATTTAATATCCCTGCGTCAGATGCTAAATAGACCCGATATTAAGCCATATCTTGGCGGGCCTGCCGCCTTAAAAAGCTTGTGGGATATATGCCAAATACCAGATTTTCGTAAAATTTCGGATGGGGAGCATATTACTCTGCTCACAGATATTTATCGGCAGATTTCTGCGGATAATGGTGTTCTTGATCCCACTTGGCTTCGGGCAGAAATCACCCCGCTCAATAATTTTACGGGGGATGTGGATATATTATCAACACGGCTTGCTTATATCAGAACATGGACCTATATTTCCCACCGTTCTCTTTGGTTTGATGATGCAAAATATTGGCAAGAATTAACAAGAGATATTGAAGATCACCTATCAGATGCGCTACATGAACGTCTGACACAAAAATTCGTGGATCGACGTATATCGGTTCTGATGCGGGAATTACGCCAAAAAGGATGTTTAATGGCAAATATTGATACAGACGGCAGCATTTATGTGGAAGGCCATTTTATTGGCACCTTAGAAGGATTCCAATTTAAAGAAGATGCCTCTGCATTTGGCGAGGATAGCCATATCCTTCGAGCCGCCGCTGATACGGTTCTGGGGCAAGAAATTAAAAATAAGGCCACAGAACTTGCCGAGGCCGAAGACGGGGAAATGAGCCTCATTCTTGGTGATCCTATGACCCGTTCTACGATTAATTGGCGGGGCATTGCCATTGCCAATGTGGTGAAGGGGGCTAGCATATTGACACCAAAGGCCGTGGTCATACCGACAGCCCATTTGCAGGGTGATGTGCTTGCATTGGTACAGGGGCGCCTTGAGCGTTGGCTTGAGCGTCATGTTAGTGAAATTTTGGCACCGCTTTTTAGTTTGCAAGAGGCCGTGAACGGTGCCAAGGATGCACAGGGCAATGACATGATCACTGGTATGGCACGTGGCATTGCCTTTCAAATGCTGGAGAAGTTAGGCACTATTCCCCGTCGCATGATTGCCCGTGATTTTAGAGGCGTGGAAAGAGAAGGCCGCTTTCAACTGAAACAGCTCGGCATTTGGCTTGGGTCGGCAAGCCTTTATATTCCAAGTCTTTTGAAGCCTGCCCCTGCACAATTACGGCTATTCTTATGGGCATTGTATAATGATATGGAACAGTTGCCCCATGTCCCCGTGGCGGGATTATGCACCATTACTATTGATCCATCTGCTCCAAGAACATTTTATGAGGTTTCGGGCTATCGGGTGGTGGGTAAAAATGCGGTGCGACTTGATATGTTGGAACGACTGAGCAATGCGGCTCGGGAAATATCTTTAAAGGGACCCTTTCCCGCTGACCCTGATTTGATGAGCCTTGTGGGGACAAGCGGTGAACATTTTAACGAAATTATGGGTTATTTGGGGTATGTTTACAAAGAATATAGCCCAGAAGATGCCACCAAAATAGCACAGGCGCGTGCGGCCTCAGTCGCAGAAGAAATGGCTAAGAAAGCAGAAGAAAACGCCCAGAAAGCAGAAGAAACAAAGGATGTGATAACGCCCGAAACATCTGAGACAACAGGGGTCACAGAAGAAACCCCCACAGTCATTCCACAAGTTGAGGTTAAACCAGAAGACGTCATACCAGAAGACGTCATACCAGAAGACGTCATACCAGAAGACGTCATACCAGAAGACGTCATACCAGAAGACGTCATACCAGAAGACGTCATACCAGAAGACGTCATACCAGAAGACGTCATACCAGAAGATATTATGCCAGAAGAGGCCAAGGAAATTGTGACGGCTGAAAAGATTTTTCTGTTTAGTCACGAACCCTATCAAAATAACGAGCGGTCAAGGCCTAAAAAAACATTCGTTGACAGGTCAAACCCAAAAAGTACCAAAGGCAGGACAATTGTTTTCAAAGCGAGAGACACTGAAAAGAAACCCGCCCCATCCCGTAAATTTAAGGATAAAAAACCCGCTCATAAAGCCGTGGCTCTTGACCCGCTGAATCCCTTTGCAGCTCTTGCAGGTTTTAAGGATCAGCTAAAGTCGAAAAAATAAGAGTGATAGAGAAGGTGTTGGAAATAAGTAATAGCCAAAGAATAGATATTTGGCTCTGGCATGCCCGTTTCTATAAAACCCGTTCTCTTGCCACAAAAATATGCCGAGCCGGTAAAGTACGCATCAATGGACAGAAAATTACCAAAGCCAGCGCAATGGTTGTGGCGGGACATGTTCTAACCTTTGTGCAGCCTAATATTATTCGCATTGTCAAGGTGCTGGATTTTGCCTCCCGCAGAGGCGGCGCACCAGAAGCCCAAACCTTATATGAGGATATGACCCCATCTGTTGAGGTCACACGCAAGGCAGATCAAGACAAAGTTGCCCGTAGAGAAAGAGGCTCAGGCCGCCCAACAAAGACTGAAAGACGGGCGACGGATCGCCTCAAGGGAAAATTTTTGGATATTGATTAGAATACAGCCAATATTTAAGGTCTTTTTAAATTTATCATTTTATAGTCTGTATCAGTGAAATATTGTGCAAGGAATCATTGTGTAGGGAATATGATATGCTGAGCCCTTTGAAATTACTTTTGTTTGCCGTTCTCGTTGCCGCTGCTGTGGCCTATTCTGGGGATATGATTCTGGAAAGAACAAATCAGGGTAAAATTGCGCCCAAGACCAAAATCGCCTATGAGGATGTCAATTGGGACCAAGATAGCGGAACGATCCGTATTCCCATGGCGCGGGACGGTCATTATTGGATCACCCTTGATGTGAACGGAACCCCCATCGTTTTTATGATCGATACGGGGGCGAGCCATATTTCTCTTAGCTATGACGCTGCCGAAATGGCGGGTCTAAATCCGGCCTCACTAGACTATGACCAAACATTTAAAACAGCGGGGGGATTAATTCAAAAAGCGATGATCAATATCGACCAAATATCCTACAAATCCATACAGATGACAAATATGGCGGCATCGGTGTCTGGTCAGGGTCAAATGGATGTATCACTTCTTGGGATGAATTTTCTAAACAGGCTTTCTGGCTATAATGTATCAAATAGAGAACTCATTATAAGACCGTAAAGCTGGACTAAGATATTGACACCGTAAACATTAAAAGAGATAATGGATGATCTTTATAGATTAGGCTTTTAATGTTAGGAATTTTTTCTTGAACAAATGGTGTTCTTCGGGGGGTAAAAAATCATATCATCACGGAAATCTTCGTGAGACACTTATAGAATGTGCGTTAGATATTCTAAAGGAAGGGTCTTTGAACGATTTGAGTCTGCGTGCCCTTGCCCGAAAAGTGGGGGTTTCTCAGACGGCGCCTTATCGCCATTTTGAAGATAAGAATGACTTGATTGCGGTTTTAAAGGAGGAGGGCTTGCGAAAATTAGGGGATAGCATGCGGGATCTCTTGATTACTGAGAAAGACCCTATTTTACGGCTTCAGAAATTAGGGTTGACCTATGTGGAATTTGCCGAAAAATATCCTGCCCATTTCAAAGTCATGTTCGAATATGAATTATGTGATTACGAGAAGTATGAAGCGCTCCATGAGGTGTCGGACAACAGTTTTCTCTGTTTGCAACAAACGGTTAATGAATGTCTTGCTTTACCTAATGCCCGAAAAATTGAACCATCGATTGCACAATTTGGCGCATGGTCGATGGTTCATGGCCTCTCTGTTTTATTGTTGAACCAATCCCTGTTAGAGCGTATGAGGGCAGGTAATTTTTCAGACTTGGGGGACAGAAATCAAATCGCAGAACAGGTCACAAAATCATTTTGCGATTCTTTGGTTAATTCAATATTGTAAATTTTGGTCTTGTCCTTGCTTTTCTATAAGCGGGGCATAAGGAATATAAATATGTCTATTTTAAAAAGATTAAGCGCATTTAACAGAAGTCATAATAACGGGAATGACAATAAAAATCATGATGAAAAATTGGCGGCGGCGGCCCTCATGGTCGAGGTTGCCGCACAGGACGGCGTGATATCCCGATCTGAGCGAGAACGTATTTTATTTCTTTTGGAGCATAAACTAGACCTATCAAAAGAAGAGGCGCTTGAAATTTTTGTAGAGGCACTTGCAACTCAGAATGATTCAAATCAGATTTTAGGCTTTACCAAAAAAATCAAAGATCATTTTGATGAAATGGGACGTGAAAGAATTTTGACATTTTTGTGGGAGGTTGTATTTGCGGATGGTTCTGAAGATGATTATGAAAGTAATCTCATGCGCCGCATAGCAGGATTGCTATATATCTCAGATAAAAAGAGTGGCCATATTCGTAAAAATATTCAAGAAAATTTATGATGAAAACAGTAAGGCTCATCGAATTATGGTAAGAGAATTGATCATTTCTTTATGAAAAACGATAGTTTTTGCTTGTATGATATTTTATAAATGTTATATGCAGCATTATAGACAGAATTTTTTTGTGAAGCGTAAAAATCAAGGAGAGGGTCATGACCTATTTAGTTACTGAGGCATGTATCAAGTGCAAGTATACAGATTGTGTAGAAGTTTGTCCGGTGGATTGTTTTTACGAAGGTGAAAATATGCTGGTGATTAATCCTGATGAATGTATTGATTGTGGCGTGTGCGAACCTGAATGCCCTGCTGAGGCTATTGTTCCAGATACAGAAGATGGTCTGGAAAAATGGTTTGAGCTTAATGAAAAATATTCAGCTCTTTGGCCAAATATTACGGAGAAAATTGATCCGTTGCCAGATGCAGATGATGCGCAGAATGAAAAAAATAAACTCGCTGATTTTAGTGAATTACCAGGCTCAGGAACATAAGGCTTGTTTTTTGCCTTGAGAGAAAATTTCTTTTAATAATTTTATTCAGATATAGAACGGTTTACCTATTTTAAGGGGTGAACTATGCAAAACTGTTTAATTGTTGGTGTTTTTTGTTTAAAAATATGTTATATTAACTTTGTTATTAAGAGTTTGAATGTATTTTTTAGAAATTTATTTCGAATAATGAAATCCGATGAAGGGAATATAAATGTCAGATCAACTTGGATCTGGCATATGTTTTGTTTGTGAGTCTTGCTTTTTTAAGAGGTGATTTGCCATAATTTAGCTTTAAATTTATGGTAATATTCTTTGCATAAAGAGGTGTGTTAGAGACTCTAAGATAATTTTCACCTTTATCGGCATTTTAATTAAATCAAATGTAAAATTTAATATTTTACAATTAGTTTGGAGTTGTATTTTAAGATGGTTAGAGAAAAAGAATTGAGCTTTACAATTGATGAACATATCGTTTATCCAAAACATGGCGTTGGCGTGATTACAGAAATTTGTGAGCAAGAAATTTCCGGTATGAAACTGGATCTTTATGTGATCCGTTTTGAAAGTGAAAAAATGACGTTGCGGGTGCCAATCAATAAAGCTATTGCTTCTGGTATGCGTTCTTTATCCAGTCCGATAATTATGGATAAGGCATATTCCACATTAAAAGGCCGCGCCCGGGTAAAACGCACCATGTGGAGCCGCCGTGCGCAGGAATATGAAGCTAAAATTAACTCAGGAAATCTGGTTCATTTGGCGGAAGTGGTTCGTGATTTGCATCGCGGTGGTGATCAGACGGAACAGTCTTATAGTGAACGGCAGATATATGAATCTGCTATAAGCCGTTTGGCCCGTGAAGTGGCTGCTATCGAAGAAATTGCCGAGAAAGATGCCATGTTGAAACTTGCGGATGTTTTAACGGCCGCTTGATAATATGTCATTGAAATAATGGTTCTAATATTATTTTGCCCCCTATTGGGGATATGGGTAATATAGGGTGGATAGTCAACTTCTGAAAAATATGGGTTATTTGAGTGTCTATGGATACGACCGATCTTTCAAATATGGATTCTGAGAAATTTGGTTGTCTGGATCAATCCCAAAGGATTTGGGCTGTTGGGGCAATTCACGGCGAGATAGAGAGCCTTCGGATATTGCATTTGGATATTCTTGCCCGTTATCAAACGGGGGATAGAATTGTTTATTTGGGTAATTATTTTGGTAATAAGCAATCGGCTATAGAAACACTGAATGAACTATTGCTTGCCCGTCGAAAATTTATGGCTGCGGGCGAGGTTTCTCCACCTAATTCATTGGTCTATTTGCGGGGAGCTCGGGAGGAAATGTTGACAAAATTGCTGCAATTGCAATTTGCTCCAAATCCCGCAGAGGTTATGGACTGGCTTTTGGAACATCATATGGGGGCGGTCATTGAATGTTATGGTACAAAAGCCAATGTAGCCCGAGCTATTGCCCGTGAAGGAACGCTTTCAATTTCCAAATGGACGGGAAGTCTTCGTCGATCCATAAATCATCATGCGGGTCATACGGCCCTGCTCAGCAATTTAAAAAGAGCCGCCTTTACCAGAGAGGGTAAAATATTATTCGTCCATGCCTCTGTTGATGTCTCAAGACCTTTAAACATGCAAAAAGATAATTTCTGGTGGGATAATGGACGTTTTGACGGCATTAATGATGCCTATAATGGTTTTTCCAGAATAGTGCGTGGTTATGATCATTCTAATAAGGGGTTATGTCTCGACCATCCCCATAGAGCAACAGTTGATGGGGGAAGTGGCCGTGGTGGTTCATTGAATGCGGTGTGCTTTTCGCATGAGGGTGATATTGTTGATCACTTGACCGTTTCATAATATTGGGCAATGTTTCATTCTGAAATAAAACTATATTGTCATAATTTTGCGATAAAATAACATTATTTTGAGATCAGATCAGGTTCGTCCTATCGCTATTATTTTGTTTTCGTCCTATATTGATAATTGGAAGATATCACATATATAACAAAGACAAAAAACCGCTAAAATAAAAAATAAAAGTTAGGTTACGAAGGATAATACAATGAAAAATGCCAAGTATTTGGTTCTTTCAGTCTCAATGCTCGTTTTGATATCTTGTGCCACGGCACCTGTAACGGACGAAAATCTTCCCACAGCGGATATTGCAGAGAATTGGCGCGCCAATGAAAAAACATCAGAATATGTAGTGGGTGAGGTGCGGGACGGATGGCTTGACGTTCTAAATATACCAGCATTATCTGTCTTCGTTCATGAAGTGTTAGAGAAAAATCCAGATTTTCAGGCGACTTCCCACAGGATGAAGGCCGCAGGCTTTAACGCAGAAGTTTCAAGGGGAAATCTTTACCCGACCCTAAATGCAAATTTTGGTGCCAGTCGCCAACATATCAGTAATCCAGATACCACAGGGAACAATTTGTCCTTGGGACTTGATGCCCGTTGGGAAGCAGATGTCTGGGGCAGGTTATCGGCTCGGGTGGGTGCTGCGGACGCTGATTATGCTGCGGCTCGCTATGACCGTGAAGGGGCGAGATTATCTCTTGCGGCACAAGTCACTCAGGGCTGGTTTGATATTATGGAGGCGGAAGAACAGGCGACGCTTGCCGCCAAAACCGTTGAAAGCTATGAGCGTGCTGCGGGTGTTGTTAAAAAGCGCTTTGTTCGGGGATTAAGTACAGGACTTGATTTGCGCTTGATCGTGACAAGTCTTGAGGCTTCCCGAGCGAACTTAAGCAATCGTGAAAATCAGTTGGAACAAGAAAAAAGAAGACTGGAAATTCTGGCGGGCCGCTATCCTGCGGCAAAAATTATGGCAAAAGGTGAAATTCCAGATTTAAAGGGTGACGTGCCTATTGGGTTGCCAATAAATTTGCTTGAAAGACGGCCTGATCTTCGGGCTGCAAAGGAACGTCTGATTTCTGTGGGCTACAGCAGTCAAGCTGCAGAAAAAAATTTACTGCCATCTTTTTCCATTACAGCGAGCGGCAATAACAGTTCATCAAACTTTAGCGATCTTTTGAAATTTGATAATATATTCTGGAATTTGTTGGGTAACATTACTCAACCCTTATTTCAGGGAGGCAAATTAAGATATACCGCAAAGGCACAGTTGGCATTATTTGAGGCCGAGAAACAGGTTTTTGCCCGTAATCTTCTTGTGGCCTTCAAAGAGGTGGAAGACGCCCTGTCTAGTGAAAGATCATTAAAAGAACAGGTCAATTATATAGAAAAGGCCGCTGAAAATGCCGCTTCGGCAGAAAATGTTGCCATTGATCAATTTGCACGGGGACTTATAAAAATTTCTGTACTTCTGGAATCACAACGGCAAAGTTTGGCACAACAAAGCCAGCTTATATCCGTTAAAAAACAACTTATAAATAATAGAATAGCACTGCACCTTGCATTGGGTGGTGACTTTATAACAAGTGAAGATATTCAGGCTCAAACGAACAATAGAATAACCCCACAAGGGAAAGCCGATAAAGGAAATTCATTATGAGTATCTCAAAAAAAATGCGCTCATTCATTTTACCGACCATTATTATCATCGGGGCTGTGGGCGCCAGTGCCCTTCTGGTTATGGCCAAACCTGAACCAGAGAAGAAAGCAGCCGTTGAAATTGCCCGATTTATTCGCGTGATCAAGGCACATCCAAAACAGGTGGCATTATCTGTAGAAACCCAAGGAAGTGTAGAGGCAAAACAGGCCATTGATCTTATTCCTCAAGTTTCGGGACAGGTTGTCTATGTTTCCGATAAATTTGTTGACGGCGGAATATTCAAAAAAGGAGAGGTCATTATTCGTATTGATCCTCGTGATTATCAATATGCCGTCACATCGGCACAGGCACGGGTCGCTGAAAGTCAGCAATTTCTGGAAAAAGAACGGGCAGAAGCCGACTTGGCAAAAGCAGAATGGAAAATCTTGGGTCAAGGAGAGGCGTCGGATCTTACGCTCCGTAAACCGCAGCTTGCCGATGCAGAGGCAAAGGTAAAAGCGGCAGAGGCTAATCTAAGTGTTGCGGAACTTAATCTTGAACGCACAGAAATACGTGCTCCTTTTAAGGGCTTGCTGAATAGTAAGAATGTTGACCTTGGTCAGTTCATTACCATGGGAACAAAACTTGGGAAATTATATTCCGTTGATGTCGTGGAAATACGGCTTCCCATGTCCAGTAAGGACTTGGGTCAATTTGATATTAAGGGCTTAAAAACTGGCTCTGCTCAGTTTGATGTTACCTTAACGGGGCGTTTTGCCGATCAGGATCATCATTGGAAAGGCAAAATTGTCCGCAGTGAAGGCATGATCGATCCCAAAACACGGATCATGTATGTGGTGGCACAATTACGGGGCGATCAATTGATGTCCTTGGAGGGAAATATTCCGATCAGTATTGGACAGTTTGTTTCGGCAAATATTGAAGGCCGCCATTTTGATGGAGTATATCAATTGCCTCGTGAAGTATTACGTCAGGGAGATCAAATTCTTGTAGTTGATAAAGACAATAAATTGCGGAGCCGTAAGGTGAAAGTTATTGAATCGAACCGCGATTTTGTCGTAATTTCCGACGGCTTAAAAGAAGGTGATATTATAAGCCAGTCACAGCTTGGTATGGAAGTGGATGGTCTGTTGGTAAAATATGACCTTGGGCAAGGGGACCAGTCATGAATAATATCGTGAGTTGGTTTGTCAATAATCCTGTTGCGGCAAATTTGTTGATGATACTCCTTCTTATAGGTGGGATTGTCGGACTACAAAAAATTGATAAAGAAAGTTTTCCTAGTATTGATGGTAGTGAAATTCATGTGGATGTTTTCTATCTTGGTGCAGGTCCAGAAGAAGTTGAAGAGCGTATCATTATACGTATAGAGGAAGCCGTTTATGATCTTGAAGGGGTAAAACATATTATATCCCGTGCCAATGAAGGATTTGGTAATGTGGTTATTGAGGCGGTTGATGATTATGATATGCAAAAACTTCTGAACGAGGTTAAGGCTCGTGTGGATAGTATTAATACCTTTCCCCGTCTGTCGGAACGTCCCGTGGTTAGTCAACCATTATTTAGTCAGCCCGTGGTGCAAATTGCACTTGCGGGTAATATTCCAGAAGCAGATCTGAAGGAATTGAGCCGTAATGTCCGTAATGAACTTGCAACTCTTAAAGGGGTCAACCAAGTTAGCCTCGATGGAACGAGACCTTATGAAATTTCCATTGAAATTGATGAGTATAATTTACAGAAGTATGGTTTGACTTTTGATCAAATTGCCCAAGCTATTTCACGTTCATCGGTAAATATGCCAGCGGGTAAGGTGGATAACGAGACGGGAAATATTCAAATTATGACCCGTGGTCAGGGCTATACGGGAAAAGATTTTGAAGATATAGTTGTTTTACACAATCAAGACGGAACCCGCGTGTTATTAAAAGATGTCGCAAAGGTGGTTGATGGATTTTCTGATGATAAATTTTCCGGCCATGTCAATCGGAAAAATGCGGTACTAATTCATGTTGAAACGACTGTGAACCCCAATGTGGTCACCGTGAGCGAAAACGTGACGGATTATATCGAAAATACGTTGAAACCTAAATTGCCCAAAGATGTTGAAGCCATAATATGGAATGATCAATCAAAGGGTTTCAAAAGCCGCGCCTCCACGTTGATCAATAATGGTCTTAGTGGTCTCGTCCTTGTGTTTGCGGGGTTAATGTTGTTTTTGACACCCCGTCTTGCCGCATGGGTTGTGGTTGGTATTGCGGTGTCATTTCTAGGAGCCTTTATGTTTTTGCCCATGACAGGGGAAAGTCTGAACATGATCGGTATGTTTGCTTTCATTCTTATTTTGGGCATTGTGGTGGATGATGCGATCATTGTGGGCGAAAATATTCACCGTGAAAATCAACGAGGTATAAAGGGTGGTAAAGCTTCTATATTAGGGACAGTAAAGGTTATAAAGCCAGTTATTTTCTCGGCTCTAACCACGATGATCTTTTTTGCTCCAATGGCTATGGTTCCAGGTGATACAAAGCAGTTTACGACGGTTATTGCGGTTGTTGTTATCTTAACGCTTTGTTTTTCTTTGCTCGAAAGTCTTTTGATATTGCCTGCTCATTTACGTCACGGTGGTGAAGAGAAGCCAGGGGTTCTTGCCCGACTTCTCACTAAAATTGGCATGACAAAATATGTCAATATAGCTAGAGAATGGTCAGATAAATTTCTGAATTTATTTATAATAGATTATTACCGTCCTTTTCTTGACAAATGTTTGCGTCATAAAGGGATAACATTAAGTGCCTTTATTGGAATGCTGGTGATTGTTATCGGTGGAATCCAAATGGGCGGACATGTGGGATTTGCTTTCCAACCTTCAATCCCACAGGATTTTATCAGGGCGGAATATACTTTTCCAAATGGTGTACCTTTTGACAAAGTGAAAGAGGCAACGGTTGCCCTTGAGACATCTGCCTATAAGGTGGTGAAGGAATTAGAGACTAAATATCCTAATGACAAGATATTTAAAGCCAATATGGCCTTTGCCAGTAATCGAGGAGCTCGTTCTTTTTTTGTCTTAGAACCTTCTGAAAATCGACCTATTTCTACAGAAGACATTACAAAAATGTGGCGAGAGGCAACCCCCTCCTTTCCCGATGCCAAGGAAGTTAAATTCGATAATACCTTTAACAATGATAGTCGAGGCATGCAGATACGTTTATCATCAGCCCATGTTAAAAACATTGAGGCGGCGGCGGATGAACTCAAAGCTCGCCTTGCTACCTATGATGCGATTTATTATGTATCCGATACATTGGATTCCGCTCAGGCCGAGGCCGTGTTGTCATTAATGCCCAGTGCAGAAAATATGGGCATTTCACTTTCAGATTTAGGCCGTCAAGTACGCCAAGCCTTTTACGGCGAGGAAGTTCAGCGCATACCGCGCGGTATTGACGACGTGAAGGTGATGGTGCGTTACCCAGAAGAAGACCGAAAATCCTTTGATACCTTGAACAAATTACGGGTGCGTTCAGGGGAGGGTTCTGTTGTGCCCTTTGGTTCTGTGGCGGATATCAAATATCGTCCTGCTTATACATCCATCAACCGAAGGGATCGGGAGCGTACCTTAACGATTACCGCTTCTTTTGCAGAAGGTAAGGCCGCCGAAATAGAAAAAATCAAACAAGATTTAAAAGAAAATTTTTATCCCGACTGGCAGAAGAAATATAAGGATGTTCAATTTGATTATGGTGGCGGTGATGAAGGTCAAGAAGAATTTATGAAGTCCATCATGACCAATTTTGGTTTTGGTCTGCTCATAATTTATATTTTATTTGCCATCGCCTTTAAATCTTATTTCAAACCCTTCATTATCTTTACGGCATTGCCCTTTGGTTATATGGGTGCCATTCTTGGACATTTATTTTTAGGTATGGATATCAGTATTTTCTCTATCATGGGCATAGCAGCCGCCATGGGGGTTGTGATCAATGATAATCTGGTTCTTGTGGATCATATATGCAGTTTGCGCAATAAAGGTTATAATGTTATTCAGGCAATTGAAATTTCAGCAGAAGAGAGATTTCGTCCTATCTTTCTCACGTCATTTACAACCTTTATAGGTCTTCTACCCTTGATGTTGGAAACAAGTGTTCAGGCACAATTTATGATCCCGACCGTGGTGTCATTATCATTCGGAGTGTTATTTGCGACGGGTGTGACCCTTATCTTAGTGCCTGTGCTATACATTCTTATGTCACGAGCAAGAGACCACATATATAATTTACTTGGGTGGGAATTGTTGGAGACCTTGCCAAATCCTGCGGAATAAAATTTGGGAAAGAGCCGGTTATATGTGATTATACCCGGCTCTTTTTTGTTATTCACTGGTCTCTTTTATTTTTCATTGGCATTAATAACCAATTTGACCTTTTGTCCAACGGTTAGTTGGCTGTTTGTATTCATGCCGTTGAGCACCAAAAATCGATCAAGTTGATAGGTGGGGAAGGCCATATTTTTAGATAAACTCGTTACTGTGTCACCTTTTTTGACTGTGACGATACGGATAATTTTGCCTTTAATGGTTTTTGCTTGTTTGTCGGACAATCTGTTGAAACTATAGGTCATGCGTTGCAGGCCATCTTTTAAAGTCTCTATTTTATCCAAGGGTGTGATCATTAAAAAATAATAGGCCTGATAATCAGAATGTTTAATCGCAACAATTCGGACTTTTGAGGGTATCTTATTCACCGTGATATCATTCCAACCTGTGACGGCAGCCATGCCATTTATGGAGATATCTTCAAGCCCCTGGAGGTCATTTTCTTTAACATACCCCTTCCATATCTTTGAGGTAAATTCAATCATATTCTGACCTTGGAGGTCGCCGCCTGAAAATAAAACGAGGGATCCTTCCGCAGGGCCTGTTCCTTGGGCATAAACCATATCCTCAGTGTTGATGAGGCGGTAATTCTTGGGCACATTAAATGTTAAGCGGAGGGGACCATGGGAAAAATTCTGTCCATTAATAATGCCATGAGCGGGATCGTCACCATAAAGCATGCCATCAATAGTTTTTAAATACAGATCATGGTTACGATTTCGGCTATTTTGGGCAAGTCCTGTTTTTTGAGCATTGGCAAAGGCACGGCTTACCCGGTCCTTGGTATTGGGGTGGGTGGAGAAAAACTCAGGAGGTCTTTGTTGACCAGTACGATTTGCAATAATATCTTGTAATTGGCTATCTTTGTCCAGAGAGCTTAACATATCGGCTGCAGCATAGGGATCAAATCCCGCCCGAAGGCTATAGCGAATACCAAGGTCATCGGATTCATATTCATTGCTGCGGGAATAGCTTTGTAAGTAAAGCTGAGAACCGTAACCGACAGCATCGCTCAGTTCTTTGCTATTGAGGACGGATCCAAGAACAGTGGCACCAAGACCTGTGAATATTTGTTGATTATATCTTTTGGCAGAATGGCGGGCTGTAACATGGCCAATTTCATGACCCAGAACGGATGCCATTTCAGATTCACTGTTAAAGAGCGCCAAAATCCCGCGGGTAACATAAATATATCCCCCTGGTAAGGCAAAGGCATTGATGATCGGAGAATTAAGAACCGTAAAGGTGAAGGGGCTATTGGGCAGCTCTGATACAGCGGCAAGCCGTCCGCCAGTAACAGCAACATAACCGCCAACTTTGGGGTCATCAACAACGCCACCATGCTCTTTAATCACGATGGGATGTTGTTCTTGGCCAATGGCGGTCTCCTTTGCAGGACTCATAAAGGGGGTGAAGTCCGATCCACCTGTTGCGGGGTTTGTGGTCATACAACCTTGAAGCAGTAACGGGACTATCACAAATCCTAAAGCAAGCGTATTTTTGCTCTTTCTAATAAAATTGGTCAATCGTGAGATTTCTATTATTTTTGTCATAGGATGTCCTTCATTCAATAATCGTGATTTGTTCAGGATGGGTAACTTCAATCATGGGGCCATTATAGGACTTAAGCCATCCTCTTGCTTCAATTTTTTTTCCCTCTAAATTATCAATTGCCATGGTGGCTTTGGCGAATTCATGGGCGGCCTTTGATTTTATAACGATAGTAAAATCATCGCGCCAGTTATCGCCAAAATTCAAATATATGGTGCTGCGCACTTTGGCGATATCTTTGACCGTCCCTGTGATAATTTGAAAGCTGTTGTTATAGCGTTCTGCTGTTGTTTGATCCTTTGGCTGATAATAGTCGAGCGCCCATATTCCAGCTTTTGTTTTTCTAGCTTTTTTTTCGTAAGCCAGCATTTCAGGAAGGGCAGCGCGGTTATCGGGAAAGCTATAGACCCTTGCCATGCCCTGTTTTAACATTTCCCCTTGTACCCATAAACCATTATCTAAAAACAGATGAGCCAATGATCGTCCATATCTATCCTGTTTTTGTCCGCCAAAATAGAGCGTGACAAATTTATGAAGTACAAGGTCGGATAAACTATCCTTTGATTGATCACTTAAGGGCCATTTTATAAAATTTTTCCGCCCAAGGGGCAATTTCGGCGCCTGAATACCAACCAATCTTACTCTTGTTTGATCTTTTAAAATAACCGTATCGCCGTCTACGACAGTGATGACCTCTTCATGGATTGACTTAATAAGTTGTTCACGTATGTCTTCCTGCTCGGCGTAACATGGCCATAAAAATAAAAAAAACACAAAAAATGAGGCTGTAATCTTGGGCATATTTCTCATTTTCTTTTATTCTTTTTTTCTCTTGGGTTGAGGAGAAAGAAGCTTATATTCTGCTGTTACCTTGGTAAAGCGAATAGCAAGAGCAAAGGCAAGCATTATAGGGGACATGATCAGTATGAACATTTGGATGGCGGTTTTCTCCTTTTCTTTGATGTTGATTAAATGAAGATTTCTTTTGCTGTTATATTGTTCGATACGGTGGCTCAATATTTTTTGCTCTACAGTGGAAATAATCATAGAATATTGATTCAATCCCTCTGTCATGGTGGACGGTAATTCAGGAAAAATTTCTTTATTCTTTTGATTGAGATTAAGAATATTAATTTGGCGTTCTAGCCAATCGCAAAGCTTGAAATATTGTGTTTCTGTTAAATTCTTTTCTTTAAGTAATGTGGCTTCAGAACAGATAAGTTTTTGATAATTGGTATACCAGCCTCTCACGTCGCTCAAAGACTGTGCAACCGATGTCTCATTATTGGTATAAAAATTTTCCGCCCGATATTGTTTGGCTTGCCCCACAAGACCCAGTGTGGAGAGAAGAGCCAGAGTGAGCCATAAATAATCCACCACTTTCCACGCCTTAAGACTTAAGGGAAACCATAAAACAAAGATAAGATGGAGAAAGAAAGTGAAGAAGATAAATATGCCAATAACCCAATAGATATTTGAGGCATATTCTAAAAGATTGACGTCCCATTCTTTCATCAAATTTCCTTTTGCTTGGTTCAAAAATTTATAACCACTTATAGCATATAAGACAGGTGATAGGTCAAAAAATGGTGGCCATTGTACGAAATTTCATTGTGAAATTTATATTGCATCACGCTTCTCATATGCTAGTCTATATTCTTTTAAATCAATTATAGGGATAAAATTATGAGAAAAACAATGATGACTGCCTTGAGCGTTGTCTTAATGACGGGTTCCGCTGTGGCAGGGGATACTATAAAACAATCTGTTACCAAGGATTACGATAATTATTTGTCTGATTTGTTTGTTTATTTTCATAAAAATCCAGAACTCAGCCTTCGGGAAACCAATACCTCGGCTCGCCTTGCTAAGGAATTAAAGGCGGCGGGTTTTGAGGTGACGACTGGTGTTGGTGGCACGGGCGTTGTGGCCATTATGAAAAATGGTGAAGGGCCTATGGTCATGATGCGAGCCGATATGGACGGACTTCCAGTAGAGGAAAAATCTGGGCTTTCTTATGCCTCCAAGGCCACACAAAAAGACCCTATCACAGGAAATATTGTGCCTGTTATGCATGCCTGCGGTCATGATGTTCATATCACAAGCCTTGTGGGAACCGCACGGCGTATGGCGGCCATGAAGGACAAATGGTCTGGCACGCTTATGTTAATCGGGCAGCCCGCCGAGGAAAGGGTCATGGGGGCAAAAGCCATGATGAAGGATAATTTATGGCAACGCTTTGGCAAGCCTGATTACGCCCTTGCCTTTCATGTTAGTTCAGAAGGTGAGGCAGGTATTATCAATGTGTCCGAAGGCTCCCCCTATGCAGGAGCAGATTCTGTTGACATCATTATTCATGGTATTGGCGCCCATGGGGCCGCCCCTCATGCGGGCAAGGATCCCATTGTTCTAGGCAGCCAGATCGTTCTTGCCTTGCAGACACTTGTATCCCGTGAATTATCTCCCCGTGAGCCAGGTGTTGTGACCGTTGGCTCCTTTCATTCAGGCACCAAACATAATATTATCTCTGACGAGGCTCACTTGCAGTTGACGGTACGCAATACTAATCTTGAAACCAGAAAATTACTTTTGGATGGTATTAAACGTATTGCGGTTAATATGGGGCGGGTTGCGGGACTACCCGAGGATAAATTACCAGAAGTGATTGTTTCTGATGAATCCGTGCCACCAACCATTAATAATGGAGACCTTGCAAGACGGTTAAAGATGACGTGGAAGGCAAATATGGGCGATGATGCGGTTGTTGATATTCCCACAAGAAGCATGGGGGCTGAGGATTTTCCAGCCTTTACCACAGACCCCGCTATTCCAAGCGTTTATTTTTCTATTGGTGGAACACCAAAAGAAGCCTTTGAGGCTGCTAAGGCGGGTGGTCCTGCGGTGCCGAGCCATCATTCACCTCTCTTTAAGATTACACCGGAACCCGCCATCGAAAGTGGGGTCACGGCCACGGTTTATGCCTTACTGGATTTGATGGCTAAGAAATAATTTCCTCGTCTTTAAAGCTAAAAAATATGGCCTTCTGTCAAGAGACAGAGGGCCATAAGATTTAAGGGCAACATTATTTTGTGAGCTTAAGCAGTGCCTTATGGATAATATCCAAACCTTCCTTTAAATGATCATTGCTGATGGTGAGGGGGCAAAGGAAACGTATGACATTGCCTCTTGTTCCGCATGACAGAAGAATAAGGCCGTCTTTTGCAACTTGATTGACCAATGCCTTAGTAAGGTCCGCATCAGGCTTTGAATTATCATTATCTTTCACCAGTTCAAGTGCCACCATAGCACCAAGACCCCGCACCTCACCAATACAGGAAAGACGATTATCTTGCGCCATGTCTTGAAGAGAATTCTTGATCATATTACCAATTTCAAGGGATCTGTTCAGAAGGTTTTCCTGCTCAATCACCTCCAATACAGCAAGCCCTGCAACACAGGCGAGGGGAGAACCCGCATAAGTCCCACCAAGACCACCGGGTCCTGCTGAATCCATGATGGCGGCCTTGCCCGTTACGGCGGATAAGGGAAAACCACCCGCCAAGCTTTTTGCGATGGTCATAAGGTCTGGCTCAATATCGGCATATTCGGTGGCAAAGATTTTTCCGGTACGGCCAAATCCTGTCTGAATTTCATCCATAATGAGCAAAATGCCATGGTGATCACATAGTTTACGCAATTTTTGCAGGAATGACGATGAGGCGATATTAAAGCCACCTTCACCCTGAACGGGCTCTATAATAATGGCCGCTACCCTTGATGGATCAAGATCGGCTTTGAACATATTTTCAATAGCATCCATGCTGTTCTGTTCGGTAATGCCATTATAAGAACAAGGGAAAGGCGCATGAAATATTTCAGAAGGAAAGGGACCAAATCCCGTTTTATAGGGAACCACTTTGCCAGTGAGAGCCATGCCCATCATTGTCCGACCATGGAAGGCACCGCTAAAGGAAATAATGCCAGAACGTCCCGTATGGGCGCGGGCAATTTTAACGGCATTTTCAACGGCCTCGGCGCCTGTTGATAAAAAGATTGACTTTTTAGGCGTTGTGCCAGGGGCAAGTTTATTCAGCTTTTCCGCAAGCTCAATATAGCTCGCATAGGGTGTGACCTGAAAACAGGTATGGCTAAAATTTTCGAGCTGTTCCCGTACTGCTTTCAAAATATGGGGGTGATTATGACCCGTGTTGACCACGGCGATACCGCCTGCAAAGTCGATGTATCTTTTGCCTTCCTCATCCCATATTTCAGCATTTAAAGCCCTTTTTGCAAATATGGGATGCAATGTTGCAACCCCTCTTGCAACAGCATTTTCTCTCCGAGTTTGAAAGTCTTGATTGCGTGACATTTTAATATCCTTACGTTAATCCGCCCATACATAAATATTTGATTTCCAGATAGTCATCGGTACCGTATTTGGAGCCTTCTCGTCCGTTGCCAGATTCTTTTACCCCGCCAAAGGGGGCGGCTTCCGAAGAAATAATACCTTCATTAATTCCAACCATGCCATATTCAAGCGCCTCAGAAACCCGCCAGATCCGCCCAATGTCACGGGCATAAAAATAAGATGCCAAGCCATAAGGTGTATCATTGGCCAGTTTTATGACCTCCTCCTCACTGGAAAATTTATAAAGTGGGGCAACGGGGCCAAATATTTCTTCGGAAAAACAGGCCATATCACGGGTCACATTGGTCAATATGGTGGGTTGATGAAAATGGTGGCCAAGAGCATGAGGTTCGCCGCCCAATAATATCTTAGCACCCTTGCCTGTGGCATCGGCAATGATGCGGGTGACTTTTTCTATGGCAGCCTTATTGATCAGCGGGCCAATAGCCACGTCCTTTGTGTCAAAGCTTCCGACATTTAGGCGCTCGACCTCGATCTTTAATTTTTCCGCAAAGGCATCATAGACCCCTTCTTGAACAAAGATACGATTGGCACAAACGCATGTCTGACCGGCATTCCTATATTTGGAGGCTATGGCGCCTTTGACAGCAGCGTCAAGATCCGCATCATCAAACACAATGAAGGGTGCATTGCCGCCAAGTTCCATAGATAGTTTCTTGACGGTATCTGCGGATTTGCGCATTAAAATTTTTCCAACGGCGGTGGAGCCCGTAAAGGACAGTTTGCGAATGACCGAGCTTTGGCAGAAAATATCCCCTGCCATGGCGGCATCTTTCGTCACAATAACATTCAAAACGCCTTCTGGAAATCCAGCTTGTTTGGCAAGCTCAGCCAAGGCCAAGGCGGACAAGGGTGTTTCCTCGCTTGGTTTTATAATGACCGTGCAGCCCACAGCCAAGGCGGGGGCGACTTTGCGGGTGATCATGGCGCTGGGAAAATTCCACGGTGTTATGGCCGCAACCACACCAATGGGTTGCTTTAGGGTAAGGATTCTTTTGTCGGAAGATGCGGCAGGAATAATATCGCCGTATATGCGCCTTGCTTCCTCGGAAAACCATTCCACATAGGAGGCGCCGTATAAAATTTCGCCCCTTGCTTCTGCCAAGGGTTTTCCCTGTTCGAGGCTTAAGATAAGGGCAAGATCATCGATATTTTCTATGATCAAATCATACCATTTGCGCAGCAATATTGCCCGAGACTTTGCCGGCAGACTACGAAAGCTTGGAAAAGCTTTTTCTGCACTGGCGATCGCCAAATGCACATCGGCCTCTGTGGCATTTTCCACAGACATTAAGGGTGCGCCGTTTGCAGGATTGGTGACGTTGAAGCTTGTTCTGCCGTCGCCTTTAACCCATGTCCCGTTGATGAAAGAAGATTTATGCAACAGGCTTTTGTTTTTTACTCTATCCATAGTCTTAAATCCCAATAAAAATAATACGGTAATATAAACCTATTTCAGAATAGGTCATATATATCCAAAGTTATAGGGTAAAATGGGCTTTAAGCGGTGTGACGATGATATTTTATGAGAGGGTCTTCATCGTTATTGTGCTTTATATGGGACAGGGCATCAATAAAGAGGGAAAATAATTCCGTCTGAGATCCAATATCAAGCTTGGTATATATGTTGCTGCGGTGCAGTTTAACGGTTCCTGGCGCAATTTTCATTTTTTGGGCGGTTGATTTTGCGGAATGGCCTTTTAAGAGGAAATGCATAACCTCACGTTCTTTTTCCGTTAAAATAGATTTGCCGAAATTAGTCATACCCCGTGCAAATTGTTCATTGGTCTCATGTTTCTTGCGATCTATTTTTGCCCAGTAGGTGGCACAGAAATATTCGACAATAGGGATAAGGTCATGGAGTATTACCTTGTCCTTTTTGCTAAAACGTCCTTTTTTCTTTGTTCGGCCTAGGGCTATAACCATAAGGTTATTTTCATCAAGGGGGAAAAAATAATTCAATTCATCCACAAGCCCAGAATTTTTATAATATTTGTGGTAATATTCACTTTGACGGAAATGGTCGGGCGCAATTTCCTTGAGATGATATAGACCAACCGCCTTATGGTTAAGAGAAAGCTGATAGAAGGGGTCAAGTAGGTAAGCCCCATCCAGATATTTGGCAAGGGTATTATCCCGTTCAGGATAATTTAATTGCTCAAAAAGAACGTCTGGAATTGCCTGTTTCCGATAACAAAACAGGATAAAGCTATCGATGGGAACGGCCTTGGAAATCAAACCAAGCAGATGAGACGGCGCATTGGGTTCATCAATATCATGGATCATTTTAATGATATTTTGGTACAATTCTCTCTGTTTAGAACTCATAATGCACCTTACCCTAACATCAGGATATTCCTTAAAATTTATATGTCTTGTCTCGCATATAAATATATCTCAGTAAAGCATTATATTGGTTATGGGGGGGTGTTTATGGCAAACAAAAACGGAGATTATTGAAATGAAGCAGGAGATGCACGAAGGCACCCCCTGCTCATAATGATAGAAATTAGAAATTTGAACGGAATGTCAAACCAAATGTCCGTGGTTGGTTGGTGCGGAAGCCAAGACGAGCCCGTCCCCCACGTTCACGGTCAAAGGACAAATTGGCATTCTCGTCGGTCACATTGTTGACATAAGCCACAACTTCCCAGCTATCCTTGATAAATCCAGCACTGAGATTCAATGTCTGATAAGCATCCAGTTCAAGATCAAGAACCGTTGCATCATCACCAGAGGCACCACCGAAAGGCAATCCAGAAACAAATGTTCCCGCACCTGCTTCTTGGTCAGAAGGTTGGGTAAAGATGCTGCTGCGATGTTGGAAGGTTGATGAAATATAGCCTTCTGCATTATCGCCAAAGGAGTCAAGCGGGAAGCTATAGGTTGCGGTGACACCAATGTTGAATTTTGGCACAGATGGCAAGCGGTTTCCATCACGAACACCGCCAAGAACAGCGCCGCTGCCGTCTTTTACGGTTGAATCAAATTTGGAATCAAGCAAGCTACCAGCAACGGAAATATCAAGACCTTCTGTCGGTTGGGCTTTCAATTCAAATTCAACACCCTGTGAATGGGCATCAGGCACGTTGAAAGACACCCGTGATGAACATGATCCCGCATCCAATGTCACCTGAAGATTTGAAATTTTGGTATAAAATGCCGCAACATTCAGGGATACATTGCCTGAGTTGAATTTGGCACCCGCCTCATAGTTCCAAAGTGATTCATCACCATAATCTTGGAAACCACCAAAGATCACCAAATCTTCGGCATTACAAAGTCCTGTATTGAGAACGTCATTCACACCACCAAGACGGAAGCCTTTTGAAATTTGCGCATTGACGGTGATTTCATCACTCACGTCATAACTTGCAAGGAAACGAGGCGTAAAGCCATTGGATGATGTTTTGTCAACCTGACCCACAACGCCACCACTAAAGAGACCAACCTGAGTCATCGTGCGGTCTTCTTTATAGTCATAATAACGACCACCTGCGGTGAAATGGAATTCATCGGTCACGTCATAAGTTGCTTCGCCAAAGACCGCAACCTGTTCCAGTGAGAAAGGAAGTTCGGAATAGAAGGGTGAATCAACGGGACCAACGCCCATGGCAACGGCTTCGGATGTTCCCGCTCCCAACGCATCATCAACATAGGCATCATAACCAGGCGTTGGAAGATACTGTTTATAGGCACGGTCTGTATTGGAATAGAATACACCACCAACCCATTGCAGCGGGCCTTCACCGTTGGAGCTGATCCGCATTTCTTGGGTGAATTGTTTAACCTTTGTGGTGTCAACCAAGTTGGACGGCAACATAACGGCTGCATCTGGGAAACCAAGATCAACAGATACGCTACCTGTCAAAGCGCTGGCATCACGGCTGACCAAAATATCACGGTCTGTATAGCTAGAGACAGATGTTAAATCAAAGCCGTCAAAATTTACTTCCACATTCAAATCGGCAATCAAGGTTTGATCTTTGAAACCTTCCCTGAGAAGCAGGAATTGCTGACGTGGACCTAATTGTACGGCTGTGCGTGTTGTTGTGTAGGGGTTGGCATAAAGATTAAAAACCTCTTGGCGGTTATTGCCGTCCATTTTGATTTCTTGATAAATAACCCGAGGTGTAATGGTGACATTATCAGTTGGCTGAAGCAACAGAGATACACGTCCACCAGAGCGAGAACCGCTGTTAACATTTTAATCAATGCTGCCGCCTTCACGGAGGGCATCAATAAAACCTGCATATTCGGTGTGATATCCAACTGCACGGATAGCGGCTTTATCAGTAGTGATAGGCATGTTGATCATGGCTTTCAAATGGCCACCTGTGCCGCCGCCGTCAATCACGTTAAGATTGCCTTCTACGCTACCTTCAAATTCATTTGTGTTTGGTTGATTGGTGATATAACGGATGGTACCACCCACAGAGCCAGATCCAAACAATGTCCCTTGTGGTCCACGCAGAACTTCCACACGGTTAAGGTCATACAAATCAATATCAGGTGTGAAGAGGGAAAGGGAAATTACGGATTCATCGAGATAAACCCCGACTTGTTCCTTAACACCTGGTTGGTCACGAACGATTTGACCGGCGGAAACGCCGCGGATAGCAACTTGACTTTGACCGGGGCCTAAGTTTTGGATCATAAGACCCGCCACATTACGGGATAGATCTTCTAGGCTTGTGGCGCCAGTACGTTGAATGTCGGTTTGTGTTTGAGCATTGATTGAAAAGGGGACATCTTTAATGGTGGAGTCCCGTTTTGTTGCCGTCACCAAAATTTCTTCAATGGTGGCTTTTTCGGTCTTGCTCTCCTCCGCATAAACGCTTCCCATGATGGAAATGCTGGTTGCAATAGCTGTTCCAGCAAGTATTGAGAATTTCTTTGATATTTTCATGTGTATGTTTCCTCTTATAAAATTAAGGTTTTTGATCCTATAAAATTTTTATAGTGATTATAAAGACGTTATAGATCTTCATTTAGTCAAGTTTTTGGACATTGAATTTAAAAAAAACGAGACATTTGTCCAAATGTCGCGCACACAAATAGAGCCAAGCATTACACCGCAAGGCCAAACACAAGTATTAAGAGTAATAATGGCGGAATTATGAAACGAATAACTATTCGCCAAAAAAAATAAAAATAGCCTTCTTTTCCTCCTATAGCGTCCAATTGAATATGTTTTGGTACAAGCCATCCTATCATGAATGATGTTAAGGTTGCCCCAATCAGCAACAGGATGTTGGCGGCCAGAAAATCAAAACAGTCAAAAATTGTTTTTCCTGCAAAGGCTGGAATAAAATTTAACGGATAGAAATCCGACCATTCATTAAAGGACAGGATACTCAAAAAACCCACAAGCCATGCCCAAAAAATAATGATGAGGCTGCCTTTTTTTCGATTAATCCCTTTATGTTCGTCAATCCAAGCAATAACAGATTCGATTCCTCCAATGCAGGATGTCATGGCGGCGGCAATCAATAGAAAGAAAAATATTGGACCAAAAATCTGTCCTCCGGTCATTTGACCAAAGGCAATGGGAAGCGTTTGAAAAATAAGCCCAGGTCCACTGGATGGTTCAAGTCCAAAAGCAAAGACCAAAGGAAATATTGCAAGACCAGCGAGAAGGGCAACGCCTGTGTCCGCTATGATAATAGTTGCGCCAGACATTGGGATGGATACTTTTTTGTTCAGGTAACTGCCAAAAGTTATCAATGAGGCCATGCCAATCCCAATTGAAAAGAAGGCCTGCCCCACAGCGATCAATATTGTTTTGATGGTGACTTTACTGAAATCGGGTGTGAGCATAAAATGGGATGTTTTTATGATGTCACCCGTCGTTATGGCATAAATTACCATAATAATAAGACATATAAAAAGCGCAGGCATAAGGAAATATACAGCTTTTTCAATGCCGGCTTGCACCCCTCGCCGCAACACCAAATAAACGATGATATTGACAATGCTGTGCCAGAATAATAGTCGCCACGGGTTTCCAGTTAAGTCTTTGAACATTTCATCAGATTGATGGGCTGACATATTCTCAAAACTTCCTGTGACGGATAAGAAAAAATAGTCAAATGTCCATCCTGCAATGACGGTGTAATATGTCATGATGACAAAGACACAGATGACAGCAATCCCGCCAACATTACCCCAGCGGCTGCTTGCTCCAGATTGGATTGCCACATTTCTCATGCTCAGAACGGGGCTGCCGCGCCCTTGTCGACCAATGGCAAGCTCGCTTACCAAAAGGGGTAAGGCGATTAAAAAGGCACAGATAAGATAAATAATCAAAAAGGCCGACCCGCCATTTTCACCCATCACATAGGGGAAACGCCAGATATTACCAAGACCCACCGAGAAACCCACGGCCGCCAACAAAAAACTCGCCGTTGAAGACCATTGTTCCGTTTGTTTTTCTATTGTCATACTTTCCCCGATAATCTTTAATAATGGAACGACGGCTCTATGGCCGCTTATAATATTTTAATATAGAAAATATATTCTGCTCCATTATCTTTGTTTCGTCAATGTGTCTTGTTATGCGGTTGTTTTTTCTAAATAGAGTCATATAGTAACGGATTACAGAATAATATTTCAGAAGATACTCTTCTCATCCGAATGGACAGAATTAATGGTCAGTGGTTTAGAAAAAAGTGATGATACTGGAAATTGGTTGATATCAGCCAAGTGGATGCCCCCCCGCTATCATGTTTCTGTTATAAGAAGAGCGCGGCTGATTAATCTTCTGGATTCAAGCTTAAAGCATAATATATGTTTGGTCACGGCTCCCGCAGGCTTTGGTAAAACAACATTGCTCAGCCAATGGCGAAAAAATATACTGGCGAGAAATATCACTGTGGCTTGGCTGACTTTGGACGAAACCGATGGCGATGTTAATAATTTTTTATGTTACATTATTTTCTCTCTTATTGCCGCAGGTCTTGATCTTGGCCGACTTGAAATGCTTGCTGAACAGGGGCTATCGGACACGTCTCCTCGCTCATGCCTTGGTTTGCTTTTGACCAAAATATCGGAATATAATGACGGTGTTGTTCTTATTTTTGATGATTATCATAGGGTAAAAACACCTGAAATTGATCATTTAATGGATGATTTGCTGGATAATATGCCTGATAATTTTCATGTGGTGATTAACAGCCGGGAAAGACCCCAATTTGATTTATCCAAGTTGCGGTCTATGGGGCAGCTTATAGAATTCAGTCCAGAAGAATTACGCTTTGACCAGTTTGAAATGAAAGAAGTTTTGCCCATTGGCTTAACAGAAGGTCAATATGCAAGCTTGCTGGATAAAACAGAAGGTTGGCCGGTTGCTCTTCAACTGGCGAGTCAATTGATTGCCTCGGGTGGGGATAAGGACCAGATAATCAAGTCATTTTCTGGAAAAACAGAACATTTAGCGGAATATCTGTCCGAACAGATCATGAATAAATGCTCCGAAGAAATGCAGGAATTTCTCATTAAGACATCCATATTGGAAAGGGTGAATAATAGTCTCGCTTTTACGGTATGTGGTATAAAGAACGGCTTTGAGAAACTGGAAAAAACGGGGAGTATTAATGCGCTTTTTGTTCCTATTGATGATGAAAGAAAATGGTTGCGCTATCATCATTTATTTTCTGAATTTCTGAAGGAAAAACTTAGGCAACGCTATCCCGATGAAATTTTGGATTTATATTTAAAGGCTTCTACTTGGTTCGAGGCTGAAAATAATCTTAACGAGGCGGTGCGTTATGCCTGTCTTGCAAAAAATTATGAACGTGCTGCAGAAATGATTGAAAAAGCGGGCGGTTGGGAATTAATCTTATACGGCGGCATTGGATTTTTAAGAAGTTTACTGCGCTATATTCCCGAAGAACATTATAAAGATTATCCAAGATTACAAATCGCTAGAGCCTATCTTTATCAAAAAGAAGGCAAAATCAGAGAGGCGCGAAATTATATTGAACTTGCCCGATGTAATCCCACGCTTCAAGCAAATGATTTTAAGAAAAACCTAAAGGCTTTCAATAGGGATTTTAAAACCTTGGAGATTCTACAAGTCACTTATGAGGATAGCTATAGCAGCAATAACCGACAGCAATTATTGGACTATATTAAAAAAGTTGACCCTACCGATGCCTTATCTCTTGGGGTTATTTATTGTGCTTTGACTTTAATATCTGAATGTCAGGGGTTATTTGATAAGGGTCTGACTTATATTCATGACGGCATAAGATCCATGCGTCAAGCGAGCAGCGTACTTGGGCTTAACTATTGTTATATCCATATTGGACAGCTATGTTTTTACAAGGGTAATCTACGTCAGAGCGAAGCCTATTTCCGTGAGGCTCAGCATATGGCGGATGAAAATTTTGGCTCGGATAGTGGATTGAAATATACCGCTGATATTTCACTGTTTTCTTTAAAGGATTGGCGGGGCGAAATGGGGGACGATCTACAGCATTTTGAGGCCGTCTTATCCCATGCAGAAGATTTTGACGGTTGGTTCGAAATTTATATTGGAGCCTTTGAACTTCTCTTGTCACGGGCATGTCAGGAAATAAAAAATGAACCCTTAGAAATCTTAAGAGACAGATGTCAAAAAGTCGCCGAAGAAAGAACCATAGAGCGGCTTGCTGTTTTTGTGGAATGCTGCAATCTGATTATCGCCACCCGTGAGAATAATGCCCTAGAAGCTGAGCGCATATTATTTAAAGTTCAGAAATATATTACGCCAAAAAACTGGAAATCAGATTCTAGCTTATGGCGACCCTATCATTATATGGGTTTGGCGGCTGCAAAATGGTTTATCAAATCACAGGATTACGATAAAGCCCGCCTCTTATTAGAGGACTTAGCAGACTGTTGCCATACCATAGGAGCACATTGTTTTATCATTTCTGTTCTTGTTACCCAAGCCGATCTTGAATATCAATGCAACATGATGGGTGTGGCGTCCGATTATTTATTTGATGCGGCGGCTATGGCTTGGCCTGAAAATATCGTTAGACCTTTCACCGATAATGAAAATATTGTTCATATCATTTCTGCGACTAACGGGGTGCGCCGTGAAAAAAATATTGATCGTTTGGCGTTGAATTTTCTCCAGAAATGCGCAGAAAAGGTCAAAAAGGTTAAGAAGAATGCCTTGTCGCAACAAAATATCTTAAGCAGTCGTGAGATGGAAGTATTGATCGAGCTACAGAGAGGGCTTTCCAATAAGGAAATTGCCCGCGCTCTTGAAATGACCGAACATACGGTAAAATTTCATTTAAAAAATATTTTTCCAAAGCTTGGCGTGGACAAAAGAGCCAGAGCTATCATTGCGGCGCAAGAAATGGGTCTGTTTGGATAAAACACCCTATCCATAAGAGTAGTTTATGCATTTTGTCCAAAAAACCTATCCTCATTATACCTATTTCTACTCTTTTGAAAGATTGTGTCTGAGGCTTAAATCTAAAATAATTCATCCGTTACCAAATGAATTAATATTAGATAACAGATATAAATTTAATATATGGAGTGAAACATGAATAGATCTTTTAGCCGAATAGGCGCAACGTCCCTTATCGCATTAATGGCTTTTAATGCACTACCCGCATTTGCACAACAGACGGATACACCGGCCAATTCAGCATTGGAAGAAATTGTTGTTACGGCCCGTATGAGAACGGAAAGTTTGCAAGACGTCCCCCTCAGTGAAACGGCATTTTCTGCGCAGGCCATTGAAGATTCGCGCATTGATACGGTTGATGACTTTTTGCAATTAACACCGAATGTGACCCTTTCCAATGCTCAAAGTGCAGGGGTGTCTTTCATGACAATACGGGGGGTATCACAGGTTCGTAATGGTGAAACACCTGTTGCGGTTGTGGTGGATGGTGTTTTGCAAATCAACAGTCGTCAGTTAACGCAGGCTATGTTTGATCTGAAAACTATCGAAGTTCTTCGGGGGCCACAAGGCGCACTATATGGGCGCAATGCGGCGGGCGGTGCTATCCTGATCACATCCAATGGTCCAACAGAAGAAATGGAAGGTTTTGTCCGTGGTACGATTGGCAATGGTGATGAATATGTGATTCAAGGAGGCGTTGGTGGACCACTTTCGGACAATGTGGGTTTCCGTGTTGCGGCAAAATATCAGGATGTGGGTGGTTATCTGTTGAACAAACAATTGAATAAAAAAGCCGACTATCTTCAGGATTTGACCGTAAGAGCTATTTTTGATGCGAAATTGTCCGAAAATCTGACGGCAACATTACGGGGTAATATCGTTCGTACAGATGGCGGTGCTTTAAATTATCAATATCAATCCGTTGCCTTTGATGGTGATAGCTGTAATTCATCAAACCCCTTCGGTGGGCCTGCTCCCGATGCGGATTCGGTTAATCGGACATTCTGTGCGACAAACCTTGGGCATAACGAACGTAACGTTGATGAATTATCCTTAAAAATGGATTATGTTGCGGGCAATGTAACTTTTACCAATATACTGGCCTATGTGAATGTTATGGAATACGGCGAAGGCGATCAATTCCCCTATACCAACGAAGTTGATGTTTTTGGTATTTTTGACGGCACTCAAACCCAGTATGTTGACATTAATGCTTGGAGTGAAGAATTCCGTATCACCTCAAATGATGAAGGACCATTGCAATGGATGGTCGGTGCCTATTATCTGGAAACGAACCGCTTTATCTCATCCACAACAGGTGATGATAATCGTCAGGGTTTTGAGCGTATTGAGCGGGAACCAAAATTTGCAAGCACGATAAATCCAACCTTGTCCTTTATTGCCGATGACAATAATAATCGGGCATGGGCTTTGTTTGGTAATGCGTCTTACGCCGTATCAGAAGATTTGGAATTGGCGGTTGCCCTTCGTTATGACGAAGATAAAAGGGTTCAGCATATTTCACCACTCAACACAGCGGGACTACCTGCGGGTTGTGCTGCCGATGCTTTGACGAATTGTCGTCAGGAAAGAACTTACAATAAGCTTCAACCAAAAATTTCCTTGAAATATGCCGCAACCGATGACGTTAACCTTTATGCCTCATACGGTGAAGGCTTCCGTAGCGGTCAATATAACCAATATGGTGTTGGTGCCGCTGCCGCTGGTGTTGGCGTTAATGGCGTAACCGATGTGGTTGATGCGGAAGTTGCTAAAACCTATGAAGTTGGTTTCAAAAGTGATCTTGCCGATGGTCGTTTGCGTTTGAATGCGGCCCTGTTTCATACAAAAACAAACCCCCTATATTTCGTGTTTGTGGGTGCGGTTGGGGCGCAGGTGCTGGTTAATATCGATGAAGTGCGTTTGATGGGCGGCGAAATTGAGGCCGTGGCACGTGTTTCCGATGGTTTTGATGTTTATGCCTCATTTGGTTATACGGACAGTGAAATCCTAAATGACATCCTAAATCCTGCCAATGTTGGAAATCGGGCGCCTTACGTACCAAAGACAACCTTTAATGTGGGGGCGCAATATCGTACGGATATTACCAAGGATCTTGGGATCGTTGCCCGTGTTGATTATGAGCATCGTGGGGCGCAATATTGGGATCCAGAAAACTCAACAGCCCGTAGCGCTCTTGATTTGGTCAATGCCCGTATCGGACTTGAAGATACAGACGGTAAATGGTCTATCGCAGCCTCTGTGAATAATCTGACGGATAAGGCCTATAACTCTGAGTGGGTTCTTGGGGGCTTTTCTCATCCTGCGACGCCTCGTACGTGGCATCTTGATGCAAAAATTAATTTCTAGAATTTACATCATGTTTTCAGGAAGGGGTAATCCCTTCCTGAAAATCCCAACATATGACGTTATTTACTTTCAGAAATAAGCAGGGGGTTCGCTCAATGAATATCTACCCTAGTGACATCACGTCAGATGATGTTGAAATTACAGAGTTATTTAAAATTATCGGCCTAAAGGAAAAACCCGCCGACCTTGTTGTTGGCATAGCAGGATTTCCAGAAGGTTTGCGGCACCCACCAGAGGGGATGTCTGTTCATGAACAAGATGAAATATCCATCATACTGGATGGTGGTTTTTTTATTGAAACAATAGAAGGCAAACATGAATGTAAAACGGGTGATGTGATCCATATACCCGCTGGCGAGGCGCATGCCTCTACTGCCTTTGGATATGGCAAAGTTTTTTATGTTCTGTTTGGTTAAGAACTAGATTTTACAAGGATTAATAATGCGTGCAGCAAGTGATGTCGGCGGAACTTTTACCGATCTTGTCTATTATGATTATGATGAGAAAACGGGAAAAAGCGGGTCTGTAAAAATAGCCAAGGCAGATACAACGCCACCAAATTTTGAACAGGGCGTCATGAATGCTATTCATAAGATGGGACTAGCTCCCGCTGATATGACATTCTTTGCTCATGGCTCTACGGTTATTATTAATGCGCTAACAGAAAGAAAGGGCGTTAAGACGGCATTGATCACGACCAATGGTTTTCGGGATGTGCTCGAAATTGCCCGTGGAAATCGTCCTGATCTGTTTAATTTCAATTTTCGCAAGCCAAAACCCTTTGTTGATCGATATTTACGGCTCGAACTGGATGAGCGGGTAAATTATAAGGGAGAGCTTGAAAAGGCCGTCGATTTATCGCCGCTCGTTTCCCAAATTGAATTTTTAAAGGCCGAGGGCGTTGAAGCTATTGCCGTTTGTTTTCTGCATGCCTATATCAATCCGCAGAATGAATTGGATGTCTTGGCTGAAATTGCCAAACTTTGGCCAGAAGTATCGGTTCTTGCCTCAAGCGAGATCAGTCGGGAATGGCGTGAATATGAGCGCACCAATACCACCGTTCTTTCGGCTTATGTTCATCCTATTGCCAAAAAATATATTGAATCTCTGGAAAAAAAGCTGGCCGATGAGGGATTTAAGGGAAATCCCTATATGATGCAATCCAACGGCGGTATTGCCACTGTTCAGAACGCCAAAGATAACCCCATTACCATGGTGGAATCAGGGCCTGCGAGTGGTATCTTTGCTGCGGCTTATCTCGGTAATATCATCAATGAGAAAAATCTGATTGTTCTAGACATTGGTGGTACGACGGCAAAATGCGCCCTCATAGAAGATGGGGACGTCAAAGTTACCACAGAATATTATATTGAAAAAAATAAGAAATCGCCCGGCTATCCGATCCAGACACCCGTATCAGAAATTGTGGAAATTGGTAATGGTGGTGGCAGTATTGCATGGACGGATAAGGGCGGAAAACTGCATGTGGGACCACAATCGGCGGGTGCTATGCCGGGACCTGCAGCCTATGGTCGGGGCGGCACAAAACCCACAACAACGGATTCAAATCTTATTTTGGGTCGTATTGATAAAAATTGTTTTGTTGGCGGCGAGGTTGAACCAGATATGAAGGCGGTGGAGGCGGCCTTTGCCCCTATTATGGCTGATCTTGGGGTATCCTTAGAAGAAGCGGCTCGTGGCGTGGTGCGGATTGCCAATGCTAATATGACCAATGCGCTTCGCTTAGTATCCACAAATAAAGGTTATGACCCCCGTGATTTTGCTCTTATTGCCTTTGGTGGGGGTGGGGCCATGCATGCGGTGGCACTTGCCGAGGAATTAAAGGTTCCAAAGGTTATAGTGCCCGTTAATTCATCGGTTTTTTCCGCATGGGGTATGCTGCTTACGGATTTGAGAAGGGATTATCTGCAAACCCATCCCTTATTATTATCCCATGATAATACAAAAATTTTATCGGACGTTTTTCAAACTTTAAAGAATAAGGCCAAGGCGGATTATGCCCAAGATGGGGTTGAAACGAATGAGGAAATATTCTTTGAATATCTTGCGGACCTGCGCTATGTGGGACAGGAACATACGGTAAAACTTTCTTTTGTCCTTAATAGTCATAGGGATATTGATTTAACAGAAAGCATCAAAAATTTTCACGAGGCTTATGAAAAACGCTTTACCTATAGACTTAATGCCAATGTGCAGCTGGTGAATTTTCACCTTATTGCAAAGATTGCGGTGCCAAAGCCTGAAATTATCAAAAAAAATATTGCGGGTTTGACGTTATCGGACACCATATTACATGAGCGGGCGGTGGATTTTGATCAGCATGGCATCCATAAAACCGTGGTTTATGATGGCTTAAAATTGGATCCTGGCATGACTTTTTTTGGTCCTGCGATCATACAGGAGCCTTCTGCAACACTCGTTATTGCGCCAAATCACAAGGCCGAAGTTGATGACTATGGCAATTATATTATTCACCTCAATGTCATGAAAAAAGGAGCCTGATTATGGATATCTTCACAACAGAAATCATTAAGGATTCTCTCGTTGCGCTTGGGGATGAAATGTTCAATGCCATGGTTCGCACCAGCATGAGTCCGATCATTTATGAAACCACAGATTTTGCTGTGGGCGCCACGGATGCCAAGGGTAATCTTCTGGCGCAAGGCAATGGGGTTACGGCTTTTCTTGCGACCCTTGATACGGCAGTACAAAGCACTTTGGAATTTTATCCCAATTCGGGCGATTTAAAGCCGGGCGATGTTATTATTACCAATTCTCCCTATCATGGCGGCGGAACCCATTTGTCGGACGTGGTGATTATATTGCCTATTTTCTATGAGGGTTCTTTGATTGCCTTTACCGTGAACAAGGCGCATTGGACAGAGGTGGGCGGTGCTGAACCAGGCAGTGTTTCCACCCGTGCTACAGAAATTTTTCAGGAAGGTCTGCAATTTAGATTTCTGAAACTTTATAACGAGGGCGTGATCAATGATGCGTTGGTTGGTATCATTGAGGCCAATGTAAGACTACCTGAAAGCACACTTGGCGATATGCATGCCGGCGTTGCAGCCGCCCGTGTTGGCGGCAAACGCATCGTGGAGATTATTGAGAAATATGGCAAAGATCCGGTTCTTTATGCCATGAATGATCTTTTGGATTATGGGGAACGTATGACCGAGGCCGAGCTGTTGAAATTGCCACAAGGTGTCTATGAGGCTTCGAGCATTGTGGAGGAAGATGGCTTGGGCAATGGCCCCTTTACCATCAAAGTCAAAGTGACCATTAAGGACGGCAAAATGATCGCCGATTATACGGGAACAGATTCTCAGGTCATGGGGCCAATAAATTGTTCCTATACGGGACTTATTACGGGGGCACGCTGTCTGTTTAAGGCCGTAACCAATACAGAAATTCCCGCTAATGGGGGATGTTTTCGGGCATTGGAAATCATCTGTCCTATGGGCACAATCATAAGCGCCCAGTCCCCAGCGCCCGTATCACTTTATTATGAGCCCTTAATTGCGGCCATTGACGTGATGTGGAAGGCATTGGCTCCTGTTATGGCTGATCGTCTGCCGGCGGGGCATCAGCGCAGCGTCGGGGCGACCTTCCTCAGTGGCCTGCATCCCGATACAGGTGATTTATTCGTCATGGGGGAACCCTTGGTTGGGGGCTGGGGTGCGAGCAAAGATATGGATGGGGATAGCGGACAGTTTTGCTGTGCCAATGGCGAGACATTCAATATTCCAACGGAACTATTTGAAAGCCGCTACGGCGTTCAGGTCACCCAATATGCCTTCCATAACGAAGATGGTGGTGCGGGTGAATATCGGGGTGGCAAGGGGGTTGTGCTTGATTATAAGATAACATCGGACGTGGCCTATCTGACTTATGCGGCCTCTAATACGGTGGCCCGTCCTTGGGCCATGAATGGCGGAGAGGAGGGGTCAAACAATTACGCCCTCATTTTGCGTCATGATGGCTCACAGGAAAGACATCATATGTGTACAACAGTTCCCGTTAAAAAGGGTGAAATTGTACGTCTTATGACGGGAACAGGCGGTGGCTATGGCAATCCAAAACAAAGACCCGCTGAAAAAATTCAGGAAGATATTAAAAATGGTTATATCACATCTGCTCAGGCCTTAAAATTTTATGGTTTGGAATGGGTATAAAATTTGACCATTGATAGACCAGAGACGATGAACAGGGAGCAGGATGATTATTCCCGTAATCCCGTTCCGCAGGAAAAAACATTGTCTGGCATTCATATTGCCATGGTTATCATTGGGGGTGTTATTGGGATCCCTGTTTTTTTAACGTCGGCTAATATCGGCGGCAGTCTTGGCCTTTCACGAGCAATTCCAGCCTTTGTTATGGGATGTTTTATTTTGGGGATCATGGGGGCTTTGACAAGCCTTGTTGGGGCGAGAACACATCTGTCCACCTATATGTTGGTGGAATTTTCCTTTGGTCGTATTGGGGCACGTGTGGTCAATTTTATTATTGCCCTGTCTTTGATTGGTTGGTACGGCGTGATTATGAATGTGTTTGCCGATGCCATAAATCTTACAGTCATCAATATATCAGGACAAAACTTTCCTCTGGCTTTTTATATTATTATAGGAAGCCTTTTGATGTGCGGCGTTACCATGGCTGGATTTAAGGGAATTGATAAGCTTGCCATGCTCTTGGTACCCTTTATGGTGATCTTTCTGATTTATGGTGCCTTGCTGTCTTATGGTGATATTACATCATGGGATATGACCAGTAGTGCAGGGCAGGGGATTACATTTTCATCGGCCGTATCGGCGGTGATCGGAAGCTATATCGTTGGTGTTGTTATTCAGCCAGATTATAGCCGTTTTGCCAAAAGTAATCGCCATGCTTTATGGTCGGTATTTTTTGCGCTGGGTATTTTCTTTCCCATCGTCATGGTCTTATCGGCTATCCCCGGAATCGCCACGGGCGAGATGGATATTGTAAAAATTATGATAACGCTTGGTATTGGTATTCCTGCCTTCCTGCTGTTATTGCTAGGGTCTTGGTCAAGCAATGTTTTATGCCTTTATTCATCGGGTCTTTCCATGGCAACCATATTTACCCGCATGCATCTGCGTTATCTCATTCTCATCATTGGGGCGGTGGGGACCATTATAGCCTTTGTTGATATGCAAAATTATCTGGTAAATTTTTTGCTGTTGCTTGGCATAGCAATTCCACCCGTGGCGAGTATTTACGTTATAGAAGCGCTCATATTTCGCCAATCGAATTGTAATGTTAATGATTTACAAAAAGAGGTTTCGTTTAGTATTCTAGCCTTTATCGCTTGGGGATTTGCGATCTTATTTGGTTACTTTGCGAGCAATGAAATATTTTCTGTGACAGGATTTTCTGCCATTGATTCAATTCTGGTTGCGAGTATTACCTATTATTTGTTGACGTTACTAAAGCGTCACAGATTGAAGGTCAGATCATAATTGAAATTTTTCATTATTTTTATTTATTTAAATATTACTGTTCTTTGACCACTTAAAAGCACACGATGTTCCGCATGCCACCGTACCGCACGGGTCAGTGCCACAGATTCCGTATCACGACCAATATTGACGAGTTCTTCTGCTGATACCGTATGATCGACCCGTTCCACCACTTGTTCAATAATGGGGCCCTCATCAAGATCGCTTGTGACATAATGGGCGGTTGCCCCGATCATTTTTACCCCTCTATCATAGGCCTGACTATAAGGTTTTGCACCTTTAAAGCTTGGCAAAAATGAATGATGAATATTGATAGCGCGACCAGAAATATGACGACACATATCTTCTGATAATATTTGCATATATCGGGCAAGAACCAATAATTCTACATTATAGTCTTCTATTAAGGATTTGATTTTTGTTTCCTGATTGATTTTTGTTTCTTTGCTGATGGGCAAATGATGAAAGGGCAGGCCATGCCATTCTGTGAAAGAGCGCATATCTTCATGATTTGAAATAACCGCTTTGACATCAACGGGAAGAATGCCCGCCTTCCAGCGATGTAAAAGATCATGAAGACAATGACCGAATTTTGATACGGCGATGATGATGGGCATTGGAATGGCAGCATCATAAAATTCAGAAGAGGCCTTTAAGGCCCGTGAAATAGGCTCAAATGCTTCGCGTAATTTGTGAAGTTCAGGAAGATTACGCCCCGCATCCTGAAAAGAGAACCTCAAGAAGGCCATCTCTAGGCGGGCATCAGTATGATGGTTTGCTTCTGTGATAAAGGCGCCTTGTTCTGCAAGAAAACGAGCAACGGTAGCCACCAGTCCGGCCCGATCAGGAGCGGTTAGGGTTAATATATATTTCGGAGTTTTATGCATAGAGACCTTTAATTCATAAGCGGTTGTTTAAAATTCGTTTGGTATTTTATTCTGGATCAGATCAAATAATCTTCTGAGCTTATGAGCTAGATTTAACGCACATTTTATGCCAAGTAAAGAATGACGATCAAACCAGTTGATCGAAAATGATTTAACCACTCTTTATTTGTAATATCCCTTTCATTCGTGAGATTTTGCCAATTTTATGGCTCCCTGAAGTGCATCGCCTAGTGGCTCTGATAATAGTACCTTTACAGAAGGATCAAGCCATTGCATCATGATCGTCCCCAAGCCCCCCGTGAGGGCTATTCTTGGAACATTCAATTGATCTATTGCTCTTATCATTTGTTCAATATGGGTTGCGGATTGTTGCAGGATATGAGTGGCTATAACATCTCCCTTTTGGGCATGGGAGACGACTATAGGGGCAAATTTTGCATAATCGCCCGCTGTCATACTATCTTGCGCTGCAATGGCATTTAAGGGGTCATTGTCAAAAATATTGAATATGGCGTCTGTTAGGGCGCATGATGTTATAAGCCCATCCCTTGCCCGCAACATATTCTGTACGGCGGATAAGCCAATATTGGCGCCGCTTCCTAAATCCGATATGGGAAAGCCATATCCGCCTATTGTATGAATGGTACGGCCAAGTTTTGCTATGCCGATGGAGCCAGTTCCCACAATAACCGTGCCGCCGTCTTTTCCTGCATGGGCGCCGTGGTTGGCAATTTCTGCATCACTTGCAAAGACTATTCTATGTAGCATGGAAAAAAAAGGTTGCGCCTTAAATTCATCAAATATTTTCACATTTGAAATGCCTGCAATGCCTACAGCCGCTGAAATTTCAGAAGGAGAAATATCGGTAAGGTTCGCTTCTTTTAAGGTTTGCCCGAAGGCATCCTTTATGGCCTGCATGGCTGTTGCAATACCAAGTCTAAGGTTGGCGGGTCCCGCCTTGCCCCTGCCCAAGATAACACCCTTCTGATCTTCGAGTTGGGCTCTGCATGTTGAGCCACCAGCATCAATACCAAGATATAACATCATACTCTCTTTAACTATGGCTGCATTTTACGCCATTAATCCATGTTTTGATAACGTTGAGGTCTTTGTTCAACAGGGCAAAGTTCGCTTTCTTGCCAATTTTGATCTCGCCCATCTTATCATCAATGCCCATAAAGCGGGCAGGGGACAGACTCGCCATGGCAACGGCATCTTCTAAACTGTAATCCGTACGCTTTGCGATAAACCGAACTGCGGATGCCATATCAAGACAAGACCCCGCCAAAACGCCGTCGTCATTTTGGCATTTTCCATTTGTGGCGGTAATATGCTGATTGCCAAGCCAAAAATCCTGTTGTGTGGCACCAACCGTTGGCATAGCATCCGTGATCAGAATGGTTTTTTCCACGCCCTTGGTTTTGATGGCATGATTAAGAGCCGCCGGATGAACGTGAAAGCCATCAGCAATAAGGCTTGCAAAGCTGTTGGTTACCATAAATGCGGCTCCCACTACGCCCGGTGCACGGCTTTGAAAAGGGGACATGGCATTATAGAGATGTGTAAAACCCGTAACCCCCATTGCCATGGCCTGCATGGCCTGTTCATAGGTTGCATTGCTATGGCCCACGGACACGACAACCCCTGCTGCTACAAGGCTTACGATAAATTCAGCTTCTGCCATTTCAGGAGCAAGGGTGACGAGTGTGCGACCCTTGGAGAGAGAAGACAATAAGGCCACTTTGTTTTTATCAAGCGTGCTAAATTTACAGGCATCATGGATGCCATTTTTTTCTTTATTCAGAAATGGCCCCTCCAGATGAATGCCAGAAACGCCTGGAATGCCTCTGGATATGGCCGTATCCACAGCGGTGATGGCTTGTTCAATTTTATCGAGATCATCGCTGATTAAGGTTGGAAAAAAGGCCGTTGTTCCGAATTTCTGGTGCGCTACACCGATTGCATTTATGGCCTCAACGCTTGGATCATCATTAAATAATATGCCCCCACCGCCATTGACCTGAATATCAATAAAGCCAGGAATAAGCTTTCCATGGTCATGATAATCAATGTCTATGTCGTCTTGCAAAAGATCCCTATGGACAATATCGGTGATGATATCATTTTCCATAAGGATGATGTGATCCGTGACAAAAGCACCGGATATCAATATTTCTGGGGCATATATACCTTTTCTTGTCATGCTGTTTTGGTAACCTTTTGAAGAAGGTGTGGTTCGTCCTCGCAATTTTTCACCAGATCGCATATTAACTTACTTACCTTTTAAGGTTAGGATGGTTAAAGCCTTATGGAGGTTTTCTCCCGCTTCTTGTAAAATATTTTTGCTGTCAGCCAGACTTTCACCCAAACTGATCAGGACGGCGAGTTTTATATTTTTATGGGCGCATATAAGAGACGAACGGGATTTTTCTAATGAACAGCCTGTAATGTCTCTGATCATGTTTATGGCTCTGTTTTCCAGTTTTTTGTTGGATACAACCATATCAACCATTAGGCCTTTATAAATTTTCCCGAGCTTTGCCATGATGGCGGTGGAAAGGATGTTCAAAATTACTTTTTGGGTGGTGCCCGCTTTCATACGTGTGGAGCCTGCAATTAATTCACTGCCCGTTTCAGCTAATATGGGGTATTGGCTTTCCTTAAGGAGGTTGGTGTCAGCATTATTGGCAATTCCGATTGTCATGGCGCCGCGTAATCGAGCCTCTTTTATAGCACCAAGAGTATAGGGGGTTTCACCGCTTGCGGCTATACCAATGACAATATCATTTTTTCCAACCTTGGCTTTTTGTATATCACGAACGCCTTGATCATAAATATCTTCGGCACCCTCGGCACTTATGGTCATAGCCTCTGGTCCGCCAGCAAGACAGAAGACCAGTCGATTGAGTGGCCAGCCAAATGTTGGGCCTAATTCAACACCGTCCTGCACCCCAAGGCGACCAGAGGTACCGGCTCCTACATAAATTAATCGGCCCTCATGCCTAAGTCTTCGTGCGGCCTCATCTGCGGCTGCGGCAATGTCCTTTAGGCTGCCTTTTAGTGCGGCAAGGGCCACAAGCTGTCCCTCATACATGGCCTCTACCATGTTTTGTGTTGACCATTGATCAAAGTCTGAAAACCTTTGGTTTACGTCTTCTGTCATGATTTTCCTTTGTTTCTTTTTGTTCTAGGTGTGATGTTGAGCAATTATAACATTATTGTCCAATTATAAAACAACTCAAATAACATATGAGTTCATCAGCAAGGTATAGGGGATGCTAAAAGGATACTTTTAGGTCTGAATTTTGAAAGAAATGGTGCCCCCACACGGACGTGATTATTTACACTCTAACTATTTGATATTATTGTAATATATATTTTTTGTTTACGACAGAGTGTACTATATTTGTGTATCATTATATTTTGATGTTTAATAGTATTATAACTAATTAATGCTATGAGAATTTATTAAAAACTAAAAAGGAATATCATAAATTATCTTATTTATATTTAATTGTCATTTAAGATTTTTTTCTAATTTTAAACGAGCTGTTTATTATTTTAATTGTATAAGGCCAATCGTTAATAATATTCAATTTAGATTACCTTTACATAAAATCTTTTACAACGTGATACAGGA
>JAIOYI010000018.1 GCA_021741205.1 Emcibacter sp.
ATGGCCTCTTCATTGGCGCCGATCAATTGAACATTGTATTTTTCAAGGACGCCGCTTTTTGACAAAGCCAATGCGGTATTAAGACCCGTTTGACCACCCATGGTGGGAAGTAACGCATCGGGACGTTCTTTTATAATGATCTTTTCAACAAATTCTGGTGTGATGGGTTCCACATAGGTGGCATCGGCGATATCAGGGTCTGTCATAATCGTTGCTGGGTTACTATTGATCAAAATGACCCGGTAACCTTCTTCTTTTAAGGCCTTGCAGGCCTGCGTTCCTGAATAGTCAAATTCACAGGCCTGACCAATAATAATCGGGCCTGCGCCAATGATGAGAATGGATTTTATATCTGTACGTTTAGGCATTTTTCTCGATCATTTCCATAAAGCGGTCAAAAAGATAATGACTATCCTGTGGGCCTGGACTTGCTTCGGGGTGATGTTGCACACAAAAGACAGGTTTGTCTTTCATTTCAAATCCGCAAAGCGTCTGGTCAAATAGGGATATGTGGCTAATTCTTGCAGTGTCAGGCAGGCTGTTTTTGTCAACCATGAAACCGTGGTTCATGGACGTAATTTCCACCTTATTGGTGTTATAATCCATGACAGGGTGATTGGCGCCTCTGTGTCCTTGGTGCATTTTAAGAGTTTTTGCTCCAATGGCGAGTGCGAGCATCTGATGGCCGAGACAAATGCCAAAGAGGGGAATTCCTGTTTCTAATAATTCCTGTATGACGGGGATGGCATATTGACCCGTAGCCGCAGGATCACCAGGTCCGTTTGAAAGGAAAATACCGTCTGGCTTATAAGCCAGAATTTCTTTGGCTGTTGTATTTGCTGGAACCACCGTAATATGGGCGCCAGAAGAGGCAAGACAGCGCAAAATATTTCGCTTTATCCCGTAATCAATGGCAACCACATGGGTCTTAGACGGCAACATTTCTTGATAGCCCTTTTCCAAAGTCCATCTTACTTCATTCCATGTATAGGGAATCTTGCAGGATACCTCAAGGGCAAGATCCATGTCTTGTAAGCCAGGCCATGCTTGTGCTTTATCAATAAGGGCAGGGATATCGAAAACACCATCTGAATTATGGCTTATGACCCCATTTGGGGCACCGTTTAGTCGGATGTAGCGGGTGAGACGACGGGTATCAATACCCGATATGCCTACAAGCCCCTGCTTAAGGCACCAACTGTTAAGATGATCTTGACTGCGAAAGTTGGATGAGGACGTGATGTTTTCTCGGATAATAAGTCCCCTTGCCGCAGGGCGAATGGCTTCCATATCCTCGTCATTGGTACCTACATTGCCAATATGGGGAAAGGTAAAGGTAATGATCTGACCAGCATAGGAGGGGTCGGTCAGTATTTCTTGATATCCAGTTATTGAGGTGTTAAAGCAGACCTCCCCGACAATGTCCTTTGTGGCTCCAACGCCGTAACCCCAAAATATTGATCCATCGGCAAGGACGAGAACAGCGGTTATGTCCTTGTGGGGGGGGACATGATTCTTATGGTTTTCTTTTTTATTTTTTGACATAACTTCTTTCGCTTTGGCGCGTAGGGTCATAATATTATTGAAGACTAGTGAATAATTATTTTATCCGATGGGCTTGGCTTTATTTACGGTAAGCTTAAGGCCCAGAACTCGTGTCTTATATATAACTGACCAAGAGGTAAATTTCACGGAAGATAGGTGAAGCGGCTCTTTCCGTCAAGTAAATATTTTAGAAAAAAAATCCTTTAATATCAGAGAGTTGTAAGATATTTTACTGTTGCAATCTGGTACTATTTGGGGTACAGTCTCTGCTTCCTAAAATAAAGACTGGCAGATGGGGACTTAATCTAGATTAGTATTTTATGAAAAAGGATTAAAAAACAATATGTTGCGAGAAGAGCTCACCATTGCCATGAAAGAGGCGATGAAGAATAAGGATAAACGTCGGCTTACGACGATCCGACTCATTCTGGCTGCCATCAAGGATCGGGAGATTGCCTCTCGAACGGATAAAAGCAATAACGGCCAAAATGAAGATGCTTTGGTGCTTGAAATATTAACAAAAATGATCAAGCAACGAAAGGATAGTGTCGTCATTTATGAGGAGGCGGGTCGGTTGGAGCTTGCTCAACAAGAATTAGAAGAAATGAAAATTATATCTGAATTTCAACCTCGACAAATGTCCGATGATGAAATTGAGACGACTGTAATGAATGTGATCAAGACGAACGAAGCGTCTGGCCTGAAGGATATTGGTAAGGTCATGGCGACCTTGAAAGACGATTATGCAGGACAGATGGATTTTTCTAAGGCAAGTGCTGTTGCAAGGTCCGCTTTATCTTAAAATTTTCGCTTAAATATCATACAGACAATTAAATAAGCATGGTAAAATAGGACTCTTATATTTATGGGGTTTACGCCTGATTTTCTTGATGAAATAAGAAGTCGCCTAGCGGTTAGTGATGTTATTGGCCGAAGGGTAAAACTTATCCGAAAGGGACGAGAACATAGCGGCCTTTGCCCCTTTCACAATGAAAAAACACCTTCCTTCACCGTCAATGATGATAAGGCATTTTACAAATGTTTTGGATGCGGTGCGAGCGGCGATATTTTCAAATTTGTCGTGGAGACAGAGGGGCTTAATTTTCCCGAAGCGGTGGAACGATTGGCTGGGCAGGCAGGCCTTGCCTTGCCAGATTACACACCAGAAGACAAAAAACGCTCAACCCTCAGAAAATCTCTTTATGATGTGATGGAGGCTGCCACAAAATGGTTTGAGGCTCAGCTTGTTTCACAAACGGGGTTAGAGGCAATGGAGTATCTGACCCGTCGGGGGCTTTCCCGAAATACCATAAAAAAATTCCGTCTGGGATTTTCCCCTGAGGGGCATACGTCTTTAAAAGAGGCGCTGACAAGCAAGGACGGTATGACAGAAGATATGCTCATCGAGGCGGGGCTGTTGATCAAGCTGGAAGATGAAGGGGACGGGCAAAAACCAAGCTATGACAGATTTCGTTATCGCCTTATGTTTCCCATCACAGATCGGCAAGGCCGTGTGGTTGCCTTTGGCGGGCGGGCGCTTAATTCCAATGCTAAGGCAAAATATTTAAACTCTCCCGAAACACCCTTATTTCACAAAGGAAGCCTGCTTTATAATCTTGCTAATGCGAGAAAGCCATCCTTTGATAAGGGGCGCGTTATTGTGGCCGAGGGTTATATGGATGTAATTGCCATGGCACAGGCAGGATTTGAAAATGCGGTAGCGCCCCTTGGGACGGCTGTGACAGAAGAACAGATAGGCGAGCTTTGGAAATTAGCCCAAGAACCCTTGATGTGCTTTGATGGTGACAAGGCGGGTGCCCTTGCCGCCCATCGTGTTGCGGAACGAGCCTTGCCCCTATTAAAGGAAGGTTATTCTTTGCGATTTGTGCATTTACCCACAGGCGAAGATCCCGATAGTTATATCAGAGGTCATGGGGCTAAGGCATTTTTGGATATGTTGGAACAGGGACAGCCTTTGATGGATATTCTTTGGAATATGAAAACAGAATCTGTCAAAATTGACACACCAGAACAGCGGGCAGGCTTGGAATTAACGTTGTCAGAAACGCTGTTGGAAATCCGCAACAAAAATATTAGGGGGCATTATGATGAAAATTATCAGAAACGTCTGGCAAGTCTTTTTGGACGGACTTATGTGGCGGATCATTCGTTGGTTAATAGTGTTTCAGAACGGCAATATAAAAAGAATCACTTTGAATATTCACAAAAGCCTTATGGCAAAAAGAATAACCATAGGAGAGATGAGACATATTTAGGGGTTAAAGATCTTAAAAATAGTGATATTTTTAAAGGCAAAAATCTAGGCGCTCTAAAACGTGAAAGACTATTGATTCTAACGGTTATGAACCATCCTTGGCTCTTAAAAGAACATCATGAGGTGTTTGCTACAACAGATTTCGAATCGGCGGAGCTTGACAAACTCCGTAACGAGATAATAGATGTATCAAATCGCGAATCGAACCTTGAACGTGAAAGCCTTTATAACCATCTATTAAAAATAGGATTTGGCAAGGCATTGGAAGTCATATTAAAACAGGGTGATCTTAAAGCCGAATGGTTCGCATGGCCTGATGCTGCACGACCGGATGTTGTGCGGGGATGGTTTCATGTGGTTAATCGGCATAGGCGTGTCTCTGATATACAAAGAGACATAAGGGCGTCTGAAAAAGAACTGGCGGAGAATATGACGGAAGAAGTATTTACCCGATTTTGTGCTCTGAAAGCGGAGCTTGAAAAAGCTAAGGGTGACGAAGCCAGTATTGATGGATATGGAATTGCTTCAGGACGAGATAAACTCTCTTGAAGGTAGAATCGCTTAATTTATAAGGATTTGTTGTCCGATGAGATTAAGTGGAAATGAAATTTGAGGTTATAAATGGCAGAAAAAGCGGTCAAGACAGAAAAAAAGACCTTGTCTAAGCAAGACGATAACACCGAAGAAAATACCGATAGCCCCCTGATCGATTCTTCCCAGGAGAATATTAAGAGTATGATAGCCGCCGCTAAAAAGCGCGGATATATAACATATGATGCCTTGAATGCGGCCCTGCCACAGGAAGAAATGTCTTCAGAAAAAATTGAAGATATCATGGCTATGTTGTCTGAAATGGGAATCAATGTAGTTGATGATGCGGACAATGAAGATTCTGATGACGATGATGTTGCCAAAGACGATGCAGCAACCGAGGATGATTTTGAAGAAGAAGAGGAAGCAAAACCACTAAAGACCGTCGCAGATCGGACAGATGATCCTGTGCGTATGTATCTGCGGGAGATGGGTAGTGTGGAGCTTTTGTCCCGTGAGGGCGAAATTGCCATAGCAAAACGCATAGAGGCAGGCCGCGAAACAATGATTGCGGGTCTTTGTGAAAGTCCACTTACCTTTAGAGCCTTGGTGGAATGGGCAGAAATGCTTGAGGCCGAAGAAATCATGTTGCGGGATGTGATTGATTTGGATGCCATGTATGGTATCGACCCTACTGAAGATAATGACTTGGTTCTGAAAGATGATGATACGGATGATGAAAATGACGTCAGTCAAAGAGTCAAACCAGAAATTAAACCAGAAGTCAAACCTGAGCCTAAGGCAGAGACGAAAGTAAAGCCTAAATTTGACGATGAGGATGATGAGGATACTGAAGAAACCAAGTCTGATGATGACGATGACGATGACGATGATGACGATAATGAAAGTACGGTATCGCTCGCGGTTATGGAGGAGGCTCTAACCCCCCAAGTTTTGGAAATTTTTGACAATATCCGCAAAGTCTATAAGAAATTCTCAAAACTTCAAGAAGCCCGTCATGAAGTTAGTCTGAAAAGTGAATTGCTTGGGGATGTTCAGGAAAAACGTTACCAGAAATTAAGTGATGAACTTATTGTTTTAATGAAAAGTCTGCGGCTTAACAATAACCGGATTGATTCCCTATTGGAGCAGCTTTACGCCCTCAATAAGCGGCTTATGGCGCTTGAGGGAAAAATGTTCCGTTTGGCAGAACGTTATAAAATTAAACGTGAGGCCTATCTCAAAAATTATCAGGGTCGGGAATTAGAACCAGACTGGATTGATGAGGTTGCAAGTAATAGTGGTAAGGGATGGACAGAATTTGCTTCACGGGAACGTGAAACCATTAATAATATGCGGGGACAGGTAGTTGATATCGCCCAAGAGGTAGGCCTTCCTGTGGGGGAATTCCGTACGATCGTCAATATGGTGCAAAAGGGCGAAAAAGAAGCCCGTATTGCCAAAAAGGAAATGGTTGAGGCCAATTTGCGCCTTGTGATATCCATTGCCAAAAAATACACCAATCGAGGTTTGCAATTTCTTGATCTTATTCAAGAAGGCAACATTGGCCTGATGAAGGCCGTGGATAAATTCGAATATCGGCGGGGGTATAAATTTTCGACCTATGCTACATGGTGGATCAGACAGGCCATCACCCGATCAATCGCCGATCAGGCACGAACGATCCGTATTCCAGTTCATATGATAGAAACCATCAATAAACTGGTTCGCACGGGCCGTCAGATGATGCATGAAATCGGACGTGAGGCAACCCCCGAAGAATTGGCGGAACGGTTGAGTATGCCGTTGGAAAAAGTCCGTAAAGTTATGAAAATCGCCAAAGAACCGATCTCTCTTGAGACACCTATTGGTGACGAGGAAGATTCTCATCTTGGCGACTTTATTGAGGATAAAAGCGCAATCCTGCCGGTGGATAGTGCTATTCAGGCCAATTTGCGGGATACCACGACCCGTGTGCTTGCCTCTCTCACCCCTCGTGAGGAGAGGGTTCTGCGTATGCGGTTTGGTATTGGCATGAATACGGATCATACCCTAGAAGAAGTTGGGCAGCAATTTTCCGTGACCCGTGAACGTATTCGTCAGATCGAGGCCAAGGCACTGCGTAAATTAAAACATCCTAGCCGCTCTCGTCAGTTAAGGAGCTTTCTCGATACATAAATATTTTTCAGAAGCATTTTTCCTGTAAAAATAAGAGGGACGAAAAAAAATCAGAATAGTGTCATTCTTCCTTGTCTTTTTATAGGATAATCTGCTATTCACCATTTCATTCATTTGTGTGGGTCTGTAGCTCAGTTGGTTAGAGCTAGCCGCTCATAACGGCTCGGTCGTAGGTTCGAGTCCTACCAGACCCACCATACATTTTTAATCTATTTATATCCTTATTTTTTCATGTTTCTAGATTTCGCTTGCATCCTGCACGAATGATGATTTCTGTCATGTCATATTTTTATGATTACTTATGTTTATACCCAAGTTTATAAAACAGAATATGGAGAAATAGAAACTTGCCATTTATTCTATAGTGAATAACACAACATTAAAATAAGATATGTCAATATTCTGTAATATGAGTTGGCTTAATGTTGAAACTAAGTTAAAAACATCCAAACATAATTTTTTACTATAAAACTAATCTGACGTCGGTGGATGGCAGAAAGTATTGGAAGAATGATGAGAAGAAAAGCTATAATTTGGTGGGGGGGCGCCGTTATTGCTTTCCTAATTACATCACCTATCGTTCAGGCATCCCCGTGGGCTGCCGTCGGCGATATGCAGCTGCGCAATGATGTTGAGGTTCTCGCACGTCATGGCGTAATATCTGGTCCTGTCAATACTTGGCCTATTTCGTGGAAACAAATCACCCGCAATTTATCCCAAACGGCAGAGATGGACTTGCCGCCTTATGTGCGGCTTGCGGTAATGCGGGTAAAAGAAAAAATTCCAAAAGAGTTTAACATGTCGGCAAGAATGCAGGTAACCAGCAGCCCTGCTATTATTCGAGGTTTTGCCAAAACGGCTCGCAATGATTTGGATACGTCTGCGACGCTTGAATATAACAATGACGACAGTGGCACGACAGTGCATCTAGAGGGTGGTTATCGTAACGGCAATGGCGAAGACTATGCCCATCTGGACGGCAGTTATTTAAGCCAAGATATAGGAAACTGGTCCGCCTATGCAGGTGCATTTGACCGTTGGTGGGGCCCAGGCCGCGAAAGCACGCTGATCCTCAGCAACAACGCCCGCCCTATGCCATCTGTGGGTATCCGTCGCATTGAGCCTAAGCCATTTCAAACAAAATGGCTTAGCTGGATAGGCCCATGGCAATGGGACATGTTCGTCGCAAAGATGGAAAAAGATCGCCATATCCCCAATGCACTGGTTGCAGGAATGCGTCTTTCCTTTGAACCTATTAATAATTTTGAAGTGGGACTATCCCGTACCATGCAATTATGCGGCGATGGTCGGCCATGTGGGTTTACCACTTGGACCAATGCATTGATTTCCGTAGGGAATTTGGATAACACGGGCACAGCTAATGAGCCTGGAAATCAGCTTGCCAGTATTGATCTAGCCTATAGTATGAACTTAAGTAAAAATACCTCTTTAAAGTTATATGCAGAAGGAACAGCAGAAGACCAAAATGTTATCATGCCGTTTCAGTTTGCAAAATTGATTGGTGCGTCAATATATGGTCCATATGGTGATGATGGCGCAAGTTGGCGGCTGACTACAGAATTTTCGGATACCACAAGTCGGCATGTTTGGTTGTTCGGGAAGCAACGTTATAATGTTGTATATGAGCATTTTATTTATAGAACAGGATATCGCTATAAAGATAGGTCCTTGGGACATAGTTTGGATAGCGATAGTAGATTATTGACCCTATCGGCACAGTTTAATGCTGCCAATAATTGGGCATACACGGCTAAATATAACCGTGCAGAAATAAATATTGATGGTGCTGGACGCAATTCTGTTTCTGTTCCAACAAAAAACATCACTATATTTGAAGCAAGTGTGCAAGGAAATATGGGATTTGGAGATGTAAAGATTGATTTAAGTCATTCAAGCGATACCATACCAGTATTGGGTAATGATGGTTCCTTTACGAGCTTTGGGATTAGTTGGATTGTAAACTATTAATTATTTGTGGTAAGTAAATTAGGAAAAATAATATGAAAAAATTTGGACTCATTGGGGCTGCGGGTTATATTGCGCCAAGGCATATGCGTGCGATAGCAGACACAGGAAATGATCTAGTCGCTGCTCTGGATAAAAATGATTCTGTTGGTATTATTGATAGCTATTTTCCGAATGCTGATTTTTTTACAGAGTATGAACGTTTTGATCGTCACGTGGATAAAATGAGACGTAAGGGGGATCCGCTTGATTATATTGCCATTTGCTCTCCTAATTATCTTCATGATTCTCACATGCGTTTTGCACTTCGGGCTGGTGCAGATGCAATATGTGAAAAACCTTTAGTTCTTAACCCGTGGAATATAGAAGGATTGAAGGAAATTGAGCATGATACAGGTCGTAAGATCAACACCATATTGCAGTTAAGGTTGCATCCGAGCATTATAGCTATTAAGGAAAAAATAGCTGCGGCTCCAAAGAATAAAAAGCACGAAGTTGATTTGACTTATATAACCTCTAGAGGCCACTGGTATCTGGTATCTTGGAAGGGAGATATTCACAAATCAGGTGGTGTCGCAACAAACGTCGGCGTACATTTCTATGATATGCTTCATTTCATTTTTGGTGATTTACAGGAAAATATTGTTCATTACTCCTCTGATACTACTTGTTCAGGTTATTTGGAATATGAGCATGCGCGTGTTCGTTGGTTATTATCGGTGGATGAAAATAGTCTTCCAGAAATTGCACGAGAGAGTGGCCAAAGAACATACCGAAGTATTACGATCGATGGAGAAGAGATAGAATTTTCTTGGGGATTTACGGATCTTCATACAGTAAGCTATCAAGCTATCCTCGCAGGAAACGGCTTTGGTCTTGATGAAAATATTGTTGCGATTGAAACGGTTGCGAACATAAGAAATCAGACACCAATTGGAAAAGTGGGTGAATATCACCCTTACCTGAATAAGCTACTTAAATAATTGAGAGATGGTGAGATGACTTATCAGGTTCATGACAGTGCGATTGTAGATGACGGCGCCGAAATTGGGGATGGGTGTCGTATTTGGCATTGGGTGCACATTAGTGCAGGCGCTAAAATAGGAAAAAACTGCTCATTTGGACAAGGTGTGTTTGTGGGCAATAGAGTAAAAATTGGTAACAATGTTAAAATCCAGAATAATGTTTCTGTTTACGACAATGTTACCTTAGAAGACGATGTATTTTGCGGTCCGAGTATGGTTTTTACCAATGTCTATAATCCACGTTCTGCCGTAAGTCGAAAAGACGAATATCGAGATACAATAGTGCGCAAGGGGGCTACACTCGGTGCTAATTGTACGATTGTATGTGGTCTTGCAATTGGGAAGTTTGCCTTTGTAGGAGCGGGTGCTGTCGTTAATAGAGATGTACCTGATTATGCTCTCATGGTAGGTACACCTGCCAAACAAATTGGCTGGATGAGTGAATATGGCGAGCGGCTAGATTTGCCTCTTTCTGGCGATGCGCGCGTGATATGTAAAAATACAGGATCCATATATCAACTCACAAATGGTATAGTGACCAAGAAGGAAGAAAAATAAATGCAATTTATTGACTTGCAGGCACAGTATAAACATCTAAAAAAGCGTATTGATGCACGTATCCAAACCGTTTTGGACCATGGTAAATATATTATGGGGCCAGAAGTGCAGGAATTTGAAGAGCAGCTCTCACCTTATGTTGGTGTCAAACACTCTATTGGTGTTGCCAATGGAACGGATGCGCTCCAACTGGCTCTTATGGCATTAGGCGTAAAACAGGGGGATGCTGTTTTTGTCCCAACATTCACCTTCTTTGCATCCGCTGAGGCGGTACCTCTACTGGGTGCGACGCCCGTATTCGTAGATATTGATGAGGGGACATATAATATATCCCCCGACAGCCTGCAATCTGTCATTGAAACCACTTTAGAAGAAGGAAAATTAACGCCTAAGGTCATTATGGCTGTAGATTTGTTTGGGTTGCCCGCAGATTATAATGCAATACAAAAAATAGCGGATAAATATGGTCTAAAAATTCTTGAAGATGCCGCTCAAGGTTTTGGTGGATCAATTGATGGCAAACGTGCAGGCAGTTTTGGTGATATAGCAACAACCAGTTTCTTCCCTGCTAAGCCGCTTGGTTGTTATGGCGATGGCGGCGCGGTCTTTACTAATGATGACGATTTGGCTGCGATGGTGCGTTCACTTCATGTTCACGGCAAAGGTAAAGATAAATACGATAATGTAAGGATCGGTCTCAATAGTCGCCTTGATACTATTCAAGCAGCCATATTAATTGAAAAATTAGTGGCATTTCCAACAGAGCTTATTGCAAGACAAGTCGTAGCTGAACGATATAACCATGCTCTTGATGAAAATTTTTATATACCAGTTGTTCCCAAGGGCTGCACATCATCTTGGGCGCAATATACTATTAGAGCTAAAGAAGGGGGACGTGATGAACCCATGGACAAACTAAAGAAAGCGGATATTCCTTCGGTCGTATATTACGGTAAAAATATGCATGAGCAAACAGCCTTTGCAGAATTAGGATATCAGTTGGGTTCTTTTCCCGTTGCAGAAAAAGCAGCTGAATCGGTCTTTAGCCTTCCAATGCATCCTTATATGCTGAGAGAAGATCAGGAAGCAGTTTGCACTAGTTTAATGGATCTCTATAATGACTGATGACATTTAATGACTGATGACATCTCATTTTTTAATAAAGTATTTATTCTAGTACGGGGAACTTTAGGCGCAAGCTTAATATCTCTTATTTCTATTCCTTTAATTACGAGATTATATTCTGCTGAACAAATAGGAACATTGGGTTTGTTAATGAGTTTAGTGCTTTTTTGGAGTAGCTTCCAGACCTTACGATATGATTCAGCCTTTTTTATAGCCAAAACAAAATCAGAAATTGATTATCTAGTAGTTATTTGCATTACATGTTTATTATTAATTACAAGTTTAGTGATACCAACTTATTATATATTAGTATCGAACAATATTCTGGGCTTTGGTATTTTGCCCAATAATTATATAATTGGAGCAGTGTTAATTAGCTTAGGACTGGGCGGTTTTTTACTTTTCCAAAATTACAATATTCGCCAATCAAATTTTAAACTAATTAGTAGAGCAGTAATTATTAGGAGCCTCGGAAAAGAACTCAGTAAAATATTATTTGGGTATATTTTTATACCAAGCGTCCTCTGGTTGGTTGTTGGAGAAGTAATAAGTGCATGGAGCTCCGTGAATGCTATGGGATATACTGCTGTAAGAAAGATGGGTCTATCTTTCAAAACCTTTTCAAAAAGAAAATTCATGTTTGTGCTTAAAAAACATAAGATGTTTCCTACTATTGAGATGCCCTCTACAGCCATAAATAAGTTCAATTCAATAATTCCAACACCAATGGTAGCATATTTTTTTGGTCCGAAAGAGGTTGGGTTCTTTGTGCTAGCACAAGGTATTGTATCTTTGCCCAATTCAAAAGTTGCAAAAGCTATTGGTGATGTCTTTAATATGCAATTTGCAGACTATGTTAGAGCTAATAAACATTTTGAAGCTCGATCTTTATTTTATAAAACCATGAAAAAACTATTTTTGTTTGGGCTATTCCCCTTGTTCGGGACACTGTCATTTGCGCCCTATTTAGCAGGGCCAATTCTAGGACAAGATTGGCAAGAGGTAGGCATTTATATGGCGTATTTTTCACCATGGCTATTTTGTGCATTACTAGTTAGTCCATTAAGTCGTATTTTATCAATATATGGAGTTGTTAAGTATAAATTATATTACGATGTGTTAACTTTAATTTTTTTAGTCGTTCTTTTCGGTATTACTGAATATTTAGAGTTTGAAATATATGAATTTATTATAGCTTTTGTTCTTATCGGGATTGCGTCGTACATTGTATATGGAATAATTTTGGTTCAAGTTATTGAGAAAAAAGTTCTTACATGTAGATAATTCTTGACTTGAAAGAACTGGTTATCATAGTCTGATGACACATGTGAGATGTGGCTTATTCTAGATGAAGGTGTATTCCATTAGATGTTTAAGTGATCTGGATAAAATTTCTATGCTAGAGAATAAGGTAGGCAAAATCACGAGATTAGATATCTCTAATTCTCTGAAAATTTTTGGTGTTATGCCGGGGGATCTATTGTATATACGTGCCAATTTAGGAAAAGTTGGTCGACTTGATGGAAGTGTCACAGATGTTATTCTTGGAGGAATTTTGGATCTACTCGGCCCTGAAGGCACGCTAATTGTTCCAGCTTTTACAAAACAAAGTAAAATTTGGGAAAAACCCCCATATGTTTTTGATGCTAAATCTGTACCTTATACGGGAGCACTTAGTAAGCTTGTTCTCAGCCTAGAAAATGTAGTGCGCTCGAAACATCCAACTCATTCCTTTGCAGCAGTTGGGAAATATGCATCGTTTTTACTAGAAACACACGATGAAAAAGCAGCTTGTTTCGAGCCTATGAGGCAACTTATTAAATTAAATGGGAAGATGATGTTGATAGGATGTGCTGATGAGAGTCCTGGGTTTTCTACTGTCCACTTAGTACAATATGACCTAGGCTTATCTCAAAAACATTATTTGAAATATTTTTATAAAAGTAAATTTTTAAAAAATGGTAGGGAAGAAATTTATCTACCAAAGGAATCCCCTGGCTGTAGTCAAGCATTTTCAAATTTTTATAAAGATTATGACGCCTCACAAAATTTTATAACGGGTAATATTGGTGATGCTTGGTCTTTATGTGTTCATGCGAAAAAAGCGTATGAAGTGGAAATGAATACCTTAAAAGAAAACCCAAGATATATAATTTGTGGCGACCCAACATGCATTAGTTGTTACATTACGCGAGGTTATAATAAACGTAATATTCCTTTCGCTATTTACGGGCATATTAAGAAAATTTACAATACGATAATAAAAAAGATACTATAAATTACTATTTTTCAATAGGTTATAAGATATATGAAAATATTAACAGTTATTGGCGCGCGACCCCAATTTATTAAGGCCGCGACAGTTAGCCGTGAAATTGCAAAACATAATGAACTACAAGAAATTATTGTTCATACAGGGCAACATTATGATGCGAATATGAGTGATATTTTTTTTCAGCAAATGCAAATTCCCACACCAAATTATACATTGGGTGTATCAGGTTTATCTCATGGCGCCATGACAGGACAAATGCTAGAAAAAATTGAAGATATATTACTAAAGGAGAAACCTGATTGGGTATTAGTTTATGGAGACACCAATAGTACTTTGTCAGGTGCATTGGCGGCATCTAAGCTACATATTCCGATCGCACATGTGGAGGCTGGATTAAGAAGTTTTAATATGAAAATGCCTGAAGAACAAAACCGTATTTTAACAGATAGGTTGAGTTCGCTTTTACTCTGCCCAACCTCCACTGCGATTGATAATTTGCATAAAGAGGGATATGAGAATTTATCAGCAAAGATTGTAAATGTCGGAGATGTTATGCAGGATGCGGCTATTTTTTATGAAGACTTGGCTAGTATCCCTTTAAGTATAAAATCTACAGACTTAAATAAACCTTTCGTTTTGGCAACCGTCCACCGGGCGGAAAACACTGATGATGCATATCGATTAATTTCCATTGTAAATGCTCTTAATGAAATTAATAAAATATGTCCTGTAATAGTACCACTGCACCCTAGAACTCAAACAAAAATAGAGAAATTAGATGTGTGCCTAGAAGCTGAAGTTATTGACCCTGTTGGTTATTTGCAAATAATTTACCTACTAAAAAAATGTCAAATTGTACTCACGGATAGTGGCGGACTCCAAAAAGAAGCTTTTTTCTTTTCAAAGCCATGTGTCACAATGCGTGAGGAAACCGAATGGGTTGAACTAATTTCGGGAGGGTATAATCTTTTAACTGGTAGTGATAAAAAAAGAATATTAAGTGGATTTTCGCAAATGCGGAATAAAGTCATATCGGATAATAATAAATTATATGGTGGAGGAAATGCCGCAAGATATATAGTTTCCGAATTAATAAATTATTAGCACACAATGTATTTTCTAATTTTTATTATGAGACCTCAGCATAAGGCCTATTTTCTAGTTTGATATTACAAAATTAGGGATTGATTTCCAGTAAAATCCGTTATTGACGACTTTTAATGTTTGATTTGGCTAATTTTATGTGGTCTT
>JAIOYI010000012.1 GCA_021741205.1 Emcibacter sp.
CCTCCCGCAGCATGGCCAAAACGACTTTGGTTTTAAATCCCGCCGGATAATTCTTGCGTGTTTTACTCATTCAAATGATCCTTCCTTGATCAAAATAGTAGCTTAACACACTGTCCGATTTTCTGGGACCACCTCTTTACACATCACACATTTTATTTATTTTATTTATTTTTCTGTAATTTTTCTTGCATTCCTTGGTGAGCAAAACAAACTGAGAAACAACTTCCTTCACCAGCTTTACTTTCAACATCCATAGTTCCACCCTGAAGTTCGACTAAATTTTTAACAATCGCAAGCCCCAATCCGACACCACCATACATTCGATTATGATTCATGTCTTTCTGCACAAAAAGCCCAAATATCTTTTCCTTGTCATTATAATCAAAGCCAACACCGTGATCTATGACATCAATCATAAAATTATCATTTTTTAGATATAAATTTACTTCTATCGTATCATTTGTCTTGGAAAATTTAATAGCATTGTCAATTAGGTGCATCAGAACGCGTTTCATATGCCGAAAGTCAAGATAAATATCATGAACATCTTCGCTCATGGAGAACTGAATATCGATAGATTTTTCTAATGCCCTATTATACATTAAATTCATCACATTATCCACAAGTGACTGAGCGAAAAATAAACTGGGCTCATACTTAACAGACCCTAATTCAAAACTTGTGACATGCAAAATATTCTCAATTAAACTTAAAAGTGCATTACCGCTCGAATTAATATAAGTTGCGTAATCCTTATAATAAGGAACGTTAATTTTGCCCACATGTTCTTCGGCAATCATTGTGCTAAAACCTATAATAGCATTAAGAGGTGTTTTGAGTTCATGACTTACCGTTGATAAAAATTGTGCTTTGGCAATATTTGCCTCTTCTGCGCTGCTTTTGGCTTTGCGTAATTCCTCTTCACGCTTCCAACTTACGGTCACATCCTGCATAGTGCCCTCAACTCGGATAGGCGTTCCATCTTTCATTCTAAAAATTTCACCTAATGATTCCACATTTTTTTCAGAACCATCAGGAAGGACTATACGATGGGTCACATTAAAGGTTTGATCATTTTTTAAGGCCTGCGTGATGGCCGCATCAACACAATTCCTGTCATCCTCATGGGTATTTTTCAGAAAATCATCATAATTTGGGTAAAAAGATCCCTTTGAAAGTCCAAAGATATTATAGATTTCATCAGACCAAGACATTTCATTAGACGCTATGGTCCATTCCCAATTACCAAGTTTTGCAATTCTTTGGGCGCGAGAAAGGCGAGATTCACTTTCCTTTAAAGCCTTATGGGATTCAATAATATCCGTAATGTTTTTGCCTTCCATAACAATAAGTGTGGATTTCTTATTGTCATCCCTGATAAGCGTCAGAGTGATCTCCAAAACCAATTTACGTTTATTTATACCAAAGGCATTAACAATTAATTTTCTAGGTTTTTCAGCTTTTACCTTTAAAACCGCATTATGGATAAGAGAATAATCCATCTCATCCGCCCAAAAATTACAATCCCAAATTTTCTTGCCAATATATTTTTCTGGCTCACTTTGTGCCAACTGGAGTGCCGTATCATTAAATTCTCTTACCTCGCATTCCCCGTCCAGCAAAATCGTATAATGATCAGAGGTATTAAATAATGTTCTGAATTTTTTTTCTTCTTCCTTAATTCTTTTTTCCTGTTTAAGCCTATTACTTATGTCTCTGCAAATTGCCGTATAGCGGCATAGACTTCCTTCAGGATGTTTTTGTATAGAAATATCAAGGGGTACCTTATCACCGTTCTTATTAATCCCAAAAAGATCAGAACGTTCCCCCATATAGCGTGCCTTCTGAGAAGACGCTTCATATTTATGAATAAAATCAGCATGAATAGTATGAATAGGTTTTGGCAATAGAATATTAAGCGATTTTCCTAGAACTTCTTCTTCTTTATAACCAAATATATTTTCAAAAGCCTCATTAACAAGAACAATATTATGATTGCTATCAAGCGATATGATCGCATCAACAGTAAAATCAATAATTTCTGCTAATATCTCCCTACTATTTTCATTTCTTATCGCATGCTTTGTCATAATATACCCTGAATACTATTCATACACACCAAAAAAATAATCTCGCAAAACGTATTAATAAAACAATTTCTATAGACATCTATTTTGATTGTATACTAGCCCATATAATGCATTTATAATTTAGGCTTATATTACTTATTTTCTACATATGATCTGCGCCATAACTATTTTATTTAAGATATAAAATTTTTGTCATGGCTATACCCATTCTAACGCCTTAAACAATAATAACTAAAAACTTACGGAATGGTTAAATTATGAAGGGCATAGGCCATATATTGCGAATTATTATAAATTTAATCCAAAACATATGCCAAAAGATATAGACTCATTGATATAGTATGATTTTCTAGAATATTTATTTTTCCCATTGTAACTATATATATTAGAAAAATATTATACAACTTATCATTGTTGGAGCGAATCAAATATAAACGAACTAAATAATTGTGGTAGAGCGCCATTATCAATGACAAAATGCCCATAATAATATCTTATATTCCGTTATATTGCTGTAATTTTAGACATATTGCATGCTTTCTGCCGGCATTACGACATATTATAATCAGAACTCATTTCAAGGTGACCTAAATATAGGTAACAATGGAGCTTCTTATTATGGGCAATGATATCATTTGGCTGCGACGTGAAAACCGTTTGACAGAAAGAAGAACCCCTCTTTTACCCCAAGGGGCTAGAACATTGATCGAGCATGGTTATAATGTTATTGTTGAGCATTCTCAAAAACGTATTATCGCTGATAGCGAATATGAGAATGCGGGCTGCACGATCGTGGCAAGCGGGTCATGGGTCAATGCGCCGAAAGAGGCTATCATTCTTGGTTTAAAAGAACTCCCCCCCATACCAGAAAAATTGAAAAACACACATATCTATTTTGCTCATGCCTATAAAAGTCAAAGTGGCTGGCAGGAACTTTTATCCCGTTTTACAAAAGGTGGTGGTAATCTTCTTGATTTAGAATATATGGTGGATCAAAACGGCAAACGTGTCGTTGCCTTTGGATATTGGGCAGGATACATGGGAGCGGCTCTGGCCTTACTTCATTGGCACAGCAAACAAAATGGTTCTTCTTATTTGGATCAGGGTTTATCGCCTTTTGAAAAAGCATCCGCATTAGACAAAGTGATTGAGAAATTAAAATCTCCAACAAGAAACCCAAAAGTTCTCATTATTGGTGCGGGCGGCAGAAGTGGCAAAGGAGCCTTTGAAATTCTTTCTCATCATGGTGCGGACATAACATGTTGGGGGCGTAATGAAACCAAGAATATCGACCGAAAACTGATTATTGATCATGATATTCTGATCAATTGTGCTTTTGTCAAACATAAGATTGCGCCTTTCCTTCGCAAAAATGACATCACAAACAAGATGCGACTATCTGTTGTTGCGGATGTCTCTTGTGATCCTTTTAGTAGCTTTAACCCTATCCCTCTCTATCATGACACCACAACCTGGGATAGCCCCTATATAAATGTTCAGGGTGATCTCGGACAACATGCCATTGACATTATTGCCATTGATAATCTTCCCTCCCTGCTCCCCCATGAGGCAAGTATTGAATTTTCTGAACAGCTTTTGCCCCATCTCATCACTTTAAAAAACAGGGCTCATGATCCCGTCTGGTTGCAAACACAAGCATCCTTTGATAAAGCCGTAAACACGTTAAATAATAACATTATAATTGTCCCACAACCTAGTCATGCTATAGGATGACGTCCAAAATCTTAAGGAAAAATATGTCTTCTCCCTCTATAAAACAAAGACCTGCTATTCATTGGATCGGTGCTGGACTTGCATCGGGACCAGGTATCATTGCCCTTGCCAAAAAATGGGGCAATATAACTGTATGGGACATGTCATCAAAACATATTGAAGACCTAAAAAGCACGCTTACTATGGGTGAAATATTAACTTACCGCCCTCTCAATATTGACGATGATATTATGAGAACAGAATTTTGTACAATGCTCCATGAGGGTGACATTATTATATCAATGCTACCTGCATCATTTCATATAAAGGTTGCAAATATTGCTCTTGCTGAAAAATGTCATCTGGTTACGTCTAGCTATCTTTCTGATGAAATGCGGGCATTAGACAAAGAAGCCAAATCAAAAAATATTTGTCTTGTAAATGAAGTTGGACTTGATCCTGGAATTGATCATCTTTTTACCCATTTAATTGTTGATGCGGCCCGACAAAAAGGTATTTTAGGCAAAGGAGATATCATTGATTTTATTTCCTATTGTGGTGGCATTCCTGCCAAAAACACTCCCTTCACCTATAAATTCAGTTGGACACCGCTTGGGGTCTTAACGGCCTTAACCAATCCAGCCAGATTTATTAAAGACTGTAAGGAACATGCTATTTCAAAGGCATGGGAAGAAGTGAGCGAACTTTCCCTCTATGGCGAAAAATTTGAAGTTTATCCTAACCGCAACAGTCTGCCTTATATTGAAGAATATGGTCTTTCGGGCGAGAAAAATTTACGAAACTTTGTGCGCGGAACCATGCGACTTTCTGGTTGGAAAAAAGCATGGAAAGAAATTTTTTCATTTCTGGAATATGCCCCACCTCAAGACCTTAAAACATTATCCGATCAATTATGGCAAGATCATCAATATAAGGCCGACGAACAGGACAGAGTTGTTCTTTATGTTGCCTTAAGCGCAACTAAGCCTGCGACAGAAAATGACACCCCTTATTGGACGGGGTCTCTTTCTTTGGATATGATTGGTCAAGGATGGCAAAGTGCTATGGCGTCTTGCGTATCGCTCACGGTTAGTGAGGCGGTCAATGCCGTCATGGACGGGCGACTTTCATCAGGTGTAGGGGTGGCACCTCATGACATAAAAGAAGCCAAGATGTGGCTTAAAAACCTGCAAAAACAAGGCATTCCCATTCAAGCAGAAAATATTGACCTAACATAATAATATCTTCTGGACCCTATTACCCCATAGCGCCGATAAAGGCGGAAACGGACTGTGATATGCGCCGAATTTGATCGTAAGTAACTTCAATTTCATCAAAAATTTGGCGATTTTCATATTTATAACCCTGAACCTCATCCCCTTTAAAACTTATTTCTTCCGGGTTATCAGGATCAATTTCATAAGCCCCCTCTAGGGGAAAAATTTCCCGTAATAACAATATAGTGGGCGAAATTTGAAATCTTAGAATTTTTAAAATAAGGTCATCGACGCTCAATCCCTTATGATCCCGAAATCGTGGGATTCGAGTAATAAGCATAAACATCTTCTGAACCAACGTCATCCGCACCACATGAAGCAAAGTATAGTATGTTTTTTCTTCGCTGTTTAATCCATACCGGGGGGCGGGCATTTCTCGACCCTTAATGCCGTCCCGTAAATACATCAAATCTTCACGCAGCGTAAACTCAACCCGATTTAACCCCTCGGATACACCATGTTTTCTAATCATTTTAGCCAGCCGTAACATGCGGTTCTGGTCATGGCTCTCTTCTTCATGGTTTGCGGTATGCATCCAATAACGTGGGCGGAACAGAGCCGTATAGGCACCGAGGAAATCCTCATCCGTTACATCCAAAGCCGCCGAAACAAGTTTCATGATATGGCGCAATCTAGGAGAATGATCATACATCTTCCAAAAACCATAACCATCCTGTGAAATAGCAATCCCCACCCCACCCAAACTATTGGCGAGAAAACCTAGTTGATGCAGCAGCATATTATTGGGGATAGCCCTAATCTGTGATAATTTTTCCAAAGGCCGACTGGCCACGCCCTCATCCTGACGAACCGTCATACGAGACCCAGAAGGATAAGACACATCTGTCCCCAAGATAGAAATCATTCTCATAAAATCAGGATTATCTGAAATAACATTATTATAGCCCTTTACGGTCAGGAAGAAATCGAGCGACCATCCAATATTCTCATAAAAAGGGTCTGCATCTGATTCAACAGGAGACAGCATATTTTCCATAACACGACTAAGGGTTGCAAAGGCCAGATCAGGCGTATGTAGCCAAAGATACCCATCTCCCCCCTGAAGACTAAATTCCTGTTTATAGGTAACATTATATTCCTTCACCAACCGCCGTGCTTCGGGTGTATGCATATAATTTAGCCGCCCCTCAAAACCGTCTGGATGCCCGCCCCGTCCCACGGATTCACCGCCCGTATCAAAAATGACCAGCTCCACATCCGCCAAATCAAATTTTCCCCATAATTTGATAAGTTTAATACGCAACCGTTCAATAGCAAGACCTGCGGCAACCTGTCCCAAATAACGACCCGCATCAGAATATCCCGCCTGAATACAAAGACGCTTACGCTTTTTAACATAAGCAAAATAATGTTTATTCTCGAGCAACTCCTCAATCACCTCGGCACCACGCACCAAGGCCTGATCTGTCTCGAACAAAGGCGATATATCAACATGATCATCTACCCCGAATAATTTGGCATAACATAAAGCCGCCAGAACCGTGAAAGGCGTGTCTGACTCCGCAATCAAGAAGCGAATTGGGGTCGCATTATCAATATATTTTAAAAATTGAGCAACAATCATAAATAATCGTTTGGCTGTGGTTTGTTCATGCAAAATCGTTTCATAGCCAATTTTTTCAGATTTGATATGATCCAATAATTTGCTCGCCGCCTTCATATAACGTCTGCGGCTTGTGGCATCATCGGGATCTTTTTCCAGAGCCACCATCGGACGGATCGCATTATGCAGCTGCACAGCATTTAAACGAAAATGGACATGAGAAATTCCCGTTCTGAAATTGTCAAATATTGTCCTGAATATGATCAAATCAGAAATGGTATGATCATTATCTGCTGCTTGAATTTGCTGATCCAGAGCCGCCATAATCATGGACGGAATATCAGAGGCCATATGACGGCTTTCCACCATATAACGGGCAAGTTCTCGCACCCCATCCACATCATGTGCGGACTTTGGAATATTCTTTATATCCCGAGTAAACACATCTTTGAGGTTAAGCAGTAATTTTGTTACGCTTTCATCACCGGAAATACTCTGCCAATAATCCAGATAAATTTCCATCTGTCGTAAGGCCATTCGGCTTCTGAATTTAACGCTATCCACCCATGTAATATCGTCTCGCCCATCCACATCAAAACCAACCCAGCTTGCCGCCGTGACCAATTTTAAATTAAGCTGTTTCCAGTTATCGGGGTATATGTCACGGGCAACGCCGATGACCGTTTCATATAAATACCTTATGGCCTGTTGTAGATTGAGCAAGGCCCGCTCAGATTGCATAAATTCATATTCAAGGGTCAAACCATCATCGGGACGTTTTTTACAGGTTATCAATTTAATTTCTGCGGCATCTTCCGAAAGAGAGCCATCAATAAGTCCCGCCAATATGCCATATTGATCATGACTAAACCCAAAGGTTGGGTGAGCTGTCACAACAATACCCGCCACTTCCCGTTCCACGATTGTCCGAAATTCCGCAAAAGATTTTCCTGTGCTTATTCTCTTAAAACAATCGGCGAGCTTTGACCGGTTTATCTTTTGATCCGTTTCCTGCAAATAGGTCTTTGCGCGTCTGCCCCGACTTAAAAAACCTTGAACCGAAAGATCTTCAATGACGCTATTAATATTCACGGGCGAAAAATTATCAGTCTTCATTTCTTTTAAAAGATGATAGGACATTTGTTGATAAGGATTGATCAAAGGTGTCTCATGTGAGAAGCGTTTGCATTCTGCCAACTTAAGCGACAATTCCTCTAACGCGATTGATGATTTCTTAAACATAAATTTCCTGACCTTTAATGCAACCTATCTCATATTACTGTCTTGCCATATTTTTACAATGTCCCATTGGCCTAAAATACAAAAGAAACTTAAACTATCGACTTCAAGTTATTTTAACTGTAAAAGCATTCTCTTATAAATATACGATAAAGGCTTGATATTATCTGATGCTTGAATTTGGTAAAACCCATTCTTTAATTGTCCTGAAACATGTGGATTTCGGTGTCTATGTTGGCGAACATCCTGTGGGCGAAATACAAGAAGAAATCCTGCTGCCAAAGCGTTATCTCCCCGAAAATAGCGATGAATGGGAAATAGGCTGCTCCTTACCAGTATTTCTTTATTTTGATTCAGAAGACAGACCGATTGCCACAACGGAAATACCCTTTGCCGAAGTGGGTGACTGCGCCCACCTCTCTGTTGTTGAAAAAGGCAGTTTTGGTTCTTTTCTGGATTGGGGACTTTCAAAGGATCTGTTTGTCCCCTTTAAGGAACAACGTGTTCCCATGGAGGCGGGTCGTTCCTATGTGGTTTATCTTTACCTTGATAACACGGGCCGCATTGCCGCAAGCTCTCTTCTGAGCAAATATCTTCCAGAACTGAACGAGGGGCAGTTTAAACCGAGGCAAGAAGTCGATCTTTTAATCGCAAGCCGCAGTGATCTTGGTTATAAGGCCGTCATAAATGGCTCACATTTAGGTCTTATTCACAATAGCGATATTTTCCGCCCTATAAAAATCGGCGATAAATTTAAAGGCTATATTGGCGAGATACGCATCGATGACAGGATCAACATCACATTACAGAAACCCACTGATGAACTGCGAAAAGAATTGCCCGAGATTATTATGGATTATATTATCCAAAAGGGCGGCAGCATTAATTTAACCGATAAAAGCAAGCCCGAAGATATTAACGCCATATTTCATGTCAGCAAATCAAACTATAAAAATGCCATTGGCAAGCTTTATAAAGACCGCAAAATCATCATAAGTGGTGGCGTAATAACATTAGCCCATAAAGCCTAAAATGACCATATCCTAGGGCTATTTTCTATAAAAACGCCTTATTGTCTAAATGATTGTCATTTTTTTTAATTTTTATGTTGGCAGGATAAAAAACAGATTGTATAAGATGCCTCGCTAGGTCAGAATAAGGCCTACGCAAGTAATAACTGATCCCCGATAACTCAGTTGGTAGAGTAGTAGACTGTTAATCTATTTGTCACAGGTTCGAGTCCTGTTCGGGGAGCCATTCCTTTCAAAGGCTTAAGCATGTTATGCTTAAGCCTTTTTTTATTCTTGGTCACCATTAATCTGCCTTAGACGATGATATTGGTGGCTTTTTAGAAAATATAAAGTTTTAAAGCATAAAAAAAGGCGAGCCCAAAGGCTCGCCTAAATTCAATGATATGTCGCTTAGAATTTTTTCCGAGCTGTTAAATAAACAGAACGACCTGTGATATCATAACCAACACCATAAGGATAGTTTCTGTCGCTAAACACACCGTCTGAGTCCACCTTTTCAGGCGCACGATCAAACACATTGCTGACACCCAATGTCAAGCTGTAGTCACCGGGTTTCCATGTCAATGATACGTCATGAACCGCATAATTGTTGGTGTGGAAAACAGGACGACATTTGACATTATCTGTTGTATCAAAACATGGCTCATAAGAGGAACCGCCTTCACCAAATTCCAACGCTTCATCGGTTCCACCCTGAATCCAACGGGTAAACCAAGTCAAACGGAAGTCGGAATAATCAAAGGCAAATCGACCCTGAATGCGCCATCTTGGATTTGTTGGACGTCCTGCATAATTGGTAATATCTGTTTCAATCTCAAAGATATTTTCTTTCATATAGGAAGCCTTTATATCCGCAGTAACACTAAGGTTATTTGAAGAAACCTCAAAATCCTGTTGATAGAGCATATTAAGGTCAATACCTTTAGATGTAATCCGACCAATATTAATAAAGGATGTATCCAGTAATATTATTCGTCCAATATTATCACGTGTAATACGGTCACAGAAAACGCTCGTGGCATTTGGCTCGTCTAAATTATCATAACATTTGTTTAAAAGAGAGGCTCTGGTTGGCTCCTCAATGCTATTTTTAACCTCAATATTAAAATAAGTTGCTGAGAAAGTTAGACGGAATTTCTCAGACCAAGGCTGATCAATAACAACACCATAAGTATAAGATCGTGATGTTTCTTCACTAATATCATCGGCACCGCCCGTCACAATTTCTGTAGAAGAAATGGGATTAATATCTGGGCTAAGACCAAGTGAAGTTGGGTCAAGTCCTTGTGCGGCGCAAGCGGCCAACACATTAGCCTTACGGGTATCATTGGCCGCAATATAAGTAGGATCTTGGCCAATTTGAATATTACGAGCAGCTTCAGGAACCACACAAGGGTCAGTAATGGAATTAAATCCTGTGGTACCGTTCAAGAATTGTTCCCGTAAATTTGGCGCCCGATATGATGTACCGTAAGTTCCGCGGAACAGGAGCCAGTCTACTGGACGGTATATGGCTTTAACATTATAGGTAAAGGCGCCGTCATAAAAACTTGGGCTTGTATAACGAACAGCACCCGATACGGTCAATTCCTCCACCATTGGTTTGCCTTGAACGAGATTAAGTTCTGTTTCGGCAAAAAATTCGTTAAAGTGACTTGTTCCATCAGCACCTTTATCAACATACCAATGAATAAACTGTCCCTCAGACGCCACCGCATTTGGATTTGATTCAATGGAATCTTCACGATATTCATAACCAACGACCAAAGCTACCGGCGCATCATTCCATGGCAAGTTAAACAATGTACCATCCAAGGTAATGCCGCCCATTTTCTGTTCAATGATTGTTTCAAAATAACGGTTACCAAAGACATAATCACGTTCTGCCTGTGTTGCAAAATCACCACCGCCCTCTTGGAAAATTGACGGCGCATACATATCAACAACCACACAACCATCTGAACCATCACCGCAGATCATCTGACCTGGATTATCAGGATCCCAACGGGTCGTATCCAAAGAATGATAAAGTTTATCCGCAAGAATACCCTCTGATCTTTCTGTTCCCTTTGATCTTGAATAAGATAAATAGGCCTCATACCGCCAATCTCCCTCTTTAACGAAGGGAAGATCACCCTTCAGACCCGCAAGAGTACGTAAATTGCTAACCTTAACATTATTGATGTTGCGGTCACCATTGATACTCACAATAGGCCTAGATCTTTGGGTCCAGCCATCAAGACCGAAATACACCAAACAACCCTGTCCAAGTCCTTCGCCGCCATAATTGGAGCCGCAAGGGTTGGTTGGATTTGCTTCAGAAACCCATGGAAATAATTGGTAGGGGGCATTAACGATTCTCATTGATCTTTTGCTGAACATACTTTCAAAAAACAATGTCGTATCATGCTCATCATCAAAGGTATATTCACCCGTTGCAAAAATGCTAAAGCGTTCTAGACCTGATTGGAAGTCAGCATCCCTTGCTGTCTGAGATGCATCAGAATTGTAAAAGGGATCCAAATAATCAACATCCCCAATACCATCATTGTTGGCATCAAAATAAACACTGTCTGAAAATGGGTCAATAACACCATTACCATTGGAATCATATTGGACAGTTCCTGGATAATATGTACCCCACCAAGGTAATGTTGCTTCGTTAAAATTTGGCACGCCAATGTTTGTTTCACCATTCTTATAATAAATACTACCCAAATAGCCAACACCTTCTTGAATGCGGTTAATCAAAGCCCCCGTTTTACAATTGCTTTGACTTGCACGGGGCCACCATGACCCAGCATTTTGCAAAATATTACCATTTTGATCTTCATAATAATTTTCATCGCAACTGTTAACAAAATCACGATCTTTAACCGCAATAGTTTCACGTTTATAATATTCCCCAGCTATGCTTAAGGATGCATTATCCCATGTTTTACCCCACATGGCGCCTGCCGTATAAACCTCACCACCGCCCGCAAATGGTGCCTCAACGGTACCTTCGACTTCAAAACCGTCAAAATTTTTGCGCAAAATAACGTTGGCAACCCCAGCCACCGCATCCGAGCCATAAATTGCTGATGCACCATCAAAAAGAGCCTCCACCCGTTCAATCATAATAGAAGGAACAAGATTAAGGTCAGGCGATACTGGAGCACCACCTACACCAGATGACGCCATGCGACGGCCATTAATTAACACCAATGTGCGTTCAGGATCAAGTCCACGGAAGGATACTGAAGTTGCTCCTGCCCCACCATCCAGAACAAATCCTGTTAGAGTATTATCAATTTGAAGGCCTGTTGATTGCACAGAAGATTGCAACATCTCCGTCGCATCAAATAAACCAATTTCTCTTGAAATTTCACCAGAAATAACTTGAATCGGTGAAGCACTGGTAAATTCATTACGTCTGATGCGCGAGCCAGTAACGATGACTTCATCCAATGCGGCATCATCAATATTTTTTTCTACTGATTTGCTGCTTTCCACAATTTCTTGTTCTGCTTCTTGTTGTTCTGCAGCCTGCGCAGATGATGTAACAATAGCGGCGATGGCCAATACAGATGCCCCGCTTTTTAAATATTTATTGAATTTACTTTTCGAAATAAATACGTCCATTTCTTTCCTCCAATGGCTAAGTTTCCCAGTTCCAAGGAGAGGATAAACATACACGACTATCAATAGTAATATTGAAGATTAATTGTTAGAGAAATAAGATTACAATTCTCTAATCATTAAGTAATAAGCTTCAAAATACCATATTATATAATATGTTCGTTTACACACTTACGCATTATAAAAACCCCTCCCTCAAGCCTTTCATTATTGTATAATTTCAAGACCTAAGGTTATCCTACAGGATATTTAGCCTTATGCAATAACTATCGTAAGTTGCCATTCAAATAACGTAGAATATTCTGTTTTCTTTATTATAAACAAAATTATACTGTAAATAAATATTTAGAATCCGTACAAAACTCACTAACCTTTAAACAGAAAAAATAATATTACATAAACAAGCTGTGTTTTATGGCAATTTATAACCATTATTATGTTTCGATTCTTATCTATCATGATGAGAATGAGTTGCCAAAAATATAAAAACTCTATTTATTGTAAAGAAAACAAGCTAGTGGACAAATAATGTTAAGCCAAAATCATCAAAAAGATTTCCAAGAGGGACAGCTATATTTTCAATCGGGTCGCCAGCAAGAAGCCTATAAAATTGCAAGACAATTGCTTTCTCTCTATCCCAAAGATATTTCTTTATTGCTTTTTACATCTAAAGTCACCTTATCCTTACAGCTTTTTGAGGATTCAATAGCCCATGCCATAAAGGCAACCGAAATTGCGCCCGATCGTGCCGATATTCATCTCTGTCTTGCTGAATGTTATGCCATTTCAAGCCAATGGATAAAATCTGAAATGACGTTAGACAAAGTGGCCGCATTGGAAAATATTGACTTTCAAATATTAGATTCCATTGCTTCCCTCTATAGTCTTTGCAATAGATATGAGAAAGCGTTAAAAACCATTTCTTATGCCTTAGAATTAAAGCCAAATAATGCAAAATTAATTTACAATATGGCAATTCAACAAAGATTTCTGGGTAAAATTGAAGATGCTGAAAAGTCTCTTAATCAGGTAATTGAGCTTGATCCCAATAACACGGAGGCTATTTATATACTGTCTGGTCTTCGCCGCCAAACAAAAGAATTAAACCATATCCCTCATATTACAGCAGAACGTAATCGTCTCAAAAATAATCATCAGGCCGTAATTCAATTAAATTATGCCTTGGCAAAAGAATATGAAGATTTGGGAGAATGGGAAAAATCATTTGAGGCTCTTTCCCATGGCGCCAAAGCAAAACGAGAAACATTTAAATATAATAGCGCCCAAAATATAAAGATATTGCAACGAACGGCCATATTGCAATCCAAAGCCTATCTGTCTACACTGGTAAAGTCCTGTCACAAAGAAGGCCCCATTTTTATTCTAGGACTACCCAGAACAGGAAGCACTCTGGTAGATACCATTATAAGTTCACACAAAGATGTGGTCTCCGCCGGTGAGCTGCCTGATTTTCCAAAATATTTTATTGCCCAAATTAACAAACTTCATGAAAATAATAAAATTTATAATCAAGATAAAATGGCGCTGTCCTTAAATATTGACTTCCAAGAATTGGGGGAGAATTACATAAAGTCTGTAACGGGAAAAATTGGTTCTCATCGCTATTTCACCGATAAATTGCCCTTTAATTTTCAATATTGTGGCATGATAAAAAGGGCTTTGCCTAAGGCTAAGATCATCCACGTCAAACGTGACCCCATGGATAGCTGTTATTCTATTTTTAAAGCATTATTTCTATCTCCATATCCATACTCCTATAATTTAGAGGAACTTGCCCAATATTTTATTGCCTATTATAGACTGATGGATCATTGGAGAGAGGCTATGGAAGGTGACATACTAGATGTCAATTATGAAGATGTGATTAGAGATCATGAGGCGGAAACAAGGCGCATTATTGATTGGTGCGGTTTGGAATGGGATCCTGCTTGTCTTGATTACCGCAATACCCATAAGGCAATAACAACCCTGAGCGCTCCACAGGTTCGCAAGGATATTTATTCTTCTTCCATTGGTAAATGGCGTCATTTTGAACAACAGATGGAACCTGTCCGAAATGCTCTTGAAAAGGCAAAAATTATCTTTAAGTAAAATATAGTTCATCGCAAAAAAAATAAACTTCATCTCTTAACTCTTTGTTTCTCGTTGGATAAATCATAAATTTCCTTATCTGCATTTTACTAGAAGGAAAATATAATGACTTACACGAATAACATGAAACGACTTGGTATGAGTATGATTATAGTAATGACCGCATCCTTTCCAGCGGCCGCTTTTTCACAAAATAGCGCAAGTGAAAAAATGGAAATTGCATCAATCTCTATGGCAAGCAATATTTCCAAAAATGATGCACGAAAAATAGTCAATGAATATCTCAAAACCAATAAGAAACGCAGTCAACGCATTGGAAAAATTGAATCTTCTGACACGGGTTGGGCTGTGCAGATTCTTACTCGGGAAAATTTTCCTATTGCAGTTGCAAGAGTTGATAAGGAAACAGGCGCTCTTTCCTTTGAATAAAACTGGCCATATTACTTATCCCCCATATGACGGAATAAAGTTTTTTCTTTGACTTTACATAAATGACTTGCCCGCAACCATGGGGGGTAAACCCAAATGTACCGCAAGGCTCTTTCAATACGGGCAAATATATCTCTTTTGCCGATAGAGCATGGGGTAATTTTTGCTCCAAATGCTATAACAAGAACATGTTCCCTTGTATGATCCATACCTTGCCAAGTTGGATCACAACCATGATCAGCGGTTATGATGACCATTTCATCAGGCTGTAAGGCCGCCCATATTTCTGGCAACATTTGAAAAAATAACCTAAAAAGAACAAATATTTACAGAAAATTAATTCTATTCATTGTACAGTTTGAATGGTATTAAAAAAATCATAAAAATTGAAATAAAAATATAATCAGGGCTAAAGAGAAGAAAGTAACTTTTTATGCCCGTTGATTATTCTGTATTATTCAATAAACAATCTCCATTGAATAGAGATGTGTTTTGTCAAACGTCTGACATATTAGAGCCAAACCCCATAGAAAACCCCATTATAATAGCTTTTTTTATTCTGAAATTTTTATGTACAATAAGGATTTTCAAGAATGACCCATTGGGATGGTTATCTTAAAAATAATAAGTTTAGGGGAAAAAATGGATAAGTGTATAATAAATCTCAAGACGAAACATAATGAATGCTCCATCGTCAATTCACAGCATCATCTATATACTGTTATCACGATTTTTTCGAACAACTCGAGCTTAGAGCATAATTCCTGTTCAACAGATTCACACTATAACGCATTAACATTTCATGAGAATAATTCTGAATTATATGATGCCCTTAAGCGGCCTGTAAAAGCCGTGATTGTTGATGACTCAATTTCTGTTAACGTCGTCAAAAAAATATTAGACATCACCAATAAAAGAAGAATACCCATAGTGGGTCTTGTAGATGACATAAATAATGATTTTACCAAAATATTATCTACTGCCCATATCGTACAAATTATAACAAAGCCAACCACGAACAAGCTTATTACAAAAACAATTTCCGATGCCATAGACTTAAAAATACAAAAAAGCTTTACTCAATTGCAAACGATGAATAAACAGGCGTTGGAAGAATCCCTTGATATATTTTCCCACGTGCCAAATATCGTAAGGTCAAATTACCCCATTAAATTTGAAGATATAATCAACCGTTCCTGCACAATTATTGAAACGGTTGACTTCTGCGTTGATGACGAAATACTCTTAGCCCTAAAAGAATGTGATAATTATACCGTATCTCATAGCTTTAGGGTATCTATTCTCATGTCCCACTTTGGTCTGGCTATGGGACTTATACCTCAAGACATAACAATCCTAGCTGCTGGTGGGCTACTGCATGATATCGGAAAATATTTTATTCCCTTTCATATTCTGCATAAAAAAGAACCCTTAACCAATGATGATCGCATTATTATCAGGTCCCATATTTCAAGAGGAACTCATATGCTCAGAAAGAAATCCAATATTCCTAATGCCATTGTTGTCATGATGGAACAACATCATGAAAGACTTGATGGATCGGGCTATCCGCATGGTCTTGTCTCATCACAAATATCCGATATCGGTAAAATTGCCGCTATAGCAGATATTTTTTGTATTATGACAGATGGGCAATCCTATAGAGAAAAACAGTCTGTCGATCGAACTCTGATGGAAATGCATTCAGTGCCAGAAAAAATAGACCCCTATTTTTTGTCTATTCTTGCAGATATCATAATGGATAACTCAAGATAAAATAGCGGGAACTTCTTGTAAATTTTATAAAAAACGATAAAAATAGATCTGCCTACCTTGAAGATATATTTCTTGAGCAAGGAAGATTTAAACATGACGAGCATTACGTTTACTCCCCTTATTATTACAGGCTTGATCGTTGCATTATTGACTGCAATTGTTGTTGTGGGATTATGGCTTAGACACCGTCGAAAATGCTCAAATTATTCAGAAAATATAGCCTATGAAACGATAAATTGGCACGGCGAAGAAGCCAATGCCACCCTAAAAATGCTTACCACAACAACCCGTGGGCTCTCAGAAAAGGAAGCATTAGAGCGGCTTAAAAAATATGGCTTAAATAAACTTCCCATTGGTCAAACCCAAAGTCCTATTATCCGATTTTTAAATCAATTTAATAACATATTGATTTACGTGCTCATGGCCGCTGGCATCGTCACGGGACTTTTAGGTCATTGGGTGGATGCCAGCGTCATTTTGGGCGTAGTGATTCTTAATGCTATCATTGGATTTATCCAAGAAGGAAAGGCAGAGGATGCTCTACTGGCGATAAAAAAAATGCTTTCCCCCAATGCCATCGTACTTCGGGATGATCAGCAAAAAACAATAGCCGCAGAAACATTGGTTCTGGGAGACATCGTTCTTTTGCAATCGGGCGACAAGGTTCCTGCGGATTTGCGGCTTTTTCATATCAAGGGGCTTCAAATACAAGAATCGGCTCTAACCGGAGAATCTCTTGCCGTCGATAAGACCATAAGCGCAGTAAGTCCAGAAGCTATGATCGGTGACAGAAGTTGCATGGCTTATTCTGGCACTCTTGTTACCCACGGGCAAGGCATGGGCATAGTCATTGCAACCGCAACCCAAACTGAAATTGGGCGTATCAGCCAATTAGTATCAGAAATTCAAAGCGTAACAACCCCTCTGCTTCGTCAAATTGAACAATTTAGCCGCTGGTTAACGGGCATCATTCTGATCGCCGCGGTGATGACCTTTATCTTTGGCGTCCTGTTTAGAAATTACACTATGTCTGACATGTTTCTGGCGGCTGTAAGTCTTGCGGTTGCAGCGATCCCCGAAGGACTGCCTGCCATTATGACCATTACCCTAGCCATAGGTGTCAACCGCATGGCAAAACGCAACGCCATAATTCGAAGGCTCCCCGCTGTTGAAACATTAGGATCCGTATCCGTTATTTGTACCGACAAAACGGGTACCCTAACCAGTAATGAGATGACCGTGCGCATGATTATTACAACGGACCAAACCTATGAAATCGCAGGCACGGGCTATAATCCTCATGGCAATATAACCTTATCAAAAAATGACATAAACCCAGCTGAGCATTCCAATCTGATGGAAATACTACGTTCTGGACTATTGTGCAATGAATCGTCTCTCACACAAAAAGACAGTGAATGGTCCGTCAATGGTGATCCGATGGAGGGGGCATTGCTGGTCTCGGCCCTTAAGGGTGGAATAGATATAAAACATGAGAAAAAACAATATCCCCATATAGACATTATCCCATTTGAGTCCGAACATCGTTTCATGGCGACCCTTCATCATGGTCACGACAACGCTTCTTTCATCACCGTAAAAGGGGCGCCGGAACGCATCATTGAAATGTCCCGTCTTCAAAGACATCAGAAAGGCGATCAACCGCTCGATAAAGATCACTGGTTAAAGCAGGTCGATATCATGGCAAAGCAAGGCTACAGAGTGCTTGCTATTGCTGTAAAACCCGTGGATCAGGGCAAAAAAGAACTTGATTTCAGCGATGTCGATGACAATTTGATTATGCTGGGTCTATTTGGCCTTTTTGACCCGCCCCGTGAAGAAGCCATTCTTGCCGTGAAAGCCTGTGTCCATGCGGGCATTCGGGTTAAAATGATTACAGGTGATCACGAGGCCACGGCACTCGCCATTGCAAAACAGATCAATCTTATTAATCAAAATGAGGTCTTAAACGGACAAGCCTTAGAAACCATGAGTGAAGATGACTTAAGACAGTCTATAGGGGAAATTGATGTTTATGCCCGTGTCAATCCTGAGCATAAATTGCTTTTGATCCGATTGATGCAAGAAGACAATTTTATCATTGCCATGACCGGAGACGGCGTTAATGATGCCCCTGCCCTGAAACGGGCCGACGTGGGTATTGCCATGGGTCATAAGGGAACAGAAGCCGCCAAGGAGGCCGCCGCAATGGTGCTTGCCGATGATAACTTTGCTTCCATTACCTACGCCATAGAGGAGGGGCGCACAGTTTATGATAATATCAAAAAATCCATTCTTTTTATTTTACCAACCAACGGCGGAGAAACATTGATTATTCTCGGTGCCATCCTGCTTGGTTTTCAAGAGCTTCCTCTGACACCGGTCCAAATTCTTTGGATTAATATGTTTACAACCGTTACCTTGGATATTGCATTGGCCTTTGAGCCACCCGAAAAAGATGTCATGAGACGCCCTCCTAGAGATACCCAAGAACCTATCATCACGCCCTATCTGGTCTGGCGGATTTTATTTGTCTCTCTTATTATGATGGCGGGAACAATGGGACTTTTCCTATGGGAAAAAGCGCAAGGACATACTATTGAATATACCAGAACAGTTGCGGTCAATACAATGGTTGCTTTTGAAATTTTCTATCTTTTTAATGCCCGTTATATAACGGCATCCTCGTTAAGTTTTGAGGGGATAACAAAAAATCCTCATGCCTTGATTGCTATTGCTGTTCTCGTGTTTTGCCAGCTCGCCTTCACATATTTTCCCCCCATGCAATCTTTATTCGGGACTGTAGCCATTGATATTATGGTTTGGGTTCCTATTCTTCTCGTGGCCTCATCAGTTTTTATTTTAGTGGAAATCGAAAAATACTTTAGACGTCGGATTAACTAAAAAAATAAGGAGAAAAATAAATGTTCTCAGTTCTTTCGGCGATTTTTTGGCTTATGGTTTACCTTTTTCTGATTTTGGCTCCCCCATTGACCCTTTTAATTGGCCCTGTACCATCTGGTTCTGGTTTCTGGTGGGATTTTTCCATGGCATTGGGATTTTTCAGTTTGTCCATAATGGGTATGCAGTTTCTACTTACAGCCCGTTTTCGATATGCCTGCGCCCCTTTTGGCATTGACATTATTTATTATTTCCACCGTTATTTAGCTGTCATAGTCCTTGCCCTTACTTTTTTGCATTTTCTTATTATTTACCTCAACGACCAAACTATTCTTGATATGATAAACCCCCAACATGCACCTTGGTATATGACGGCTGGTTATAGCGCCTTCATTTTGCTTGTCTTACTTATTTCAACGTCCCTATGGCGCAAAAAACTGCATATCCCTTATGATCAATGGCGTATACTGCACATCTTTCTCGCCGTGACAGCTTTCTTACTAGCAAGAGCCCATATTGAAGGGGTGGGTTATTATATTAATGCTCATGAGAAGAAGTGGTTATGGAATAGCTACACCTTATTTTGGTTATTTCTTATCGTATATATAAGACTGATTAAACCTTGGTTGATGTTCCAAAAACCTTACCGTGTGGTTGAAGTACGGCAGGAACGGGGCAGCAGCTGGACATTGGCGCTGGAACCTGATGGCCACGAGGGAAAAGATTTTAAGCCAGGTCAGTTCACATGGCTTACCTTACGAAACTCACCATGGCATCTCAAAGAACATCCTTTTTCTTTTTCTTCCAGTGCGGATCATAAAGAAAGAGTGACGTTCACGATAAAGGAATTGGGTGACTTTACACGCACAATAAAAGATACCAAAGTGTCTGAGATTGCCTATTTAGACGATCCTCAAGGTGTTTTCACGATCGATCTGTATCCTAAGTCTCTGGGCTTTGTATTTATCGCCGGCGGAATAGGGGCAGCTCCCATTATGAGCATGTTACAAACTCTAGCAGACAGACATGACCAGAGACAATTATTGTTTATTTATGGGAATAACCACTGGGAAAATGTGACCTTTAGAGATGAGTTGGAGAGTTTAAAGACAAAACTAAACCTAAATTTAATCCATGTATTAAAGGAACCGCCAATCGACTGGAAAGGCGAGACGGGCTTAATAACCAACGAACTTCTGGTAAAAACAATTCCCAAAGATGCCAAGAAATATGAATATTTTATTTGTGGACCAGGGCTAATGAGCAATAATATTCAGCGTAGTTTAGGCTTGCTTGGTATCCCACTTGGTCAGATTCACTTTGAACTTTTTGATATGATTTAGGAGAATTAATTTATGCGGGAAAAATGGGCTAAATACATAGCAATTTTCACAGGCTTGCTCATATTATCATTGACAGTTGTTTTTGCTGTAATTCAGAACCCCGTTAAAAAAAATACTGTTATTACAGAAATGGGAACGGCCTCTCCTCCTGATCATCCCATAGCAACAACAGATAATCTGAATCATATATTGGCCGGTCGTCAAATCTATAAACAAAATGGTTGCCAACTATGTCATTCTATCGCTGGAGAAGGCAATCCACGAAACCCACTTGATAATATTGCCACCAAACATAGTGGCGAAGAAATACGTGACTGGATCACAGGAGCGGATACCCTAAAAGAAAAACTGCCTTCTCATATTTACAATTCTAAGCAGAGATATAAATCTCTTTCACAGGACGACCTCAATAATTTGATCATCTATTTGCAGAACCCAAAATAGTCACCTTTGGTTTAATCCATTGGAAAGAGATTTACGCATCCGGTGGATACCAAGGAAAACAAGGCCAATAATAATAGGCGCAAAGGCCGCACTAACTATAGTTGGATCAATCCCAGACCATAATTGAGCCCCAGCCTTTGCCAAGATATTGACAATACCAAGAGCATAATAGCTAATAGCCACCACAGACAATCCCTCAACGGTTTGTTGTAATCTAAGCTGAACCTTTGCTCTTCGATCCATAGATTCTAGCAATTCCTTGTTCTGAGCCTGAAGTGTGGTATTAACCCTAACCTGTAAAAGATTACTCGCTCTGCTCACTCTTCTTGATAATATTGCTATACGATCATCCATACTTTCAACGGTACGCATAGCAGGACTAAGACGACGGTCAATAAATCCTGAAATCTGCTGTATCCCATCAATGCTCGTTTCTTTAATGTCCTGCACCCTCTTTAAGACCAAAGCATAATACGCCTTTGACGCATTAAAACGAAAAGAGGTTTCTGCGGACAGATTTTCGATTTGTGCCGCAAGTCGGGTTAACGTCTCAAGCAGAATATGTTCTTGCTCAGGATCATAAATATTGATCATCTTTCCCACATTATCGGCAAGATCCAATTCGATCTCACGGGTTTTATCCCCTACCCGACGGGTTAAGGACATAGAAAGAAGCGACATCATGCGATAGGTTTCAATTTCCCACAGTCTTTGGAGCAATCGCCCCGTTTGCTGTTCTGTCATTGAGATATTTTTAACCAATATCCGAGAGAAACCATCTGCGTGCAGGCGAAAATCCGTCCATGCCGTGGCACAATTATTAGAGACCCCGGCTCCTACAATGCGCAAATTACCAAATACGTCAAGAAGTTCATCTGGATCATAGCTTGTTTCTCGAGGACATAATGTGATCAATAAATGAACGCCAACCAACATTTTTCCAGGCATCTTATCCACCCATTTTTGTGGAATGACAGCCAATGCTGTATCCTGAAACGGTGCCGAACCCATACCTCCCCGAATAAAGGTATAACTGCTAAATTCCGTGTGGCGTTCCCATTTCAAAATAAAGGTTTTAAAATCAATAATAAGGTGAGGACTGGGTTCTGCGGCAATAGATAGTCCAAAATGGTGGCATAATTGTTGAATATATTCCCATTCCCCATTGATGCTGACATCTGTATCATGCAACATAGCAATATGGGTACAACGTGCAGGACTATTAACGGGAACGAATGGCCTGCTATGGACTTCGTTATTCAAAACAACTCTTTCTGGATGCTGTTCGAATCCCTGATGTACCTTTTTAGTCGTCATTGTATTTTCCATTAATTACTTAAAGAAAATCTCATAACGTAGAATTATGATTTGCTCAACCGTTATCCTTGGATATACATTCTTTTATTGCCTTTGATATTGTCTTGTATCATAAATGTTTCAAACAATAACGGACTGTAATTTCATGAAAAAACTATTTCTCCATATTTTATTTTTATTTTGTACCATCACCTACGCTAGTGCAGTTGAAAAAACGGTTGGCGTAAAGATCAGCTTTGCCGATATTAAAACGGGACAAAATATTCTTACGGCGGATGATAATTATATGAACCGCATGGCTCCCGCCGAAATCGCCATTCGAAGCGCATCTCAAACACCTGATAAAACTACCCATGATTTAAAAGCTTTGTATCAGGAAAATGTCTTAGAATGGACAGAACAGGAAAAGCACGACATTAAGCAGCTCATAGAAAAAAATAGAGAAAAAATTGATAAACTAAGCCCCCTTCTTCCTTCTGATGTTATTTTGGTCAAAACGACGAATAAAGTAGAAGGCGGCATGCCCCACACTCGAGCCAATGCCATTATTCTCCCTATTATGGGCGAGCCTATGTCCGAATATCTCTTTTTCCATGAATTATTTCACATTCTGTCAAGACATCAAAAAGATCGCCATCAAAGTCTGTATGCTTTAATCGGCTTTAAGCCTTGTGTTTTTTTGAATAATGATGAGCTCCGCGCCCAAAGCCTGACCAATCCTGATGTGCCGTCCGAAGGATATTATCTGCCTGTTGAGATTGATCACAAACCATCTGCCGTTATGACTTTTCTTCATACCACAAAAAAAGCCTTTGATCCTGAAATAAAGGGGGGCTTTGGCGGCCATTTCGGCTTTGGGTTGCTCAAAGTAAAGGTTGATAATGGCAAATGCCTAATCGACATAGACGACAAGAATCAGGCACAAATCTTTGATCCAGATACTGTCCCTGATTTTTTTGCCGCCATCGGTCACAACACCAGCTATATCATCCATGCCGAGGAGGTATTGGCCGATAACTTTGCCTTTGCCATGCTGGGAAAAAAGGATTTGCCAAATCCCGAAGTCACAGAACATCTAAAAATATGGCTTGGTTTAAAGTGACCAAGAAGAAACAAAATAAAACCAAGGATATCATGTGAAAATCTTAACAAGGTCACCGCTTTCCAGTGCCACATTGTATATGTTGCTCTACACCTTGACATTTTCAGCTTTGTGGGCCTGTATTCGTCATTTATCCAGTGATATTCATCCCCTTGTTCTTGTTTTCTTTAGAACCTTCTTTGGCATGATCTTTATTTTACCTGTTTTATTAAAAATAAAGCTTCCAGCTTTTTCATCAGGACTCTACCCGCTTTATTTTCTGAGAGGGGTTTTTAATATTACATCAGTCATAGGTGCTTTTATTACGCTAAGCTATATTCCCATGGCCGATGCGGTTGCATTTAGTTATATTGCCCCCATCTTTGCAACAATCCTTGCTGTCTTTATTTTAAAAGAAAAAATTGGTAAGCATAGGATTTTTGCCATCCTCATAGCCTTTATCGGTGTTATTATTCTTATACGTCCCGGTTTTCAAGTCATCAATGTGGGTATTGTAACGGCACTCGGGGCCGCCGTCTGTTTTGCAGCAACACTTATCTGTGTTAAAATATTAACCCGCTATGAGAGTCCAACTATTGTAAGTCTTATGGCCTTTATCATTGGTATTCCCATAAGTTTCATTGCCGCCCTATTCTATTGGACCTGGCCAACTGGCGATCAATGGATTTATATTATTGCAATAGGCCTTTTATCGGCATCAGCTCATATCTCATTAGCCAAGGCCCTCTCAAAGGCGGAACTCAGTGCAATTATGCCGCTTGATTTTACCCGAATTATTTTTGCTGCTATATTAGGCATAAGCCTGTTTGGTGACCCCTTTAATATTATGACCTTTATCGGAGGGGGAATTATATTGGCCAGTGCCGCCTATACCGCCTATAGAGAGAAAAAAATGACGTTATCCAATATTAAAATCTATCCTGAGAATTCATGATAATAGAGACACCAACAAATAATCTAAAAGGCATCGGTTTTGTCATCATTGTTGGCATGACCATGGCGATTTCTGCCCTAATCATCAGAACGATCGGTAAAGATCTTGTAAGCTTTGAAGTTATCGCCTTTCGCTGCGGCTTTTCACTGTTATATCTGTTACTTCTCAACGGACACAAGGGCAGAGATTTATTTGCCGTTGAAAGTCCCTATTTACTCACCATCAGATCGTTTATGTTGGCCATAGTCGTTATAGGAAGCTTTTACGCCATTGTGAATTTACCCCTTGTGCAAGTCACCGCCATACAATTTACCAAACCATTATTTCTTGTGATTTTGGCCGCTATATTTCTTGGTGAAAAAATTCACCTTCCCCGAACCCTCGCAACAATATGCGGTTTTATTGGCATTTTGATTGTCCTAAGACCAGAAAGCACCGTTCAACTTGCTCAAATCGCTGTGCTTGCAGCCGCCATAGGCATGGCATTTACCGCCATTATTACAAAAAAACTCACCAGAAACCATTCCACAAGCACCATGGTATTTTATGGTAATTTCTGCATTTTATTGGTCTGTTTAGGCCCCACCATTTTCTATTGGGTTACGCCTAACCTTTCCCAAATTGCTCTTATCGCCGCATTGGGGGTCAGCACATATCTGGGACAGACATTTATGGTACAGGCCTACCGCTACGGCGAAACCACGGTTGTCACACCCTTTGAATATTTAAGAATAGTTTTTGTCGCTGCCATAGGATATTTCATCTTTAGTGAAGTTCCCGACACGGGAACTGTTGTTGGAACCCTTATTATTTGTGCCTCAACATTGTTTATTGCTGTACGCGAAGCACGAAAAAAAACAAAAAAAACATAATTTAATCTCGACAGGCGCTTTATGTTACGGCAATATGTTACCAAGAAGTAACATTTAACAACTAAAAGAGATAGCTATGGAAATTAAAGGATTATCAGCCATCGTCACGGGCGGTGCATCAGGTCTTGGTGAAGCAACCGCAAGACGTCTAGCCAAAGCAGGCGCAAAGGTTACTATTTTTGATATGAATGATGAACGGGGCCCTATTGTTGCGTCTGAAATCAAGGGACGATTTGAAAAAGTAAACGTAGCATCAGAAGAAGACGTGCAAAACGCTCTAGAGGCGAGTGCCGCAGCTCATGGCGAGGCTAGAATTCTTGTAAATTGTGCGGGCATTGCTATCGGCGAAAAAACCATAGGACGAGATAATGTCCCTCATGACTTTGCCCGTTATAAAAAAGTGATCGAAGTAAACCTCATTGGCACATTCAATGTTATTCGGCTTGCGAGTGCCCGTATGGCCGCGCTAGAACCATTAGCAACAACAGAGAGAGGTGTTATCATCAACACGGCCTCCGTTGCGGCTCTCGAAGGACAGATAGGACAGGTTGCCTATTCCGCCTCAAAGGGCGGCATTGTTGCCATGACCGTACCACTTGCCCGTGATCTTTCTGGAATTGGTATTCGAGTTTGTACCATAGCCCCCGGCCTGTTCCTTACGCCCATGATGAAAGGACTGCCCCAAGAAGCGCAAGATTCTCTTGGTGCGAGTGTTCCTTTCCCTAAACGTTTGGGTGATCCCGATGAATATGCAAACCTTGCCCAACATATTTGTGAAAATGCTATGTTGAACGGTGAAACTATTCGCCTTGACGGTGCCATTCGTATGGCTCCACGCTAAGCCACTTAACAGCCAAAGAAAAGGAGCCTACATAGGCTCCTTTTTTATTATTCATCGCTATACCAAGACATTAATTTAGGATTATCACATCCCGGTTAAGCTTACGGATGATTTCCTCACTCTTGTTACCACGCATAGCCGCCAAAATTCCACGGCGGGATAATGTTCCAATAATCACCACATCTGCACCAATTTTATTGGCCACATTGGCAATAATGGCTCCTGGGCTACCTTGTTCAACATGGATATTTTCCTGTTTTGCACCAGTATCCCTGATCAGCTTAGCTCGATCTGGAAATTCCAGAGAATCTTCATAGGCATTTACAATATGTTTTTCTGCACCATAAGATTTTGACATCATACGGGCCAGTTTAAGAATTTTATTGTTTAAATCAACATAGCGTGGATTTTCCGTTTGCATATTTACCGCAGCCAAAATCGTCTTTCGGTGCAATTCCACATGAGGATAAACAAGCAATACAGGACAGGTTGATGACCGAAGTAAAGACCATTTTGCCGCAGAAAGGGCACTACCATCCATATTTTCTGAATGATCGGACAGAATAACCATGTCAATATCATTGCGTTTCACTGCCCCAAGCACTGAATTATGCCAATCCGCCGTCCAAAAAACATCGGCTGTAAATTTAATATTTGCCTCGACCAATGGTTTAACCAAATCCGCAAACCAGCTGTTGCTGCAATGGAACTCAAACTTATCATTATTCTTGCGCAATTCATCCATCTCAAGGGAAATAAACAAATAAATATTAATCCCACCTTCCAATATTTCATTCATTTTAATCGCCCGTTTTAAGGCATATTGGGTATCTTTGGCTGGATCAATGACAACCAAAACATTATTTATTGTTTCGTTATTTTCCGTCATAACTTATTCTCACTTTCTCACTTTTTTATCTGTTTTTGGTTTCTAAATATTTTCAATAATATTGAAATATGCCTTCATTTACGATTGGATAATATAAAAATCATAAAACAAAAAATTGATCTATGATAATATTGTGACTAAAACAGTATTTAATCACTAAAATATAAATTTCAATATACTCATTTCTTCCCTATCTATATTTTAATGTCTATAATCATATTCATTGTTACAATAAAGAAAAGTCCACCACAGTATAATGATCAAAATTTTATTCGTATGTTTGGGTAATATTTGTCGATCCCCCACCGCAGAAGGGGTTTTCAGACACAAGTTAAATCAGGTTGGTATTCGTGATGGTTATTTGGAAAATATTTACATCGATTCTGCAGGAACAGGAGCCTATCACACGGGGCATGCGCCCGACATTCGGGCTCAACAAACAGCACAGAACTATGGCGTTGACCTAAGCAAACTTAAAGCACGCCAAATCACGCGACAGGATTTCAATGATTATGATTATATTCTGGCCATGGACAGGGATAATATTTCTAACATGAAAAGAATGTGCCCCAAAGACCAACAGCAAAAAATCAAACTTTTCCTGGAATATTCAAAAAATTATCCAACCATATCAGAAGTTCCCGACCCCTATACTGGTGAAAGGGAGGATTTTGAATATGTTTATAACATCATAGATCAAGGCAGTTCGGATCTTTTAGAATATTTTCTAAACCATTATGCTTTATCCCAATAATTAATATAACGAGAAGGACTTGAAAAATATTATATCTATGCCAATATAAGGCAGAGTAGCAATGCGTTTTCATTTTATAGAATAAAAGGATGATTTTTAATGGTTGAAGATTATAAGGGTCGTTATGGCACCTCTTCTCATGCGAGCACAGCCGCCGCCGTTGATGAAGGGCTTCGGGCCTATATGCTCACGGTATATAACTATATGGCTTCTGCACTTACACTGACGGGGCTTATGGCCTATGTTACGGCCAATGTACCTGCACTATATTCTCTGTTATATAATTTTGAGACTTTGCCAGATGGAACGGTGTATCTTAGCGGCCAGACCATGCTTGGGTTTATTGTTATCTTTGCACCCTTAGCCTTGGTTCTTTTCCTCAGTTTTGGTATTAACAAAATGCAAGCCTCCACCGCCCAAATGGTTTTTTGGCTCTATGCAGGACTTGTGGGGATGTCGTTATCCTCAATATTATTTGTTTATACAGGCACAAGTATCGCCAAAACTTTTTTTGTGACCGCTGCGGCCTTTGGATCATTAAGCCTTTATGGCTACACGACCAAACGCAGTCTTTCTGGCATGGGGTCTTTCCTGATGATGGGTCTGTTTGGCCTTATTATCGCATCCATTGTAAATATTTTTATGCAATCTAGTATGATGGACTTTATTATTTCTATGGCTGGCGTTCTGATTTTTGCAGGTCTTACCGCCTATGATACCCAAAAAATTAAGCTGATGTATATGCATAGTGATGGAAGCGAAACCGCCTCTAAAAAGGCCATTATGGGCGCCCTTAGCCTTTACCTCGACTTTATCAATATGTTCTTGTTTTTGTTACGGTTCATGGGTAATCGAAACTAAATTAGATCACAGTATTATTCGAAACGGCTCCTTTTAAGGGGCCGTTTTTTTTATAATATTGCAAAGATTAAAAAAACTTTGTTTCCCAATATTAATCATTGCCTTTCAGATGGTTTATAAGTAGTCTGCGGCTCACCTTATAGACACACTATAAGCACCCGTAGCTCAGCTGGATAGAGCGCTGCCCTCCGAAGGCAGAGGTCATGAGTTCGAATCTCGTCGGGTGCACCACTAATCCAGATCAAAACTGAGAACTTCCGTATTTAAGGATTTATTTGCTTGCTCGTTGCGGGTTGACCAAGATTTTTGAATAGCTACAATATGCTGCTGCTGCTCGTGCTGCTGCTGCTGGTTGCGGGTTGACCAAGATTTTTGAATAGCTACAATATTGTATTTTTGTAACACAATCTCGGTCTTGTTGCGGGTTGACCAAGATTTTTGAATAGCTACAATGGCGTGTCTTTTTTTATGCGTAATCAAGCGGTTGCGGGTTGACCAAGATTTTTGAATAGCTACAATGTATTAAGAGCGCTAAAGCGCAACAATATTGTTGCGGGTTGACCAAGATTTTTGAATAGCTACAATGATATTGACCCAATAGCAATAGCATACATTGTTGCGGGTTGACCAAGATTTTTGAATAGCTACAATTGAGGGGAAAACAGTTTTAGAGTGGTTGGGGTTGCGGGTTGACCAAGATTTTTGAATAGCTACAATATATATAAAAAATAGGTAACACAAGAAAAGTTGCGGGTTGACCAAGATTTTTGAATAGCTACAATTGCGGGGGGATTTCCCCTACCAAATCGTCAGTTGCGGGTTGACCAAGATTTTTGAATAGCTACAATAAAAATTAATTGCAATATTTATCATTTTTAGTTGCGGGTTGACCAAGATTTTTGAATAGCTACAATTGCCCGCAAACAAGGGCCATTTAAAACAAAGTTGCGGGTTGACCAAGATTTTTGAATAGCTACAATGATGATAACGGCACGTTAATGATGACCATAGTTGCGGGTTGACCAAGATTTTTGAATAGCTACAATTAAATCTTCATCTATAACCTCCCCTTTAACGTTGCGGGTTGACCAAGATTTTTGAATAGCTACAATTCGTTATCGGCTGCACCGCCTGAACGTTTGGTTGCGGGTTGACCAAGATTTTTGAATAGCTACAATTAATTCTCAACGCCTTTCATCCACGTTGCCGTTGCGGGTTGACCAAGATTTTTGAATAGCTACAATGTATTAAGAGTGTTAAAGCGCAATAACATTGTTGCGGGTTGACCAAGATTTTTGAATAGCTACAATCTGCTTATAATGCTGCTGCTGCTGCTGCTTGTTGCGGGTTGACCAAGATTTTTGAATAGCTACAATAAACTCTGTATCAAACACATTTGCGTATCTGTTGCGGGTTGACCAAGATTTTTGAATAGCTACAATGTTTCTCCGGAAGACTCGGCAAGGCTTTCAGTTGCGGGTTGACCAAGATTTTTGAATAGCTACAATATAATGGACAAGTTCCAGTTGTCCTTAAAGGTTGCGGGTTGACCAAGATTTTTGAATAGCTACAATCCAACCGCTATGCGTTTGATCGCATTACTGGTTGCGGGTTGACCAAGATTTTTGAATAGCTACAATACTTCAGGCCATGATGCGGGAAGCCGAGCCGTTGCGGGTTGACCAAGATTTTTGAATAGCTACAATCCACCCCAATATGAACCCTCTGCAAAGTCAGTTGCGGGTTGACCAAGATTTTTGAATAGCTACAATACCAAAAACGGAATATCCGTTCTCTTTGTTGTTGCGGGTTGACCAAGATTTTTGAATAGCTACAATCTATAATGTCTCTATAGGGCAATATCAAGAGTTGCGGGTTGACCAAGATTTTTGAATAGCTACAATCAATGTCGTCAGGCGTAACAACGTCTGCAGTTGCGGGTTGACCAAGATTTTTGAATAGCTACAATATTTGCTAAGGAATTAGGCATAACGCCTCAGTTGCGGGTTGACCAAGATTTTTGAATAGCTACAATTCACACTGGTTTTTTTTAATAATTGGCGGGGTTGCGGGTTGACCAAGATTTTTGAATAGCTACAATAAAATTACATTTTTCAACGGTGCAGGTACCGTTGCGGGTTGACCAAGATTTTTGAATAGCTACAATAGATAAGCGCTAACGGATTGAAAATACAGAAACGTTAGCGCTTTTCTCATTTTTAAAGCCGCTATTTCAGGGTCAAAATAATAAAAATTGTTCATTTTTTTCTGTATTTTCCCGTTGTTTTCCCTTGAAAAGCTTGATGTTTTCATATTGTTTGTCGGTAATGGTTACGATTTGCACCGAACCATATTCGGGCAGATTTTCCTGAATGCGTTTTTCAATGGTTTGGCCACTATCCTTACCCGAAGTCATACGATAATAGACGGAATATTGGGCCATGGCAAATCCTTGATCCAGTAAAAAATTACGGAACTGAGTCGCCGCCCGACGGTCGGTTTTTTCAACCACAGGCAAATCAAACATGACCAATATCCACAAAATATTATATCCACTTAACCAGAATTGTTGATCGCGAATCATCGTTAAAATAAATTTCCTGATCTTATGAGTTTTGGAAATTCCAATTTATTTTCCTTTTCATGCAAGCTTGTCACAAATGTTTGGGCCAAACGGTGCATTGAATTCATAACCGTCGAGACGCCTTTTTCAAGTCTTACGTCACTGTCCAAAATTTTCGCTAAATCCTTTTTTATATCGGGCGTTAAGGGATCATCGTTTATTTCCCCCTTATCAATGATTTTCCGCACCGCCATATCCACCAAGGGGCGATAAGGTTCCATAAGGTCATCCACCAAAGCAAAAGGATTTTTACGATTATGATGATGAATACCCAAGGCGGGGGTTAAACCCGCCCCACATATGGCCCGCGCGGTTGCCGCCCGTAGAATGCTGTAGCCATAGTTAAGCAAGGTATTTCCCGCCCCCGTTTCACGGTCACGGCGAAAATCCGAGCCAAATAGGGCGGGCCAATAATGGCGGGCGGCCTGCGCCTCCATATTTTCTGGATCACCAGATTTTACCCTTTTGATGAGTATTGATAATTCCTGAAGGGGGTTTTCCGATCCCTTAAAATATTCAAGGATTACGGCCTGATTGTTAATTTTTTCCCGCACCACCGATTGCCATAAACGCTTCATTAAGGGTTGTCCGCAATCAATTTGCGCCCATAAAATGCCCGTTTGATCAAAATGATTATCATAAGGTAGGGAAAAGGATAAGGGATGGTAATTTTTACCACAAACCATAATGGGTGCCTTGCGCAGAGCAAGTTCGGCAATCAAGGTTTTTGACAGGGTGATTTGATGGGCCGAAAGGATAAGAACCGTGATATCATCCAAGGGAACACGACCAATTTCCACATCATCGCGTTTTATGGTCATAAAACCCCGATATTTGGAAAGATAATTACCGTCGGCGGCAATTTCCACAACCTGTGTCACCATTGTTCATCCCTTTCGTGTGCCATCGGGTTTAATATATAGCTTTCTTTTAAATGTTGCCTTTAACACATTGATGGAAATAAATTGCTGTTTGCTATCGGTATCATATTGGGGACGAAGATCAATTAGGTTATTTGTGGTGCTGTATCCCCCAACCCGCATGATTTTATTGTCGTCGCCCTCTTTCAATTCTATCATGTCATTTTTAAACAGACGGGTGATGAATTTGGCGGCGGGATGAATGGGTTCTCCATCGATTTTGCCATTATTTTTGTCGGGCGTTTTTCCCTTGCAATCGGCATAGGACCAAAAGACACCCTTCCATTCAAATTCGCCTTTTTTCCATTTGCCTGCCTTTCCCTTTGGTATTTGCCAGATATCCACGCATACATATGAATCAGGGGCATAGGCCTTAAAATCTGCCGACGGGATAATAGTTGCCGATTGATTGGAAACTAATATTCTAATGGTTTTGATATTGTTATCACGACCAAAATCAGCAAGCACCTTGTCCAGCTTTACCCCATTCGCCTTTGCCTCATAAACATGTTGGGCAATGCGTGTGCGCCAGCCACGGTTACGAATAGCACCAATTTCCTTATCCGTAAGGGCGGCAATCTTTTTCCGAGTGACGAGATTATATCCCTTAAGATCAGCATCGCGTTTATCGGGTTGGACAATACCGTAAGCGGTTTCCTTGAACATTTTTCCGTTTACGCCGTGGTCTGCCTTATAAGAAATGATCATACTGTTGAGTTTGTCTTTTAACTGATTGCGCAAGGGTGTGATATCAGGAAGATTGATTTGAACAAAGTCATTTGCCCCCCGTTTGGTTTGGTTTGATACCTGTTGCAGCATCCCCCGATCCGTCAAACCCACAACAAAGGCATCAATAGCATGATGACGGTGATCATTTCTTTCTTTATAATTATGATCGCCGATCAGGCTGTTTAAATGCCATTTGCCACGCATCATGGCGGTAAGGCCGCCAGGGATAGTGGCTATTTTATTTTGATCGCAAATATGGCTCAGATATCGTTTGGTCAATTTTGAAATATGGGCATTATCGGTGAGCTGACGGGCAAGAAAGCCACCCTCCTTCTCAAATCTTTCCATAGCATCCTGATCAAATCGCCAACGTTTATTTTGGGGAAGCGATTTTGCCCGTTCTGCGATTTTATGCCAGACCATTCCTTTATCGGCATGTTGATCATGGCCAAATGCCTCGTAAGGGGTACCGTTGCCTTTCAAGCGGTTTGCTTGTCTTATGGCAACGGTCAGATTTGCTGTTCCATTATCCAATGTTCTGGAAAATGGTAGGATATGCTCAATCTCGGCCTCCCCATTAAACAACATAGCGGCGGAAATTACCCGCCCTGAAAAGGGACAACAACGAGCAAACTCATCACGCCCTAGTTCCTCCCATAGGCGCATTTTTTTTAAATCAAGGCCGCTTGGTTCACGGCCATTATTTAACTCACCAAAAAGGATAACCCGTTTATCATTTGCCTTGGCAAATTCTTTATTTTGTATGGCAATGTCATCACGTGCCTTGGCTGTTTTCTTTAAATCCCGCACCAGTTCCACATGAATTTCAGATGGGGAACCAAAACGATCAATTAAGCGATTGAGTAATTTTCTCAACTGATTTAGGGCCACATGAACGGTAGGATTGTTGATTTTACCGTAATATTGTTCAGGCTTTTGTGTCGAATCATAATGGGCAGGCTTTGCCCCAATGACGCTACCCTTTAATAATTCCCCATAATAGGGAAGTTTATCCAATAAGCGATCAACCTCATATTTACTGTGATGAAAGAACACACCATCATCGTCATAGACTTCACGGACGGCCTTATCATAACCAAGGTTATCCTCTCGCATGATAGCCGCACATCTTTCCATAAATTTGCGGGAAAGATGGGTCGTGGCTGATGTTAATTTAAATTTACTTACCGCCTTTGCTTGATCCTCAGTAAATGAAAACTCAGAAATCAGATCCACAATAAGCTGTTCATCCTCATCGGCATCATGCAAGATTTCCAGCAAATCATTTTGCTCGGTTGGGGTAAGGCTATGCCATTTTTCTCCAAGCATTTCATCCTTTTGCATTTCAACGGCGGTTGCATTACCCTTTAAGATATCACGGGAACCATTCTCCAAATTAAATAAGCATTCTCTTGGAAAAACAAAACTTCCATCGGGATTTTTTAATTTTCTAAGTGAATTGAAGCTCGCCGTTTTTTGTGTGTTCAAAAGCGCAATAACGCTTTTTCTTTGATTATTGCTAAGCTCGTGTTTTTCTTGATTGCTATCATAATACTGCAGATTGCCGACCTCTTGAAGAATACGAAATTCATGAGCAATGGGTAGGTCTTTATGGGCGCGGTATTCCTCAATAAAAAATTCACAGCGACCTTTCTCCACGGGTTTTAATTTCCGCTGAAAAAAGATGCCATCAAATGCTTGTTGTTTGTTGCCATTTCTCAAATCATTCCAATTCTGATCAGACAGATTGTGATGAGGTGCTTGCATTTCTCTAATTTTGTCAAATTCATCTAGATACATGGCACGATCAGCATAAAAGTCTCCTTCTTCACCACGAAATCTAATGGATTTATTATGCCTTAATTGTTGATAGAGCCATTGTCCCAATGTTTGATCACCAAGTTCATGACGTAATGCAGAAATTTTTGGCTTAATCTTTCCCGTTTCTTCATCGTCACCGTCACTTTTGCGGTTTGACAAAAAGCCACGTCGTTGCGCAATATGAAACAGCGTGCGCCCCAATTCATGTGGGTTTAGGATACGTTCCACACTTGCGGCTCTTAATTCATAGGGGTCTAATTTTTCCAATTCTTTTCTTTTTGTTTTATTTTCTGGCATTAAACCTAAATCTATTAAGCGATCCATTAATTGATTTTTACGCTGAATTCGCCGATCTCGGTTACGCCTTGCGCCACGTGCCATTCTTCTTGCGACGGCTAAACTTTCCCCAACTCTATCTTTACTAGAAGGTTCCCTACCATCTGAAAAAATACGAACCCCAGAGTCTATAAGATAATCTATTGTCCCAGATGGCGTTAGTGAAAAGGCTGCCCATCCTAGTGAATTCGTTCCCATATCTAATGCTAAACGCCATGTCATGATATTTCCCCTTAAATTGATAACAAGTTAATTGTTTTATATTGACTCACACAACCAAAAGAAGCAATATAATAGATGAGTGTAGCTACTCAAAAATCTTGGCAACTTGTTAACAAGACTTTTGTCATAAGATTTAAAGACTGGGTTCGCCCAGTCTTTTTTCGTTTAAAGAAAGATCAATATATTCATTTATATATTCTTATTTGTACGTCTAATAACAACCTCCCAGTTCTCGTTTTCATCTTTTTCGGTGCACCAATTTTTTAGTGACATAGGTGCAATCCTCTTTTCCTAAGAACTGCCGACACACGCATGCTGCAACAGCGGATTTTCTTAACTCTCAAAAAAAATGCATTTTTTTATTTCCTTTTTGAGGAATGGTTTTTCAGTAATAACAAAGAATAAGGAATAGGGTTGTTATGTCGATAAAAGATATGCTATAAAAAGGAAATTAATTCTAATAAAATAGCATAAAGTGGAACAAAATGAACTTTGATAAGATAGATTTAGCACTACTTGACTTATTGCAAAAGGATATTAGTATACCGATTGATGAATTGGCAAGGCGGGTGGGATTAACGAAAACTCCCTGTTGGCGGCGAGTTCAGAAATTGGAGAAAACAGGTGTTATTAAGGGTCGGGTTGCGCTTTTAAATGGGGCGTTATTGGATCGCAATGTATCCGTCTTTGTACAGGTAAAAACCAGTCAGCATAATCGGGCATGGCTAGAAAATTTTTCAAAAGTTGTTTCCGATTTTCCAGAAGTCGCGGGATTTTACCGGATGTCGGGAGAATATGATTATCTGTTACGGGTTATTGTGAAAGATATTGTGGCTTATGATAATTTCTATAAACGATTTATCGAAGCGACGAGCCTGACCGATGTTACCTCTAATTTCGCTATGGAAGAAATTAAGAATTCCACAGAAATATATCTTGGGAATTTTCATTAATATTCCAATGACGGGCGCCGCATATTTTGTTCGTTGGGTAATATGAGGTGTTAAGTAATATGAATAACCAGTGTGACAATCAGTCGAAACTTATAGAACAAATAAGGCAATCTATTATCGGCGAAGGCATGCTTTTCCAAACCCCCTTTGGACTAAGACCTTTAATCTATGCCGATTATACCGCATCAGGGCGATCACTGACATTTATAGAAAATTATCTTAGGGAAAATATTTTACCCTTCTATGCCAATACCCATTCCGTAGGGTCGGTTACAGGACGGCAAACCACAGCATTTCGAGAAGAAGCCCGCTCCTTAATCCGAAAATCCCTAAAGGCCAGTGATCAGGATGCAGTTATTTTCTGTGGATCCGGTGCCACCTCCGCTATTCAGAAAATCATTGAAATTTTGAATATTCGTCTTCCAGCGGGCCTTGATGATCAGTATGGTTTTTCCGCACAGATATCTCCTCAAGATCGCCCCGTTATTTTTGTCGGATCTTATGAGCATCATTCCAATGAACTGGCTTGGCGGGAAAGCATCGCCGATATGGTTGTTATTCCTTTAAACAAGAATGGTGGCATAAATACAGAGATTTTGGAAATTGAGCTCGAAAAATATCAGGACAGGCCGTTAAAAATAGGCAGTTTTTCTGCCGCCTCAAATGTAACAGGTTTAATTTCGGATGTTAAGACTATAACCCGCTTATTGCATCAAAGGGGAGCCTTGGCCTTTTGGGATTATGCGGCGGCGGGACCTTATGTTCCTATTGATGTATCGGGGGTACAAGATGACATGGGGGACACGTCCTTAGATGCCCTTTATATTTCGCCTCATAAATTTATTGGTGGTCCTGGTACTCCTGGTGTACTTGTCATTAAACGCAAACTCATGACCAACCGCGTTCCATCCATTCCGGGGGGCGGCACGGTGTCTTATGTTTCTCCAACAAGTCATCGCTATCTTCCTGCGGGCGAAAGTAAGGAAGAAGGTGGAACCCCTGCTATCGTTGAATCCATTCGGGCTGGCATGGTTTTTCAATTAAAGGATGCCGTGGGGGCAAAAACCATTGAAAAACTGGAACATGATATGGTGAGGCGTGCCATTCAACGCTGGTCTAAAAATTCCAATATTCAGATTTTAGGTAACCTTGAAGCCAAACGAATATCCATTATTTCCTTTCTGATTATATGGCAAGGAAAACCATTGCATTTTGGGTTTGTTGATGCATTGATTAATGATTTATTTGGCATCCAAGTTCGGGGGGGATGTTCCTGTGCTGGACCCTATGGCCATGAATTGTTGGGTATTAATATGGTGCGTAGCCAAGCTATAGCCGATGCAGTGGATCAGGGATATAATATTTTAAAACCGGGATGGTTACGCTTAAATTTCAATTATTTCATTGATGAGGAAAGTTTCGAATATTTACTGAAAGCCGTTGAATTGATTGCACTATATGGCTGGAAACTCCTTGGGCAATACCAATATGATCCGGATCATGGGGTCTGGCGTTTTGGTCAAAAAATGACAATTCCCTGTCGCACGTTAGGTGAAATATCCTATGATAATGGCGCCTTTCAAACACCTCCACATGAAAATTTAGGGGTGCGAAAGCCCCTGAGCCATTATCTTGAACAGGTGGAGGCCTATTTAAAAGATGTAACGTTTAATGAAAATATTCCCCCGCACTATTTACCAGAAAAATACGAAGAATTGCGCTGGTACATTACCCCGTAGGCAAGATTCATATCATTAAGAATACTTAAACTTTAGTCTGGAATATTAAAATCCACCTTTTGTTGCTGATTACCCTTAACAAATATACGGGTGCGGATTTTTTTGTTCCATTCCACATTTACGGTATTTTTCTGATCCGAAAATAAATTCATAAATAGGCGATTTATGATCGTGATATCAGAGGGATCGCTAGGTAATGGAGCTTCTTGATAAATTTGAACCATGTCGGCTTTATAATCCGCCCATATCCATGTGAGAGGTATTTTTGCACCATTTTTATCAAACAGAGCGAAGTCACTCTCGACAAGTTTTTGCAAATAATAGTTTCTTTTTGCAAGGGTTAAATCCGCAACATGATCTGCCTCTCTTCTTAAAAAATCGTCCACATCATGGGTAACAAGTCGGTGAGTAATTTCAATGGTTTTTTTGTCATCATTCAAATCCATTTGGGTGAAGGAGGCATAAAAACGGTGAGCATGGCCAACCGAGGCCATGCCCAACATTAATATAATCACCCCTATTATTGGCGTGAATGAAATTTTCATTTTTTATCTTTTTTGGTCTTTTTATCTGTTTCGTCACTGTCCAATTTCGTATCAAATTCCTTCATCATATTACGCTTGCTTTTTTCCTTAACAAGGTCAAAACGGGATTTTTCGATACGGCGTGGGAAATAGTTATTATCCATATCGCCGTCCGCTGTTTCGAAATAAGGGTCAAGGGTCACTGATGTTATGATCTTGTCTGTCACCAGCATTCGGGTCGCATTTTTTGAATTTTGACGCCATATTTCCGCATTAAGACGCATATCTTCTCGACTACCGTCCTCGTAATTAATCTCGAGAAAAATTGGCATAACAAGTCCACCCTTGTTGCTAAAGTCCATCAAATAAATATTTGATTTTTCATTGAGTAATGCCTTCTGCCAATCTTCTAAACCCTCCATCAAATCCGCATAATCATTGCGTTGCTTATTGGTCACAGTGAATTTATCATGTTCATTATAAAAATCCCGTAATTCAGGAAAACGATCCGTCCTTTTTTGTAAATTTTTATCTGCCTTGCGGGCGGGGGCAAGTCCCCTTTCCTTTTCTTTGTTCTGCTTAAATATTTCTTCAATGTCTGGATTGTGGCTATTGATATTGAAAAGGCGCACATTATCCAGCGAGATATCTACATGTTCCGTGGTATAGAACCAACCCCGCCAGAACCAATCAAGATCAACACCGCTCGCATCCTCCATGGTACGGAAAAAATCCGCTGGTGTCGGGCGCTTGAATTTCCACCGTCGGGCATATTCACGGAAGGCAAAATCAAATAATTCCCTTCCCATAATGGATTCTCGTAATATACGAAGCGCAATCGCGGGCTTACCATATGCATTATTGCCAAACTGCAATATCGATTCACTATTGGTCATGATGGGCACCTGTTTTGTGCTCTTCATATAGTCCACAATCTGGTAGGGTTCCGCCCTGCGGGTGGGATAGTCTTTTTCCCATTCTTCTTCGGCAAGATTTTGCAGGAATGTGTTCAACCCTTCATCCATCCATGTCCATTGCCGTTCATCGCTGTTCACGATCATGGGAAAATAATTATGACCAACCTCATGAATAATGACTGATACCAGACCATATTTTGTAAGGCGCTCATAGGTCTTTTTACCTGTTTCCTTATCCTTTGTGGGACGGGGGCCATTGAAACATATCATGGGGTATTCCATACCGCCAACGGGGCCATTAATGGACTGGGCCACGGGATAGGGATAGGTCAAAGAATATCGGTTATAAACCTCTAAGGTGTGAATAATAGCATGGGTTGAGTATTTTTCCCAAAGCGGATTACCCTCTTCTGGATAAAATGACATAGCCATAACCGTCTTATTATTTTCTGGCTGGTAATAACCTTGGGCATCCCACAAAAATTTTCTAGACGATGCAAAGGCAAAATCACGTACATTTTCTGCCTTAAAATGCCATGTTTTTGTGGTTGTTGCCCGCTTATTCAATTTCTGGGCAGCTTCCTCTGTGGTGATAATCATTACAGGTGACTTTGCCGTTTTTGCATCGTTCAGCCGTTTTTGCTGAGTTTCTGTTAACACATCACTTGGATTTTGTAATACACCCGTTGCGGAAACAACATGATCCTCTGGCACCGTGATAGACACATCATAATCACCAAACTCAAGAGTAAATTCCCCATTTCTCAAAAATTGCTTATTGGTCCAACCATCATAATCCGAATAGACCGCCATACGAGGATACCATTGAGCAATCTCATAAATATAATTACCATCTTCTTCAAAAAATTCCATGCCACCGCGGGAACTAATGATTTTTGCATCTATAATATTATAAGACCATTCAATGGCAAAATTAAAGACCTGTCCCGGGCGCAACGGCGACGGCAGATCAATACGCATCATAGTATCATTAATAATATAACGAAGATCCGCTCCGCCACTGTCACGAACAGCGGCAATTTTATAACCCCCTTCATATTTTTTCTCATATATTTCTTGGCGTATGACACCGTAATCTGCTTTTGCCTCATTGGCGGCAAAATTTGATTTTCGTTCCCCAGAATTATGAGCAAAGCGGTTTTGATCAAGCTGTATCCATATATAATGCAAAATATCTGGTGAATTATTGTAATATTTAATGTCAGCAGAACCTATAATACGCTGTTTCTCATCATCCAATGTTACATCAATTTTATAATCAGCCTGCTGCTGCCAATATTTATGGCCAGGCGCACCAGACGCACTGCGGTACACATTTGGTGTCGGTAGCACCTCATCGCTTAATTGTCTGAATTTATCATTCAGCTGTTCAATAGTTTGCGCAAATGTAACATTTGCGTAGAGTGACGTAAAAAATAAGATTATCCCAATCAGAACATTTTTTTTCATTATCCAGAATTCCAGAAGTTATTATTGTTATATAAATTACGGGTTATGTTAGCGACAACAACATTAACTGTCAATTGTCACGGCATGGTTTAATGGCCCCTTGCCATGGCCATAACCTGGTGCCTGTGCGATTGCTTTATGGATATAGTTCTCTGCCCGCAAGACCGCTGATTCAAGACCCATGCCCTGCCCTATGCCCGTCGCAATTGCAGAGGCCAGCGTGCAGCCCGTCCCATGCGTATGAGTTGTATTCAGTCTTGGGCTTGAATATTCACTGCTCTTGTCTGATGTCATCAATATATCGGTCAAAATATCGCTGGAAAGATGTCCACCTTTAATCAACACGGCCTTTACCCCCATACAAAGCATCTTTTCCCCTGCCCGTTTCATATCATCAATGGTCACAATATCATCCATTCCAGAAAGAAGTGCAGCCTCCATAAGATTAGGGGTCAAAAGCGTAATTGATTGAAAAATATCAGAAATGAGGATTTCTATTCCCCTTTTATCCAACAGTAAATGTCCGCTTGTGGACAAAATAACTGGATCAACAATCAGGGGGATATCATTATAATCTGAGAAAATAGGGGCAAGCTTTTCAACGATCTCTGCTGATGCCATCATGCCAACTTTGATGCAGTCTGGCCTTATATCTGTTAAGACTGCGGTAACTTGATCTGCAACGATTTTGGCATCAACAGGATTGACACCAAAGACTTGCTTTGTATTTTGAACCGTAAGCGCCGTAATGGCCGCCATGGCATAGCCGCCAAGGGCAGAGATAGTTTTAATATCGGCCTGAATACCTGCCCCACCACTGGGATCAGACCCGGCAATGGTCAGTATTTTTCCATTCATGGTAATAAACGTGACGCCCTAAGCTGATGATCTTTCAACAGTGGCTACAATATCATTCACCACGGATGTAATCAACTTATCATCTGGACCTTCTGCCATCACGCGGATCAAGGGTTCTGTTCCTGATTTTCGAATAACAATACGACCCGAACCATTCAAGCGATTTTCACCATTCATAATGGCCGCTTTCACATCTTTATTATCCAAGGGATTAGCCCCAAGTCCATAGCGTACATTTTTCAAAAGCTGTGGGTAGGGGGTAAAAAGACTGCAAACCTCGCTGACGGGTTTTCCGCTTGTGACCAACACGGATAATATCTGTAGTGCCGCAATTAAGCCGTCACCCGTAGTGGCATAATCGCTCAGAACAATATGTCCTGATTGTTCACCACCAAGATTTAAATTTTTCTCTCGCATGGCTTCGACCACATAACGATCCCCCACGGGGGTACGAACCAGATCAACGCCAATGCTTTGCAAATATTTTTCAAGTCCAAGATTAGACATAATGCTCGCCGCAACCGCATTGTTCCGCAATGTTCCATTCTCTTTCATATATTTTGCAACCGTCGCCATAAGCTGGTCGCCGTCGATAATTTGACCGTTTTCATCACAAACAATTAAACGATCCGCATCGCCGTCAAGGGCAATACCAATATCCGCATTATGAAGCACCACCGTTTCACAAATTAAACTCGGATAAGTGGACCCGCATTTTTCATTAATATTAATGCCATTTGGATTTACCCCAATAGCCACGACCTCGGCACCCAATTCCCATAATACACTGGGTGCAGATCGGTAAGCCGCCCCATTAGCACAGTCCAAAACGATTTTAAGCCCATCAAGTCGTTGTTCCTTTGGAAAGGTATTTTTGGCAAATTCCATATAGCGTCCAACCGCATTATTGAGCCGTTGCGCCCGTCCAAGTTTAGCAGACGGTACCAGATTATCCGCATAACCATTATCCATACGATCTTCTATTTCAAGTTCAATTTCATCGGATAATTTATAACCGTCTGGACCAAATAATTTTAGGCCATTATCATAAAAAGGGTTGTGAGAGGCGGAAATCATCACACCAAGATCCGCCCGAAGCGATCTTGTCAACATAGCAACCGCAGGAGTCGGCATCGGTCCCACCATTATCACATCCATACCCATTGAAATAAAACCTGATGTCAGGGCTGGTTCCAACATATAGCCTGAAAGTCTTGTATCCTTACCAATAACAACACGGTGTTGATGTTCCCCTCGTGTAAAATGCTTTGCAGCCGCCATACCAACCCGCATGGCAATCTCTGCTGTCATGTTTCCCTCATTCGCCTTGCCACGGATCCCATCTGTACCAAAATATTTTCTTGTCATGATTTTTTTGCTTTTATCTTAGTTTAATCGATTGATTTATTATGAATGTCATATCATGGAGTTCTTAATACTTGCTAAATATAGGCTGTAAATCAAAAAAAAGATATAATTATGACGATGTCATCATTTTTTATTTATCGATCTATCAATCTGTTACAGCACACCAAACGGCTCTTGACTGAACTGTTTCTGTGACGTCATGAACCCGTAATATTTGAATAGCCTGATCATAAGCCATTTGCCCCAAGGCAAGCGATCCTGCCAGTCTTTCTGATGGCTTTTTTTCACCCGTTATGTGACCGATAAAGCTTTTGCGGGAAACCCCAAGCAATAGGGGAACACCAAGTCCGTGAAATAAGGATAAATTAGCCATCAAAGCAATATTATGGTGAACCGTTTTACCAAACCCAATACCCACATCAACGATCAATCTGCTCTGATTTATGCCATGTTCCTTGCAGACACTAATCCGTTTTTCCAAATAATCATAAACGTCCAACACCACATCATCATACTGGGGGTTATTTTGCATGATATCAGGATTATTTTGGGCATGCATTAATATTATGGGACAGTTTGACCTTGCCATAACGTTGAGTGCGTTATCATCATGGCTCAAGGCACTCACATCATTGATCATATCCGCCCCTGCCCTCAAGGCGGCCTCCATAACCTCCGCATTGCGGGTATCAATGGAAATGGGAACAGTGATAGCCGACAATTTTTCAATCACTGGAATAACCCGATCAAGCTCCTCTGCCACAGAAACTTTATCGGCTCCTGGTCTTGTGGATTCACCGCCAATATCAATAATATCCGCACCTTGAGACACCAAATCATGGGCGTGCCCCACGGCCTCATCCAATTTATTATACTGCCCTCCATCAGAGAAACTATCGGGTGTCACATTAACAACACCTTGAATCAAGGGTCGTGACCAATCCAGTTTTTTATGCTGTCCAAGCGTCATAGTCTGTCGGGAGGCCGAAATCTTCATCAATAGGACGGATATAACATCCTGTTCTACACGATCAAGATCACCCATATATTGATTAAGATCAGAGACCAAAATCATATCCTCTTTTTGACGTACCCCTGCCTGTCTATAAATAATTCTGAGCATACTAAAGGCTAATGCACCGCCGCATAACCATTTTGCTTGCCCAACTTTTACTGAACGAGAAGCACAACAGCCCCTGAGAAACCCCAGAGGCTGTATGTATATTTTATAGTCGGAATATCCGTGCATATGATTTAAAGTTTAATTATCAGGGACAGGATCAACGACAAAGCCCTTTTTATCCTTATCATCATCGGGCTTGACGCCTGCGGTTGGAACCGAACTTGCGGGTGGTGTATTTTTTGAATCATTATCATCAGAGATATTCTTCTCAATATTCTTACCCGCAATGATATTATCAATATCTTCCCCTGTGAGCGTTTCATATTCCAATAAGGCATTGCCAAGTTTATCCAACAATTTTCGATGATCCGTCAATATTTTCTTTGCCCGTTGATAGCTTTCATCAACAAGTCTTCTCACTTCCTGATCAATTAATTTTGCGGTTTCTTCTGAAACATCATGGGTGCGGGATACCGAATGTCCTAAAAAGACCTCCTCCTGATTATCGCCGTATTGCAACAAACCAAGTTTCTCGCTCATGCCCCATTTTGTAACCATGGCGCGTGCCAATTTTGTGGCCATAGAAATATCGCCCGATGCGCCAGAGGAAACCTTGTCATAGCCAAAACATATTTCTTCGGCCACACGTCCCCCCATAGCAACCGCAAGATCAGCATGCATTTTTTCACGGGCATAGGAATAATTATCCCGCTCTGGCAAACGCATCACCATACCGAGTGCCCGACCGCGGGGGATGATTGTTGCCTTATGAATCGGATCAGATGCCGGACATTTTGCCGCAACCAAGGCGTGGCCTGCCTCATGAAAGGCAGTCATGCGTTTTTCTTCTTCTGTCATGACCATAGAACGTCTTTCAGCACCCATCATGACCTTATCTTTGGCCTCTTCAAAGTCATCCATACTGACCACACGTTTGCCTTTTCTTGCCGCAAGCAATGCCGCCTCATTAACAAGGTTCGCAAGGTCAGCACCAGAAAAACCAGGTGTCCCACGGGCAATAGTCCGCACATTGACGTCTGCTGCCAATTTTGGTGTCTTTTTAATATGTACTTTTAAAATTTGTTCACGCCCAACAATGTCGGGATTTGGAACCACAACCTGTCTGTCAAAACGCCCAGGACGCAACAAAGCAGGATCCAAAACATCAGGGCGGTTTGTGGCCGCCACAAGGATAACACCCTCATTAGCCTCGAAACCATCCATTTCCACCAAAAGCTGGTTTAAGGTCTGTTCCCGTTCATCATTGCCCCCGCCAAGACCTGCGCCACGGTGACGGCCAACGGCATCAATTTCATCAATAAAGATAATACAAGGTGCGTTTTTCTTGGCCTGTTCGAACATATCACGCACACGGCTTGCGCCCACACCCACAAACATTTCAACAAAATCAGAACCAGAAATGGTGAAGAATGGCACATTGGCCTCACCCGCAATGGCCCGTGCAAGCAGGGTTTTACCTGTACCAGGGGGACCAATTAACAAGGCACCCTTTGGTATTGTACCGCCCAGACGTTCAAATTTTTGAGGATCTTGCAGGAATTCAACGATTTCTTCTAATTCTTCCTTGGCCTCGTCAATGCCCGCCACATCCGCAAAGGTAACACGTCCCTGTTTTTCGGTAAGCAATTTTGCCTTGGACTTACCAAAACCCATCGCCTTGTTACCGCCACCCTGCATCTGACGCATAAAGAAAATCCACACGCCAATCAAAACAATCATCGGCAGCCAGCTCAACACCACATTAAGAAATGTGCCTCTGTCCTCTGGCAAAGAGGTGATCGTCACCCCTTTTGTCCGCAAATCACCAACAAGATTGGGATATTCAGGCGCATAGGTATGGAATTTCCCTCCTGATGCTTCACTGTATTCCCCAACAATATCTTGTCCTTGAATGGTGACTTTGCTGATCTGTCCATTATCAACCCGATCAAGGAAAGTGGAAAAATCAATTTCTGCCTGTGCACCCTGACGGGCGCCGCCATTAAGTGCAGAATAAAGCGTTAACAGCAGGATTATTATAATCGCCCAAATAGCAATATTGCGGCCCATATTTCATATATCTTTCGGTTATCGTTATCTTAAGAGGTTTCATGCTCTTTAAATTATTTACAATAAATAAGACTTATTACAGACGAAACAAGCCAGAATAGTGTTTTTTCTTATTATTTCTTTATCTTAGCGTCATTTTTTCTAAATATTTCATTTTAGCGTGGCATTAAAACACGCTTTGAACCCATTTTTTTCAAATCCCTGAATAAAATCAGGCAATAAAACCGAACCATCATGAGAAATTATACACGGCAGGCTATCCCGAATAATTTTTAATAGTTTCAATTTCTTAAGATCGGGATGATCTTGACAGGCCTTTTTCCATGATGCCGCCCCAAGTTTTTGTAACCGTCCTGTTTTTCCCTCATTTTCAACGAGAAAACGACCATCCCACAGTGTAACACAACTATTCTTAAGATCAATGACATCATCAATAGCTGAAGATTCTCTTGAGATCATGATCTGATTGCCCGCCATAGGCGTAATAAGACACCCCCTCAAGGTTTGACCCATAAAATCAGCCTCTTTCAAGTTATGGTATAATGCCTCTAATTTCGTCAATCGTGGGCTATATGGCCCACCGCTCAATTCACGCACAAGATATGACAGCAGCCGCAAGGAAATTTCCTCGTGAGCGGCGAGAAGAATGTCTAAATTCACCACCGCATAGGCCTCGGGATGAAACCGCACAGCCCTCTCGCTCAATTCATCTGTTAAGGATTGCAGCAGAGATTGCACCCGCCCCATTCTTACGGCGGTTTTCGCCATTCTTTCTGTGTTTAGACCCTCAATATCACTATCACGCAATAAATTTCGTACCTTAATACGGGTATAACTTTCATTTTGGTTACTGGGATCTTCTATCCAGTTTTGCTTATGGTCTAGCAACGTGGCCTCAAGGCGTTCTTTTGTCACATTCAGCAAAGGGCGAACAAGCATAACCGTAGCTCCAGTATCGAGAGACACTGGAAAATCAGATATGCTTTTCATAGCCGACAGCCCATTAACACCACTGCCCCTGAAAAGCCTGATCAAAAATGTTTCCGCCTGATCACCTTGATGATGGGCGAGAAATAATTTTCTAATTTTGTGCCGTGCGCACCAATTTCCCATTAACGTATAACGGGCGAGCCTCGCCTCATCCTGAATATTACTGTGGGGTTTTTCACCCTCCCACTTTAAGATAAAATGGGGAATATCATATTTTTTAAGCCAAGTGCCGACCTGCTCTGCCTCAATCGCAGCCTCAGGCCGCAACCCATGATCAACGGTCAAGGCTGTTAGGGAAATACCCTGTCCCCTGCACCATTCCCCTAGCAATATAGCAAGCGCAAGACTATCCGCTCCGCCAGATACAGCAACAGCCACCCTATCGTCATTTATAGCTTCCCTTGTCTGAAAAAATTCAGAAAATTCGGTGAGAGAAAGGGATATTGTCGGACTTGTCATGCCAATTTATCGGCAACCAGCTCGTTGCTCTTCGGACAATCGCTTGGTCTTATTTTCTGAGCTATCTGGGAAACGTGATCCAAGTTCACGGTAAGCATCACAGGCATCGGTTTTTTCGCCCATGGCAAATAATGACATACCAATTTTCAATAAAAAAGCAGGTGCCTTTTGGGATTTTGGATAATTATTATATCCTTCAAGAAAGGCTCTTGTTGCCTTGGTATAATCTTTGCGCACATAATAGGTTTGCCCGAGCCAATATTGAGCATTGCCCGCCAAATCTGAATTCGGGTAACGCTTTATAAATTCGCCCAGCGCTGTTTCGGCCTTGTCATATTGTCCCATAGTCACAAGTTTTTGAGCATAGCTATATTGATCCTGTTCTGAGCCTTGTGGCAGATTTTCTTGTTCTGCAACAGTATTCCTATTCTGATTTGATATATCGTCATCAAAAGACGATTTTTCATCCATAGAGCTCGCGGGGCCTGTTTTCTCCAATTCTTTTAACCGAAATTCATAATCACGCGCCATGGTTTCTATAGTTTGTTTTAACTTATCAATCTGAAAATTGCCCTCTTCAATGCGGCCCGTAAGCTGCCTAATCTCTGTTTCAATTTGAGACAAGCGAACCTCAATACCCGCAAGAGATGTACCACTTACCCCTGTAGAAGGCACAGAAGATAGAGCTTGTGGTTCATTCTGTGGAAATTCACTACCCGGCGTAAAAACTTTTCTTTGAACCGCCTTTAATTGTTTTTCAATAATTTCTAACCTTTTACTGATGGACGTTGACTCTCCATAAGCAACAGAGGTCATCTCCATTCCTGTAACGACCGTTATGACCAGACAAATGAGATTAAATTGTTTGAGGTTCACAATAATTTCCTTAATTTTTAAGATCTTCTGGTTTTTAGAATTTTTTGAAAATATCCCATCACGGAACTAAAAAAAACCCGCGCAGCCAAAACAAAGACGCGCGGGTATTCTTGATGTTAGGAATAGAATATTAATTTACGCGAGTGTAACTGCGACGATTCTTTGCCCAAGATGTTTCACCAGAACCCATGACCATAGGACGTTCCTTGCCATAGCTCACAGTATGAACGCGAGCTGGATCAACGCCAAGAGCCACAAGGTAATTCTTAACAGAATTTGCCCGACGGTCACCAAGAGCCAAGTTATATTCCCGTGTTCCCCGTTCGTCACAATGTCCTTCTACAACAACATTGACCGAAGATTGGGCTTGTAGCCATGCAGCCTGACTTTGCAATGAGGCGCGAGCTTCAGCAGATAGATCATAACGATCATACGCAAAATAGACTAATGCCTCATCCGCCGCAGCATCAAGGGAAGATTGTGTTCCCATATCCATTGTTTCAACAACTTCTGGTGGGCTTGCAACCACAACTTCTTCTTCAACAACAGCAGGTTCCGTAGGTGTATTATCCAAAGCATCTTTATTTGTATTTGAATTCGCACAGGCACTTAACAAAAGCACAGAACCGATGAGTACCCAGTATTTAGTATTTGTAATCAATTTTAACATTTTGTGGTCCTTCCACGTAACTTATTTTTATTTCTCAACTTATGATATCCCATTCCCTCAAGAATGAACAGCTGCCTATTTTCAACTCTGAAACCGTACTCCAATCGCATGCGGGTAAAACTATAGCAGAATCATTTATCTAATCAAGAAGAACAATAACACAATCACTTATCTAATCAAAGGGGACCATGCAGGATCCGATGCATCAAGGGGTGTTACCATCTGTCTTTCATTATACCCCGTCAAATCCACGGTCCATATTTGTGTCTCCCCACCCCGTCCACGACTATCAGAAGGGTGTTGACGGAAAAACATAATAACCCGTCCGTTGGGAGCCCAAGTTGGGCCTTCATCAAGAAAACTCTCTGAAAGAAGCCGTTCTCCACTGCCATCTGGCTTCATAACACCGATGTAAAACTTCCCTTGATATTGTTTTGTGAAGGCGATTAAATCACCTCGCGGTGACCAAACAGGTGTGCTGTAACGTCCTTTACCAAAACTAATTCTTTTTATATTTTTTCCATTAGAATCCATAACATATATCTGTTGGCTGCCGCCACGATCAGAATTAAAAGTAATAAATTTCGAATCAGGTGAATAACTGGGTGATGTATCAATAGCAGTATGACTTGTCAGTCGTTGAATTTTTCGCGTACGCAGCTCCATAACATAGATATCTGAATTCCCGTTATAGGCCTGAGACATGATAACCTTGTTACCATCTGGTGAAAAACGAGGGGCGAAAGTCATTCCTGGAAAATCACCCAATACTTCTTGTTTGCCATTATCAATATTATAAAGATAGACACGCGGATTATCATTCACATAAGAAAGATAGGTTATTTCCTGAGCCGTTGGTGAGAAACGCGGTGTCAACACAAGGTTTTTACCATTGGTGAGAAAAACATGATTATGACCATCCTGATCCATAATTGCCAAACGCTTTATCCTGTTTAATACGGGACCACTTTCCGAAATATAGACCACTCTTGTATCAAAATATCCACTTTCCCCCGTTAATCTTTGATAAATAGCATCAGAGATCAGATGAGAAATACGGCGCCAATTTTTCGGTGAGGTATAATAACGAAGTCCAATCATCTGATTGCCGCCCAGAACATCCCAAAGTCTAAATTCTACCCGTAATCGTCCATCTTCCTCTAAGGTAATTGAGCCATTCATAAGCGCTTGGGCACCAATAGCTTTCCAATTATTAAAATTTGGATTTTGCAGAGAGTCCACAGATTTTTTTGAATTGATAAAAGCCGCGTTATCAACCACACGAAACAAGCCTGAACGGGTTAAATCCGCCTTAACAACAAGAGCAATGCGTTGGCCATAATCTCTAACCGATCCTCCAGAAACAATGTCTCTTTCATTACCAAAAAGATCATCAATAGCAATAGGCAAAGGATCCGCATGACCACGGTTAACATCAACCACAATCTTTGCATTGGACACAGGGATCATCAAAAGAAATCCTGCAATGATTGGAATCAGTATTTTCAAAAATTTCACTTGTTTCTCCATTTTTTAAGGTCTCTTATCCATTCAACATTTGTTCGGGATCAAAAATAATTTCTATATCACGCCACAGATTATATTGATCCTTGGGCAGAAAATTATAAGGTGCACATTTCAGAACGGCTCTAAGGGCGCTTTCAGCAGCCGTTCTAAAATATTCCTGTCCCGGCGCATCCATTCTGGAGGCATCTACGATCTTGGGAGATCCAATTAACCGACCATCAATATCAAGCCGCATACGAATAGAAACCCTAAGTCCTTCTGCTCCCTTAGCGCCAGCGGGTATATTCCAACATTGATTATCGTATATATGCTTATCAATAGCATCAATAATGCTTAATGTTTGTTGTCTTATATCAACATCGCTGATTATTTTCTCCTGACCATATTCCTTATTTTCTAGCTTTTCAATAATATCTGGTTCCGACTTTTCCCGTTTGTCGAGAAGAGCCGCTAATTTTCCAGTATTAAATCGGCTTGGCTTTGGCTTTGGCGTTACTTTTGGTATTCTATTTTCTGCTGTCTGAACAGGTTTCTTGTTTTCAACAGGTTTTTCTTTTGGTTTTGGTTTAGCCTTTATATCAGGAAGCGGCATGGTTGAGACAAGCTTTGGTGGTTCGGGTGGCATTTCCACCTTGCGTTCAGGCTCGGATTTTTTTTCTGGTTCCTCCCGTTTTGTGGGTTCGGGTTCTTTTTCCTGAGCCTTCAGCTTGGTCATCTCTCCAATAGAGATTACCTCAATAGGAATTGTTTTCATCTCCACAGGCCTGTCCCGATGAAGCATAGGCAGTCCGATAAAGCCTAACAGCATAACAGAAACATGAAAAACAATAGATATGATGATAGACGTTCGCACCTTCTGTCTATTTCTCCGTATCTGTTACAAGGGCGACACGAGAAAAACCAGCGGCATTCATCCGCCCCATCACCTTCATGATCACACCATAATCAACCGTTTTATCCCCATGAATATAAATTCTGTCATCCTTACGATTTTCAAAAATAACTTTTAATCGGGGAACAAGTTCATTTAATTTGATCACCTCATCCTGAATATAAAGCGTTCCGTCCTTATCAATGGTCAGAGATAAGGGCTTAGTATTCTCTGGCAAGGCTTTTGCGGCTGAATTTGGCAAGTCTATAGGCACCCCAACCGTAAGCAAAGGTGCCGCCACCATAAAAACAACCAACAACACTAACATGACATCCACAAAGGGGGTCACGTTAATCTCGCTCATGGGTTTGCGTCTGCGGCTAAAACTCGATGATTTATGTGCGCCGTGAACTTGCATTAATGTTGTTCCTCGTCTAATTGTCTTGACAGGATAGTCCCGAATTCATCTGCAAAACCCTCTAGACGATTAGCATAGCGGCCAAGGTCATTGCTGATTTTATTATATCCCACAACCGCAGGAACCGCCGCCACAAGCCCCATGGCGGTGGCAAATAAGGCCTCTGCAATACCTGGAGCCACAACCGCCAGTGATGAATTATGAGTCAAGGCAATATTTTCAAAACTGTTCATAATCCCCCAAACCGTGCCAAACAGACCAACAAAGGGTGCTGTAGAGCCTACGGTTGCCAGAAAGTTAAGATAATTTTCCAATTGTTCCATTTCCCGACTGACCGTTACCCGCATGACACGATATATTCTTTCCTGTAAGCCCATGGACAATTTACTGGCTCCCCGTCCTCCAACGGAGCGCTGCCATTCTCGCATGGCTGCTACAAAAACCGAGGCCATCGGATGATCTGGGTTCTTTTTTAGCCGACCATAAAGGTCTTCTAGTGAGTTGCCAGACCAAAATTCCGCATCAAATTTATCCGCCTGAAGGGTCACACGTCGCAAGCGTTTGCTTTTATCAAAAATAATTGCCCAGCACCATATGGATGACCCCAGCAATGCAAGCATAACAATTTGTACGATCCAGTCCGCCTGTGCAAACATTCCCCAAAGAGAAAAGTCAGGGACATTGCCCCCAAGATCAACGATATCGACTGCGTTTTCTGCCATTTTTTTCTTATTCCTTAAATTACCATCTTTAATTTTTCTACAATTTCTTTCGGCAGCCGTACAGGTCTATCATCTTTGTTAAGTGCCACAGCCTTGACAAGGGCTTTGGTGATCCTCTCACCAGATCGCCATATATCCTGTTCCATCATCAAACTAGCCCCTCCGAATTTAGACAATCGTGTATGCACCAAAACCACATCGCCCAATTTCGCAGGCTTTAAATAGTCAACCTCTGTTCTACTCACCACAAATTTAAAATCATCGGGTTTTTGAAATTTCAGCATCTCACCCTGCTCAATTTCGAGTAACCGCAACATGTCAGAACGTCCCCGTTCCATAAATTTTAAATAATTCGCAAAATAAACAATCCCGCCCGCATCTGTATCCTCATAATAGACCCGAATGGGCAGGATATGTTCTCCGTCCTTGATAAAGCCAGAATGTGGCAAAATTTCAGCCATATTACTCCTCAAGCAAATTCATTTGGGTTTTATTGTGTTCCGAGGGCATAACGATCCCCATATGATCATATCCTTGTGGCGACAACATACGGCCTCTTGGGGTTCTGAGGACAAAACCGGTTTGTATCAAGTAAGGTTCAATAATTTCCTCAATGGCATCGCGTGGCTCAGACAAGGCCGCCGCCAAGGTTTCAATACCAACTGGCCCGCCATTATAATTAATTCCGATACATTTCAGATATTTATGATCCATAGAATCAAGTCCTCTGCCATCCACCTCCAAAAGATTAAGCGCCAAATCAGCCACCCTTGAATCAATGCCACCGTCCGCTCTGACAAGGGCATAATCCGCCACCCGCCGCAATAATCGTCCGGCTATGCGGGGTGTACCCCGTGCCCGTTTGGCAATTTCCATTGCCCCGTCACTAGTCATCTCCACATTCAATACCCTCGCCGCCCGTCGCACGATAGTTTCCAAATCTTCTGCTGAATAGAATTCAAGCCGCACCGGAATCCCGAATCGATCCCGAAGTGGCGTTGTGAGGAGACCTGATCTTGTGGTTGCCCCAATCAAGGTAAAGGGCGGCAAATCGATCCGCACTGAACGTGCCGCAGGTCCCTCTCCGATAATCAAATCCAGATGGTGATCCTCCATAGCAGGATAAAGAATTTCTTCAACCGCTGGATTTAATCTGTGAATTTCATCAATGAACAAAATATCATTTTCTTCTAGGTTGGTGAGCAACGCCGCAAGATCACCCGCCTTGGAAATAACAGGCCCTGCTGTTGCCCTGAAATTTACCCCAAGCTCCCGCGCCATAATCTGAGCCAATGTAGTCTTGCCAAGCCCTGGTGGGCCATAAAAAAGCACATGATCCAAGGCACTGTCTCTTGCCCGAGCGGCTTCAATAAATATTTTCAGGTTATCACAAACCTTGCGTTGACCAATAAAGTCATCCAAACGTGTGGGTCGAATGGATAATTCCGCCTCGTCACCATTTTTTTGTGTTCCCCCAACCATACGATTATCATCTTTGCGATCGCTCATTTGCCAAGCTCCTTCAGACCAAGGCGGATCAAATCAGAAACAGTGAGTGTCTTCTCCGACGATCTAGCAACCTGTGAAATGGCCATATAGGCCTCTGTTTGACGATAACCAAGATTAACAAGAGCTGATGTGGCATCCTGCAAGTCTGTTCCTTCTGTAGTAAGATTTTGCACATTAGATGTCTTCACGTCGATATTGCCCTTGCTTAAGGCAAATTTTGCAACCTTATCCTTTAATTCCGTAATAATTCTTGTGGCAAGTTTCGGCCCAACGCCCGATGCCCGACCCACCGTTGATTTATCCTGTGCCGCAATAGAGTTAGACAATTCATCCAAAGACACCACCGATAAAATAGCCAAAGCAACCTTTGCGCCGACCCCCTGCACCGTCTGCAACAACTTAAACCAATCTTTTTCCAATTCACTGCCGAAACCAAAAAGATGAATATGATCTTCTCTCACATGGGTTTCAATCATAAGCGTTGTAAGCTCTCCTACGACAGGCAGATTTCCAAGCGTGCGACCAGAACAGAAAACAAGATAGCCCACCCCATTGACATCAATGATACACCAATCATCCCCAATACTATCCACCCGCCCTTTTAATTTGGCAATCATCAGCGACTTCCCTTAAATATAATTTCTGCTCCCACCATGATGGCACTATTCTTTTTGAACGCCTCTTTCACAGTGCCATGGACACCGCCACTATGGGCATGACAGATAGCCACCGCCAAGGCATCCCCCGCATCTTCACCGTTAATTTTGGCTTGGGGTAACAATATTTTCAGCATAGCCGCCACCTGTTCTTTGGCCGCATGACCAGAACCCACCACCGATTTCTTGATATGATTTGGGGAATATTCTGCAACAGGAATTCCCGACAGAGCCGGCACCAAAAGGGCAATACCCCTCGCTTGCCCTAATTTCAACGTGGAAGACGGGTTTTTATTGACAAAAGTTTCCTCAACGGCGGCCGAATGAGGCTCATAGTCCGTGATAACCTGTTGCAAGCCATCATAAAGCTGAACGAGCCTTTCTGCTAGGCTACAATTCACATCGGAATGAACAATACCATTGGCAATATGACTGAGGCGGGAACCTTCCACATCGATAATTCCCCAACCGGTTTTCCGTAAACCCGGATCAAGTCCTATCAGTCGTTGCCGCCCTATTGCCATATTGCCTTCACTCGTTAAGCTGCTCCATAATCTCATCAGAGATTTCATAGTTACCATATATATTCTGCACATCATCAAGATCATCGAGAACATCGATCATTTTCAGTAACCTGCGTGCATTTTCCAAATCGACTTCTATTGTATTTTGCGGTTTCCAAATTAACTTCGCCGATTTTGGTTCCTCTCCCACAGCCTCGATAAGTGCCGCCACAACGGATTGAAGTTCTTCCATAGCACAGTAAATCTCATGAGTTTCATCATCCGACGCCACATCTTCGGCCCCCGCCTCAAGGGCAATTTCAAACATCTCGTCTGTTGATTTCAGAGCGGCATCAAAAATAATTTCACCCACCTTATCAAACTGAAATGATACACTGCCCGTTTCTCCTAAATTTCCCCCATTCTTAGAAAAGGCCGTACGAATATCACAAGCCGCCCGATTACGATTATCCGTCAAGCTTTCCACAATGATCGCAACGCCGCCCGGGCCGAAACCTTCATAGCGAATTTCATCATAATTTTCCGCATCCCCGCCTTGTGATTTATTAATGGCGCGCTGAATATTTTCTTTCGGCATGCTTTGGGTACGTGCCGTTTGCACCGCAAGACGCAGCCTCGGATTACTGTCTATATCGGGTCCACCCATTTTTGCCGCAACAGTGATTTCCTTGGAAAATTTACTAAAGAGAGAAGAGCGCTTTTTATCCTGTGCGCCTTTACGATGCATAATGTTTTTAAACTTTGAATGGCCTGCCATGTTTAATTCCTGAAAAGCCCTTTTCGGGTCTTTAATATTTGTAAAATAAATGTTCAGGACTGTGATAATACACTGACAATCTTTTGTGAACAGGGAAATATAAAAAATTCAAGAAATTCCCCAAAATTTAAGAAAAACACCCTATAAAACTGGCATATACTCCTTTAACCTTGCCCCAAGACGCAAAGGCTCAATGCGTTTTGCAAGTCCCGTCTCATCGTCTGTTTCCACAAAAACGCCACAAATTGTCGCTGCCCCCAAAGCGGGCATAAATCGACCTGATGAAATTTTACGAGTAAAGCGCTGCAAGGGTTCGGCCTTATCCATGCCAATCACGCTATTATAATCACCGCACATGCCCGCATCGGTCTGATAGGCTGTGCCGCCGTCCAGAATTTGGGCATCTGCAGTTGGGACATGGCTGTGGGTTCCCACCACAAGCGAAGCTCTTCCATCACAAAAATGCCCCATAGCCATTTTTTCCGATGTGGCCTCAGCGTGAATATCAACCAATATAAATTTCGCCGTACTACCAAGAGCATATTTTTTAAGCTCCGCATCCACAGCCGCAAAGGGATCATCAAGGGCATTCATAAAGACCTGCCCCATGACATTAATGACCAACAGATTGCGGCCACGCGCATCCTGCACCATGACACTGCCTCGCCCCGGAGTACCCAAAGGATAATTTATAGGGCGGATCAGGCGATTTTCACTGGCAATATGGGTCTTTGTTTCATTTTGATCCCAAACGTGATTACCTGTACTGATGACGTCAACGCCACCCGCTAATAATTCATCACAGATTTTTTCTGTAATGCCAAAACCCGCCGCCGCATTTTCACCGTTGACCACCACAAAATCAAGCTTTAAGGATTGTCTAAATTCTGGAATTTTTTTAAGTGCCAAATCGCGCCCCGCACGGCCAATAATATCGCCTAGGTACAATAGTCTCACGGTCTATATACTTTCTGTTCTGTTACAATGATATCAAGGGGTTGATCATATTTTCCCACGGGAACATCGTCTCGCCTTTGCCCCTCGTATGCCACACCTATTGTTGTAAAGTCATGACCCTTTTCTTTATAAATCTCTAGCGTCCTATCATAATAACCGCCGCCATAACCCAGACGATACCCTCTTTCGTCAAAGGCAAGCAAGGGAACAAGAATAATATCTGGCATCACATAAAGCAAATCCGATTTTGGTACCTTTGTGCCATAACCGCCGTCCTTTAATTCTTCAACCATGTCCCATTCTTTAAAAGCGAGATGCTGATTCTTACCATTCATGACAGGCAGCGCACATCGGCATTGAATAGCACTCAAGGCTTTCATAATAAACAAACAATCAATTTCCGTTTGAATGGGATAAAAACCTGCCACCACATGCGGCTCAACGCTCTGGGCCTTAATGCCACGCTGAACATCATTGGCCAATTCTGGAAGTTTCAATATTTGAGAGGCTATCCGCCTTATGCTTCCCTCATCAGCCTCGGCATGAAGCCGTTCCCGAAGAGATTTCATTTCTTGACGCAAGGTGGCTTTCTTCTGTGTCATTGCTATCCAATAGTTGGCTTGTATTCCGCTATAAAGTGGCGGGACCATCATTGCCGTGATTATTTGAATCCTCCGGAACCTATAAAATAGGTGGGCGCCATGTAATCAGGCCACGACCCGATCAGGGACAGCTCCCTTCGGAATGATTATCGCCCCAGGGATAAAGTAAACCACGCACAGGATAGTACCCGCCACCCTATATGTAAGACGTCAAATGATTTTCAGCAATAGCTGAATTGATTTTATGATGATTTTAAACAACAAAAAATAATTTATATCTTAAATGCGTTTATTCTTTTCATTTTCTCTAAACTACATATACTAAGTGTGAAATATGGAATCATAAATTCTAAAGTATAAGGATATTGAAAATGCATATTATCATACTAGGCGGCGGGATTGGTGGCGTATCAATGGCATATGACATGCGCGCCTTATGCACATCAAAGGACGGCCACAAAATCACCGTAATATCTGATCGCTCGACATTTCACTTTGTGCCATCCAATCCTTGGGTCGGTGTTAATTGGCGCAAGCGAGAACAAATAGAGGTTCCGCTGGAAAAATATCTCAAAAAGAAGAATATTGATTTTATCCCCGTTGCCGCCAAGAAAGTTCATCCCGATAAAAACATGGTTGAACTTATTGATGGACAATCCGTGGAATATGATTTTCTAATCATTGCAACGGGTCCCAGACTTGCCTTTGAGCAAATCGAAGGTTTAGGCCCCCACGGTGGCTATACCCAATCCGTATGTCATGTTGACCATGCCGAAGTTGCGGGCGCCGCATGGACAGAATTCAAAAAGAACCCAGGCCCCATTATTGTCGGCGCCGTGCAAGGGGCATCCTGTTTTGGTCCTGCCTACGAACATGCCTTTATCATGCATCGTGACCTTGCCAAAAATGAAATACGCCACAAAGTCCCCATGACTTATGTTACCTCGGAACCCTATATCGGCCATCTTGGTCTTGGCGGTGTTGGGGATTCCAAGGGCATGCTTGAATCGGAAATGAGACAAAGAGACATCAAATGGATTTGCAATGCCAAGGTTGATAAGATTGAAAAAGGTCTTATGCATGTGACAGAACATGATGATTTGGGCAATGTGAAGCAAAGTCACCAACTGCCCTTTTCTTATTCGATGATGTTACCATCCTTTGCGGGCGTTGATGCCCTAATGGGTATTACAGGACTAGTCAATGAAAAAGGTTTTGTTATCATTGATGACTACCAAAGAAATCCGACCTATAAAAATGTCTTTGCTATTGGCGTCTGTGTGGCCATTGCGCCCAAGGAAAAAACCGCCGTTCCTGTTGGCATACCGAAAACTGGCTATATGATAGAATCTATGGTCACGGCAACCGCACATAATATAGCGGATATATGTCAAAATCTTGAACCAACACATAAGGCAACATGGGCGGCCATATGTTTAGCCGACATGGGAAATACGGGTGTCGCCTTTGTCGCCGTGCCCCAGATACCACCCCGCAATGTGGCGTGGATGAAAGGTGGTCGATGGGTTCATTGGGGTAAGGTGCTTTTTGAATGGTATTTTCTGCGCAAAGTAAGGAAGGGAACGATCTCGCCTATTTATGAGCGTTACATCCTGCGCTTGCTCGGAATCCGCAAAAGACAGCTTGAAAAATAATTCTCCCACATATATTTTTCTTGCGTATTTATCAAAACAAAAAGCCGATAGGAGTAATCCAACCGGCTTTAATAAAATAAATCATGCTTAAACGATATTAATAGTTATCGTTTGGCTCAAGAATTTGACGTCCACGATATTTTCCTGTGCTCAGGTCAATATGATGGCGACGGCGTAATTCACCGCTTTCATTATCTTCTACATATGTATCTGGGCTCAAACTATCATGTGAGCGACGATTACCACGGCGATGTGGTGATGTTTTCCTTTTAGGAACAGCCATTTTTTTATCCTAACCAATCTTATAATGTCCGATGCCTGCCTTTGTTGGTATGGCATCCCGCTCCTGAATTCAACATTCAAAGAGCCTAAATCTCAAAAACAGTGTCTTATCGTTAAATGGCACATAAATGTCAAGTGTTTCTTTAGTCAAATTATACGTTCAACCGACAATGTCGCTATGCCGACCAATAAACAACAAAAAAGCCGCCGTTATCACAACTATGGAAAGCAAAGGAACATTCACAACAGCATCAAGAATCCCGCCTAAAAAGGCTGGAAAAGGGCTTTCCATGGCGATATCGGTAATGCGATCCAAGCTTTCAGCATCATAATCTTGCCAGACTTGTTTTAATGTCATTAAATGAATGGCCTGCCGCTCAAAATATTTCAATATTTCGTAACCGAGCAATAAGACCGCAAAAGCAGATAAGGCATATCCAACATATTTAATAAGTTTCATGGCGTTACCTATAAATTGCATATTTCTTATTATATCATATATGGAAATTTTTAGAAAATTATAAAAAAAATGTAAAATTCAATATATTAATGCGGATCATGTCTTGCATAGTCGTTCAAGATGGGTATATTGCGCCATTATATCCATGGAAATGGAGAGGTGGCCGAGTGGTTGAAGGCGCACGCTTGGAAAGCGTGTATGGCAGCGATGTTATCGAGGGTTCGAATCCCTTCCTCTCCTCCATTTATGAAAGCTCCGCAAGGAGACTTTTATAAAGGATAGAAGGGAAAGAACCCGAGAAGAGGGTTCGGTGAAAGCCCTAGGCTTGAACGACGCCGAACTTTTATGAGGCGGTCCCGTATCTTACGGGATGAGCAAAGCGAACAATCCCTTCCTCTCCTCCATATATATTTCCCATTATAATATATGATTTGGTTATTTGGTTATTTGGTTATTTAGTTATTTCTGGCCGGATTCGTGCGATATGGCCCGAGGCCTCTTCAAAGGCATATCCCATTTGAAGGGCGGCGAGATCAGATTGATTACGCGCCACAATTTGTATCCCCATGGGGAGACCATTTTTATAAAAACCAATGGGCATATTAATCACGGGGCATCCCGTTAACGTCATCAAACAATAAACTGTCATCCATTGATGATAGCTTTTCATCTCTCGTCCATTCACGGTTTTTAGCCAATGAATATTTTTATCAAAGGGGAATGCCTGTGCGCCCGGTAAAATCAAATAATCAAAATGATCAAATAACGTATCAATGGATTGATACCATAGGGTACGGCGCTTTGTTGCCACATAGACATCATCGGCGGACCGCTTTAAATAATTTTCCACCTCCCATTGGACTTCTGGTTTCATAAGAGCCCGTTTTTCCTCGTTGCGGTACAAATCCACAAGTCCTCCACCCACCTGAAAATTACGCAAAACAAGCCACGCTGCCCAAGCATCCTCTGGCGCTGTTTTTGGCATAGCATGGTCAACTGTGCATCCCAAGGCTTCAAAATTTTTCAAGGCGTCTTCGCACATGTCCATAATACCGTCTTCCATCGGAAGATAACCCTTAAGATCACCCAACCACCCTATTTTAGCACCTTTAAAATCCTTCTTTAAATTTTCCGTAAAACGGCCTGTATCTTGTTTGAGGGATAGGGGATAACGGCTGTCATATCCCGCTAAGGTAGAATGCAACATCGCCACATCGCTGACCGTTCGTCCGAGCGCCCCTTCGGTCCCCATGGGGGCTGAAAAAACATCACCCGCTGGCAAATAAGGAATGCTGCCAAAGGAGGGGCGAAATCCAACCACATTATTAAAGGATGCAGGATTTCGTAAAGAACCCGCCATATCGCTTCCGTCTGCCACAGGCACCATATGCGTGGCAAGCGATACCGCCGCACCCCCGCTGCTGCCACCCGATGTTTTACTTTGGTCATAGGCATTGGCGGTCGTTCCATAAATATTATTATAAGTTTGGCAGCCAAGACCAAATTCTGGCACATTTGTTTTGCCGATAAAAATAGCTCCCGTTTTGCGCATGCGTGATACAATGAGCTTATCTTCCTCTGGGATAAAATCCTTAAAAAGCGGGGAGCCAAAGGTTGTTTTTATGCCCGCAGTAAGAGCCAAATCCTTAACCGCATGGGGCATGCCGTGCATCCAGCCAAAATAGGTACCGCTGGCAAGCTCCCGATCCTTATGATGGGCAGCTTCCATCAATTTTTCTCGGCTCTGCAGGGCAACGATAGCATTCACAAGCGGGTTAAGGCGATCAATGCGGTCAAGATAAGCAGACATTACCTCAGCACAAGATAAATCACGATTTTTGATCATTGTTGATAACTTTACAGCAGAAAAAGCCGTAATATCAGTTTGGGACGTGTTAATTTTTGAATTTTGTATTTCTTTTGCTTGACTATTCTGAACCGAACCAAACAATGTTGCCGCAACCGATGTGCTCGCTATTTTTGCTATAAAGGCTCTTCGATCCATATTTTTTTCCTTCTTATACTTTTATATGCATCCCCACCTGTTATCGCTCTGATAAAATCTTATCATGCCAAATGCATTTAAGCGATAAATAAAAATTAGTTGAAAAACTTTCATTTTTGAACCCTAATATAAAAAATCTTTATGATATCTGCTATAATTGACAAAAAATGCCTTGGAAGGAAGAGTATAATGGTTATTTACGGCGGATTAATGGGCATCACGAGTGGTGTTACAGGCGGACTTGCCAAGGTAAAATCAAATGGATATCCACTGGATCCCGTAGCACGTTTCCATCTTGGTAATGGGGCAAGTCTTGAGCGCATTAACTGGCTTTCTGATACATCAAAAAAAGGCATGAACCAATCATTGGGCATGATGGTCAATTATCTCTATGATATTGATAAAATACAGAAAAACCATGAACGCTATGCAGCATTAGGTGAAATTACACTATCTAGCTCTGTGCAAAAACTTTTAAAATCTTAAACTATAGAAATTTTGGAATCCCCTAATGAATGCAAATTTATTTAATGTCATAGAAAAAAACATTGAGAATATTGACAAAAAATTCATCGAAACCGATCAGGGAAAAATATATTCTTACGGCGATATGCTCACCCTCTCAGCTCAATATGCCAATGCCCTTGTATCCCTTGGTGTTAAGGCAGATGACAGAATTGCGGTGCAAGTGGACAAAAGCCCCGAAGTTTTGTTTCTTTATCTGGCTTGCCTGCGGGTGGGCGCCATTTATTTGCCGCTTAATACCGACTATACTCTGAGCGAGGTTACCTATTTTTTGAAGGATGCCGAGCCCATTCTTGCAGTTTGTCAACCAAATCAAATAAGCGGATTTGAGAACATCGCCCGTACCACAGGCGTCAAGCATATCCAAACGATGGATAATCTGCGTGACCGTGCTGCACAATCAAAAATCCTGTTTAATACTGTCCCAAGAAAGCCTCATGACCTTGCGGCAATCTTGTACACATCTGGGACAACGGGTCGTTCAAAGGGTGCCATGCTCACCCATGATAATTTGATCTCAAATGCTCGGGTTTTGGTTGATTACTGGCACTTCACATCACAGGATTGCTTGCTGCATGCGCTGCCTATTTATCATACGCATGGTCTTTTTGTGGCAACAAATACGGTGCTGTTATCGAGAAGCTCTCTTTTATTCATGCCGAAATTTTCGGTGTCTGAACTGGAAAGATTAATGGCACAAGCAACCGTCATGATGGGCGTTCCAACCCATTATCATCGTCTTTTAGCTTCTGCTGAATTTAACCGCTCTTTGGCAAAAAATATGCGGCTTTTTATATCGGGATCGGCACCATTATCCCCTGAAACCCATAAAGAATTTTTTGATCGCACGGGACAGGCTATTCTTGAACGCTACGGTATGACAGAAACCAACATGAATACGTCTAATCCCTATGACGGCGAACGGCGTCCAGGCACTGTTGGATTTCCGTTGCCAGGCATTGAATTGCGTATTGCTGACCCCAAAACGGCCCGTATCCTGCCCCAAGGAGAAATCGGCGTAATAGAAGTCAAGGGACCAAATGTCTTTAAGGGCTATTGGCGCATGCCAGAAAAAACTGCTACAGAATTCAGAGCTGATGGTTTTTTCATCACGGGCGACTTAGGGTCGATTGACAAACAGGGTTATGTTAGTATTTCAGGCCGAGACAAAGATCTGATCATTACGGGCGGACTGAATGTCTATCCCGCAGAAATTGAGGCGACGGTTGATGCCTTACCCATTGTTACCGAAAGTGCGGTCATTGGCGTACCCCATGCAGATTTCGGTGAGGCTGTTGTGGCGATTGTGGTGATTAAAAAGGGTGAAATTCTTGACGAAGCCATCACACGCCAAACATTATCACAAACCCTCGCCACCTTTAAAGTTCCAAAACGCATCATCGTGATGGATGCCCTGCCACGCAACAGCATGGGCAAAATCCAGAAAAATCTATTACGTGATCAGTATGGCACTCTGTTTAACTGATTTTACGGGTTCATATAGGAAAATATCTTGTAATAACAACAGATTCCCTGTACATATTGAACACAGGGAGACCTGAACAGAAGCCCCCTTTTCAAAGAAAATGTTGACATATCCAACGTTTGATTTTGAAGCCATAAGACATGAAATTTACATGCCGATGGAAACCCGTGATAGGGCGTTGCGATACCCTTCCAGAGGAGCTGGTTATATTCTCAAAAAAAGGAAAAACTAATGGCCAAAGGTAATAGTCCACGTAATAAAGAAGCGAAAAAACCCAAAAAAGAGAAACCGAAAATCTCAGCAACAGCAGGCATGAAGCCGCCCGTTGATATCGCCAATAAAAAAACTAAATAGTTAAAATATCACGCCCTTGTGAATATGCACAGGGTAGCACGGAAAGTAAGATGAAAGAATTTGATCAGATGGATGCAGGAACTTAACCTATATCCGCTCTTTCTGATGGCTTTCATCTTACCAATAGTTAACTTGAACTATTATTCAATAAGACGCTTGGCATCTTGTGGAAGGTCAGGTTTTGGCGCCTATTGAAACAGTGCAATTCCGTGGACCAAAAGAATTATGGATCGAATGGCAATAAATCAACCTTCTTTAACAATTTTGATCTTCACCCATCACTATTGACCTAAATATTTTTCACCATGCTAACCGCCCCATAATGCAGGCGTGGCCACTGTCATACGTCCCTCAATAATTTTTAAGCCATCTTTTCTGTCATTTTTGATCAAAATTGGCCCATCCAAATCAATAAAATGCGCCCCCGTAGCCAATAGCATGGCCGGTGCCATCGCAAGCGAGGTTGAAACCATGCAACCCACCATGATATCAAATCCCATGGCTTGCGCCTGTGTTTTCAGCTTAACGGCTTCGGTCAAACCGCCAGTTTTATCCAATTTGATATTAATAACCTGATATTTCCCCACAAGACTTTCCAGATCGTCCCGTGTATGGCATGATTCATCGGCACAAATGGGAATATTGCCCTTGAAATATTTAAGGTCACCGTCCTGCCCCGCTGCCAATGGCTGTTCAAGAAGGGAAATATTTTGAGCGACCATGAAATCGTCCAATATCTCCAAATCTTGTATCGTCCAGCTTTCATTGGGGTCTATAATGATACGTGGATTGGGGGCACTGTTCCGAACAGCTATTATTTTTTCTTTAATATTTTCACGGTCTAATTTGATTTTAAGTAAGGGAAAATTTTTGTAATGCAATGCCTTTTCACCCATTACTTCTGCACTGTCAATACCAATGGTTACGGCAGTCTCCACAGTCTTTGGTTCTGGCAATTGTAGCTGCTGCCATACTGGAATTCCCTTGTGACGTGCCAACATATCCCACAGAGCACAATCAACCGCATTACGTGCCGCACCAGCAGGTAATAGTTGTTGCAACTCTTCTGGTGATATGCCGTCTTCAATTCTATCTTTCACAGCTTCAATCTGTGCAATGACGCTATCGGTTGTTTCATCATAACGCGCATAGGGAACAGCTTCACCTCTTCCCGTGATTTGGCCATATTCTAATGCCGCAACGATAACATGGGTTTCTGTCCGCACACCCCGAGAAATTTTGAAGGGTTCTTTTAAGGGCCATACTTCATGACTTACTGATAACCGCCGACAGATCATACGGCCTATCCCCTTTGAGACAAAATAAAATCAACAATTGTTTTCGTCCCGTGACGCAAAGGATCAACACAGGGCACTTGATAAGTATCGGACATTTTCTGACAATAGTCGCGTGCTTCCTGTTCGTTTAAGGCCGAACTATTGAGGGCAATACCCCCCAGCATGGCCTGTTTGTTGGTAAGCCGTGCCCCACCCAAATTGGCATTTATACAAGCCTGCATATGGGGCAAAGGCTGATGAGGCAAGCCTCGTATATGTTTGCGCCCCACCTCGTGACAAAGAATCAACACATCAGCCTGCGCTCCATGCAATAGGCCAAGGCTCACCCCTGCGTAAGATGGATGGAACAGTGACCCCTGCCCTTCAATAATATCCCAGTGATCCTCGCTATTATCTGGTGCCAATGCCTCCACCGCACCAGAAATGAAATCAGCCACTACTGCATCCACAGAAATTCCCCTACCATCAATCAATATACCAGTTTGACCCGTGGCACGAAAATCCGCATTCAAACCTCGCGCCTTCATTTCCTGTTCAAGAGCCAATGTCGTATACATTTTACCGACAGAACAATCCGTGCCGACGGCCAATATTCTTTTGCCGCTGCGTTTTTTACCATTGCCCACCGAGAGCGTTTGTGTCGGGTGACGTACGTCAAAAATATGTCGCCCAAGCCGATCTGCCAGTTGTTTGATTTCAGGAATATCAGCAACTTTATTATGCAACCCACTCGCTATATCCATACCATTTTCCAAGGCCTGTCTCAGATAAGGCAACCAATCTTCGGAAATCACACCACCCGCATTGGCAAGACCCAAAATGAAGGTTTTTGCCCCCATTTGTACTGCCGTTTCAAAATCGAGTTCTGGCAGATTGAGCGTTACCTCACATCCTGGCATGCTGATCTGTCCTACCGTTCTTTCTGGTCGCCACTGAGCAATCCCACGGGATGTCTTGACGCTGAGAGGGTCCTTGGTATCGCCAAGGAATAAGAGATAAGGCGACAAAATTTTCATAATTATTATCCTAAATGGTCTACTTTATATTTCGAATTATGTCTGGTAATAACATCATATTCTCAACGCTAAATTATTTTTCTGGCGGTCATAAAAATACGGGCAAATCTTACCAAAAATAAACCGTACGCCAAAATCCATAAGCCTGCGGCGGCCTGTAATATGGCAACATAACCTCCCTCCAACACCAAGGGCAATATGGCTCGACTGATGGCCGCAACATTAACAAACAAGAACATAATGCTTAAAATATGTTCATTCTTTAAGGGTAATCCCGAATGCCCCAGTGTTGCCCGTGACATTACCCCCAAAGTCAAGGAACCAATAGCACCAACCGTGAAGGCATGGAGCGCATGGCTTATGGGAACATCACCATTAAAGCTGCTATAGGCGATTAAAAAGAAACCAATCGGAATCCAAAGATAGCCCAAATGCAAAATAAACAATAAAGGATCATGAGCAACTTTCCATCCCTGCCAGCTTAGAGACCTAAGCAAAGTGAATAGGCCGGCAAGCATCGCAATACTCCCTATCAGTATCTCTCCCGCATCTAGCAAAAAGGCCAATGCCAAACCAAAAATGGCAAGGATAGACAAGGGTAATAAGATGGCGGGCGTTGACATAACCATGTCTGGATATTTATTTTTGGTGAAACTTGGAATAATACGCCCACCAATAACATTCATCAAAAACACAATAAAAAGAACAGACGGCAGAAAAAGTTGTCTCGTTGGAAAATCAAAAAAACCATTGATGGCTAAATGGCTCATAATATTTAGTGAGGCAAATAGCATTAAAACAAGGGGGAGAAAATAATTTCTTTTATTACCTGACCGAATAAGCGGCATCAAAATCCCCATAACCGCAAGGGGGAGAAAAATACCATCCATAATGATCGGCAACCACACTGGAAACAATGCGCTAAAAAATACCGTTATTCTACCCAAAATCCAAATAAGCCCGAGCAGAGCAAGGCTTATGCCCTTTGGTGTTGAATGTCCCGTCCAATTGGGGACGGCGGTAAATAAAAACCCCGTGATGACAGCTGCCACGGTTCCAAAAATCATTTCATGCTGGTGCCATTCCAAAGCCGAAAATCTGGACGGCAAATAATCAATCTGTCCTATTGCAAGAAAGGTCCAATATGTCAAAACCACGACAGAAGACAAAGCGGCCAAGGGAAAAAATACCCTATATCCCGCGGTAAAAAGAACCGAAATAAAAGTCATAACCTATCCTCAAATTCATACAACAAGTCTTAATATTAGGCTCAAAAAAATTCATGGCAATATTATTGTAAAATAGATTATGTAACATTATTGTAAAATAGATAATATATAAACCAGATTATTTGACATACCATAAGGAAATAGCATGGCCGACAATTTGCGTAAGATATATCTAATGAATGCCATATTCATAATTTCACTTATATCTTCTCAGGTGCAGTCTGCTGAAATAAAACAATCCCAAGAAACATACTTCACCGAAGCCAATACAGTTTTAGACAAAAAACTGAATCAAAAACCAATCACGTCACCCGCCAAAAATATTATTCTTTTTATTGGAGATGGCATGGGAATAAGCACCGTGACCGCAACCCGTATTCTTGATGGTCAGCTAAAAGGACATACGGGTGAAGAAAATATTCTCTCTTGGGAAACTTTCCCTTATACGGCACTTGCCAAAACTTACAGTAGCAATCAACAAATTTCTGACTCTGCAGGAACGGCTTCGGCCATTTTATCCGGATCAAAAACCAAGGAGGGATTTATCGGCATCAATCAATCGGTTGAACGAGGGGATTGCAAAGGCTCTCAGAATAATCATTTGGATAGTTTTCTGGAATTGTCTGAAAAGGCGGGCCTTAATACTGGCATTATCACAACAACAAGAATAACCCATGCAACACCCGCCGCCGCCTATGCCCATTCATCAGAAAGAGACTGGGAAAATGATGCCGATATCCCCGATGAAGTAAAACAGCAGGGCTGCACAGACATTGCCCAGCAATTTGTTGATTTTTCCGTTGGTAATGGTATTGAGGTTGCCTTTGGCGGCGGACGGGGAAATTTCCTACCTGAAAATAAAGGGGGTATGAGAACAGATGGCCGTGACCTTATCAAAACATGGAAAAATCGCTACAAAGACGGTCAATATATTACAAATACAAAAGACCTCAATGATCTTAGTACTGACGATAAAGGGCCCGTTCTTGGTCTCTTTAACAATAATCATATGGAATTTGACGCTTTGCGATCAAAGGATGCGGACGGCGAACCTTCTCTTGCCCAAATGACCGGAAAAGCGCTTCAAATATTACAAAAGAAAGACGGCGGCTATTTTCTTTATATAGAGGCAGGTCGCATTGATCATGGTCATCATAGGGGCAATGCATACCGAGCGCTCCATGACGGAATCGCACTTGCAGAAGCGGTTAAGGTCGCCAAGGAAATGACGAAAAATGATGATACCCTCATCATTGTCACCGCCGATCATTCACATGGCTTTGTTATGACAGGCTATGCCACGCGGGGGAATCCCATTTTAGGTAAAATGCGGGAAAATGATAATCAGGGCAATGCTGAGAAAGAGAATGCGCTAGGTCTTGATGATATGCCCTATACGACGCTTGGCTATTATAATGGTCAAGGGGCAGAAATAAACAAAGGGCGCACTGATTTAACCCATATAGATACAGAAGCCAAAAACTTTATACAACAGGCCGTTGTTCCCTTGGAAAATGAATCCCACGGCGGCGAGGATGTGGCTATTTATGCGGACGGGCCTGATGCCTATCTTTTTCAGGGTGTTGTGGAACAAAATTATATTTTCCACGTCCTATATCACGCCCTGCGCCTTGAGAAAAAACTAAAAAAATAATCCATAGCTTAACAATGATCGGAGGGTATCACAACAGCTTTTCCGCCACCAATTGACTGACCCTCGCATAATCAATTTTTCCCGTTCCAAGAATAGGCATTTGATCCACTATGATAATTGATTTGGGTAACAACAAATCAGAATAGCCTTCTGATTTTAATCTTTTCATCAATAATTTTCGGTCAGCAGACTGATTATCAGTTACAAGAATGATCTGTTCGCCTTTTTTCTGATCAGGTAGAGACACCGCCGCATGAATGTGATCTGGCCATAACGAAGCCGTCACCGTTTCCACCAATGTCAACGACACCATCTCACCGGCAAGTTTGGCAAATCGTTTGGCCCGCCCCACTATACTGACATAACCTTCTTCATCAATGTCGACAATATCGCCCGTATCATACCAACCATCTTCTGGGGGAATAATGACACCAGGATTATTTTCCAACAAATATCCTTTCATCACATTGGGTCCCCGCACCACAAGCCTGCCCCCTGTGCTTATGCCATCCACCGGATCCAAACGATATTCAATCTCAGGCAGCAGTTTTCCAACTGATCCGATTTTATTATGCATGGGTGTATTAACCGCAAGCACAGGTGATGTTTCTGTCGCACCATACCCTTCAAAAACCCGCACCCCAAATTTTTCTGCCCAGTTAAACTTTGTTTCTGGTCTGAGCCGTTCGGCGCCTGCAAAAATATAGCGCATGCTGTAAAAATCATAGGCGTTGGCGTAACGGGCATAACCTGTTAAAAAAGTATCCGTACCAAACATTATGGTGGCATTAGTATCATAAACCAATTCTGGCACGACCTTGTAATGAAGAGGAGATGGATAAAGAAATGTTCTTATCCCCGCAAGAAGCGGTAATAATAAACCACCCGTCATGCCAAAACAGTGAAAAATCGGCAAAGCATTAAAGACAACATCCGATGGATTAAAATCAACCCGTGCGGCCAGTTGATGACGATTTGATTGCAGATTTACATGGCTTAGGGCAACACCCTTCGGAACACCTTCAGAGCCAGAGGTAAACAAGATAACGGCAGTATCCTCTGCATTTCGTATGGGTGTAATCTGGTGATAAAAAAGACTTGGAAAACGGCTTGTTATCAGACCATAAACTTTTGATAAGAAACCAATCTCGGACCGAATATCTTCCAGATAGATAATATCAACGTCTTTCTCAAGGCCTGTAATAATATCTTGTAACTCGCCTATTTCAATAAAGCGGCGGCTCGTCACCAATTTGGATATATTGGCAACCTTGCAGGCCGCCTTTATATTGACAATACCTGCTGAGAAATTAATCATCGCTGGCACCCGGTTATATAATTGCAGGGCAAAGAAACTCACCACACAGCCATTGGCATTGGGCAGCATCAGCCCGACTGTTTCCTTAACCTCTATTTTTCGGGCAAGGTGAAGACCCAAGACATAACAGCCCAATATTAATTTGTTATAGGACATGGGATTGCGGTCCAAATCCTCTAAAACAAGCTGTTTTCCCCCATGGGTTCTCTTGCAATCAAGCAGGGACTGAAAAATTGTTTTCTGACAGTCACTGGTCTGGAACATCATATTGGACATAATCGTATAAAGCTTTTCGCCTAAAATACGTCGCCCTTCTATGCCTGTGATATCTTTTGGCAAGGACATATCCTCTGGTGTCAAAACTGTAATGGTGATCTTAGGAAAAAGTCGAATACGGAGCTTGCCTTTCAGGCGTGAGAAAGGTGAAAATTGGGCGCCCTCTATTTTAATGGGAATGATAGGCGCATTGGCCATATGGGCAATCGTTCCGGGTCCCACATATATTTTCATAAGCGCCCCTGTAACGGTCAATCTCCCTTCAGGGAAAATAACAACTTTACGGCCAGATTTCACCTCATCAACCATAGCCTTCGCCGCCAGCGGATTTGAGGGATCAAGCGGCAGTAAATTAATAAAGGCATAAGCAGGTTTCACCCACCATTTATCTGCGATATGTGTATTAATGGCAAAAGTCATCTTGCCTGGAAGAAATGATCCCAACAAAGCCCCATCAAGGTATGAGGTGTGATTGGCCACAATTACGGCCTTCTTGCCAGCCTTGATATAATTGTCTAAACCATTCACCTCAACACGATAGAGCAATTTAAAAATCGTGCGGGTGATAGATCTTACCAATTCCTCAGGTAATAATTTGCAAATATAAAATGCAACATAAGCATTCATAAGAGCCGTTATCAAAAAAACCTCTGGTATGGTGAAACCCACCTTAATCAAGACCGCACTGCCCAACGCCGAAATTGTCATGAACAAAGAATTCACAATATTGTTACTGGCGATCATGCGTGATCTTTCTCTGGCGGCACTGCGATGTTGAATAATGGCATAAAGGGGCACAATATAAACCCCACCACAAACGGCAATCATCACCATATCAAGCAGAATACGAATATTAACCCCACGGGACAGAAGTTGCCCTACATTAATTAATTCATCCCCGCCAATAGGCAGGTAATGGTAACTTGCCATATAGAGATCAATGCTAAAGAGTGACATTAATATACTGGCGGCGGGAACATATATGGCCTGAATTTGCCCTTTAAGCAGACGATCACAAAGATAGGAACCAAAACCAATACCAATGGAAAAAGCACAATAAAAAAGAGTGCCAACGCCCTCGTCGGCGCCTATTATTTCACGACTAAAGGTCGGAAACTGGGCCAGAAAAGTCAAACCAAAAAACCAGAACCAAGAAATACCCAAGATAGACATGAATATTTTTTTGTCTTTTTTTGATTGTCCAATAATATGGATTGTTTCCTGAACAATATTAAAGTTGAGCTTTATGCTATGCGCCTGTGGTATGGTTTTGGGAATGGAAAAACTGGCGATAAAACCCAAAACCGCAATCATAATGACCGTCATTGATATAATCAAAGGCCCACTATCTGTTAAAATCAACACTCCCCCAACGATCAGACCAAACAGAATGGACAAAAATGTCCCCATCTCAATCAGAGCATTTCCCCCAATGAGTTCAGATTTTTTAAGATGTTCTGGAAGAATGCTGTATTTCAATGGGCCAAAGAATGCCGATTGGGTACCCATAAGAAAAAGCGTTACCATCAATATCCCAACATTTTCCGTATAGAAACCATAAGATGCCAAGCCCATCAAAAGAATTTCGACAAATTTTATCACTCTTATTAATCGGGATTTTTCAAGCATATCTGCCATTTGCCCCGCAAGGGATGAAAATATAAAAAAGGGTGCTATAAATATGCCCCCTGCCAAGGGTACAATAACCTGCACATTGTCCCACCCCTGATCAATGGCAATTTTATAAGTGATAAGAAAAACCAAGGCATTCTTAAAAACATTATCGTTAAAAGCGCCCAGAAATTGAGTAACAAACAAGGGTGCAAAACGTTTTGATTTAAGCAAAAGAAACATATTTCCAGACAAAGAATAATCCCTTATTTATAATTTATATAATAGTGTAAGGAAAAAAGAGGGAACAAGACAAGCAGATTTATTCCTGATATGATCCAAAAGGCTCTAAAAGTATAAATATTGATCTTAAATAATTTTGCATAGCCCAAAATCTATTCTGGTCATCGCTTGAATAAAATCAATCCAAATGCTGCTATGAGGGAAATTTAGAAACCATTTTAATAGATAAAGATAATAGCCTTTGACCTATCATCAGAATCGAATATTGGCTTCATTAAATTCGTTACATTTTTCCAAAATTTAATGACGATAGCTTACAGTGGTATATTATTTCAAGAATAGACTGATATGAGATAGAACCTTTCTTACAAAATGAAATATTATCAAAAACCAATATTTTTTTTATAGAATATGTTGCAAATTTTTTTAAAAAATTCCTAATATTATTCGGAATTACAATACTTTATTACATTTATTAACTGCAAATATAAAAATCAGCTTTTTAAATACTGATAAATATGCCACTTCTGTGTTATATATATCACACTGGGCTATTTACAAAGATTGACCCTCATAATCCGTAATGATAGTTTTAGCCTGTTATTTATTCATTTTTGCATGGTCTGTAAGGGATGAGAGTATAAATAAATAACAAAAACAGCAAGATTTAAACTCTACTGATTAACGAAAATATAAATCGGCTGATACTAATAGGGACGGGGCGTTGAGATATAAAATCACAAAAAATCTAATAGCTTATTTATTTGAAAGAACTTTTTTCTGAGAAATCTGAGAAATCTGAGAAATCTGAGAAATCTGAGAAATCTGAGAAAGAAGCGTAATTTATTGTGAATTATATCAAGACCGAAACTCCATAATTTTAACTACCTACGGAGAAATATTTTGAAAAATCATTTCACTACATGTCTTAGATATAGTGTATCTGCGCTCGCTATAGCAGCTACACTCCCCTTTACAATACAAACTTCTTCTGCCGCCGATGATAAGAGGTGGTCCCAGAAAATCGGACAGTGTGTTAAGCTACTATTTTGATCAAGGAAGGATCATTTGAATGAGTAAAACACGCAAGAATTATCCGGCGGGATTTAAAACCAAAGTCGTTTTGGCCATGCTGCGGGAGGAT
>JAIOYI010000013.1 GCA_021741205.1 Emcibacter sp.
ATACACCACAGAGTAATTGTTTATAACGATTTAACGAGCTAACAAAATATTAATGGTGCTCAAGACGATATTAAAAATAATCTGGTAGAACAGAATTTATTATCTAACGACAATTTAGATATAAGCCAATCCAACATGGAACAAGCCCCAGTAAACGAAAACCCTATAAAGGAATTACGCCTCCGATCATCTTATAATGCGGAAACGTCTACTCAAAAATATAATAACCTTACCCAAAATAATAGCATAGCTAATGAGATTGAAGAAACTGCTGTAGGTTCATTTCTCGATAGTTTCAAGGATGATCCGCTGATGAAAACAATATATTTCACTTCTAGGGATCTGACTTTTAGCTACCAAAAAAAGATCGCTAATTTATTCCAACTTGGGTTTGATATGGAACCAAGCGAATATGAAAAATATATGGCATCTCTCTATGAAAATAGCGAAGAACCCAAGATTGAATATTCGGATCAAGAGAAAAATATCATGAAAGAAGAGGCATCTAATCTATTTAGACTCATATCAGAATATTTTTCTACTATTCTTTATTTTCTGGCGGGAATGATTGGAGCTTTGTATCTATTTATTCGTTACATTTTAATCAAATATATATAAAAAATTATGTCGCTCATTAAATGCGATGAACGACATAATTTTGAAAATAAGAAATATTATCTAGGGGATATTAAAAGCTATACCCAAATCCAACGCCAAATACCCATGGATTAATATCAACATCAGCCGTTACAGCACCGCCATTGATCTTAACATCTGTATTGAGCCAAACTCTTTTTACATCAACATTAAAAGACCATTCTTCGTTAATTTGATAATCAACACCAGCTTGCAACACAAAACCAAATCCATCATTATAATTGATGTCTGTGATCGCACCTCCTGGGGCTTTTTCACTATAGTAAAAAGTGTAATTAATACCCGCTCCCACATAGGGACTTAATTCACCCTTTGGATTGAAATGATATTGAAAGGTAAGCGTAGGAGGAAGCAACATAACACTTCCCAATGAAGCAGATGCGCCAAGAGCTGTGTTCAACGCCGTAACATGATGCTTCGTTGTTGCAAGAATAAGCTCAACACCAATATTATCCGTCAGGAAATATGTAAAATCCAGTTCTGGTACAATGTCGTTATTAATGCCAACATTTCCGCCTATTGATGTGGTTGCACTTTCGTCTGGTACCACATAAATTGCGCGTCCACGCATTAACAGGTCTCCCTCTTCTTTTGCAATACTATATGAAGAAAATCCTGCTATTATAAGTGTTGCAAGGCTTACTGATTTAAGGAGTGTATGTGTCATAATGTGTTTCCATTTCTATTTAGTTACAATAGAAACTATATTAAATAGTAAAATGGCTTCAAACTTTGACTTAAGTCAATAATAAATTCATAAATTATTGAAACAAAAGATGTTTTTAAAATACATGTTATATGATAATATTTTCATACTATAAACTAATCGAACGATATTTGGAGACTTAAGACCGATGCTATCCCCAGAAGAACTGACATTAACCAATATCAGAAAAGAACTTGAATTTATAAGTTCAGCGATGATCATTCTTATTCAAAAATATGATCTAGATGCCCAAAATTCTTTGGAAATAATCCCTATCGCCAGAAAAAAGATTACCCATTCAAAAGATTATATAAAATTCTTAGAGTTATCTCTTGAGGGGCGCATATTAGGCGAAATGGCAATGATGATTGAAAAAGAAACCATAATAAAAGAAGACTAAACAATATTAAATCAGAAAGAATATTCCTTCAAATATTTCCGAGCCAATTCCTGATACCCAACTGTTCCTGCCATCATGCCTTTTAAAGCCTCATCATTAAGATCACGAAATTTTTGTGCTGGTCTCCCTGCCCATAATTCTCTAGATTTAACCCTTTTACTAGGGCTAAGCAAAGAGCCTGCGGCCAGCATTCCTTCATTTTCAACATGTGATCCATCCATCGTGACGGCACAAAATCCTACAAAGCCCTTATCCTCAATGGTGGTACCATGGATCATAGCACTATGCCCAACCAACACATTGTCCCCAATAATGGTTTTAATACCTCTGCCATCCACATGAATAACTGTATTGTCCTGAATATTGGTTCCTTTGCCTATACGAATAGCTTCAACATCCCCCCGCAGAACACAATTAAACCATATACTTGAATTATCGCCAATTTCCACATCGCCAATAATACGAGCTCCGGGTGCTATGAATACACCCTTCCCTAATTTTGGCCAAACACCATTAAATGGATATAGCTTTCCGCCTCCAGGGGCAGATCTGCATAATTCTTCTGTCATAAAAATTCTCCATTCTTATGGGAATAACGGGGCTTGCCTTAAAGATAGCGTTTCTTCCAATCCAAACATGATATTCATATTTTGAATAGCCTGTCCTGACGAACCCTTAACCAAATTATCAATAGCCACAACAAGAATAGCACGTTCTGGTACACGGTCAGCAAAAACACCAATCAAACATTGATTGGACCCTCTCACATGGCGAGTAGCGGGCACAACACCTTCGTCCACAACATGAACAAAAGGCTCATCCCGATAGGCATCAATTAGGCATGCCCGGAGGTCATCCGCCGTTTGTTCCTTATTCATTGTCACATATATCGTTTCAAGCTCTCCCCTGTTCATGGGAATCAAATGAGGAGTAAAAGTTACCATTAATGGCTCACCATAAGCGAGCGATAATTCCTGTTCAATTTCTGGTGAATGTCTATGATTTGCTATACCATAAGGATGCATCGCTTCTGAAACTTCGGCAAATAAATTAACCTCCTTAAGGGAACGACCTGCCCCGCTAGCCCCTGACTTAGCATCGATTATAATACCGTCTTTTTTAATTTTCTTACTCTTTAAAAGTGGAATAAGCGTGAGCAATGCAGCCGTTGGATAACAACCCGGACAGGCCACAAGACGTGCCTTCTTAATCTCATCACGATAATGTTCTGTCAGTCCATATACCGCCTCTTTCTGAAGTTCTATGGCTTGATGATATTCACCGTACCATTTGGTGTACACATCGGTATCTCTCAATCTAAAGTCCGCCGATAGATCAATAACCTTAACCGATCCCTTTATGGCATTGGCATAATCCGCGGGACGTTCAATCATAAGCTCATCAATGATACCATGTCCCGTTTCATGCAAAATGCCTTTGATAATTTCTTGTGAGGTTGCATGAGGCAGTGCACAAAAAACAACATCCACATCAAGCCCCGGCCACTCCACATCACCAATTGTTATGAGATTGGGTAACCCAAGTCCTGTCAAATGAGGATATACCGTTTCAATTGGCTGCCCTGCCTTACGGTCAGCCGTCATTAATATGATTTCCACATTAGGATGTAAGACCAAAAGCCTGATTAATTCGGCGCCTGTATAACCACTAGCACCAAGAATTGCTGCTCTGATTTTTTTAGGTTCTTCTGTCATTAGTTTTATCCATAGTTCAAAATAATTATTACTACTCTATATAATCATAATGAATAAGGATTACAAAACTATCTGCTGAAAAAATGAAGAAAAATATAAAATAATATTTTGGCTGTATGAAAGATTAGATGTCATTATAACCGATTGTAATCAAATGCTCTGCAAATTTTAAGTCGTCCTTTAATATAAGAATTAATAATTCATGACGCATTTCAAAAATAAATTGCTTCCAATCTGCCAGACTATTTTGGACATTCCCCAATTTTTTTACTTTTTCAAGAATGAGATCATCAATATTCTCACGTCTTGCGTCAATAAATCCAAATTCTTCCATGATTTCTGCTTCATTCTTGAAATGCATTTCCAAACGCTCACAAATATTGGTGAATATCTTTTGGCAATGATCAGTATCAGAGGCTGTAAAGGCGTCAACCATCCCATTTAACAATCCAATGATTTCCAAATGCTCTTTGTCAATTTGCTCATGACCAACAAGAAATGCGGGGGTTAATTCAAAATATTTCACTAAAAATCATCCTATATAAAACGCATTACGATATTTTATATGTATATTATAAATATTTGTCACCTATTTTAGTACTTTCACAATAAAAAAAGGCCTGCACAAAATGTACAAGCCTTTGATTTTTATAATGATTATAATGTAAAGTCTTAACGCTTGGAGAATTGGAAGCTTCTACGCGCTTTTGCCTTACCATATTTTTTACGTTCAACCACACGGGCATCACGGGTCATGAAACCTTGCGCTTTTAAAGCTGGACGCAAAGTGGGTTCATAATAAGTCAATGCCTTTGAAATACCATGACGCACCGCACCCGCCTGACCAGAAAGGCCACCACCCTTAACAGTACAAATGACATCAAATTGACCAACACGTGATGTAACATCAAAAGGTTGATTAACAATCATCCGAAGTGTTGGGCGTGCGAAATATGTCTGCTGATCACGACCGTTAACGGTGATAACGCCCTTACCCGGTTTAATCCAAACACGGGCAACCGCATCTTTACGTTTTCCTGTTGCGTATGAACGACCTTGAGCGTCAATTTTTGGCTCTACGGGAGTGGCATCATCAACAAGATTTGCTACAGGCGCTTTAACTTCTGAAGTTATATTTTTCAAATCTTCCAGAGTTTTCTTTTCTTCAGCCATTATACGCGACTCCTTGTATTCTTAATATTCATTCCAGCCACATCAAGCACTTCTGGATTCTGAGCCGCATGAGTATGTTCCGGTCCAGAAAATACCCGAAGATTTTTCATTTGGACACTGCCCAGTGGTCCACTGGGAACCATACGTTGAACGGCCTTTGTCACAACACGTTCTGGGTGTTCACCTTCCAAAAGCTGACGTGCAGTGCGTTCTTTAATGCCACCAGGATGACCCGTGTGCCAGTAGTAAATTTTATCATCCATTTTTTTGCCGGATAATTTTACTTTTTCAGCATTGATAACAATGATGTTGTCGCCACAATCCATATGAGGCGTATAAGAGGGCTTATGTTTGCCCCGCAGACGATTGGCAACAATAGCCGCAAGACGACCAAGGACAACACCCTCGGCATCAATAACAAACCATTTTTTCTCAATGTCTGCAGGTTTTGCAGAAAAGGTTTTCATCTAATATTCCTTAAATCAAAATCACCATGGACATAAAATTATAATCAGTTAATACTGGCAATATTACCAAAACTAATCAAAAATATTTTCAACGCCATAAAACGTGGGCAATATGGCAGTATTTTTTTTAATGTCAATGGTATTTTTTTGAATTAATATCAGATAGTTACCTAAACGGTATTATAATACCATATATTAACTATCTAAAAACAAAGACTATTCTAAACTCAACCTATTAACAAAATAAAGGACAAGTGACAAATGTCTGAAAACTATAACTTTTCAACATTAGCAATCCATGCAGGACAACAAGCAGACCCGACAACGGGAGCCTGTGCCACTCCCATCTATCAGACGGCCTCTTTCGAATTTAAAAGCACAGAACAGGCAGCAAATCTCTTTAATTTGCAGGAATTTGGCAATATATATAGCCGACTCACCAATCCCACCGTGGCCGTTCTGGAAAATCGTGTTGCTGCCCTCGAAGGCGGCGTTACCGCCCTTGCAGTATCAAGCGGTCATGCGGCACAGTTCACCGTCTTTCATACCTTGCTCGAACCCGGCGATGAAATTCTAGCGGCAAATAAACTTTACGGCGGCTCTATCAACCAAATGGGCGAAAGCTTTAAAAAGTTCGGCTGGAAAACAACCTTTGTTAATCCAACCGCCGAAAGCTTCAAGGCAGCCATGAATGATAAAGTCAAGGCAATCTTTATCGAAAGCCTTGCCAATCCGGGCGGTGTTGTAACCGACATTGCCGCCATTGCAAAAGTCGCCCATGATGCGGGTATTGTGCTTGTGGTGGATAATACGTTGGCAAGCCCCTATCTATGTCGTCCTATTGAGCATGGCGCGGATATTGTAGTACACAGCCTGACCAAATTTCTTGGTGGACAGGGTAACAGCATCGGCGGCATTGTTGTGGACAGTGGAAAATTCGACTGGATGGCAAGCGATAAATATAAAACCTTGTGCAAACCCACAAACAGCTATCATGGCATGGTCATTGGCGAAGTATTTGGCCCCGCCATGGGCAATATTGCCTTTGCTATTGCTTGCCGTGTACTCAGTCTACGTGATATTGGTCAATGTCTGTCACCACAAAATGCCTTTTATATCTTAAACGGTATCGAGACATTACCCCTGCGGATGCAACGTCACTGCGATAATGCATTAAAGGTGGCTGAATTTTTGCGCAATCATAAAAAGGTTGCATGGGTATCCTATGCGGGACTTGACGGGGATAGCTATCACGATCTGCAACAGAAATATATGCCAAATGGCGGCGGTGCTGTGATGACATTTGGGCTAAAAGGCGGCTATGATGCGGGGGTTAAAACGGTTCAATCCGTTAAACTGTTTAAGCATCTCGCCAATATTGGCGACACCCGAAGCCTGATTATCCACCCCTCGTCCACGACCCACCGTCAATTGGATGAAGCAGGGCAGATTGCCGCAGGTGCGGGACCAGACGTTGTGCGCCTGTCGGTCGGCATCGAGGATATTCGGGATATCATCGCAGACCTTGACCAAGCCTTAAATGGTTAAAACCAAATAGATGAACCTTTGGATCAAACAGCCAAAGGTTCATCTAATCACCCCTCATTTTAAATATTGATTATACAACCAAATTATGTATACTGGCTGCAAATATGGGGGCTTATACAATTACAAAATATCATTCCCCACAATAATTAGTTAATGCTTATAAAGGTAATATCATGCGTTACTTAATTTTATTAGTCTTCTTTTTTTATACTTCTTTACTCGTACATGCAGAAGAAGAAAAAAATCAACTCACCCATGGGATGGTTCAAATGACGCTGAAGGTTGGGGAAACATCTCAACTAGAGGTAGCCGAAAATTTTGGAGCGCCAAACATTACTACTATTGATGGCAAAGGCCAAGAAGTATGGATATTTAATCGTCATGCTACCATATCGGCTTCAAAAACCAATTCCAATAGTTTTTCCATTGGACTTGGTTTTGGTGCAGATGGAATTGGTGGTGGAGCTGGCGGAGGCGTAAGTAATTCTACATCAGGATTTGAACAATCATCTAGATCTATGACTTTAATCATCAAATTCAATGAACAGAAGATAGTGTCTGATTTCCGTAGCAGATCTAGTTCATTTTAATTTAATATAAAATAAGTGGAAATATAATGAAAAATATTATCATCTTACTAGCATGTATCAGTCTTACTGCCTGCGGATCTACACACAAAGTAAACCAACCCGTCTTATCTGGTCTAGCACTTCAACAACTGCAAACTCGGGAGTATGAAACGAATTACGAGATTGCTTTCAAATCTGTAATGTCTGTACTTCAGGATGCTGGATATATCCTTGAAAATGCCGATATGAATACAGGATTTATTACTGGGAAGGCTCCATCAAACAGTAATACAACTTATAATATATGGACAGGTATTGGTAAAAAAAATGTAACCACAAAAGTTAGTTCAACCGTTGATAAAATTGGTGACAATTATACAAAAATAAGACTCAACTTTGTTGCAATTGATGAAAATTCTAACTTATATGGGGATTCACGTGTAGATACTCCCATAGAAGATAACGAAGTATATAATAACGTTTTTGAAAAGATAGGTGAAACAATCTTTATAAAGATGTCTACACAATAACTAATCAACACTAACTCACCTCGATCCAATTTAGGTAATCCTGATCACCCCCTGTGATGTCCCATCGGACAATACAGGGGGTGTCATAGGAATGCAGTTCCTTTATACGCTGAATGGTTTTGTCGGAAATATCCGTTCGGGTTTTCAGCAGCAAAGCGACCTCGCCTTCCTCACACAATGTTCCCTCCCATACATAAAGCGACAGAATATCACCCGATATATTGGCACAAGCGATCAATTTTTCCGCTAAAAGTGTACGGGACAGGGTCACGGCCTCGGCCTTTGTCGGAACCGTAACATAAAGGGTGCAACAAGCCGTCATCCGCTTTTAACACGGCGCAGGGCAAATAAGGCCGCCGACAAAACAATCATCGCCCCCGCTTGATGAGCAGCCGCCAAGGAAATTGGCACCACATGAAGCAGGGTAAATATGCCAAGCGTCACCTGCCCCACTATTGTTATCATGAGAAAATGGCCCGACAAACGCACACTGATATGGGAATCCTGTCTCAGTTTTAACCAAACAAAAAATCCAAATAGCGTAATAATATAGGCCAACATGCGATGATTGAATTGCACCGTCATGATATTTTCAAAAATATTCATATACCATGGCACCATGCTATATAGCCCCTTGGGAATGAATTGTTCCTCCATAAGGGGCCATGTATTAAAAATCATGCCTGCATTCATGCCCGCCACAAGACCGCCGAGCAATATCTGGATAAAAATCAGCAAAACCATAAAGGCGACTAAAACAGTGGGTCTTTTTCTGGTTCCCTCGCATCGCACCGTCACAAGACCGCTCGCCACCCAAAATATGTAAAGATAAATCAACACCGCAAGCCCAAGATGGGCCGTAAGACGGTAATGACTCACATCAGGTCTGTCCACAAGGCCGCTTTTGACCATCCACCAACCAAGCGCCCCCTGCAGTCCGCCGAGGAAAAACATGATCCATAATTTAGGTTTCAACCAAGCAGATACTTTTCCCTTTAAAAGGAAAATGACAAAGGGAACAAAAAAGACGACCCCAATCAGACGCCCCAGCAGACGATGGCTATATTCCCAAAAGAAAATAGACTTAAATTCCTCAAGACTCATGCCTTTGTTCACTTTTTGATATTCTGGATATTGTTGATAGGCTGAAAATTCTTTGGCCCATTCCTCCTCCCCAATGGGGGGGATAATGCCGCTTATGGGTTTCCAATGCACGATGCTAAGACCTGATTCCGTAAGACGTGTTACCCCACCCACAATCACCATGCAAAAAATCATCGCACAAACAAAAAAGAGCCAATTTGCAATTTGTCTATTGTTTCGACTTTCCCAAGACATCAAGCATCCTATATTTCTATGATTAATCTTTATGGCTTATTATTACATCTTTATTCTTTGACACAGATTATAAACTATTTTTACGAATGTCTATTTCCCATTTTAAATAAAATTTTATTAAAATTAGAAACAAATTATTAGAAATTTCTAATATGTATTAATGTTTAATATGTATAATTATAAAATGATGACAGCATTATTAGAAAAATTAAATCTATTTAAAATAGGATATAAACATCTAAATGTTTGTATATACCTGTTTGTTTTCATATTGTTAGGCCTTATTCCCCTTAAGAGTAAGGCAGAAAATTTATATTTAGTTGATACTGATTTACCGCTTTTCCAATTCAAAACATCAGAAAAATTATACGGTAATGAAAAATTTATCATTACGGGAAATATATATGCTGTTAAGGACAGAAATCCATACTCACAATTCAAAACATACCTTGCCTATGAAGAAAAATTACCCATCATTGGTCTTCGCATGACTGCTGGAATTGAAATGCCTATTTTTAGTCAGAAAAAATGGAGTCTGCACATTAACGGAAAAATCACCGGTGTGAATGTTCATGCTCAATATGGCTCCATATATATAAGAAACAGATGGAATCTAGAGCAGCAGATAGGCTGTGGGGTCTATTACCAATTCAATAATTTTCTTCAGATTTCAGCAGGCGCCTATCTATACCGTATCATTAATGACTTCCAATATGAAAATCCTTCTGATTTCATGATCACAAGCCAAGGAGGACTTGCCAATCTTCTCTTCAAATTCTAATCTACCATGACATTTAAATTCAATTTATGAATTGTTTTTATTGATTTTTACCAAAAAAGCCTTATGTCATCCTTTATGGATAAAAATATCACCTATATTTTAATGGCGGGCGTAGCATTATTGTCTGGATTTTGCCTCTATAAAGCGCGCAAGCCAAAAGAACTTGGCAAATCATGGCACGTGCCTTGGAATGGGCTTTTGTTCCTGAATATTTTGATCTTGCTGCTGCTTGTTCGCCATATTTTTACGCTTTCAGGTATTGATTTTCCTACTCGCTAAGGTCAAGCCACTATGGCTTTTCCTGATTGATCGCATCCGCGAGCGCAATGGCAGCCATATTAAAAATGCCCTTAGATGTCGCAGACGGCGTAACAATATGAACAGGTCTTGCAGCTCCCAATAAAATTGGCCCTACCAATAATCCATTATCAATGGTTCTTAGCATCTCAATACAAATATTAGCGGCGTCCAAGTTCGGGAAAATAAACAAATTTGCAGAACCCTTAAGTCCACTGTCAGGCACCATTTTGTTACGAACAACTTCCTTTAAGGCCGAATCCGCATGCATTTCACCGTCAATCTGTATGTCTGGTCGCATATCCCTTAACATTTTAGTGGCTTTGCGCATTTTAACAGCAGATGGGGCATTGGATGAGCCAAAATTTGAATGGGACAGCAGGGCAACTTTTGGATTTACCCCAAAATGGCTAACCTTTTCGATGGCCGCCAAGGTATTTGCCACAATTTGATCCACATCAGGATCAACGGTCATAAAACTATCGGCAAAGAAAATCGTTCTATTGGGTAATATTAACGTGCTTACCGTTGATAATTTCTGATGATTGCTCTTTCGTCCAATAATATCAATGATATATTTTACATGAAAATCAAAACGCCCATAACTTCCGCATATCATGGCGTCTGCATCTCCCATTCTTACGGCAAGAGCCGCAATCACGGTGGTATTGGTTCTGACAATGGTTCTCGCCGCCTCTTCTGAGACCCCCTTTCGGCTCACAAGGGAATGATATTTCTGCCAATAGCTTCTGTAGCGATCATCTTTTTGTGGATTAATCAGATCAAAGTCTTTGTCCCTAATCAATCGCAAGCCAAGTTTTTCAATTTTCCGCGCCACAACCAAAGGCCGCCCCACAAGCGTGGGGTATCCCATTTTTTCATCGACAAGAGCCTGAACCGCAAGAAGTACCGTTTCATTCTCACCCTCGGCAAAGATTATTCTCTTATTATTATTTTTGGTCTGATCAATGACGGGCTGTAAAAGAATACTGGATTTAAAGACAAAATGACTGAGCTTTTCGCGGTAAGCATCAATATCCTTCAACGGGCGGGTCGCAACACCGCTATCCATAGCGGCACGTGCTACGGCGGGGGCGATTTCAAGAATAAGTCGAGGATCAAGCGGTTTTGGAATGATGTATTCTGGTCCAAATTTAAGCACTTCACCCTGATAGGCATTGGCAACCAACTCAGAGGACTCCTTAAAGGCGAGATCCGCAATTGCCTTAACGCAGGCATGCTTCATGGCCTCATTAATGGTGGTTGCCCCAACGTCCAAGGCTCCCCTAAATAAAAACGGAAAACATAAAACATTATTCACCTGATTTGGATAATCAGATCGACCCGTCGCAATAATGGCATCTTTTCTAACTTTTTTCACGTCTTCGGGTAATATTTCAGGGGTGGGATTAGCCAAAGCCAAAATAAAAGGGTTTTTTGCCATACGGGCAACCATGTCCGGTTTTAATATACCCGGTGCCGAAAGACCTAAAAAAACATCTGCTCCCCCAATCACATCAGCCAATGTTCTATGGTCTGTTTTTATGGCATATTTGTCTTTATAGGGGTTCATATCCTGATTTCGTCCCTGATAAACAACGCCTGCAATATCAACAAGGCTTACATTTTTCTGATCAAGTCCCATACTCACAAGAAGATCAAGACAGGCAAGTGACGCCGCACCCCCACCCGTGGCCACAACCTTTACGTCCGACAATTTTTTACCCACAATGCGCAGTCCATTATAAACCGCCGCACCAACCACAATGGCTGTTCCATGCTGATCATCATGAAAAACGGGAATTTTCATGCGTTTTTTTAATTCTTCTTCGACCTTAAAACATTCTGGTGCCTTTATATCTTCAAGGTTAATTGCTCCGAATGTTGGTTCAAGGGATGCGATGATTTCAATCAGCTTGTCAGGGTCATTTTGGTTTATTTCAATGTCAAAGACATTAATGCCCGCAAATTTTTTAAAAAGAACCGCCTTCCCCTCCATAACGGGTTTAGCTGCCAAGGGGCCAATATTTCCAAGCCCGAGCACGGCCGTACCGTTAGTCACAACGCCCACTAAATTTGCCCGAATGGTCATATCATTGACGGCCTCTGGGTTCTCCACAATGGCCTCACAAGCGAAGGCAACTCCTGGCGAATAAGCCCTCGCCAAGTCCCGCTGGTTAGACAACGGTTTGGTTGGGGTTATTTCAAGTTTTCCGGGAATGGGCTCTGTATGATAACGAAGGGAGGTTTCTTTAAAATTCTCATCAGGCATTTGCTATGTCCATTAATTTTTTATGGATATAACATAGCCGTAATGACGGGTAAGTGACAAGAGGTGATTTTGCCATTCACCCCGCCCCAAACGCCGAGGTAAATTTTAGAAAAGAATTAAACAGCTATACATTTTCTTTATAGACGTCAAAGTCTATATTTTCTATAGGATTTGAATGAAGTATAGTACCAATACCAATCACAGCCAATATTTGAAAATATATACTCATAATCAATGGCTCCAAATAATCCAGATTATATTCCCGTATAGACTGAACTGTAATCATTAAAACACTTAGCCCGATGCTCGTATAGACCATAACTCTAACAACGACGCCCCTGTGAATACGGCGATCTTTATGGGTCTCATGCGGGTTGATTTTCTTGCCGTAAACCTGCCACATAAAAAGGGCGGCAAAATAAAGATGAATACCAATAAGAGCAAGAACAGAAGTTAACGTACCACGAGCCCAAGAAAGATCATAATCCTTTATATAAAAATTAAACCATAATGCGGCAAAAAATAATATCACGGCTATTCCAAATAAACTTGGCGATACAAAGCCAAAAAAATGGCGCGGCTCCAATTCTGCTTTTCTCTTGCTGGCTTTATTGACGTCTCGCATGAGTTTCAACTGCTTACATTCGGAAAATTCCAAATAGATAAAAGGTAAAAACTGAAGCATTGCAAATAGGAACACAAATGTTTCTTCCCCCTCGCCCGATGGGTAATAATCCGAGCGCATGGCAACAACCAAAAGGAGTAAACCCGCAACCATAATAGCCATATTGATATAACGATAAGGTTTAGGGCGTGTTTTGGCGATATCATCCGCATCTGATCCCAAAAGATTTGGGTAGAGTTTGGGGTATTTTGACGGCGGATATGTTTTTGCAACATATCGCATTCGCTGATATAATTTATTAGGGTAATAATAAGACAGAAGAAAAATTTGGCTTAAAAATACCCCGTAAAATGTTATTAATAATAAATCTGGCATGTTAATTTCCTTAATCTTTTCTATTATTCATCACGGTTCCAAAAGCAATTCTGATTTCAGAATCGGTTGCACCTCTGTCTCTTAGAACTTCAATTACTTTGCTTAAATGTTCAAAAATAGTGGTATTTAAATCGATCATACTATTGACCTTGGCATCAGGATGAACAAATGTTCCTCGATATCCCTTGGTTTGAATCACATTATCCCGCTCCAACAAACGATAGGATTTGGCCACCGTCTTACTGTTGATATCTAAATCATTTGCCAATTGTCGGATGGAGGGCAAGGCGTCACCTGCCTTAATTTTACCATCCAAAACGGCCTGTTTAATTTGTTCCATTAATTGCGAAAACAGAGGAACAGGGTCGTCAATGTCTATAATTATTTCCATAGATTTATATGCTCCATATGTACCATGCATCATACTGGTACATATGGAGCATATAAGAGTCAAGTCATAAATAAAAAAAATCTCCCCTTTATGTTCAAAAGAGGAGATTTTTAAAGAGATTAAGTTAAACCTTAGCCTAGATATCTAAGGGCGTATATTTCTTACCCAAATCCCGTGCAACGGCCTCATAGGTTATATGACCATTGGAAATATTTACTCCATTGGCAAGATGAGCATCATCTTTACAAGCCTGTTTCCAGCCTTTGTTTGCAAGAGCTAAACCAAAAGGCAATGTGGCATTGTTCAAGGCAAAGGTTGATGTTCTTGCAACCGCCCCTGGCATGTTGGCAACACAATAATGCACAACACCATCAACGATAAAGGTTGGCTCGGCATGGGTTGTTGGATGGGAATTTTCAAAACATCCCCCCTGATCGATGGCAATATCCACAAGTACCGCACCGTTTTTCATACGGCGAACCATATCCGCTGACACAAGCTTAGGAGCTGCGGCACCTGCAACAAGAACCGCACCGATCACCAAATCAGCTTCTAGCACGGCCTCTTCCAAATCATGAGCTGTAGAATAACAGGTTTTTACACTGCCTCTAAAGCGGTTATCTAAACGCCGCAGCACATCAATATTGCGGTCAAATATACTCACATCCGCACCCAATCCAACCGCCATTTCGGCTGCATTCATTCCCGACACGCCGCCCCCGATAATCACAACCTTAGCAGGCGCCACACCAGGAACACCGCCGAGCAATATTCCCCGACCACCAGAAGCTTTTTCAAGAGCATGGGCTCCTGCCTGAATGGACATACGACCCGCTACTTCGCTCATAGGGGCCAAAAGTGGCAAGCCTCCTGCACTATTAGTCACCGTTTCATAGGCAATAGCTGTACAACCAGACTTAACAAGGGCATCCGTCTGAGCGGGATCCGCGGCAAGATGAAGATACGTATAAAGCAAATGCTTTTTATTCAACATAGCACATTCGTGAAGTTGGGGTTCTTTAACCTTCACAATCATTTCAGATTTTTTGAATACTTCTTCGGCTGTGGCTACAATTTCGCATCCAACGGTAAGATAGTCATCATCCGATAAACCAATGCCCGCACCCGCATTTCTTTCTACAATAACTTTATGACCGTTGCGAATGAATTCAGATGCACTTGCTGGTGTTAAGCCAACACGATATTCATGTACTTTAATTTCTTTAGGAACGCCAATAATCATTTTTATTCTTTCTCTAATAAGGGATTAAGGTATGGTTTTTTACTGATATCAATATATCTTATATATTAAGAAATTTCCTTGCAAATATTATCAAATATATATTGATAATTCGCATATAATTGTGCATAATCAAACTTATGAGACATAAATTTCGAAATATTAATCTTGATAAAATAGATTATGCTATTCTTGATTCCTTGCAGGAAAATGGCAGATTAAGCAATAATGACCTATCTGATAAGGTTGGATTGTCCCCTTCGGCATGCCTAAGAAGAGTGAAATCATTAGAAGATAATGGCATAATAGACCATTATGTTGCCATCGTCCCCCAATCTGCTGCGGGGTTATCAGATAATGTTTTTGTTCAGATAACGGTGGAAAAACAAACCAAGGAAAAACTGGCTGAATTTGAACAAAGAGTGATACAGTGTCCTCAAATTATGGAATGTTATCTTATGAGTGGGGATGCAGATTACCTGCTAAGGGTTGCGGTATCTGATGCCTCGGATTATGAACGGTTACACATGGATATTTTAACAACATTACCTGGTGTTTCTCAAATTAAATCTAATTTTTCTTTACGTACGGTTGCTAAGAAAACGGCGGTTCCTTTTAAAAAACAGTTAAAATATTAATCTTTTATTTATCAAATATTGCCATAATTTAATATGGCTGCAACATATTGGATAAAACATGAAAAATCGCAATAATAGACAAAATATAAATAACGAGGAAATTTACGAAACATTTTGGGAAGAAAATTTTTTCCCAATGTTTAATAATACCACAACAATGGCTAATTCATCTAATCATCGTGAGGGTATTATCAATGCCACCCTAAAAATCAAATCAATTGCACACCAAATCACAAAAAACCTTCAACTCTAACAAGTTCTGGAAAAGGGCTTGTTATATATAAAGAGTTATCAAAACTTATGAATGCCACCGTTGGGGTATCAAGTATCGTTGAGGAAGGTAGTATTTTTTGGTTAGAACTTGATCAGGCACAATAATGACTGGTCGTTACTCAACCCAATCAAGTCCCATATTTTCGTAACGTTCCTTGTCATCAGACCAATTTTTTCTGACTTTAACAAAAATAAACAAATGAACTCTGCGACCAAATAATTCTTCCATTTCTTCGCGTGCCATTTTTCCGATTTCTTTCAGGCTGCGGCCATCTTTACCGATAACGATTGCTTTTTGAGTATCACGCTCCACATAGATGATCTGTTCAATGCGAACGCTGCCGTCTTTTCGCTCTTGCCATGTTTCCGTCTCGATTGTTGCAGCATAGGGAAGTTCTTCATGGAGACGAAGAAAAAATTTTTCCCGCGTTATTTCCGCCGCTAGCATGCGTTCCGTTATATCCGTTAATTGGTCTTCGGGATAAAGCCATGGGCCTTTTGGTAAATTTTCCGCAATAACGTCTTTCAAATCATCCAGTCCGTTTCCCTTAAGAGCTGAAATCATGAGTGTATGGGAAAATTCTCCTAAGTCATTTAATTCTTTAGACAAACCAAGCAAGGTATCCCGTCGAATGGCGTCAATTTTATTGATGGCAAGAATAGCTTTTTGTCCGGACTGTTTTAAACCCTTAATGATACGCCGAGTATTATCGTCAATTCCGCGAGCAGCATCCACAAGAACGATAATAACGTCCGCATCACTAGCCCCCGCCCATGCTGCAGAGACCATAGCCCTTTCCAATCTTTTCTTTGGCTCAAATATACCTGGGGTATCAACAAATATCATTTGATTGTCATGATAAAGTGCAATACCAACAAACCTTGTACGTGTTGTCTGAACTTTATGGGTAACAATGGAAATTTTACTCCCTACCAACGAGTTTAGAAGCGTTGATTTTCCTGCATTTGGGGCACCGAGCAGGGCAACAAAACCGCATCTCTTGTTATCGGCTTTGTTATCGGGCTTATTATTTTCATTCATATAATTTAACTTTATTTATGGGTTTCAATTCTATTAAGAAGCTTAAATGCAGCATCTTGTTCTGCATGGCGTTTGGATTTTCCCTTGCCTATTTCTGGCTCCAAACCCTGTATTTTGGCCTCTATCGTAAAATACGGCTCATGGGCAGGTCCCGTACGCTCAATCACGGAATATTTAGGTGTTGCAATTTGACGTGCCTGAACCCATTCCTGTAATTTTGTTTTGGCATCACGATCCCCAATACTGTCCTGTGCGATATAGCATTTCCAGAATTTACGCACTATTTTTCTGGCCTCATGATAGCCACCGTCCAAATTAACGGCTCCAATAACAGATTCGCAAACATCAGCAAGTATCGTTATTTTTTTTCGGCCACCGTTGTCTTCTGTACTTTTTGCCATATGAATAAAGTCAGCAAGCTTCATCGCCTTACTCACCTTGGCCAATGTTTCCTTACGTACCATATTGGTATGACGGCTTGCAAGTCCCCCCTCGGAAGCATCTGCATAATATTCAAAAAGCCATTCCGCTATAACCAATCCAAGAACACGATCACCCACAAATTCTAACCGCTGATATTGTGCTCCACCCTCAAGACTTGGATGGGTAAGTGCCTCACGCAACAAGGCCTCATTCTTAAAAACATAACCCAAAATTTTATACAGACCGCTATATTGCCCCAAATTTTCAGTCTCACTCTCTGGGCTAAGGTTGGATGTCATTTAATTAATACCTGTAAAAATTCGACTAAGCCTTTGTTTTGGAAACCATTTCCAGAATTCCCAAAGTTTTGCATTATCATCAAAAGAAATCCAAATGACTTCGGCACGGCCAACAATATTTTCAAAAGGTACATATCCAACACCTTCGCTTTTCTTCCAGCGGCTATCTTTTGAATTATCCCTATTATCACCCATGGCAAAATAATGTCCCTTGGGTACCAAAAACACATCTGTATCATCGGCCTCACCATAAGGAGACCAACCCATATCAAGGGTCATATAGGATTTACCACTGGGAAGTATTTCTTGATATTTCGGATATGTCTCTTCCTGACCATATTCATTGATAATTTTAAAATCTTCAACTTGCTTGCGCTCGACAATCTGCCCATTCAAATAAAGACGACTTTTTTTCATCTGTATAGTATCACCGGGTAAGCCAATAATTCTTTTAATATAATATATGTCCGGATCACGAGGCAATCGAAACACCACAACATCCCCCCGTTTTACAGGGCTTTCAAAAATTCGACCTGAAAAGAAATTGGGGCTAAAGGGAAAGGAATGATGGCTGTAGCCATAAGACATTTTGGAAACCAAAAGATAATCACCCACCAAAAGATTATCCATCATTGATTTTGATGGAATTTTAAAGGGTTGAAAGAAAAAAGTTCTAAAAATCAGTGCAATAATCAATGCCCAGATAAGAACACTCAACAGGCTTTCCTCTTTTTTCTCTTCTATTTTTCCCTTCTTACCAATGGTTTTGGAGGGTTCTTGAAGATTAATTTCCGTCATATATCTTTCACAATTCTATAATTTGTATAATTAATTATTTCTATCCCATCAATAAGGCAATTTCTAGGCCTTATCAACTGGAACCGACGTAATAAGTACCACCGCCTGCGCCCAAGGGTGGTCATCCGTCAAAGAAAGGTCAATTTGTGCGATTGTACCTTGTGGAGTTATTTCACGAAGCCTAAGCAAAGCTCCCCCCGTAAGATGAAGAACGGGCTTGCCATTTTCGCCTCTTACAACACACACATCACGCCAGAATACACCTTTTGCAAAACCCGTACCCAACGCCTTTGCACAGGCCTCCTTGGCGGCAAATCTTTTGGCATAATAGGAAACTCTGCCTGCCTTATTATCACAATAACTTTGTTCAATTTCAGAAAATATGCGACTGATAAACCGTTGACCATATTTTGTGATTGACTGATCAATACGATCAATATTCACCAAATCATTACCAAGACCAATAACCCGCATTAATCTTTTCCATTTCCAAAATGGTCAAGGCTAAACCCTCGTCCCTTATCCATAAGCTCTATCATTCTCTGAATGGATTGTTCAAGTCCAACAAAAATAGCTTCGCCGATGAGAAAATGACCAATATTAAATTCTGTAAATTGTGGAATAGCGGCAATTTCTTCGATAGTCTCATAATTCAAGCCATGCCCTGCATGAACCTCCATATCAAGTTTCTCACACAATGCAGCCGAACTTCTCAAGCGGTCCAGTTCCTCTTTACGATCACGTCCCACCTTTTCTACATAGGTTCCCGTGTGAAGTTCAACTTTATCTGCTCCAATTTTTTTTGAAGCCCTTATTTGGTGTTCATCGGGATCAATAAATAGGCTCACACTGATATTGGCATTTCTTAATTTTTGCACATAAGGAGACAGATAATCATAGCCGCCAGATACATCAAGTCCACCTTCGGTCGTTACTTCCTGACGTTTTTCTGGTACAATACAAGCCGAGGCTGGTTTATGTTTTAAGGCGATGGTTAACATTTCTTCTGTGGCCGCCATTTCAAGGTTAAGCGGAACATTTAATTTCTCCATCAATAAATCAATATCCCGATCAGAAATATGTCGCCGATCTTCTCTTAAATGTGCGGTAATACCATCCGCACCCGCCTTAACAGCAAGAAGGGCGGCCTCTACTGGGTCAGGGTGAATACCCCCACGGGCATTACGAATGGTTGCAACATGGTCTATATTAACCCCTAAACGAATTCTATTATGATACACTACGTGCCCTTTCCTCACTCTTTAACCGTCTTTTCTTTGCTGCCGCCATATGTCTTAAATGTTTTTTATGTTTATATTCACGAACCAATTTTTCTAATATCCAAAATAATATAATCCAGACAATAGATCCCAAAATTAATCCACCAATAAACATTGGCAATAAAATAGTATGAAGAAATGGACCCAAGACATCCAAAGGAGATTTAATGATGTCCATTAGACTATGTGCATCCAAGGTTACATAAATCTGACCCAAAAGGTCATCGGTTTTTGGTATACCGAGCAACCAGCTACCTATGTTATAAATTGCAATCCAAATAAAGGGAAATGTCCAAGGATTACCAATAACAGTTCCCATGGCCGAAGTCAGAATATTTCCCCCAATAATCCAAGCAAGAAAAGCCGCCAATAAAAAATGCAGCCCAATAAATGGGGTAAAAGACACCGCCGCACCACAAGCAAAACCCGCCGCAATAGCATAAGATGTTCCCGGAATGCGGGCAATGCGATGACGCATATAAGCTAGCGCCCGCCTCCACCCAGCGGAAGGCCATACATATTCACGTATGGCAGCAAAAATATGTCTTTTTCTACGACGGTCAAACACATTCAAGTCCTCTTAAATTTCACGAGCGTGCAAAATTTACTTCAATCCCCTGCTGCCTGGTTTCATGGCTGGAATAGCCATAAGCTCTGGCGGCAAATTGTCTTCCTTGTAGGCAGGTATTTCAAGACCAGCCAAGGAAACTAGCGGCACGCCTATATCAACGGCACCATTACTGCGGTCGATTAAACAACTGGCTGCCACTACATTTCCACCATAATCATTAATAACCTTGATACATTCCCGCGAAGAAAGACCCGTTGTTACGATATCCTCAGCCATTAATATATTGGCGCCTTTTGGAATTTCAAACCCGCGCCGTAACATTAATTGACCATCAACACGCTCTGTAAAAATTGATTTAACCCTAAGCTGTCTAGCCATTTCATAGCCAACCACAACCCCACCCATCGCTGGTGATACCACAAGATCAATTTTGACATTCAAAATTGTCAAAATTTTGTCCGCAAGACTTCTGCATAATTTTTCTGAAACAGAAGGATCCATTAACACCCGTGCACATTGCAAATAACGTGCTGCATGTAGCCCTGATGAAAGAATGAAATGCCCCTCTAACAAAGCATCTGCATCTCTAAAATATTGTAAAACTTCTTCACGATCCATTCTAATACCCAACTAATTTCTTTTAATTATCCAAAAGTCCGCTCGACTGAACTAACTCGCTCATTAACCCGCAATGCTGCTATTATACTAGTGAGATGTTTAGTATCCCGTACTTCAACATCAAGACTTACCTTAAACAACTCTGGTGTACGTTCAATAAATTTTATATTTGTAATGTTACCTTTTTCCTGTGCAATAACGGTCAAGACAGCGGCAAGCGCCCCTGGAAGGTGCTCTAAGAGAATCTCTATCCTACTGACAAAAATGTTATTATCGTCTTCTGATGATACCCAAGATAAATCAAGCCATGTTTCAGGTGAATCACTATAAACATCCAAGGCTTCGCAATCAATGGTATGAACCATAATTCCTCTACCTCTTGTCACTATTCCGACTATTCTATCGCCCTTTATAGGATGACAACAATCAGACATATGAACAGAAAGGCCAGGCGTTAGTCCCTTGATGGGAATGGAATGATCCCCACTCTTTCTATCTTTAAGTGAGCCTATCATTTTGGCAGGCATTTGGGGATAATTATTATTTAACTTAATGCCGGGATAGATGGTCTCTAAAACTTTTCTGTCTGATAATTCACCTTTACCAACCAATTCATAAACTTCAGCAACTGATTGAAAGTTTAACTTTTTCAAACAAAGTTCAACAACCTTATTGTTGAAATCTCTCTCTTCCAATTTAAAAGCGCGTTCGAGCAATGTTTTGCCAAGCTCCTGATATTCATGTCTTTTTTTATTGCTGATAAAACGGCGTATGGCAGCCTTTGCCTTCCCCGTAATCACAAAACTCAGCCAATTCGGCGAAGGTTGTTGAGCCTTTGAGCGAAGTATCTCCACCTGATCGCCGTTAACGAGCTGGGTTTTAAGTTGCACAGGATTTCCGTTGACCTTGCCACCAACGCATGAGTCACCCACATCAGAATGCACCGCATAAGCAAAATCAACCACCGTCGAACCAAGAGGCAAATTGACCAGTTTTCCCTTAGGGGTAAAACAGAATACCTGATTTTGATACATAGCGAGCTTGGTATGCTCTAAAAATTCATCTGGACTTTCCGCATGCTCCATAATCTCGAGCAGATCCTTAAGCCACTTATATTGTTCCCCCTCCTTATTTGACCCATGCTGTTTATAGAGCCAATGAGCCGCAACACCCTTTTCGGCAATATCATCCATTTTTGATGATCTGATCTGAATTTCAATGCGTTTCTTTTTAGGGCCAAGCACGGCTGTATGAATGGATTGATAACCATTGGGTTTTGGCATAGAAATATAATCTTTAATTAAACCCGGTATAGCAGACCATTTTTGATGAACCACACCAAGAGCACGATAACAAGTTTCGGCATCATCAACAATTATACGAAAGGCGATAATATCAGCCTGATCATCAAGGCTCACATGGCGATAGGTCATTTTCCGCCAAATAGAATACAGTTTTTTTTCACGGCCCAGGACTTCAGCTTCGATTCCTGCTTCTTTCAAAAGACGCTCTAGCTCTGCAATAACCGAATCCTTTATATCCTCGGTATTGGCATAGATTTGATTCATTCTTTTAAGGATCGATTCATAGGCCTCTGGATAAACATAGGGAAAAGCCAAAGCTTCTAATTCTTCTTTGACTTCCTGCATACCAATGCGTTCTGCAAGTGGTGCGTATATATCTAGTGTTTCCCGTGCTATGCGAATGCATTTATCTTTATTTTTGATATGACTAAGGGTGCGCATATTGTGAAGTCTGTCAGCAAGCTTCACCAGCAATATTCTTATGTCATGAGACATAGCGAGTAGGAATTTACGAAAATTATCCGCCTGCTTTGCACTTTCTGACGAATAGGTCAATTCGGAAAGCTTTGTAACACCATCCACCATCTTGGCTACATTTTGTCCGAATAATTCCTCAATTTGATCATAAGTTGCAATAGTGTCTTCGATGGTATCATGCAAAAGAGCCGTGATAATCGTATCACAATCCATTTTCATTTTTGTCAGGATTCCAGCCACTTCCAAAGGATGTGAAAAATAAGGGTCACCACTGGCGCGCGTCTGCTTGCCATGGGCTTTCATAGAAAAAACATAAGCCCTGTTCAACAAATTTTCATTGATATCCGGGTCATATTCCTTAACCCGTTCCACTAACTCATATTGTCTGATCAACCCAACCTGTCCCTTTCAAAAGACGAAAAGAAAAAATTTTTCATACTATAACGAGATATTATCAGAATTTGGTAAAAAAAAGACCCACTATGAATTTCAAAGCAGGTCTCAATATTTTTATTTGAGAAGGAACTATTATTCCGCCTCACTGCCCTCTGTATCTTCATCAACAATCTTGCTAAACATTGCCTCTGCTCTCATTTCTGCAGATACTTTAGCGAGGCTCTCCGTTGTGACTTCCTGTTGATTTTCACCGAGTTTTTTACCCGCAAGCAGCAAAGAAAAATCATCATCCTCAGGTTCATCAACTTCAATATTTTTTTGCAGTCCACTAATGAGTGATTCCCGCAAAGCATCGGACGTCAATTCCTCATCCGCCAATTCCCGCAAAGCGACAACTGGGTTTTTATCATTGTCCCGTTCCACCAAAATCGGTGCTCCAGACGAAATTTGCCGTGCCCTATGAGCCGCCAGAAGAACCAATTCAAATCGGTTCGGAACTTTATCAACACAATCTTCAACGGTAACGCGTGCCATGCCGCTTATTCTCCAATACAATATCGGTCCACAAATGCAGACCCAATTTCAAATTCGGCTTATACAACTCATAAGCTTATCTGTAAAGGCTGTTATGATGAGAAAAACAGAAAAAATACGCTATATTCTTAACATAAAGGCCGAATAATGCCCTGATCTGACCGTCTTTTCATATCATGCCGCAACTCATCCACCGTTAAGCCCAAAACAGGATGTCGCCAATGAGGACATATTTCAGACAGAGGCTCTAACACAAACAATCTTTCCTGTAATCTTGGATGGGGAATAATCATACCAAGAGATGCATTATCTTGTACAGTCTCCTGCCCTTTATCTTTTCTAGGATATATTTCATCGCCGTAAGCCAAAAGGTCGAGATCCAAGATTCTCGCTTCCCATTTGATGCGTCTTTTTCGCCCAAAGCTTTCCTCTATTTCATGCAAACTATGCAATAATTCTTCTGCGCTTAGTTTTGTTTCAACCAGTGCTACGGCGTTAATAAACCATGGCTGATCTGATTTTGGTACAGGTTCAGTTTCATAAAATCGTGACAATATTTTTATCTCAATGCCATAATCAGGCATTTTAATCAAAGCCGCCTCTAGGACAGCCTTAGGACTATCAAAATGCTGTCCCGTCAAGTTGCTGCCCAGTCCAATAATAATCATAAAATTTCCTTACAAAAAGCGCTGTTGACGAAAAATACAAAAAAATCAAAAAATATGATATAAAGAACATATTATTTGATTATATTTTTTAGGACATATTATTATGATGTATTTTCATCCCAATGAAAAACTTGCCTTATTTATTGACGGTTCCAATCTATTTGCCACTGCAAAATCTTTAAACTTTGACATTGATTATAAGCAACTTCGCAATTTTTTTGCAGAACAAGGCATATTGCTCAGAGCATATTATTATACAGCACTCTTAGAAGAACAGGAATATTCACCCCTGCGCCCCTTGGTGGATTGGTTGGACTATAATGGTTACACCCTCATCACCAAGCCAACAAAAGAATTCACCGACAACAGGGGAGAAAAGCGCATAAAAGGCAATATGGATATGGAACTTGCCATCGACATGATGGGCATGGCCGAATATGTGGATCATATGGTTTTATTTTCTGGTGACGGCGATTTTAGACGACTTGTAGAATCAGTACAACGCAAAGGTGTTCGCGTCACAGTCGTTAGCAGCACCAAAACCAATCCTTCTATGATTGCAGATGAATTGCGCCGTCAGGCTGATAATTTCATTGAACTGTCTGATATGAATCAACAGTTTGGAAGATCGCCCAACACGGCCGTTTCCCATGATGGTCATCATTCTCATATGCCCAGTGAAGACAAATAATGATAAAAGAGATGACGACAGATGCGCCACTGAACTGCGCTCTTTGTCCACGCCTTGTGGAATTTCGTGTCGAGAATAAAAACAAGTATCCCCATTACTTTAACGCTCCGGTTCCTTCCTTCGGCGATAATAATCATGAAATACTGATTGTGGGACTTGCTCCTGGTCTAAAGGGCGCCAACCAAACGGGTCGCCCCTTCACGGGTGACTATGCGGGAGATTTGCTTTATGCGACGCTGACAAAATTTGGCTATACCGAGGGGGCATATGGTGCCAATGCCCATGATGGCCTGATACTAAAAAACGTCTTGATCACCAATGCAGTGCGCTGTGTTCCACCTCAAAACAAAACCACAACTGAAGAAGAAAATAACTGTAGACCATTTCTCATAAGACAGATAAAATCCGCCTCTCGCCTTAAACTTATTTTGGTCTTGGGACTTGTTGCCCACAATGCCGTGCTGACGACATTTCAGAAAAAGAAATCAGCTTTTAAATTCAGTCATGGTGCGGTACATAATCTGGGTAATGAGATGGGAAAAAATATTACCTTGATCGACAGTTATCATTGTTCTCGCTATAATACCAACACAGGCCGGCTTACTCAGGATATGTTTGAAGATGTTTTTCAAAAAATTAATTCTTTTTTTAAGCAACAAATAATTTAAATTTGAGGATAAAACAAATGACCCGATTTATTTCATTAAGTATAATTTTTTACATAACCTTTATTGGCATTGTTACAGCCCAAAATAATTATGACGATGTGGAAATCAAAAGCATTAAGGTAGAGGACGGTATTTATATGCTTATGGGGGCTGGCGGTAATATTGGCCTCTCATCTGGTGAAGATGGTGTTTTTATGATTGATGATCAATATAGCCCCCTCACCCTGAAAATTGTTGCTGCCATTAAAAAAATATCAGACAACCCCATTAAATTTGTACTTAACACCCATTGGCATTGGGATCATACGGGTGGAAATGAAAATCTTGGCAAAACAAATGTGGTTATCGTGGCCCATGACAATGTCTATGAACGTCTTACCCATGAACAATTTATAAAAATCTTCAATAGAAAAACGACGCCTTCCCCCAAAAAGGCACTTCCCGTTATTTCCTTTAATGATCAGGTGACCTTTCATCTAAATGGACTTCATATTCAGGCACATCATATTAACAATGCCCATACAGATGGAGACAGTATCATTATTTTCAAAGATAAAAATGTCATCCATACAGGAGATATTTTCTTTAATGGTATGTATCCCTTTATTGATACTGGAGCAGGCGGCTCTATTTATGGTATGATTGCGGGTGCAAATACAATACTCGCCCTTGCTGATGACAAGACAAAAATCATTCCAGGGCATGGACCTTTGGCCAATAAAAAAGATTTGGAAAATTTCCGTGATATGCTCATTCATGTTGTAGATAATGTTACACCACTCGTCAAAAAAGGCCTTTCCTTAGAAGAGGCCGTTAAGCAAGACCCATTAAAAGATTTAAATGAGAAATGGGCCGTTGGCTTTTTAAAACCAGATGTTTTTTTGGCTACCGTTTATCAAACCATACAAGACCATCAAAAATAAAAGATGCTGAATTTTTTGTTCATCCATCATTCAGACATAAAGTTATACTATGATTTTAAGATATAGGTGAGGCTATAAAACTTTAAGTTAAGGAGCGAATATCATGGGTAAATTCAGTTATATGACTAAAACAGCCATCTTTACATTAAGCATAGCCGCCTTTGGGCTCATTCCTGTTGCACAATCTGTTGCAGAACAAAGACATAACAATAATAGATATGATCAACACCGAAACTATAATAATCACAATGGTCGTGGCAATCAAAGATATTATAATCGTCATTATAACAAACATAACTATAACAGGCATAATTATTCAAGATATTATGGAAATTACAACAACCACAACCATCATGGAGGTGGTGAAGTTGCCTTAGGATTGCTCACAGGAGGCTTATTGTTTTATGCTCTTACGGCTAATCAAAGAAGTCGGGATACGGTTTATGTTCAGCAGCAACCGGTCTATGTTCAGCAGCAACCGGTCTATGTTCAACCGCAAGGGCAGCAATGGACACAGCAACAACCCGTTCAACAACAAATGGCACAGAATAGTTCATGCCTTCAGATCAGAGAATATCAAACCACCATCACCGTTGGTGGCAATATGGTTCCAGCTTATGGTCAATCCTGCCTGCAACCTGATGGTACATGGAAATTGGGACCCGCCATACCTGAACCCAATTAATAAAAATATATATTGAATTTGACCAAAGACCATCCCTTTGGCTATGGAATGGAGCTTTATTTCTGGGCCTTTGTGGTGGTCATTGAAGCTGCTAGTGATGACGTTGTTCAGGCCATATCTGATATTATCTATATCAAACAAATATTACATTAAATTTTTGGGGTTCAAAATGCCATTAGAAATAAAATTCATCTAATGTGGGAAAATAAAAATTTTGCCAAGGTATTGATCCCTGTTTGACAACTTCATATACAAATAAGAGCCGTCTAAATTAATAGACAGCCCTTAAATATAAACATTTTAATTATCTGAATTTCAATGACGTCTGCGGAAAAGAAGCAGTCCAAATCCCAAAACAAATATTCCCAATATGCCAGGTTCTGGTAGTATACGCTGATCCGAAACTAATCTGATATTTACAGAAACGTAACCACTATTATCATAACTATTTGAATCCCAGTAATAAAGTGCAAGAGCACCTGCCTCTGACATTATTTGATCAAATGCTGTTCCCACAAAGAAAAAATCACCTGCACCTATTTTTCCCATCAAGGAACCAAAGGCTGCACTAACACCTGCCTGAACATGGTTACCAAATACACCATTGCCAGGACAAGGATTGCCAGCAGTCAAGCCATCAGCATTACTATCTCTGGGATACGCACCCGCACTCCAACAATCATTAACATCTGTGATCATAATCAGTTGGTCACCAATACCAACATTAATACCCGTAACAGCACCAACACCACCCGTACTGCTGTTGGCCTGTGCATAGACATCAATTACGGTCGCCTGTGCGTTAAAGCCACCAAATACTGTTGCTATTATGCCAATAATAAATATTTTTACCAAATTCATTTCAACCTCCCAAATAATACATATAATTATGCAGCATTTAACCTTGCAATATACATACCACAAAAAAAAATGTTTAAATATCAATTAATTAAGAATAATATGACAAAATACACTACCCATAAGTGTAAAAAAAACTGACAATTTGTCGGGGAATCTTACATATTATCTTTTAGTAGCCGACCTTTTTCACGATTCCAGTCCCGTTCCTTTTCTGTTGCCCGCTTGTCATGGTCCTTCTTGCCCGTTGCTAGACCTATTTTGACCTTGATCCTGTTTTTATCATTAAAATAAATGGATAAAGGCACCAAAGTTTTGCCCTTGCGCTGAATGGCGGATGCTATTTTATTCACTTCCCGCCTGTGCATAAGTAATTTTCGGGGTCTGCGAGCATCATGATTAAAGCGATTCCCCATCTCATATTCTTTGATATAGGCATTAACCAGAAATAATTCCCCCATCTTAGCCTCGGCAAAAGAATCGGTGATATTCGCCTCTCCTGCTCTAAGAGATTTAACCTCCGTCCCTAAAAGTACAATTCCCGCCTCAAAATCTTCTTCAATATGGTAATTATACCGTGCCTTGCGATTTAGGGCGATGGTACGAAATCCCCCCTTTGGTTTATCCGTTTTTTTTGATTTTGGCTGTGCCATTTTATGCCAATAATCCTGCTTTGCTCATGGCTGCCTTAACCATAACCTTGGCATTATCACTGATACCCACCATAGGAAGACGCATTTCAGCAGAACATATACCCATCAATTCAAGAGCATATTTTACAGGACCCGGATTTGGTTCAATAAATAAAGCATGATGTAAATCAGTCAATTTATCCTGTATAGCCAGAGCGGATTTATAATCCCCAGCGAGACAATAATTTTGGAATTCAGAGATTAATTTCGGCGCAATATTTGACGTGACCGAAATGCAGCCGACCCCACCATGAACATTAAAGCCAAGTGCGGTCTGATCTTCGCCTGAGAGCTGAATGAAGTCTTTGCCCATGGCAATACGTTGCAACGGAACCCGAGCCACATTACCTGTGGCATCCTTAACACCGATCACATTTTTTAATTCACGGTAACAACGGCTCATGGTATCAACAGACATGTCAACAACCGACCGACCCGGAATATTATAAATCACTAAAGGCAAATCCACTTCATCATTCAAGGCCTTATAATGCCGAAACAGTCCTTCCTGGCTGGGTTTATTATAATAAGGCATAGCAATTAGTGCCGCATCAGCGCCCGCCGTCTTGGCATGGGTGAGCAAGCTTATAGCTTCGCTTGTTGAATTAGAACCACATCCCGCAATAACAGGAACCCTGCCCGCAACTTCTTCAATGCAGATTTCCGTAACACGGCGATGTTCGTCATGATTAAGGGTAGGAGACTCGCCCGTTGTACCGCAAGGAACAAGCCCGTGTGTCCCCTGATCAATTTGCCAATTCACCAAATTACGAAACGCTTTTTCATCAAACTGACCATTCTTGAATGGCGTAACAAGCGCTGTAATTGATCCTCTTAGCATAATGATGTCTCCTCAAACTTATTTTTATTAAAGGGCAAAATAGTCTGCCTTTCACTCTACTGCAAGACATGAATTCACAAAGCGCTATCTTTATAATTCCCGCCACATTTATATTATAAAAAAGGCGAGGATAAACCCCGCCTTAAAAGCCTAATAAAAATTATAGCGTTACAGTTTAGGGCTTATCGCTATTTTTTTTCATTTCATGCATTTTTTTCTTCTTGTCCATCATTTTTTTATGGTCTTCTTTGGTTAAATGTCCGTCTTCATTATGATCCATATGGTTAAACTTCATATCTTGTTTGGCATCAAATTCTGCTCTTGAAATCTTACCATTTTTATCCGTATCAAGTTTTTCAAAATGTTTTTTTAAACGGCTCTGTTTAACTTTTTCCATGGCCGCCATATGCTTTTCTTCCATTATATTAGAAAAAGTCACAAATTCCTGATCATCAAGACTACCGTCACTGTTTTTATCAGCACTCATAAAAACATTGTCACCAAAATTCCTAAACTCCTGATCGCTCACAGTACCGTCATTATCGGCATCCATCAATTCAAGCATGGCAAGATGTTCACCACCTTTCCTTGGCATAGTCCATTTCTCACCAGCAAAAACCGATGAAGAAAAAAATATTGCTGTAACGGATACACAGCTGACCAATAATAAATATTTCATTTCTATTTTCCTTAAATTATGTGTTTAAAGTCCAAACCCCTCTCCTAAAGAGTGATACGGTCTAACTCTGAAAAACATGCGATATAATTTAAGAAAAAATGAGCGCATTTCTATATAACGCCCAACGCCGTTAAAAGAGCCCAACAAGTCATAAATATTAGAATAAGTGACCCAATCGTCCAAAAAGTTGCCCGAACATCATGGGTTTGTGCCGTAAAATAGGCTGCAAAATGCATAAATCTGGAAACAACATAACCATAAAGAAGTATTTGAGCCATTAAAAGTGAGGGGTCGGTCATAATGAAAAGAAATCCCGCCACAAGAAAATAGGGCAAATTTTCCAAATCATTCATCTGAATACGTCGAATGCGATCAACATATTCATTTTTATCAAGCTGGTCTGGAGAAGGCTCAGGATTAAGAGGCGTTTTTTTAAGGTCTTCTGGCGAACGAAAACCAGCCTTCACTTTCATCATCCGAACAACTGTAAGCCAAGACATACCAACAGCCTTAAGGATCATGAGAGAGGCTGCAATGACATAAGTATTATAGAGTGTATCCATTACTGATTCCTTGTATGTTTTTTTATTATTTAAAAAATTTGTACGGATAAAAATATATCCGCTGTCACAAAAACATAAGCTTTATTGTAAAATTGAATCATCTACATCAATACGCCTCACGGATCGTACCATAAATAGCACAATCAAACATAACCCCGCCATAAAAAAATACGCATGCCCGCCAAACCTATTATAAAGTGGACCAGCGAGCAACATCACCATACCAATTGAGAAACCCATAGGAACAGAGCTGTAAAGCGATTGTGCGGTCGTAAAATATTTATCTGGCACACGGGTGGATAAAAAATACATGGAAACCAAATGAGCCGCGCCAAAAGTTAGTCCATGAATAGTTTGCACCATAAATAATAAGGGCAGTGATAAGGAAATTGCCAAAACAGACCATCTTATGGCACCAAAGACCGCAATAAAGGCCAAAACATGCATGGGTCGAAAAAGAGCTATAAATTTTCCCGCAAAAAGAAAGACCAATATTTCTGCAATAACTCCTGTGCTCCATAAAGCGCCAACGGTTGCGTTGTCAATCCCATTGCTTGCCCAATAATAACTACCCATGGCCTGCAAAAAACCATGGCTCATAAATATAAGACTTAATACAACAAGGAACATAACAAATTGTTTATTGGTCAACAGAAATTTTAACGGAGAAATACCATCATTCTGGGTGATAACTTTGTCTTTCTTCTTGTTTTCCTCTTTGGGTAGAAAAAACACCGAGATAAAAATAAGCGCAAAAGATCCCAGACAAAAATATAAGAAATAGTCATAGCCATAATAATCAAGGTATTTGCCCATAAAAACAGAGCCTAGGATGAATACAGCAGAGCCTATGGATCTCATACGGCCATATTGTAGGTTATATTTTTCGCATGCCCGCACTGTATAGGTCTCCATCAATGGAGCAAACCCCGTATAAGCAATGGAAAATAAAATTGCCACAGCCGCAAACATATAAAACGTAGAAAAAACAAGATAGCCACAGAAAAAAAAGATAGCCAAAGCAATAAGGACCAGCATAGGTTTACGTTTCATGCCAAGTTTATCACATAATTGCGCTATAAAAGGCGACGTCAGAAGCTTTAAAAAAGCAGGAAACCCCAACAAAAACCCAATTTCAGAGGGCGTGATACCAACCGTAGCAAGCCACAATGCCCAGAAAGGCGTTGCAATTCCAACATAGAAAAACATGCCCGTATACGCACCCCCAATTTTATAGGCAATAGGATTTTTATAGCCACTCATATTGTTATTTGTCGTCATAGTTGATGACTAAGCCTGCTAGATGTAATAATTTTATAGAGAGAGTTTTCTTGTACAATATTCATTCATAATCTTCATAATGAATATTTATAATTTTTTATCATAGAGAATCTCTTCTAGCTCTTCACGAGCCATTCCAAGCGTTCTGTGACCAAGCGTATAAGAAAAACCTGCTCGACACATACTAGCCAATTCTTTTTCTATGATCTCTGAATTATCATGACGACTATTAAATGCTCCAAATCTTCGTTTTTTGATATATCGCACCGCTGCCAACGCATCCTGATCCTCCAACTGTTCGGACAAATTGGAAATAATGTCATCTATCAAACCTGATGGCACACCCTTGGTCCGTAATTTTTGAATAATCATTACCTTGGAATTGCCATTACGAATAAGAGATCTTGCTCTTGATTCTGCATACTCACGATCATTGACGAGATTTAGAGATACCATCTGAGCCACAATATCATCAATCCATTCTTGCGTATTTTCAAATAATTGGCCATGCTCAATAGAAACATTATCGTCAGAAACAGCCATAATGCGTCTTACCTTGCGTTCTAAGACATCTTTCAGATTTTTTTCTGTCGTTGCAAATTTCTGTAAGTAGCTATAAGTTGCCCGCACAAGATAATCGCGCGTCACTTTGCGCTTTTTTATTTTTTTTATTACCATTTTCCGCCCGCTATAAATCTCAATAAACAATAGTATCAGAGCATAATGATAGAACATAGAGCCCCAAGCCATTTTTTTTATCTCCTTCTTCTTGCCTTATTTTGGGGCAGCGCCTTTATGTTTGTTAAAATTGGGCTTGAAAGCATATCTCCCATAACACTTGCCGCTGGTCGTATCACTATTGGGGCAATAATTATGATCTTACTGTCCCTTAAAATGGGCATAAAATTTCCGCAAAAAGTTATGGAATGGTTCCATTGCATGATTGTTGGTATTACGGGTATTATCATTCCCTTTATTCTTATAAATTCGAGCATTCAATATGTTCATAGCTCGCTTGCCGCAATTTGCATGTCGCTTTCTCCCCTTTTTACCATAACACTAAGCCACTATATGACCCATGATGAGAAATTCAGCAAAAACAAATTATTCGGTATAATATTTGGTATATTGGGCGTCATAAGCCTTTTTTACGGCGCTATCACAGATATCAATAATTCTCCTGAAATTTATCTGGCTTTACTGGGATTAGTTGCCTCATCATTTTTCTATGCCCTATCTGGTGTTCTGATAAAAAAACTCAAAAACAAGAACCCCATCAGCACGTCTTCTGCCATGCTCATCACGGCAAGCCTGATTATTATTCCACTTGCTCTCATCATTGAAAAGCCCTGGATGCTTCAGCCCACATCCTCAGCCATTTATGCCGTATTTGTGCTTGGAATCTTTGCAACGGGAATTGCCTCTCTTGTATTATTCCATCTTACCCATCTCGCTGGTGCAACATTTGTATCTTATAGTGCTTACCTTATTCCGCTCATTGGAATGGCAGCAGGCAATATCTGGCTTGATGAACCATTAAAAATACATTATACGGTTTCAGTCTTATTTATATTTTCAGGAATTTATCTGGCAGAAAAAAAGAAAACTAAATCGAAAATACTCTAGTGTGTCGTATTAAATACGAGAACAACAAAGAATAAATATCTTGGAAAGTAGGCCAACTAGAGATAAAGTGACTTAATTTAAATTAATTCCTTGCGATTTATAACAACAAAATGTATCGAAGGCACAATAAATTAGAGATAGGAAAGCAACATTACACTGATGCTGTCCTGTTAAGGTTGTGGTTATTCCACGGAAAAATACGAGTGATTTTAAAAATACATGCTTGAACCTATTCCAACACATGACCCTAATCTTCCGCGCAGATTTTCTGATTTCGGAACATTATTAGAGGCCATAGAATATGCAGCCAAGGGCATTAGGGGTTTGAATTTCTATTCCCCTCGTGGTGAACTTGAAACGAGCATTACTTTTGCTGAAATAAAAGATAAAGCCCAAGAAATTGGACAACGCTTTATTCATTTTGGTATTGAAAAAGGGGCACGAGTTGCCCTGATTGCCGAAACAAGCGATGAATTTATTTGTTATTTTATTGGCTGTCAATATGCGGGGCTGTTACCAGTTCCCCTTCCTTTACCCACATCATTCGGTGGACGAGAAGGTTATACAAGCCAATTAAACCAGCAGATGAAAAGCTGTGGAACATCTGTTGCCATATCCGCATCTTATATGCTTCCCCTTTTGGATGAGGCAACATCTGATATTAAAATGAAATTTGTCGGCACATCAACCACCTTCGAGGCACAGGCAGACTTTAACGATATAAAAAATATTATTCTGCCCGATGTGCAATCAAATGATCTGGCTTATCTTCAATATTCATCAGGAAGTACACGTTTCCCCCATGGGGTCGCTGTGAGCCATAGGTCTCTTATGGCAAATTGCCACGGCATCGGAGCCGAAGGAATGCAGCTTAACGAGAATGACCGCGTTGTTTCTTGGTTACCCTTTTACCATGATATGGGTTTAGTCGGAACATTACTGTCCCCCATTGCAAATCAGGTAACGACGGATTATCTGACTACTGAATCCTTTGCCCGCCGGCCATTACAATGGTTAAAGCTTATTTCCAAAAACAAAGGCACGCTAGCCTATAGTCCAACATTTGGTTACGACATATGCACCCGCCGTGCAAGTCCTGCCAATATCGCCGAACTGGATTTATCCAGCTGGCGGGTTGCCGGCATTGGTGGTGATATGATCCGTGCTGATGTTCTGACACAATTTCAAGAAACCTTTGAAGAAGTTGGCTTTAAAAGTACAACTTTCGTACCGAGCTATGGACTAGCCGAATGCACGTTAGCGGTGAGTTTTGCCACCTTAAACAAGGGATTCGAAATAGATTTGGTCAATGAAAAGGTTTTATCTGGAGAAGAAAAACACATCAGTAAATCTAAACTCAATGGCAATGGGGCAAAATACCGTAATGTTGTTAATTGTGGCGTTCCCATTTCGGAATATGAATTAGAAATCCGTGATGAAGATGAGAATGATCTTGGTGAATATCAAATTGGTCGTGTGTGTGTTCGTGGTACAAGTGTCATGGATGGGTATTTCCAAGACCTTGAATCGACTAAAGCATGCATGTCTGAAGATGGTTGGTTGGATACAGGCGATATTGGCTATATGAAGGAAGGTTCCCTTTATATCATAGGCAGAATAAAAGACCTTATTATCATCAACGGCAGAAACCACTGGCCCCAAGATATTGAATGGGCGGTTGAGCAGTTGGATGATCTCCGATCAGGTGACACGGCTGCGGTATCTATTCCCGGCGAACGTGATGAGGAAATTCCAGCGATTTTGGTGCAATGCCGCACACGCAACGAAGCAGAACGCCTTACTATGGAAAATAAAATTAAAGATACCGTACATTCCATGCTTGGGATTTCACCGCTCGTTGCCCTTATTCCACCAAGATCCCTTCCCCGCACTTCTTCTGGAAAACTGAGCAGAGCAAAGGCGAGAAAACAATATCTTGAAGGAAGCCTGACAGCCTAAAATACCGTTGTTTTTCGTGTGTACTTTATCTCTCGATATTTATTATTGACGGAAAAACATATATAACGGTAATCTTTACTGAACAGGGATTACCAATTTTATTATGACAAAAATAATAGCAGTCACCGGAGGAACAGGGTTTGTTGGTAAACATCTGATTCGTGAACTCATCCATCAAGGATATCACGTTAAAGCTCTGACCCGTAGCCCTCAAGCAGAAACCAGTAATGTGAACTGGATTAAGGGTGATCTTGAAAATACTGACTCGCTCAAAAAACTTATAGAAAATTCTGATGCATTGATACATTTAGCGGGATTGATTAAAACAAAAAGAAAAGAAAATTTTAAACTCATCAACAGCGAAACAATCCCCAAGCTGTTGGAAATCGTTCACAATATGTCCTCAAAACCCCATTTTATTCTACTGTCTTCTTTGGCGGCAAGGGAAAGACATTTATCCCATTACGCAGAAAGCAAAAGAAAGGGAGAAGAATTTCTCATGAGTGGCGCAAAGAATATCCCATGGACTATTCTGCGACCGCCTGGGATATATGGCCCCGAAGATTTGGAAACCTTAAAGATATTTAAGGCCGTATCTTCTGGGATTGCCCCATTACCGAAAAATTCACATAATCGCGCATCATGGATTTATGCCCCAGATTTAGCAAAAGCCATCATTTCTTTATTAGGCAATACGGCCTGTTTTGGACAATGTCTTGATGTTGACGACGGTAAAGAGGGAGGCTATTCAAATCAAGAGCTTTATGCCACAGCCTCAAACATATTAAATGTGAAACCCTTACAATTTACGATACCAAAATTTGGCTTAACCTTTATTTCTCATTTAAACGTCTTATTTTCAACATTTTTTGGTTATACTCCGATGATAACGCCAGATAAAATAAATGAACTATGTTATCCAGACTGGATATGCCACGGTCCTCATGTTATGAAAGTAACAGAATGGAAACCGCAAACAGATTTAAAACAAGGGTTTGAAAATACGCTAAAGTGGTATAAAGAAAATAATCTAATATAATTTTTGCCTGTTATCAAAACTGAACGAATAATTTTTTCAGATGGAAAACTGTATGACACAAAGTGTTGATGAAATTTTTGAGCGTATCAGTATGCTCATAAAGCCTTTTAATAAGAAAAATATATCCATAAGCAAAGATACTGTATTTAGTATTGATCTGGAACTTGATTCTCTGACTGTAATGGATCTGTTATCTGAAATTGAAGATGAATTTGATATTACGGTTCCTCTCAACATGCTTCCAGATCTGGAAACTGTTGGACAATTCACTGAGGCTGTACAAAAATTATTGAGCGAACAATGACCCAAGATCTTTTTGAAAAATTTAATCCAATCCTAAATAGCTACAACAGCATTCCTTCGGGGGAGAATAACCCCTTCACTGTTAGCATGGAAAAGGTCTTATCACCAACAACGGCCATCATCAATGGGCGTGAGACCATTCTTGCCGGCACCAATAACTATATGGGCATGACGTTTAACGAAGAATGCATAAAGGCCGCGACAGACGCTTTGATGACCTTGGGAACTGGCACAACGGGTTCACGTGTTCTCAACGGAACATATAACGGTCACAAAAACCTAGAAGAAACCTTAAAGAAATTTTATGACACAGAATATGCAGTTGTCTTTTCTACGGGTTATCAGGCAAATCTTGGCGTTATTTCAACACTTGCAGGACCAAAGGATTATATCGTTATTGATGCGGATAGTCATGCCAGCATTTATGATGGTTGTGCATTGGGTAATGCGTCTGTTGTTCGTTTCAAACATAATGACCCTGAAAATCTTGAAAAAAGATTGAACCGCATTCGCCGAGATGATCCGGAGGCTGGTATTCTTGTTGTTTTAGAAGGCGTCTATAGCATGCTTGGTGATCAGGCCCCTCTTAAAGAACTTACAACAATTTCTAAGAAATATGATGCATATGTGCTTGTGGATGAAGCTCATTCCATCGGTGTTTTTGGCAAGACGGGTCGTGGGGTCGCTCAGGAACAAGATGTGGAAGATCAGGTTGACTTCATCGTGGGAACTTTTAGCAAAAGTGTAGGAACCATTGGCGGCTATTGTGTTTCAAACCATCCGAAATTTGAAGTATTACGTCTTGTCTGCAGACCTTATATGTTTACGGCATCTCTTCCGCCGTCTGTCGTTGCCTCCGCAACAAAGGCCTTGGAACTCATTTCCAACAGTAATCTTCGCAGCAAACTATTACAGAATTCCGCCCGTTTAAATAATGGGCTGGATGATGCAGGGTTTGATATGGGCACAACAGGTGAAAGTCCCATTGCGGCCATCATTGTAGGCGATCAAAAAACAGCAATCGCTTTCTGGGGTGAGATGATAAGAGAAGGTGTTTATGTTAATCTCGCCCTGCCCCCTGCGACACCCAATGGTTTAAATCTGATGCGGTGTAGTTTGTCAGCGGCGCATAGTTTTGAGCAAATTGATTTTATGTTGGAAAAATTCATAAAAGTTGGCCGTAAATTAGGTCTGTTACAATCTGTCACGGAACGCAATCTTGAAACGGCTTAACTATTTCTAACTTAACCGAATAAACTTTAAGCGATCCATAATTGTAATCAATATTTCACCTGAATCGCAGGCCTCATAATAGCTTCCGTCCAAGACAAATGCTGTCTGGAGGACAAATCTTGCATGATTGATATCGGTTATGATATGGCCTGCGATATCCTTGGTTTCATAATGCCCCTTCAAAAATTCTTTTCCCACATGCATGACGGACTCAGGCGTATTTTCAATACTAATAAAATGAGCGAAATCTTTACGTTTTAAGGGATCAAGCGCAATCCCCCACAAAGATTTATCAAGGGTCGTTATAGACAACATAAAGAAATGTCCCATAACGGCTCCCCGTTGATTTCGATTAATGCGAATGGCATCTTCAAGTTTATTTCTGCTCAGTGCAGAACGATATGCAGACTGAATTAAACCAATTACCTTAAATTTACGCCTAAAATAATCAACAAATGATTGCCCTAGTATCTTTCTGTTGAATATATTTTTTTGCTTTACAATCTCTCCAGCACAAAAGAAAAGCCCATAAAGATGACCAACGCCCCTCACACCCTCAATTTTAATCAGGGAGCATTCAATAATTTTATTTAAAAAATTTTCTTTATGGTGATAATCCAGTAATAGTTTTCTCAAGGCTATGTGTGGTTCTGACTGATGGGCACCAAAACTCTCAGCAATAATATTATTATCCCCCGCAGGCAGGATCGCCAAAGGAATGTTTCTGCTCAGTATATTTTTTTCAATAATATGTTCAAAGACAGCCGATGTTAACGCTCTGTCTCCAATAATCACAATAATATCAATATCCGATTTCCGAAACAACATAAGAGCTTCTGTAATATCTTGATGTTTTTCAACCTCATAATGGAAAATACCAGACCCCGATGAGATAACGGAACGAATTTTATTCATTTCATCATTCTTTAAAAAAGACGACGGACTGCTTAGAATACCAATAATACCCACTTAAATTTCCAATTATTCCCATTTAGCCTTAACAGTTAGATTTATTATTTTATCAATTTTTAGTCCATAGCCCCATAAAAACCATAAAAAAATATTATCTGACGTAAATATTTTGCTTTTGGGTATATTCTTCTTGCATATATTCTTTTATACCAAAAGCTACAAATGATATTAGTCTAAATCCAGATCAAAAGCGACGAATGCTAAAAAAAATTGATAAATATATTTTAACAGAGACAATTGTGCCGCTCATGACCACGTTGATCATCTCGGCATTGTTACTGCTGCTTGAAAAAATGCTCAGCCTATTTGATTTCGTTATTAATCAAGGAGGGCCCATTGATATTGTCTGGCGGATGCTTGGTAACCTCATGCCGCAATATCTGACTTTAGTATTGCCATTATCCGTATTTTTTGGCGTATTGCTTGCCATTCGGAAATTTGCCCTCAACAGTGAACTTGATGCTCTGCTTGCCTCTGGCGTTAGTCTAAATCGCCTTATACAACCCAGTTTATATGTGGCAATTGTTTTACTGGTCGTAAATATTATCGTTGTTGGTTTTGTTCAACCCTATAGTCGTTATACATTTCAAGGTCTTGTTTTTGACATCAGAAGCGGGGCACTAGGAGCAAGCATCAAGGCGGGCGAATTTACGCCACTTGGTAACGGTCTTACCCTGAGAATCGAAGAATCACGTGATAATGGACGTGAACTGATTGATATATTTGCCCAGAAGGAATCATCCAGTGGCAGAATTCAATCTATTAGTGCTGAAAAGGGGAATTTCTTTATTTCTCCTGATAAACGTTATATGATCCTTAGACTTTACAACGGTATGCTGATTGATCTTGATATAGCCCAAAGCCGTCCTAGCATTGTAAATTTTGATATGCACGACCTACCCCTTGCGGTACCAAATTTTGCAACATTCAGGGAACGTGGAGAAGAAGCCAGAGAAATGACCATCCTTGAGCTCTGGAATGACCGCAAAAGCAATGACCCCGATGTCATAGCAACCCTTCACTCTCGTCTGGCCCGCGCCCTTTCCATCTTAATTGTACCTTTTTTGGCTGTGCCTCTGGGGCTTGTAGCAAAAAGATCCGGGCGGGCACTCGGCATCACGGTTGGTGTGATAATATTGCTTGTTTACCATAAAATCTTAGAATTTGGGCAGGATTTTTCTGCTGCTGGGCTTATTTCACCTTGGCTTGTGATTTGGTTACCAACCTTAATATTTGTCCTGCTTACAGCAAGACTTTATTATATTGGCACCTACAAAGTTGGTGGCTTGCCGTTAAGGAAGATTGAGATCATCTATGAAATTATAATGGATTCCTTTCACCGCATTGCCAATCGGTTAAGGATGACAAAGTAAATGGAAAGATTCATTAAATATTCCAATTTTCTTGGCGGAATGCTAGACCCCGGTAGTATGGATATTTACATAGCCAAATTATTCATCACTCGGTATATAATCATATTGCTTGGGCTTGTGGCCACCCTGCAAATGTTAGATCTTCTTTCGGAATCAGACAATATTTTAGCAGGTGAAGGGGCGACTTACGGCGAACTGTGGCATTATATAACCCTCAGAGTACCAACCTTATTATCTCTCTTCTCTCCATTTGTGACCTTACTTGCCGCTATTATCTGTTTGGCAAGCCTTAATATTCATAGCGAAATTGTTATTATGAAAACCGCTGGTTGGTCTGCTTTTCGCATCATAACCCCCATGATTATGGTATCTTTACTGATTGCGGTTGTTCATTTCGTTTTCACAGAATCCATCACAGTCAAAGCCAAGGCTGAACTTGAAAACTGGAAAGAGAATGAATATGCCACTAACCTGCCACCTGCACCAGATACCGTATATGACACATGGGTCAACGACGGCAACAACCTGATCAAGGCAGAAAAGGCCAGCCGTAACGGCAGTATTTTACTTCTCGACAAAGTTACCCATTATGTTCGTAATAAAAACAGACATATTACATCCCTTATCAAGGCGGACTTTGCCGTCTATCGTGACGGCAAATGGACCATGTTCGAGGTGAGAGAATTCGACATTCGCACCTTAAAAGTGACCCCCATGGAAAATCTTTTATGGGAAACGGACATTCCACCGGAAAGATTTATCGCTTTGGCCTTAAAACCCGATCAGGTTAGCATTAAAAAACTCCGTAGTGCCATTACCCAACTGAAAAAAGAAGGTCATAATACGGCAAGTTTTGAAACTATGTTATTTCAAAAATTTGTCTCTCCCTTGAGTACATTACTCATGCCTCTACTTGCAGGACTTGCCGCATTTGGACTTCATAGAGGCGGAAATTTATTTAGACGTATTATGTTTACGGGTGCCATGGGCTTTGGTTATTTTGTGATCAATAACCTTTTTGTTGCTCTTGGACAATATGGTGCGGTACCGCCCTTTATTGCCGCTTGGTTGCCATTTTTGCTATTTTTTCTAATTGGCACCAGTTTTATTCTCATCACCGAAGAATAATGAGAAATTAGAGAGATATTATGACATCAGACATCACTATAACAGAAGTCACGAACAACCAAATTTTGAAACAGTTCGTCAAATTTCCCTTGTCGCTCTATAAAAATGATGCCAATTGGGTGGCACCATTAACGATGGAACGTATGGAAATTCTTAATCCTAAGAAAAACCCCTATTTTGAACATGCCAAGGCAAAATTATGGCTCGCCTATCAAGACGGTAAAATTGTTGGGCGCATTACCGCACAAATTGATGAACTTGTCGAACAACGTTATCACGAAAAAATCGGTCATTTTGGTTTTTTTGACTGTATCAATGATCAAAATGTTGCGAATGCTCTTTTGGATACGGCTTTTTCTTGGTTAAAATCAGAAGGACGTGAGAAAGTGATTGGCCCGTTCAGTCTGTCCATCAACGAAGAAACGGGCCTGCTTACAGAAGGATTTGACACACCTCCTAGTCTTATGATGAATCACGCCTTACCTTATTTTCAAGACCTGATTACTGGATATGGCATGGAAAAAATTAAGGATTTATGGGCATATTACCTTAAAATTGATAATAACATTTTACCGCCAACCATTGATAAGCTTATCAAGCGTAGCATGCGTGATGGAAAAATCAGATTACGTCCCATTAATATGAAAAATTATGAGGAAGATCTCAAAACCATACTTGATATTTATAATGATGCATGGTCTGACAACTGGATGTCTCTGCCCTTCACAGAAACCGAACTGAATAAAACAGTCAAAGACCTTAAATTACTTATTCGTAGTGATTTTACCTTTATAGCAGAATATGACGGCGTTCCCATGGCCATGATGGTAACGCTGCCTAATCTTAATGAAATTATAAAAGACCTACAGGGTAGTCTTTTTCCTTTTGGAATATTCAAGCTCTTATGGCGACTTAAATTACGCCCAAATTATAAGACCGTTCGTGTTCCCTTGATGGGGGTGCGTAAAGAATATCAAAATACCGCCGTCGGCGGGGCTATGGCCTTTGCGCTTATTGAGGAATGCAGAATTCATGCTGAAAAGGCAGGCTGCACCCACGCAGAACTATCATGGGTTTTGGACGAGAATACAAGACTATCCAAAATGCTGGAAAGCATTGGTTGTTGGAAATATAAAAAATATTGCATGTATACAAAGACACTATAAAATATCATACTATCATTGAACTCATAAATTTATTTTGGTCGTTGAAAAACCAAAATTTTGAAAGAAAAATATGACTGACGATCTACTTATTGATAACAAAAAAACTTTTCTACAACGCTTAAGAACATATTTCCTAACGGGTCTTGTGGTCGCATCGCCTGTGGGTATTACAATCTATCTTGCCCTCGCATTCATTGATTTGATCGATCGTAATATTAAACCATTAATTCCCGCAGGCTATAATCCTGATAATTATCTACCCTTTCCTATACCAGGACTTGGTCTTATTTTTCTGTTTATTATTCTGACATTGCTTGGTTTTCTTGCGGCCAACTTTATGGGAAAAACCCTCATTCACCTAGGGGAAAGAATTCTTAATCGCATGCCCATCGTCAGAAGCGTCTATAATACGCTAAAGCAAATTTTTGAAACGGTTATTTCTGAAAATACAGGAAGTTTTCAAGAAGTGGTTCTGGTTGAATATCCCCGCAAGGGATTATGGGCTATCGCCTTTATTTCTGGTGAAAATGTGGGCGAAATACAAGAAAAAATGGATGATGATATCGTCAATGTTTTCCTGCCTACCACACCAAACCCCACATCGGGCTTTCTTTTATTTGTACCCAAAAAGGACATTATTCATCTTGATATGACCCCCGATGAAGGAGCAAAATATGTGATTTCCGCCGGACTTGTGGATCCCAGCAATTTAAAAGTTAAAAATAAAAAACCGCCCTCCAAATAACATCACCCAGATATCAAATATTTAACACCCTCGTCCCGTTCAAACAAATATAGCAATATACGAAGCGCACGACCCCTTTCACTGGAAAGATTGGGGTCTTTTTCCAAAATTAAACGGGCATCATCACGGGCCATGGCAATCAAATGGCCTTGTTCTTCAAGGCTCGCCACTTTAAAATCGGGCATTCCGCTTTGGCGGGTTCCGAGCAATTCACCAGCCCCCCGAAGACGCAAATCTTCTTCTGCTATCAAAAAGCCATCATCGGTTTCGCGCATAATTTTAAGACGAGCCTTTGCATTTTGCCCCGTTAAGGCACCATAAACCATTAAGCAGGTTGACTTATCCGCACCACGTCCAATACGACCCCGCAACTGGTGAAGCTGTGAAAGACCAAATCTTTCGGCATGTTCAATCACCATAACAGAGGCTTCTGGCACATCAACGCCCACCTCTACCACGGTTGTGGCAACCAAAATATCAATCTCTCCGCTGATGAACCGTGCCATAACAGCATCTTTTTCCTTGGGTTTCAATTTACCGTGAACAAGCCCCACCCGTGATCCAAATATCTTTTCCAGATGATGAAATCTTTCTTCTGCGGCGGCAAGATCGAGAATTTCTGATTCTTCCACCAGCGGGCATATCCAAAATACACGGGTTCCCGCATTAATGGCTCTGCCTATGGCCTGCACTACCTCCCCAAGTCTATTCAGAGGAATTGTTCTTGTGTCCACAGGTTTTCGTCCTGGCGGTTTTTCATACAGACGTGACACATCCATATCACCGTATACTGTAAGGGTGAGCGTGCGGGGAATTGGTGTTGCCGTCATGGTCAGAACATCCATAGCGATGTTTTTAGGGCCTTTTTGTGATAATGCCATACGCTGTTCAACCCCAAAGCGATGCTGTTCATCAATCACGACAAAGGCCAAATCATGATAAATAACATCCTTTTGAAACAGGGCATGGGTTCCGACAATAATGTCAATTTCGCCTGTATGCAGTTGGTCAAGAAGCATAGCCCTCGCCTTACCCTTATCCCGCCCCGTGAGAATCGCTACACTCACCCCCAAACCGTCAAGCATTTCAACTATATTGGCGTAATGTTGACGAGCCAGTATCTCTGTAGGAGCAATGATGGCGGCCTGCACCCCATTTTCCACCGCATTAAGCATAGCAAGGAGGGCGACTACGGTCTTGCCACTGCCCACATCCCCTTGCAGCAATCGCATCATGGCAAAGGGTGCAGCAAGGTCATGGTCTATTTCTTCGATACATTGTTTCTGGGCATCTGTTAAACTGTAGGGCAGTTTTTCAAGGAGAGCCTGTTTCAAATGTCCTTTAGCAACCAAACAACGGCCTTTTTTCTTTTGGTTTTGCCTTCTCATAATTTCCAAGGCCAACTGATTGGCCAAAAATTCATCATAGGCAAGCCTTAGTCTTGCAGGGCTATTGATTTGCAAATCTTGGGATAACTTGGGATGATGGATTTTATTTATGGCATTGTACCAATCAGGCCAACCTTCCCGCTTGATGAGCGTTTTATCCTGCCATTCTGGAAGTGCAACAATTTTTTCCAAGGCACCCCGAATGATTTTAGCCATCACCTTGCCACTTATTCCCGCGGTTAGGGGATAAATAGGCTCAATCTCTGGGATTTCATCCCGCTTACTGGGCAACAACATATAATCAGGATGGCTCATTTGCAGCTGATTGTTATAGACCTCTACCTTACCGCTAATGGTGCGCACCTCTCCCTCAGGCAATTGGGTTTTGATATAATCACCCTTGGCATGAAAAAAGATAAGCTGCAAATTCCCCGTGGCGTCATGACACCATACCCTATAGGGGCGATTTGTCCCTCTTGGAGGGCTGTCATGCTTACCTATGGTGAGGTCTAAGGTTACGATTTGGTCATAGGTTATCTCTGAAAGCTTTGGGCTTGATCTTCGATCTATGACATCAACGGGCATATGCCAAATAAGATCAACCACCTTACGGCCAATTATTTTTTCCAATAAACCTGCAATGCGGCCTCCCACACCAGGAAGACTTATGGTATCGGCAAAAAATGGGTATAATATTTCTGGTCGCATGCGTTTATAATTGATTCACGTTGTTTTTTTTCCTATCACTATTATTTGATACGAAAATGATACACTAGCATAATAGAATTACGATCCACATCAAACATAAAATAGATTGCATAACCATGTCATCATATGATGCTCCAGGCTTTACAGAACCGCAAATCGATAAAAATGAATCCATTGAAACTCGCAGAAAGCGGCTTAAATTCAGAAGTTGGCACCGCGGCATTAAGGAAGCTGACATTTTGCTTGGTCATTTTGCCGATAAACATCTGAATGATCTTAATGATGATCAGTTAGACCGCTATGAAGATCTGCTCAGGGAACCAGACCTTAAAATTGTTTCATGGATCACCAAAGATTCCAAAGCTCCTGAATATTTACAGAATGATGTTATGGACATGCTCCAAGCCATAGATTACCTCAAGATCATCAAGTGACCCCATTAAATCAATTTATAGAGGCCGTAGCCCCGCTGCAGATCGCCAATGCACCTGAGGGAATTGACGCCCTTTTTGTGGCCGATATCTTATCTTGCGATGTCAAGGTTATGCTTCATATTGCCCTTGATGATCACCGCATGAGTAATATGGCGGATTTAATCTCTTTTTTTGCACCAGATATAGAAATTATCACCTTTCCAGCATGGGACTGTTTGCCCTATGATAGGGTTTCTCCCAATCCCGATATAAGCGCACAGCGCATGACCGCCCTATGTAGGCTTGCCTCAAACTTTGATCCCCTGAAGAGATATCTTGTGGTCACCACCATCAGTGCCATAACCCAAATGATCCCAGAACAAAGCATGTTAAAGAATTTGTCCTTTTTCTTGAAAATCGGTGATCAGGTGAATATGGATAAACTCACCGCATATCTCAGCCGTAACGGATATGCAAGGTCAAGCACTGTCATGGAACATGGCGACTTTGCCATTCGGGGAAGCCTCATTGATATTTTTCCTTCTGGTCAAGATATGCCCGTTCGCATTGATCTTTGGGGGGATACCATTGACGTTATGCGCCTCTTTGACCCCATAAGCCAACGAACAGCGGAAAATATTGATCAGATATCTCTTGTTCCCATGAGCGAGGTTATTCTTGATGATGAAAGTATTCGCCGTTTTCGGGGGGCATATGTGCGTGAATTTGGCACCGTTATTCATCAGGATCCGCTTTATGAAGCCATAAAAGAGGGTCGGAAACATCAGGGTATGGAACATTGGCTACCCTATTTCCATTTTAAGCTGGAGACTCTGTTTGATTATTTGCCTGACTGTCCTGTGACCATGGATCATCTGACAAATGAGGCTTTTTCAGATCGTCTAAAATCTATACAGGATTATTATCACGCTCGAAATGAAGCTTATAAACAGTCCTCTAAGGCAAGTCAAAAAAGTCTAGCCCAAATCTCATCACCCTATAAGCCTCTTCCTCCTGAGAAACTCTATCTTTCTGAAAAACAGTGGCAAAAGTGGTGCGAGCGCAGAAAAATTCACCAATTTATTCATTTTAATGCCCCGCCCATGATCGATCACCTTGATCTTCATGGTAAGGTTGGACGAAACTTTGCCGCCTCACAGACCAACGACAAGAAAGACCAAAAACTTAACGTCTATGATGTGTTAAGGGATCATTGTTTTGCCCTTCAAAAATCCAGAAAAAAAGTCTTTATAGCTTCATATAGTGCAGGCTCCCAAAACAGACTTGCGATTTTGCTCAACGAACATGGTATGACGTCCCATAAAGAAATCAATTGTTGGACGGATCATAAAACATTAGCCCATGACACTATTGGTCTTATTATACTGCCCCTTGAACATGGTTTTGAATTTGAAAATTTCGCCGTCATAACAGAACAGGATATTCTAGGTGACCGCCTTGTTCGTAAGATACGCAAATCCCGTAAAGCTGAAAATTTTATCGAAGAAGCCTCTGCCCTAACACCTGGGGATCTTGTGGTTCATATGGATCACGGGATTGGACGTTATGAAGGACTGCTCACCATTGATGTGAATGGTGCCGCCCATGATTGCGTCCATTTAACCTATCAAGGCGGTGATAAGCTTTATGTGCCTGTGGAAAATATTGAAATATTAAGCCGCTATGGCTCCGAGGGTAGCGATGGCCAGTTGGATAAACTTGGTGGTGTAGCGTGGCAAGGCCGCAAAGCCCGTCTAAAACAGCGCATTCGGGAAATGGCCGATGAGCTGATTAAGGTTGCCGCAAGGCGTGCATTGCGCAAAGGCGCCATCATCAATCCACCAGAAGGATTATACGATGAATTTTGCGCCCGTTTTCCCTATACGGAAAGTGATGATCAGTTGCGTTCCATCGCTGACGTGATCACTGATCTTGGCAGCGGCAGACCCATGGATCGACTAATCTGTGGTGATGTGGGGTTTGGCAAGACGGAGGTGGCGCTGCGCACAGCCTTTCTTGGCGTAATGGACGGCTTTCAAGTGGCCGTCATCGCCCCCACGACCCTTCTCGCCCGCCAGCATTACAAGACATTTGTTGATCGTTTCAAGGGGCTTCCTGTAAAAATTGGTCATCTGTCAAGACTGGTACCTGCAAAAGAACAAAAACTAACCCGAGAGGCGATGGCAGGCGGCACATGCGAAATTGTGATCGGCACCCATGCCTTGCTCGGTAAAAATATCAGCTTTAAAAATCTTGGCCTGATTATTATTGATGAGGAACAGCATTTTGGCGTGGTTCACAAGGAACGCTTAAAGCAGATGAAACATGACGTGCATGTTTTAACGCTGACCGCAACCCCTATTCCACGCACACTTCAAATGGCCATCAGTGGTATGAGGGGTCTTAGCTTGATTGCAACACCGCCCATCGATCGCTTGGCGGTTCGTACCTTTGTCTTGCCTATGGACAATCTGGTGATCAGGGAAGCCTTAATGCGGGAACATTACCGAGGCGGGCAAAGTTTCTATGTCTGCCCAAGGGTATCTGACCTAAAGGAAATAGAGGAATTCCTATCGGAATATATTCCAGAGATTAAATGCGTGATTGCCCATGGTCAAATGGCACCAAGTCAAATAGAAGACATCATGAATGCCTATTATGATGGTAAATACGATGTTCTGATTTCAACCACCATCATAGAATCAGGGTTGGATATTCCAACTGCCAATACCATGATTATCCATAGGGCGGATATGTTTGGTCTCGCACAACTTTATCAATTAAGGGGGCGTGTAGGACGATCGAAGGTACGTGCCTATGCATATCTTACTCTCCCCCCCAACAGAACACCCACCGTACAGGCAGAAAAACGACTTCATGTCTTGCAAACTTTGGATACATTGGGGGCAGGCTTTACCCTTGCCAGTCATGATCTTGATATTAGAGGGGCGGGAAATTTACTTGGTGAGGAACAGTCAGGTCATATCAAAGAAGTCGGCATGGAACTTTACCAGCATATGCTTGAAGAGGCCGTTGCAGAGGCACGTTCTGGTATTACGGATGATGATATTAAAGGGATATGGTCGCCGCAAATCAGTGTAGGGGTCACAGTGCTCATACCGGAAGGATATGTGCCTGACCTTAATTTACGCATGTCGCTCTACAGGCGCCTTGCTGATCTTAACAGTCGGCAGGAAATTGATGCCTTTGGTGCAGAACTTATTGACCGCTTTGGTGATTTGCCAGAAGAAGTCGATCATCTTCTTAAAATTATCCTGATTAAGCATTTTTGCCGCCTTGCTGGCATTGAAAAAATTGAGGCTGGAGCCAAGGGTGCCATTGTCACATTCCGAAACTCAAAATTTTCTAATCCCGCGGGCCTGATTGAATTTATCACGACCCAATCAACAGTTACAAAGCTCCGCTCTGATCATAAGCTCGTTTATCTGCGCACCTGGCCAAAAGTAGAAAATCGCCTGCAAGGCTCTTTGAATTTGGCTCATGCCCTTGCCAAGGTATCACAACATAAATGATGATTAGATAGCCAAAAGCTTTATTCATTGTTAAGACAATATTATAATTCATTGGGTATATTTGATAAGAATCAGGCAAAGTTATTGAAAAAATAATATGTTTAAAGCCATACAAACAAGTATTTCGGGATTAGTTGCTTCTACGGTGCGGGCAAATACCGCCGCCAGTAATATTGTTCATTCAACCGTTAAATCATCACCCTTTAATGCGGGCTATACCCCGCAGCATGTGGAACAATCTACTACGGCAAATGGCGGCGTTCGTGCCAATGTTATTCCCGTGTCCCCCACAAGCCTTTCTGTATATGATCCCACGTCTCCTTTTGCAAATGGTGGTGGAAATGTTGACATACCAAATATTTCTTTGCCAGCCGAGATTGGGGAACTTACTAAGGCGAGCAATGCCTATAAGGCTAATGCAAAAGTTCTAAAATCCTTAGACGATACCTTCAAAACGCTCCTTAAAATTTAAATAAAGCCTATGTTAGTCAATATTAAATTTTTTTAAACTATTTAATATTATATTTTGCTAATATACATGTATATATGTCATTATAAATAAGAATCTCTTAATATAAATAATAGGTTACAAGAAAATAAGTAAATTTATTCTGCTTGCAAAGTGGTAAATAAGAGCATAACATCATGATTCATTACGCTAAAATAGGAGTATCAACAGGTTGTTATGTCAGTAAATAATAAACCCATAAATGAAGAGGTCGTACATCTTCTTGAGATAGCGAATACCAAAGGGGAAACTGGCCGTGGAGAATTATTTGGTACAATCACGAATTTTTTAGAAAGACGTCACGGCGAACTTTCACAAATTCAACTCTCTCTCATGTCCGATATTTTGGAGAAACTGATCCATAATGTTGAAATTGATATTCGAAAAAAAATGGCAAATAAACTTTCTGACAAGTTAGATGCCCCACTTGACCTTATCATTCTTTTGGCTAATGATAATATAGATGTCTCCCTTCCTATATTAACCTTCAGCAGATTATTATCAGATGAAGAACTTATCAAAATAATTCACCATAAAACAGTTCAACATCAACTTGGTATTGCCAGCCGTAAACAACTATCTTCCCATGTTTGCCGTGAACTTATTTCAGTTGGAACGACCAAGACATTGATCATGTTATTAAATAATTATGATGCCCATATTGACCCTCAATCTCTTGCTATTTTAGCAGAAAAATCAAAAAATAACATCCCGATACAGGCTCCCCTTATTGAACGACCGGACTTGCCCAAGGTCTTGGCTGCAAAAATATATCAATGGGTCTCTGATGGTCTAAAAGAATCTATTTTAGCTAATTTCAAATTAAATGAAGATGAAATTGCAAATCTTTTAGAATCCACCGTTTCAGAAATTCATTCAGAAAATATGAGCAAAGAGACGCAAGAAAAGTCTGAGGCCGTACTTGTTAATAAATTATATGATGCGGGTAATTTAAAGCCGTCTTTCCTTATGAAATGCCTTTATCAAGGACAATCGTCTCTGTTTGAAATTGCCTTTTCAAAAATGACTAAAGTGCCAAGAAATATAATGAGGGCTTTCCTTTATGATCGAGGCTCAGAATCCTTAGCGGTTTCTTGTTGTGCGGCGGGCATTGATAGAAGCGTATTTCTGACAATTTATGAACTCACCCGCAAGGCTCAGAATAAAGACCCTAATCTTTCTAAAAATGAAATTGAGGCTGCTTTGGAATATTTCAATAAATATGATAAAAAACGCGCAATGATGACTATTCAGAAATGGGTTGCAGAAGCCACGCACACCACTGTATTCTAGGATATAAGTTCACAGCCAACTTTATAAAACTGTCGAATTTAATCAGCAAGGAATATTCAAATAGTCATGGCAGAAAATAACAAAAAAATTGCCCTTGTCGCCTCCGATACAGATGTTGCACAAGATGCTGCACGTAACCTTGAACAATGCTATAATTTTGTCCCCATAGATGAAGCAGATATAATAATAGCTCTTGGCGGTGATGGATTTATTCTGCATTTAATTCATGAAATTATGCCCCATAAAGCTTCTATTTTTGGTATGAACAGGGGCACAGTAGGTTTTTTGCTCAATGAATTCAAGACAGAGGGACTTATTCAACGTATCAATAATGCAGACTCTATTGCGCTACATCCCTTACGAATGACAGCCCATACCGACAATGGCCAGAAAATAGAGGCCCTTGCCATTAACGAGGTATCACTCCTTCGGCAAACGCGGCAAACGGCTAAAATTAAAATTCTTATTGACCATAAAGTTAGAATGGAAGAGTTGGTCTGTGATGGTATATTGCTTTCTACTGCCGCGGGCAGTACGGCGTATAATCTTTCTGCCCATGGCCCAATCATTCCCATTAAGGCAGAAATTATGGCCTTAACGCCCATCAGTGCATTCCGCCCAAGACGTTGGAGGGGTGCTCTTTTGCCTCAAAATTCAAATGTTACTTTTGAAATAATTGATCCTAAAAAACGCCCTGTAAGTGCAGTCGCTGATACTACAGAGGTACGAAATATTACAAAAGTAGATATTAAACAAGACAGATCAATCAAAATAAACCTGCTCTTTGATGGCGATCATACCCTAGAAGAGAGAACACTCAATGAGCAATTTATCTATTAAAATGCAAGTCACAAACAAACATAAGTACTAAATTATTTTGCCAAATTTAGGGTTACGGTAAATTCTGAACCTTCGTTAAGAATACTCTTCAAGGAAATACCTCCTCCCATTTGATGGGCAAGATGTTGGGAAATATGCAGCCCCAAACCTGTGCCCTCTTCTTTACGGGAATAAATATTGTTTGTCGCCTGATGAAATTTTTCAAAAACGAGTTTCTGTTGGTCTTCCGTGATACCAATACCCGTATCCCAAACCGTTATGTCCACCGTAGAATTATTGTTTTCTATGACCCTAATACCTATTTTACCGTAATCCGGGGTAAATTTAATAGCATTACTGAGTAAATTCACAAAGATCTGGATGGCTCGTCTTTCATCAACGGAAATATAATAATCTTTTTCTATACAAACCTGGCTAATGTCCAAATGCTTCTGAGTGGCCCTTAAAGAAATAAAATTTGATGCTTTTTCAATAATTTCTTTTAAGGAATATTCTTCAAGATTAAGATTAAGTTTGCCGTTTTCTAGAACCGCCACATCAAGAACATCATTGATAAGATCCAAAAGATGCTTACCTGCCGTCATAATATCGTGACTGTAAGAAACATATTGTTTATTAAGTTCGCCAAATACTTCCATTTTCATGGCCTCTGCAAAACCAATAATGGCATTAAGAGGTGTTCTGAGTTCATGGCTCATGGCTGCAAGAAACTCACTTTTAGCCCCAAGTGCCGCCTCTGATTGAGCCGATGCTATATCCAGCTGGATATTCTTATTGGTCAGTTCTTCTAAGGTATTTTCCAACGATTTTTGAACGGCAATTTTTTCCTTATAGGTTTTATAATTGATCGTAACGTCCATTCCGGCACCACGATATCCCATAAATTCGCCTGTCAGAGAATCAAAAACGGGAACACCGCTTAAATGCATATAAACCATATCGCCTTCAAGGTTATGCATCAAAAACAACTTATCCCTAAAGGGTTTCATGCTGCCTAAGAAATTCTCACAATAAATTGTTCGGCCATCAAGTTCTGCTTTTAATTCTCCAAAATCCTCGAAACGCTTCCCCTTCATAAGTATTCCAGGCTTGCCAGTAATTGACATCAGACGATCAGACACATAAACTATATTAAAGTCACGATCAATTTCCCAGTACCAATCCGATGTTGCGCGGGCAAAATCTCGAAATCGCTGCTGCATCAAATTTTCTTTGCCCAGTGTTTCTATTTTATCCGTACAATCAACATAGGTTCCACCAACAGCGATTACACATCCCCCATCATCACAGATTGGAAAATGTCGTGAGCGATATTGCCGAGGTTTTCCCTGTAACTTTATTGTCTCCTCAACAGAAACATTTTTACGGGTAAGCTGAATTTCACTAAGAATTGCTCTTAAACTTGACGGTAATCTTTCATCATTCATCTGGTCTGCCACAGCATTACCGCTGAATTCACAGGTGGACACAAGATTACGATACCCCCTATTCACATAAACCAGTTCACCCGATATTGTAGATATATATAAGGGAACATGCTCATCAAAATTCATGTGAGAAATTAGTTTATGAATTTTATCAGCAACAGATGGAGGATTATTATGTCGTTCAGTATTGGCATAGGACGAAAGACGCTGAACCAACCCTAGCGGAATAATCGTCTGATTTTTGAGTAACGGAATAACGTTACCCTCCTCAGGTTCAAGAGCTAAATTATTTTTATCCAAACTAGAAAACATTGTTAAACGACGTCCCTCATTTCCAGAATTGCATTCTGGTAACCAAAATCCCTTTGCCAATATCTCACGGCGATCTTAGCATTTTTTATCTTAATTTCATCATATAAAGATATAATAGAATTGACCAACCCCGTAGCCCTCGCCTTTCCGCCAGAGCGAGATTGAATAATAAGCAGAAAAAGGGATGCAAATCTTTCCCGATCAATATCAAGTGATTTTGCAATAATAGCAAGGCTTTCGCCCGTTCTCTCTCTTATTGCCCGCCAAATAACATTCACATCCAATCCTGACATCTCGGACAGTCCTGCGACAAATAGATTTATTTTTTCCTGCCTGAGACAGCGTTGTAAAAACGCAATATTCAAGTCCCCACTATTGGCAAGTTCTTTGACAAGTTTAAAGGCTGTTCTCATAACACCATCAAGAGGATCATGGTTTTGAATGGCCGACTTTGTCGCCATCTCAAGGACATCATCAAGAATAACGCTATCCACATTATAATTTAGAATGATCTTACGGCGCAATGCTGAGGTTACCCACCAATACATGCTATGGACCAGTTCAATTGGTAAGTCTTCCCGATTTAACAAGGGTTCCTGAAAGCGATCAACATTTTTAGATTCCGCAACAAGATATTTTATAGAAAGCTCTGAAATTTTAGCATTGTCATTACGGATCAAGGCCTCAACAACATCTTCACTCCCCCTTTCAATCAGTTCACTGCTTACCTCTTCACTTACATGAGAACGAATTGCAATAGCCATTCTATGGGCATCAGTGCGGTTACGAACAATCTCGATCAATTGTTCATCCCGCAACACCTTACACTGAGACAACATCGGTTCAGCGATATCGATTGAATCATTAGCAAGTTTTGCCGCAAGCTCTGGGGAAATATCCTCAACATCAGCAAGTCTACGGCTCAATTCTTTTTTTACGGATTTTTCTACTGAATTGACCAATTTAAATAAGACATCATTCATCAAAGCACGTTCATGATCGTTTAAACGTCCTTCAGGAGACAAAAATAAATCGGATATATTTTCCAATAATGCAGTCCTCGCAGAAACTGACTTTTCTTGGGCCAGAATCAACAAATCCTTGGAGAGTATTTTACTGTTTAACATCCCCATGCTTTTTAATTTCCTCTATTTACTTTGTATTTTATGGAATTCTGCCGTTTATATATAGTGTTAACATCACTCTTATAAACTTAGTTTATTAACAAAGACTAAAAAACCCATTAATATATGATCAAAAGAGATGGGGTAAACGGGAGTTTTAAGGTTAATACCAAAAGTAAGAGGGCCAAAAGTAAGAGGGGATGCACTGCGTTCTGTTGGGGGTCAGATCAAGCAGCACATCCCACAATGTGCCGAAGCACAATAGATATATATTACTTTATTTTAAAGAATCAATATTTCTCAGTATAAAATAATAAAATAATTTCATTATACATCCAACGATTGATAATCATAACCATAAGTCACAGCCACCAGCAACCACAAGTTTACAAAAATAATTTCATCATATAACAATAATGGGATTTCAGAAAAAGGATAGTGGTGCGTCTGGCCGGACTTGAACCGGCAAGCCTATACAGGCGGCAGATTTTAAGTCTGCTGTGTTTACCATTTCACCACAGACGCACATAAATTCCTCGAATTAAGAAATTCGTGATAGGGTATTGCACATTCCCCCCATAAAATAAACACTAAAAATCATCCTTTTTTGAATTAATTTTATAATGCCGCCTCACCCTCGAAACATTCCTTGCCCATTACCTTTATTTTCAACACCAACATCGCCAAAGCAAGATCAAGTTCACGCTCTATCTGTGACCTTAGCACAAAGCTCGCCCCATATTTTTTATTGCGGAAAAAGGGATAACTGCCAAGAGATACATTTGGGAATGTTTTTTCCACATCTTCTAAAATATCGGCAAAATAACTTTCCCCCTCAAAGACATGAACAGCTTTTGACAGCATTTTGTCGCCGCCAAAAATTCTCATCTCCAGGTCCAGCAACATACTTTGCATAACAACAGGGATACCGGCCATAACAAAAACATTTTCCATTTGAAATCCGGGAGCGGAACTCACAGGATTTTTGATAAGGGTGGCACCTTCTGGTATCATCGTCATACGAAGCCTTGCATCAGAAACACCTTCCTTGCCGTAATGCTTGTTCAAAAGCTCTAAGGCTTCTGGGCTCTGAACAAAGTTCACGCCAAAGGCCTTGGCAATATTTTTTGCCGTAATATCATCATGGGTAGGCCCTATTCCTCCCGTGGTAAAGACATAATCAAATTGAACCCGCAATTCATTGACCGTATTCTGAATCGTTATTGCGTCATCAGGAATGACCCGAACCTCTTTTAATTGAACGCCCATACGGTTAAGCCAAAGCGACAAATGGTTAAGATTCGCGTCACGGGTTCGTCCAGACAAAATTTCATCCCCAATAATGATCATCGCTGCTGTTACTGTCTTTATTTCGGTCATTAAAAGTTATTCTTGTCTCATTGATTTTAATTTATTTTAAGATTATACCCTGTCTTATGAAATTTGAACATAAACTTATCAAAGGTATCTTGATAAAACGTTACAAACGTTTTTTAGCGGATATCCAATTGGATAATGGTGATATTGTTACCGCCCATTGTGCTAATTCAGGCTCCATGATGGGTCTTTGTCTGCCTGGCAGCATAGTATGGCTATCACCCGTAAATAATCCAAAAACAAAACTGAACTATAAATGGGAGCTTGTCGAAGCAAATGATACTCTCGTGGGTATTAACACCTCACTACCCAATGGATTGGTGGAAAAGGCCATAAAGGATGGCATTATTTCGGAGCTTTCTGGATATGGCTTGCTGCGCCGAGAAATGAAATATGGTCAACATAGCCGCATTGATATGTTTTTATCGGAGTCTCATAACAACACATCCGACTGCTATGTAGAGGTTAAAAGCGTAACCCTATCACGGCAAAAATCTCTGGCCGAGTTTCCCGACTCTGTCACCGCAAGAGGCACTAAACATTTACAGGAATTATCCCAAATGGTTAAAGACGGCTATCGTGCCGTCATGATCTATCTTATTCAACGGAATGATTGCACAATATTCAGCATAGCAGATGACATAGACCCCATTTATGCGGCGGCACTCAAAAATGCGCTTAATTTTGGTGTTGAAGCCTATTGTTACAGTTGTAATTTAAATAAAAAAGAGATTATAGTAGAAAAAAATATTCCAATTAACTTACGATAATTGATAGTATTATCAACAAAAACAAAAATATTTATGGGTAAAGAATGAAATATATCAAGGCAAGTGAAGCAAGTACAAAAACACATGACGCTATAAAACTATATACATCAGAAGATTTTGAGGGCATGCGAAAAGCAGGGAAATTGGCCGCAGAAACTCTTGATATGATAACAGAATATGTCAGTCCTGGGGTCACGACTGATGAGTTGGATTTAATATGCGCTAATTTTGTAGAAAGCCGTAAAGCCATCAGTGCGCCTCTTAACTATCGAGGTTTTCCTAAATCTATCTGTACCTCCATTAACCATGTGGTCTGTCATGGTATCCCAAACGATAAAAAACTGCAAAAGGGTGATATTATCAATATTGATGTCACTGTTATTCTTGATGGATGGTACGGCGATAGCAGCCGCATGTATTTTGCAGGAACCCCTTCTGTAAAGGCAAAAAGACTGGTTGATATCACCTATGAATGTCTTATGCGGGGGATTTCGGCGGTTAAACCCGGAGCAACGGTTGGTGATATTGGTCACGCCATTCAAAGCTATGCGGAATCCGAACGCTGCGGTGTTGTTGATATATTCTGTGGTCATGGTTTGGGGCGTGTATTTCATGATACACCCAATATTATGCATATTGGAAATCCAGGTGAAGGACCAGAATTAAAAGAGGGCATGTTTTTTACGATTGAGCCTATGATTAATCTTGGCAAAGCAGATGTGAAAATATTGTCTGATGGATGGACTGCGGTAACAAGGGATAAATCTCTGTCTGCCCAATTTGAGCACAGCCTAGGCGTGACCAAAAACGGGGTCGAAATTTTTACCCTGTCACCCAAAGGATTTCATCACCCCCCCTATGCGTAATGTTTTTTAGAGAAGAGTTAATAGCCTTGGACAATCCGAATGACAAGCCCCATTTCAGCGGCCACAGGCAACGCCTAAAAGATCGTTTTAACAAAGGTGGCGTGGATGCTGTTGCCGATTATGAATTATTGGAACTTGTCCTTTATTCCGCAATTCCAAGACGGGACGTCAAACCACTCGCCAAGGATTTAATCACCCATTTTGGCAGTTTTTCAGAAGTCATCAGCGCTCCAAATGACCGTCTGAAGGAAATTTCTGGCATTGGAGACACTGTTGTTTCTGCGCTTAAACTTGTCGAAGCCGCGGCTCAAAAACTTGCTCAAGGCAAAATCATGAATAAACCCGTCCTGTCCAATTGGCAGGCCTTAATTGATTATTGCCAAATTAAAATGGCTCATCAAAAAAAGGAACAGTTTCGCATATTATTTCTCGATCGGCAAAACAGACTTATTGCCGATGAAAAACAACAGGAAGGCACCATTGATCACACGCCTGTATACCCCCGAGAGGTTATTAAACGTGCCCTAGAACTCCATTCTACGGCCATTATTCTCGTCCATAATCATCCAAGCGGCGACCCAACCCCAAGCCGAGATGATGTAACAATGACCAAAAATATTGAAGAGGCTGGAAAACAGCTAGGTGTCCTGCTTCATGATCATTTGATTATTTCAAAAAGTGGCCAAACCAGCTTAAAAACAATGGGTTTGATATAGGACGTTGACGATACTTCTGAAATTCTCATATCCTGCCAATAAAATTTTAGCTATAATTTAGGCAGGAGGTCTTGTTCCCATGACCATTTCCTGTTAAAGCCTGCGGCAGAGAAAATTTAAAAACAGGTGTTGCCATGATTCCACGTTATTCCCGCGAAGTAATGACCTCCATTTGGGAGCCACAATCAAAATTTAAAATTTGGTTTGAAATTGAGGCTCATGCCTGTGATGCTCTCGCTGAACTTGGTGTTATTCCCAAAGAAAGCGCAAAAATTATCTGGGAAAAGGGTAATTTTGATATCGACCGAATTGACGAAATTGAACGAGAAGTCAAACATGATGTTATTGCTTTTCTCACGTCGTTGTCTGAATATATTGGCCCCGAAGCCCGTTTCGTTCATCAAGGCATGACATCATCCGATGTGCTTGACACCTGTTTCAATGTACAACTGGTAAGAGCAGCTGACATTCTAATTGATGATGTGGAACAATTGCTTGTTGTTCTAAAAAGACGTGCCTATGAACATAAGATGGACGTGTGCATTGGCCGCAGTCACGGTATTCATGCAGAACCAGTAACCTTTGGCCTGAAAATGGCCGAAGCTTATGCGGAATTTGACCGTAATTTAGAACGGCTTAAAAACGCCCGTAAAGAAATTGCCACCTGTGCAATTTCCGGTGCAGTGGGAACTTTTGCTAATATCGACCCTCGTGTTGAAGAACATGTGGCGCATGCCTTGGGTCTTGAAGTGGAACCCGTGTCCACCCAAGTCATTCCCCGTGACCGTCACGCCATGTTTTTTGTCACACTTGGCGTTGTGGCAAGCTCTATTGAAAGACTCTCCACTGAAATCCGCCATTTACAGCGCACAGAAGTCTTAGAAGTTGAAGAATTTTTCTCTAAAGGCCAAAAAGGCTCAAGTGCCATGCCCCATAAACGCAATCCCGTATTGACAGAAAATTTGACAGGACTTGCACGACTTGTACGCGGCATGGCCATCCCCGCCATGGAAAATGTAGCGCTTTGGCATGAACGAGATATTTCTCATAGCTCCGTTGAACGCATGATAGGCCCTGATGCAACGGTAACGCTTGATTTTGCTTTGGCACGTCTGATCAATGTCATGGATAAGCTTGTGGTTTATCCTGAAAATATGATCGCTAATATGGATAAACTTGGTGGGCTTCATAATTCTCAGCGTGTTCTTCTTGCTCTTACCCAAGCGGGCGTGAGCCGTGAAGACAGTTACCGCCTCGTCCAAAGAAACGCCATGAAAGTATGGGAACAGGGGGCGGATTTTGCAACCGAATTAAAGGCCGATCCAGAAGTATCTGCAAAGCTATCCGATGCCGAAATTGATGATAAATTTGATCTTGGCTATCACACCAAACATGTGGATACAATCTTCAGAAGAGTATTTAAGTAACGGCCTTAAGTAATTGAATAAAAATCAATTTTTTCTCTTGCGTTTCTTATTTTTTTTGACCCTTGAGGGAGGCAAAATGTCCTGATATTCCGACAAAGCCTTGCCCGTTAATCTTTGACTGGCTGTTGCTGTGGTATACTTAAAATCATAATCCACAATATAACGGTAATTGGCAACAGATGCCCGAGAACTGGCAAAACCTTTTTCAAAGAAATTAAGATGATCATTAATATTGAAATGATCAATCTTCTTATTAAGTCGGATGGTACCCCGTATACTTTCATGGTCATTATTGGCTTTCACCACAATCACTGTAGGGTATGATGTTTTTTTATCTTCTTGGATAATATCCTTATATTCAAGCGTGACATCAGAAAAATTTGTCACTTTTCCCGACTTGTCTAATAATGTCAGGATAATATCCTTCTCTCCATCTGGTCTTATAATCGAAGATAAAAAAGGGATGGGTTGTTGATCTGCCCCAGAAAGGCCGCTCACACGGAGCCAATTCGTCAAAACATTCTCTAAATCACCATTGATCAATACATGAGTGCCGAAACCTTGAACTTTACCTTTTTCCGTTTCAAAAATTTGCTCTTCATTTTGGTCAATGTTTTTTAAAATACGCCAACTACCCTCGCCTTTAAAATAAGGTAAGTAAATGGCGCTATTCATCTGGGCATCTTCATTCTTGAATTCAGCATGATCGAATATCTTGATATCCTGCGGAGAAATTTGTGAAGTAACCGTCACATCAATTTCATTTTTATCATCGGCACCCAAATATATTTTGTTTTGGTCGTCATCTCCACTCAGGCGATGGGTATGGATAAAAATATCAAATTTTTCAGGGTTAAATCCCCATTCACCGAGATTACGACCATTTTTAATGATCGTGCGTTTTCCATCTGGGCTTACAACGGTTGCAATCATTATGCCGTGGTCATTGCCCACAGGCCAAGGAAAATTAGCAGCCAAAAATTGGCTCGTTACAAATGTTCCATCCTCAAAAAGGAAATGCTGTTCCCAATATTCTTTATAGTTCTTATCTTCTTGCAATTGGGGTTTTGTATGATCCATTGCAAAGACATGACCGTTAATGAAAAATAATGCCAATAACCCGCTCAACGCAATGAAAATTAATTTGGTCAATCTCAAGCGATAACTCCTTACATATCAAACCCAAGCCCATATAATTAATATAAATATTACAGGGACATTTTATGTTCAGCAACTTATCCTGTATAAATATGGTGATTAAATGGCAAAATAAAAAAAGCCACCCTAGATAATTAAAGAGCAGCTTTCTGAAAAAATATAAAAGTTATAATCAACCCTTGAGTTCGGTTGTCATTTGTTTTCGAGCAACAGCAAGCAAATCATCCATTTCACGACGCAATTGATGCTCAGAGATTTCAATACCACTGGCTTCAAGATCCCCCTTCACTTTGCGATAAACATCTTCGTCTCCGACTTCTTCAAAGTCAGCCACAACGACTTCGCGCGCATAAGCAGCCGCTGCATCACCCGCAAGCCCCATTTTTTCTGCGGCCCACAGTCCAAGAAGTTTATTTCGGCGTGCATTAACCTTAAAGTCAAATTCCTCATTGCGAGCAAAATCTTTCTCGTAGGCATTTTTGCGATCGTCAAACTGGGTCATTCATTCAATCTCCTTTAGAAAAGCCAATTTATTCTTAAAAATCTTTATAACTTCTTGTGTACGTTAGAAAGCGTTTCATTTCCATAATTTTATATGGGTTTAGCAAGTTTATTGTAAAGGGTAAACTCTTTATATATTTTTCAAGGGACACCAATTGTTTTATTACTGCAATTGATATATGTTCGCCTCGCTTGATTCTTTCATTTATAATATGGTTTGAAGATTAATATTATCTGCAACGGGAAAGCTCATATGTCCTCAAAAACACCCAAAGGTGAAAAACTATACGAAGGCAAGGCAAAAGTCCTTTATCAAGGAACAGAGCCTGGAACAATTATTCAATATTTCAAAGATGATGCCACCGCATTTAACGCTCAGAAACGCGGAACGATTGCGGGAAAAGGCATTATAAATAACAAGGTAACAGAACTTGTTATGAATAATCTGGAAATGATTGGAATTCCGACTCATTTTATCGAACGACTAAGTGACCGTGAACAATTAATCCGAGAAGTGGAAATTATTCCTCTTGAAGTTATTGTCCGCAATACCGTCGCTGGTACCATGGCAAAACGGCTTGGTCTTGATGAAGGTATCCGCCTTGATCGCCCTCTTATTGAATTTTCTTTAAAGGACGATGCCCTTGGTGATCCCCTTATTGCAGAAGAACATATTCTTTCCCTTGATATTGCTGATGAGGAAGAACTCAGCGAAATATTTGACATGACCCATCAGATTAATAATTTTCTGCGGGGAATGTTTGCAGGTATTGGTATTGAACTCATTGACTTTAAACTTGAATATGGCCGTCTTTATGACGAAGAAGATACAGGCTACACAATTATTCTTGCTGACGAATTCAGCCCTGATAATTGCCGCCTTTGGGACATGAAAACGGGTGAAAAAATGGACAAGGATCGTTTTCGCCGTGATCTTGGCGGTGAAGTGGAGGCCTATCAAGAAGTGGCTCGTCGTCTTGGTATAAGCCTTGAAGCCGAAGATGGACGCAAACAATAACGGCCGAACATAAGGCCCAGATACAAGAAAGGACACCCCGTGAAAGCACGTGTTCATATCACTTTAAAAAATGGCGTACTTGACCCTCAGGGCAAGGCAATACAGCATGCTCTGTCGGCGCTTGGATTTGACGGCGTAAAAGACGTGCGCCAAGGAAAATATATTGAGCTAGATTTGACAGAAACCGATAAAAATAAAGCCATGACTTCCGTTGAGGCCATGTGCAAAAAGCTTTTGTCTAATACGGTCATTGAAAATTACGCCATCGACATTGAATAATGACATTGAATAACTTATTTTAATCTGGATATAATCCATGAAAACTGCTGTAATTATATTTCCCGCCTCTAATTGTGATCGTGATATGATCATAGCTCTTGAGAAAATAACGGGCCATAAACCTCATATTATCTGGCATCAAAATACAAACATTCCCGAAGTTGATCTTATTGCCCTTCCTGGCGGTTTTTCTTTTGGGGATTATTTGCGTTGTGGCGCCATGGCGGCCCGCTCTCCTGTAACAAAAAAGGTTATTGAACATGCAGACCGTGGGGGTAAGGTAATTGGTATTTGCAACGGTTTTCAAATTCTGACTGAAACGGGGTTATTGCCAGGTGCCTTGATGCGCAACGAAAGCCTTAAATTTATTTGCAAGGATGTAAATCTTCGGGTGGAAAATAACGATACCCCTTTCACCAATGCCTATAAAAAAGATCAGATTATAACTATTCCCATAGCTCACCATGACGGAAATTATTTTGCTGATGAAGACACTCTCGCAGCCTTAGAAGAAGAAGGACGGGTTGCTTTTCGCTATGTGGATGACAAGGGGCAGCCGACTAAGGATGCAAATCCTAATGGGTCGCGCAATAACATTGCCGGCATTATAAGCCGTCGCAAAAATATTCTTGGTATGATGCCGCATCCAGAACGGCTCATTGAAGATGCCCAAGGCGGAACAGATGGCCTTGGTTTCTTTAAAAGCATAATCAACGCTATAAATTAAGGTTCTCAAATGACTTGGAATAATACCATAGAAATTACCAAACAACTGGTCAAAGAACATGGCCTAAGCGATGATGAATATGCCCGTTGTTTGAAAATATTGGGGCGCACGCCAACACTCACAGAACTTGGCATATTTTCTGTTATGTGGAGCGAACATTGTTCCTATAAATCATCCAAAGTTCATTTAAAAACTTTGCCTACAAAAGCGGCATGGGTTATTCATGGCCCCGGTGAAAATGCAGGCGTCATTGATATTGGCGACAATCAGGCCATTATATTTAAAATGGAAAGCCATAATCATCCCTCCTATATTGAACCCTATCAAGGGGCAGCAACGGGCGTTGGCGGTATATTGCGGGATGTCTTTACCATGGGTGCCCGTCCTATCGCCAATATGAATGCACTGCGTTTTGGATCGCCTGAGCATCCCAAAACCCGTCATCTTTTAAGTGGTGTTGTGGCCGGCATCGGTGGATACGGTAATTGTGTTGGCGTTCCGACTGTGGGCGGTGAAACCAATTTTCATCCGTCCTATGACGGCAATATTTTGGTCAATGCCATGAATGTAGGACTGGCAACCCAAGATAAGATATTTTTATCAGCGGCCGCTGGTATTGGCAACCCTGTCATTTACGTTGGCTCAAAAACAGGCCGTGATGGTATCCACGGCGCCACAATGGCGTCTGCAGAATTTACCGAGGACAGCGAAGAAAAGCGCCCCACCGTGCAAGTGGGCGATCCCTTTACGGAAAAACTTCTTATCGAGGCCTGCCTTGAACTGATGGCAACCGACATGATTGTCGCTATTCAGGATATGGGGGCTGCGGGTCTTACCTCATCCTCGGTTGAGATGGCATCGGGCGGCGGTGTGGGCTTTGCCTTTAATCTTGATATGGTTCCCCAGCGGGAAGAAGGCATGACCCCCTATGAAATGATGCTTTCTGAAAGTCAGGAACGTATGCTTATTGTTCTTAAACCAGGACGGGAAGCCGAAGCCAAAGCAATCTTTGACAAATGGGATCTTGATTTTGCCGTTATAGGCATAATAACGGACACGGGCAACCTCACACTCACCTTTAAGGGAGAGGTTGTCGCCGATATTCCAACCCAACCTTTGGCCGATAATGCCCCTGAATATAAACGACCTTTTGTCATGACAGCCCCCAAAGCAAGTCTCGATCCAAAAGATGTCCCTGCCCCATCTGATTTGAAACAAGCTTTGCTCACCATGATAGGCTCCCCGCATTTATGCAGCCGTGATTGGATATGGCAACAATATGACATGCAAGTTATGGCTGACACCATTCAGAAACCGGGTGGTGATGCGGCAGTGGTTCGGGTTCATGGTACAAACAAGGCGGTTGCTATCTCAACGGACTGTACCCCCCGTTATTGCTATGCGGATCCTGTTGAGGGGGGCAAACAAGCTGTCGTAGAAACATGGCGAAATATTACGGCTGTTGGGGCAACACCCCTTGCTATTACAGATTGCCTTAATTTCGGTAATCCCGAAAGACCCGAAATTATGGGACAATTCGTTGGCTGTATCGAGGGCATGCGTGAGGCGTGTATCGCTCTTGATTACCCCGTCGTTTCAGGCAATGTATCACTTTACAATGAAACAAATGGTACAGGCATTCATCCAACCCCTGCTATTGGTGGTGTTGGTATCTTAAAAGATTCAAGCAAAATGGTGACCATTGCGCCAAAGAATGCGGAAGAGATTCTTTTGCTGGTTGGCGATACCAAGGGTCATCTTGGTGTCTCTCTGTATCTTTATATCATGCAAGGATCGGAAAAAGGTACGCCTCCTCCTGTTGATCTTGCTCTTGAAAAGAAAAACGGCGATTATGTTCGCAGCCAAATTGATGCTCGCATGATTTCCGCCTGCCATGATGTTTCTGATGGTGGACTTTTAGTCGCTCTCGCTGAAATGGCCATGGCGGCCAAAATGGGTATGAATATTACCCTCAATAACGGTGATATTCCCCTGCACGCTTATGGATTTGGCGAAGATCAGGGTCGCTATATCCTTTCCGTAGCACAGGATAAGGCGGATGATATTCTTAATTCTGCAAAATTGATGGGCGTTTCTGTACAAAAAATTGGCCAAACGGGTGGCAATGACTTTATGTTGAATGATAATATCACTATATCAATTCCTGATTTACTTGACACCCATCGCAATTGGATGAACAACTATATGAATATTGATTAAAAGGATTTGTTTTGTTTTTATCTCATATCCATAATTTTAGGGCTTTTGCCATTATAGGGATTGTCGGAGCGCATTCTTTGCACGCCTTCCAGTGGAACGATCATCCCTTAATGTTTAGGTTTTTTGATACGTTTTTTAACCAGTCTTCCATATTGTTCTTTTTCATTGCAGGATTTCTGTTTCAATATTTAAGCAAAAGATTTGAGAAATATTTTTATTGGAAAAAGAAAATTCAATATGTGATTTTACCTTATGTATTGTTATCTATACCGGGATTATATTATTACACTCAAATTGGTATTCAGGATAATACATGGGAAGGCTTTTATGATTACAGTACGATAAAACAAATATTCTTTTTCATGATAACGGGGAAACATCTTGCCCCCTTTTGGTTTGTTCCAACCATTGTCATATTTTATATCTTTGCGCCACTTCTCATTAAGGCTGACCGAGACCGCAGAATATATTGGCTATTACCACTCTTTATGGTGATTTCTTTCATCATTGGTAGGGGAGGACATTATGGCCCCATTAACAAAGCAGCTTACCTATTTTCAATTTATCTTTTTGGTATGTTTTCATCCATTCACCATGATAAAATATTGGAAATTGTAAAAAAATATCATGTGATTATGCTTATTACGGTTGCCGCACTCATATTGGGTAACGTATTCACGGTGGATCTCGACCAATATTTTATCTATGTATCAAAACTTTTGATGTGCCCTCTACTTATGTATTATCTGTATAAATCAAGAGATTTTTTTGGTGATAGACTTAATTATCTAGGTCACATCAGTTTTGGAATTTTCTTTATCCATGCTTATGTTTTACCTATTATCAAACTTTCTTACCTTAAATTTTCTGGAAACATTGACTTTCCAGAAGGTAACATTATCTCTTATACATTGGTGACCTTATCGGTTACAGTTACCAGTATGGCGATAATATATCTCTGTCAAAGAATAGCTGGTAAATATAGCCGTATGATACTTGGTGCATAACAAAATAAAGTGAGAACAAAAATATCATGGCAATGGAAGCAATAGAAATTGAAAAAATGATCAGACAGTCTATGCCCGATGCAACAGTCAGTATTGAGGATTTACGTGGGGATGGGGATCATTATGCTGCCCATGTTGTCTCAAAGGAATTCATCGGCAAAAGTCGTGTTCAACAACATCAGATGGTCTATCAGGCACTGAAAGGTAAAATGGGCGATCAGCTTCATGCACTGGCTCTTCAAACATCCGCACCAAAATAAATAATATAATCCCATTAAAAACAGGAATTACATATGACAAACCCAGTTTTCAAACGTATTGAAGATGACATAAAAAATAACGATGTTGTACTCTATATGAAAGGCAGCCCAATGTTCCCACAGTGCGGATTTTCAGCCGCCGTTATAGAAGTGCTTAACCATTTTAAGGTCGACTTCGAGGCTTTTGATATATTACAAGACCCAAGCCTTCGGGAAGGCATAAAACAATTCAGTGAATGGCCAACAATCCCCCAACTTTATGTTAAGGGTGAATTTGTGGGTGGCTGTGATATTGTTCGGGAAATGGCAGCGAATGGCGAATTGGTTGCTCTTTTTGAACAAAATAATATCAAACCAAAAGCCTAAAATTTATAATATATAAAAATTAAGAGCGCTCACAAAAAGGCGCTCTTTTTTTATGAAAAAAAGCCGCCCTACCATGCAATAGAGCGACTTTTCTTAAAGATTTTGTCACGTTACAAATTAACGGGAATAGAATTCCACGATCAAATTAGGTTCCATTTGTACAGGATATGGAATTTCGTCCAAAACGGGAACACGGAGGAACGTAACCTTTGTTCCATTTTCTTCCAAGGCCAAATATTCTGGAATATCTCGTTCATTCGATGCCATTCCCTGAATGACCATGGGGATCTGACGTGATTTTTCACGGATCTCAACAACATCACCGGCGGACACACGGTAACTTGGAATGTTAACCTTTTTACCATTAACGGTAACATGGCCATGGTTCACAAATTGACGGGCAGAAAACACGGTTGGCACAAATTTCGCGCGGTAAACCAATGCGTCCAAACGGCTTTCAAGAAGCCCCACCAAAATAGCCCCCGTGTCACCACGTTGACGAGCGGCATCTTTATAAATGCGTTTAAACTGTTTTTCTGTAATATCGCCGTAATAGCCTTTCAGTTTTTGCTTGGCGCGCAACTGAATACCATAATCGGACAATTTACCACGGCGATTTTGGCCATGCTGACCCGGTGCATAATCACGGGTATTTACAGGAGATTTAGGACGACCCCATATGTTTTCACCCATACGGCGGTCAATTTTATACTTAGCTTGTGTACGTTTTGTCATTTTATAGAATCGCTTCTGTTAATAAGTTGAAATCAGCGCCATAAAAAAATCCTTAGATTTCTCTATGCAACCCGAGATTTCCACTCGAGTCATTCACGTTGGGCGGAATATAGTGAAGCGTGAGCGAATGTCAAACAAAAAGGCTGTAAATCCCCATTACATCACCCCTTTATTTCTCTTTTTCGCCTTTTCTGCCTTTTCTGTCTGCCATCCTGCCCCGCCGCCGGTAGCAAGCGCCTTAATCACGCCCCGCAATGTACTCACCTCTTCTTGAGTTAATTCGGAACGTTTGAAGATATTTCTCAAATTTCGTTTCATGATTGACCGTCTCTGATCATGGCGAAAATATCCCGCCTCGGTGAGTTCATGTTCCATATGATCGAACAGCATTTGCAAATCTTCGGCAGCAGCGGGCGTTGTCTCAAGCTTTGGGGTATATTCCTCTGGCTGATCCGTATTGGTTTGAAACCACTCGTAAGCCATAAGAACCACGGCCTGCGCCAAGTTTAAGGAGGCAAAGGCAGGATTCAAAGGAACCGAAACAATGGCATCTGAAAGGGCCACATCATCGTTGAGAAGCCCCGCCTTTTCAGGCCCAAACAAAAGACCGACTTTCTGGCCCTCGTCCGAATATTTTCGCATAAGGGACGCACATTTTCGGGGCGTGACCACGGTTTTAATCATATCCCGCCGTCTTGCGGTTGTGGCATAAACATAATTTAGGTCGGCAATCGCCTCGGCCGTGCTATCAAAGACCCGCGCCTTATCAAGCACAATATCCGCCCCCGCCGCCGCTGGTATTGCATCGGGATTTGGCCAACCATCACGGGGTGATACCAACCGCAGATCCGTTAAGCCAAAATTATACATGGCGCGCACGGCTTTACCGATATTTTCCCCAAGCTGCGCCCCGATCAAAATAATCGCAGGTCCAGTTTCATGAATGATTTTCTTCTCTAAACTATTTGTTCCGGCCACTCTATTCTCCTATAGACCCCGTCTTACAGGAAAATGAGAGGCATAACAATATGCCACTTGCAACATATGCCCCATATCGTCATAAGCCGTCGCCTCGCCATTCCTACCCCCTCCTCGTCATTCCTTGCCCAAATATTAAAATGGCAGGAATCCAGTCCCTTTAAAAAAAACTTGTCTGTGAGAGGTGGTCCCAGAAAATCGGACAGTGTGTTAAGCTACTATTTTGATCAAGGAAGGATCATTTGAATGAGTAAAACACGCAAGAATTATCCGGCGGGATTTAAAACCAAAGTCGTTTTGGCCATGCTGCGGGAGGAT
>JAIOYI010000003.1 GCA_021741205.1 Emcibacter sp.
TATATAAAATGTCTTTTGGCAAGTGTTAATTTAAATAAATGTATTTTGGTATTGAAATACCTCTTTAACCATGTTTGATTAGGAAGAACATTATTATGCAACATATATTGCCGCCAAAATGGCCAAGACCCAAAGGATACTCCAATGGCATAATAGCCGAAGGAAAAATGTTTTTTCTGGCGGGTGTTGTCGGATGGAATGAGAAAGAGGAATTTGCCTCTGACGATCTTGTGGATCAGTTTCGCCAAGCGCTGATTAATATATGTGCCATTTTAGAAACGGGCAACTGTGGGCCAGAACATATTACACGAATGACATGGTATGTGACCGATATGGAAGGATATAGGAATGAGTTGCCCAAATTTGGTGCGATCTATAAGGAAATTATCGGCAAGAATTTTCCCGTTATGGCCTGTATTGGCGTATCGGCACTTGTTGAAAGACGAGCAAAGATTGAAATTGAAGTGACAGCAATGCTGCCTTAAGATGAGGCAATAAAATAGACGAGCTAACGTCAAGGAGATATAAAAATGGCAAATCCAAAATGGCCCACATCCCCATGGGATGATATATTACTGTTGGAAGAATTTCTGACCGAAGAAGAACGCATGATCAGGGACGGCGCCCGTACTTTTTGCCAAAATGAGCTTATGCCAGGCATCATTGAGGCCAATCGCCATGAAAAATTTGACCGAAACATCATGACCAAAATGGGTGAACTTGGACTGCTTGGCCCCACGATCGAGGGCTATGGCTGTGCGGGCGTAGGCTATGTCTCCTATGGTCTGATTGCCCGTGAGGTCGAACGGGTCGATAGCGGTTACCGCAGCGCCATGTCGGTGCAAAGCTCGCTTGTGATGTATCCCATCTATGCCTATGGCTCCGAAGAACAACGGCAAAAATATCTGCCTCGTCTCGCCACGGGTGAATATGTGGGCTGTTTTGGCTTAACCGAACCCAATGCGGGATCTGACCCTTCTGGCATGCAAACCCGCGCGCGCAAAGTAGCCGGTGGTTACAAAATATCGGGCGCTAAAATGTGGATCACCAACAGCCCCATTGCAGACGTCATGGTTGTTTGGGCAAAATGTGATGATAGTGTGGTGCGGGGATTTATTCTGGAAAAAGGCTGGAAGGGCTTGAGTGCCCCAAAAATAGAGGGGAAATTCTCGCTCCGTGCCTCTATCACGGGTGAAATCGTTATGGATGAAGTTTTTGTTCCAGAAGAAAATCTCATGCCCAATGTGGAGGGCATGAAAGGTCCGCTTGGCTGTCTGTCCAATGCCCGTCTTGGCATTGCGTGGGGCGCATTGGGGGCGGCAGAGTTTTGCTGGCATGCGGCTCGTCAATATACTCTTGATCGCAAGCAATTTGGCAAGCCTCTGGCCGCCAATCAGTTGATCCAGAAAAAACTTGCTGATATGCAAACAGAAATTACCCTTGGCCTACATGCCTGCCTTAATGCAACACGACTGAAGGAAAAGGATAAGCTTTCCCCCGATGCCATTTCACTATTAAAACGCAACAATTGCGGAAAATCCTTGGATATTGCTCGGCAAGCTCGTGATATGCACGGTGGCAATGGTATCAGTGATGAATTCCACGTTATTCGCCATGCCATGAATCTGGAGGCTGTCAATACCTACGAAGGCACCCATGATGTTCACGCCTTGATCTTAGGACGTCTGCAAACGGGATTGAATGCCTTTTAAATTCAAAATAACTAGATTAAAATGAAGGCCGTTGTGATATTTTCAGAACGGCCTTAATAATACAGAGAGAATATAATGTCCGAGATACCCAAAGATGAAGTTTTACTTGAATTTCCCGAAAATTATATTGCGATCGTCCGCATCAACAGACCCAAGAATTATAATGCCCTTAACCTGAATGTGCGTAGCCTAATTGCGGAAAAATTCAACGAATTAAAAAATCGTGAAGATATTCGGGCGGTGATTATTACGGGTAATGAAAAGTCCTTTGCCGCAGGGGCTGACTTAAAGGAAATGTCTGTCCTCAGTGCGGTTGATTATTATAAAGCCCATGTGGAACGGCTCTATAATGCCTTTGCCGATTACCCCCGCCCCGTTATTGCAGCCGTGAACGGTTTTGCTCTTGGCGGCGGTATGGAACTTGCCATGATTTCAGATATAATTCTTGCGGGTCAGAACGCAAAATTTGGCCAGCCAGAGGTCAAAGTCGGCGTTATGCCAGGTGCTGGTGGCTCACAACGATTGGTGCGGGCGGTGGGTAAATATAATGCCATGCGTCTATGCTTAACAGGAATGATGATCGGGGCGAATGAAGCCAAGGAAATGGGGCTTGTTTGTGAAGTGCTAGAGGACGACAAGGTCATGGAACGTGCCATGGAAATGGCCCGTGAGCTGAGCGCATTGCCGCCCTTGGGACTTGAACATATCAAATATGCCATTCTGCATGGCCCCGATATGTCATTGGAAAGTGCCCTTGGACTTGAACGAAAAAGCATGCAAGTTTTGCTCTCAAGCAAAGACCGTACCGAGGCAACGGCGGCCTTCCTTGAAAAACGTACCGCCACCTATAAAGGGGAATAGGACGTCAGCCTAAAAACCGTATTTTGCCCCAAGCTCTTGATCTTTGGAGGCGACAATCTTTGCCAAATCAACAATGACCTTGGCCTGTTTCCATGTGGCATCATCCTGCATCTTGCCGTCGATCATAACGGCGCCTGTACCATCGGGCATGGCGGCCAGAATTTTTTTGGCAAACAACACCTCATTCACATCTGGACTAAAGACCGCTTTGGCGATCGCAATTTGTTTTGGATGCAATGACCATGCCCCCATACACCCCATAAGGAAAGCATTGCGGAATTGTGCCTCGCAGGCAGCATCATCGGAAAAATCACCGAAGGGACCATAAAAGGCCTTAAGACCATAAGACATACAGGCATCCACCATTTTGGCCACCGTAAAATGCCATAAATCCTGCTGATAGAAATTACGCTCCGATCCATCTGCCTTATCATCTGCAATAATGCCATAAAAAGGATGCCCGCCGCCCACACGGGTTGTTTTCATGCCGCGCGACGCCGCAAGATCCGCAGGTCCCAAGCTCATACCATGCATGCGGGGGCTGGCGGCGGCGATTTCTTCTACATTATTTACCCCTTGTGCCGTTTCAAGTATGGCGTGGATCATAATGGGTTTTTTGATATTATGGCGGGATTCAAGCTGAGCGAGTAATTGATCCAAATAATGGATATCCCATGGACCCTCTACTTTTGGCAACATAACCACATCCAATTTATTACCCACCTTGGAAACGATCTCTATCACATCATCTAAAAACCATGGACTGTTTAAACAATTCACCCGTGTCCATAACCCCGTATTGCCAAAATCATTCTTTTCAGCGACCGCAATAAAACCTGCCCTTGCGGCTTCTTTATCGCTTGCGGGGATGGCATCTTCAAGATTACCAAGCAACACATCAACCTTACCGATCATTTCAGGAATTTTAGCGCGCATTTTTTCCATTTGCGGCGGAAAAAAATGGATCATGCGTTCAAGAGCAACGGGAATTTCCCGAAATGGGGCGGGGGCGCCAATGGATAAGGGTTTAAAAAAATCCTTTGGGGTTTTTCTCATGATATTAAATCCTCCGCTTAAATTTTTATAATGACTGAGTTTAATCTACCAAATTAATCTATCTTTTCCACAAAAAATTTTGCAGTTGCGAATAAAATATCCTCTATATTTATATTTCAATTCTTTGCAATTCTTATTGTCTGATCCGTCCAATCAGAATAATGTGTCGAAAATGCGGATTATAGAGTTCATTTAAGGTGAATAAAAGCGTGAACAGCAACCAGAAAACAGCAGATTTTATTATTATAGGTGGTGGCATTGCCGGTGCGGCGGCAGGATATGAACTATCCAAAATCGGTAAGGTCATTATCCTCGAAAAAGAAAATCTGCCTGGTTATCATTCCACCAGCAGATCATCGGCTATTTTCCAAAAAAGCTATCATCACGGTGATCCTCTTTTGAATATACTGGTTTGTGCCAGTGAGGATTTTCTGATGAACCCCCCAGATGATTTTACCTCATATCCACTTCTTAGCCCTCGACCTCTTATGTATATTGTCCCAAATGGTAAAAGGTCAAAGCTCGAGGCTCTTCAAAAGGATTTGATAAAAATTAATATTGATAGCCACTATATTGATCACGCTGAGGTGAAAAAATTACTGCCCATATTAGACCAAAATTATCAGGATAATGTTCTTTTGGAGCAGGATGCCGCCGACATTGATGTTAATGCCTTACATCAGGGATATTTGAACCATATTAAGGCGCATGACGGCGAAATTATAACAAACGCCGAAGTCATGGATTTAAAAAGACTTCGTAATCAGTGGCATCTTAAGACCAAGGTTGGTGAATTTATAGCCCCCATCGTCGTCAATGCAGCGGGAGCTTGGGTGGACGAGGTGGCAAGACATGCCAACATTACGCCCATTAACATTGAACCCTTGCGGCGCACCGTTATCATGGTCACCCTGCCCAAGACATTATGTCCTGACCACTGGCCATTGGTTATGGATATTGACAAAGGCTATTATTTTAAACCCGATAGCGGCAAAATTTTAATGACGCCCGGTGATAGTCACTTGTCGCCTCCCTTGGATGCGCAACCCGAGGAAATCGACATTGCTTACGGCGCCCATTATTTGGAAAATGCCACAACGCTCACAGTGGATAAAATTAATCACAGCTGGGCGGGACTTAGGAACTATGTCAAGGACGGCTATCCTGTGGTGGGTTTTGATCCCGAACAGGACGGATTTTTCTGGCTTGCCGGTCAAGGAGGCTTTGGCATCAAAACGGCCCCTGCCATGGGCCGTATTTCCGCCGCCCTCATAAAAGATGGAAAGCTTCCCCAAGATATATTGGGTCTTGGGCTAACCGAGGATCAAATCTCTATCAACAGGTTAAAACCCAAAGTCCCCGCTTACAAAACCACATCATAGAAAATAAAGGCAACGCCAATTGGCACAACATAACGCACCAGCATAAACCATATTTTAAAGAGCATGCTATCACCCATGCCCAATTCTTCCAATGTTATGGAGCGCTTGATTGCCCAGCCTGCAAAGATGGAAACCAACAAACCATTAAGCACCATAAAGACATTTGCCGCCAGAAAATTAATGACCGCTTCAATATTCATTCCCTCAAACAGGGGCAGAAAATCAAGCGGGTGGACATCCTTTAACACATTATTGGAGAGGGCAACAAAGATCCCAACAAACCAAAACGCCGCACCAGCATAAATTGCGGCACGGGCACGACTAAATTTTTCACCTTCTGATAATTGCGCCACCATAGGTTCTAGCAAAGAAATTGTGGAGGTGATAGCTGCAAAGGCCAACAATAAAAAGAATAAAAATCCAAATAGCTGTCCAATCCAGCCCATATCACTAAAGACAATTGGCAATGTCACAAACACAAGCCCTGGTCCAGACGTTGGTTCAACGCCATAGGCAAAAACAATGGGGAAAATCGCAAAACCAGAAAGAAGCGCCACCAATGTATCCGAAAATGCAACCCCAACAGCCATTTTTGGAATGGAAATATCACGGTTCAAATAAGAGCCATAAACCATCATGCTACCTGCCCCGAGGGAGAGGGAGAAAAAGGCTTGCCCAGCCGCCATTAAAACAAGTTCAGGTGTGATCTTGGAAAAATCAGGATCAAACATAAAGGCAACACTTTTAATAAATTCACCCGTGATGGAGGCATATAGCATAAGCAGAACCAATATAACAAACAGGGCCGGCATCAATATGGTCACCGTTTTTTCCAACCCAGATTTTAAACCCCGCGCAACGATACCGATCGTAATAACCGCCGACAGTGTCATCCAGAAAATAAGTTTCAAAGGACTGTCTTGTAATTCCTGAAAAATTTTTGCGGAATCACCTTCTTGTAAATTATTAAGTGAGCCAATACCTATTGCAATGGCATAATCAAGTGTCCAGCCCGCCACCACGGAATAAAAGGTCAAGACCCCAAGCGGTACAATCACATAGGACCACCCCAGCATATTCCATAACTTACTTGCCTTTGATTGATGTGCCATCTGTTGGATAGCAGCCACAGGCGGTTTTTGTGTACCACGCCCGATCATAAGTTCCGACATTAACAGAGGTATGCCAAAAACAATAACAATGGCCAGATAGATCAGTACAAAGGCACCGCCACCATTTTCAGCCACAACATAAGGAAATCGCCATATATTTCCGAGTCCCACGGCACTTCCCACCGCCGCCAATAGAAACGTAAATCCCGAAGCCCATTGTTCATGCTTTACTTTTTGCATTTGATTATCCCTTTAATTCTTACTGGTCACATAATTTTATAAATATGAATCTATATTTTAATTTTAAAGACACTAACATATATTAAATTCATTGCCACATGAAATTATTTTGCTCTGGATAAATCGGCTTATTGTGCGGACAAGTCAACAAGACAATATGACCGTTATCGTCTTGCATTATGACGGATTTTCCGTTATTTAAAATTATGGATGATATTGATCAAAAATTAATCAATCTTTTGAAGAATAATGGCCGTGCGAGCACGACATCATTAGCAAAAATACTTGGACTATCCCGTTCTACGATTCAGGACAGGATTTCACGTCTTGAGGACAGGGGTATCATTGCAGGCTACACTATTCTATTAAATGATAATTACAAAAAAAATCAGATTACCGCCCATGTATTAATTCAGTTAAATCCTAAATTCTCCCCTCAAATATTACAGAATCTAAAAAAATTACCCCTCATCAAATCAGTCTATGCGGTCAGTGGAATTTATGACATGATCGCCTTAGTCAAGGCCGATACCACCGAAGAAATAGATCGTAATCTTGATGAAATTGGTAAAATGGATGGCATAAAAAAAACCACATCATCCATTGTATTATCCACCAAGTTTGAGCGATAAAATCTCAAAATCTTCTGAATGTCACTGCCGTCAGGTCATCTTTTAAGGGGCGCCTTATGAGCATATCAAAAAATTTTAAAAGCCGTGTGAGGAAATTCTGATCCTTATGGAGGCTCATACTGGCCTGTCTGCAAATTTTTATAAAATTATCCTCGCCTATCATGTGGCCTCTCTGGTCATAGCTTTCCGTAAGAACGTCACTATAAAGAAATAATAATTCACCTTTTTTAAACGGAACCTCATGGGTTATATAAGTTGCATCCTTTATCATCCCAAGGGGAAAACCCGATGGATCAAGGCTTGTGACCTCATCAAAGCCCACCGCAATTTTTAAAGGCGATGTTGACGCCGCTGCCGCATAAGTAAATATATTTTTCTTCACATCAATGATGCCACATAACATTGTGGCATATTGTTCCACAGGCAATAATTTAAACAAATCATGGTTCAGTTTTTCCAGATATTCCGCTGGTGATCCCATATTGGCTTTTTGATAATTTAAAATCAATGAATGAAGTCGGAAGGTATTTAAAGAGGCCGATACACCATGACCAGAAAAATCAGAAATATAAATAAATATCTGATCATCATTCAATACATCAAGTCCCCAGAAATCCCCCCCCATCTCATTAGACGTTTCATAATTAAAATCAATTTCTATCTTATGGGATTTTGAAATTCCCTGCAACAGCGATGGTCTTGGCAACAAGGCATCCTGCATGGAACGTGCGATCTCCAGATCACGAGCAAGACGATTATGATATGACCTAAGTCCTTTTACCACCGAACTATATTTCAAATACATATAGACACGATTATGGACCTCTCTTTCGGATACGGGTTTTGGAAAAATATCTGTGGCACCTGCATCATATATCTCTGCCCTTTCTTCGGGCGAATGTTTGATGGTGTGAACAATGATAGGAATATTTCTAAAATTATCTATTTTTCTGAGCGTGCGACAAACATCAAGACCGTTAATGCCTGGCATGAGAATATCCATTATAATCATATCAGGGATTATGCTTTTTGACCTTTCCAGAGCCTCGGCACCATTACGGGCAAAAAATAAATTTTTAAAACCATCCTGTGTTAAAATAATGGCAATCAATTGGCTATGAAGTTCATCATCATCCACAATTAAAATACGGCTACCGAGAATGTCGTTTCCAATGCCATTGACACCAATGTTTTTGTGCCGTGACAAAACATCATTTTCATCTATTGATAATTCTAACACATTTCATACTTTCATAATAAGCTATTTGGCATAATAAGCTATTTGGCATAATAAGCTACTTGGCATTATAAGCTGTTTAGAAATTTATGCTTTTTCAATGTTAAACATCTTGTCAAAGCAGGCCACAGAAAACATGCGTTGAACCTGTCCATTGGGCGATTTTAAGGTTAAATTAGCAGGAGTATGCGAAATTTCATCTCGGGCAAGCAACAACATGCCCAAACCCGCAGAATCAATAAAATGCACGTCGGATAAATCAATAATATTTCTTTCCGAATGACTGTCCATCATACGTCTGACTATTTCCCGAAAACCATCAAGATCTGAGAATGTAATTTTCTCACTCAGTTTTACTTCGAATAAATTTTCTTGTACTTCAATTTGATATTCCATTGTAAAATCCTCTTAATTAAAAAAACTCAATATCATCAGAACCCTTTGCATCAACATTCTCCGTCTCACCTTTATGTTGGTCATGCCCTAAAAACATTTTCAAAATATAATTCTGGTCAAGTTCCTTATGTTCGCCGTTCTGAATGATCCGGCGTAAAATATTCTTGTTATTCTCGGAAATTTCGACGGGATCAGAAATACTGTCTGAAAGACAGCCTCGCTCAATCTTTTGCGATAAGGTTAGAAGAATATTCAATGTTGCCGATATGGCGAGCATCAGTTGTCTCGCACGATCCTGAAACTGCATTGTATAAATCATGCGATTAACATTCTGATGAAAACATGTGGAAATTTCAGCACTCGCCATAAACATTTCATTGATAATGTCCTGTGTCGCCTCATCCTTATCTCTCAATTCCCCCTGTACAAAAATACAAGCCGTGGTCAGGTCATCAACCTGTTGTTTTGAATATTTTACCAAGGCCTGAAATTCATCGGATAAATCAACAATACTATTTTCCACAAGATCTGAAATTTGCATAATTTCTTCACTGATATTACTCAGAGCAACATCTCTGATATCTTGCAAATCATTGCGATTAATCAAATCCGCAAGATTGCTCTCTTTCTCTGGTTTTTTTTGTATATTCATACGCCACCAACCTTGTTAAGTGGCATTGTTATGCTGCAGGCATACAATATTTCCTGTGCCATACAAGATAATGACACCTGCTTTTCCACGGCTCCCGCCATCATGGCGGCCTTTGGCATGCCATAAACGATAGAGCTTGCCTCATCTTGACCAAGGGTTCTGGCCCCATTTTCCCGCATCGCCATAAGACCCAGAGCACCGTCCTTCCCCATACCCGTCAGAATCACACCAACCGCATCAGATCTAAGGATTCGTGCCACAGAAAAAAGAAGCTTATCAACAGATGGTCTATAGTTTTCCCCTTCAATATCTTCTTCAATATGACAAATAATTTTTCCCCCAGATTTTTTGACCGTTATATGTTTGCCCCCCTGACCGATATAGGCATAACCCGTTTTTAATTCTTCGCCGTCTTCGGCCTCCTTCACAGTCACAGAGCATAATTTATTGACCCGAAGAGCAAATCGTTCGGAAAATCCTTTTGAAATATGCTGAGCGATAACAACAGGCGGGCAATCAGCGGGCAATTCCACAAGAATATCAAACAATGATTCAATACCCCCCGTTGATGAACCAATCGCAATAAGTTGTTTGGTATAATGCCCCATGCCGACCAACGGTTTTTGAACAAAATCATTAGTTCTGGTTCGGCCATTTTGTCTAACACGTGCACCGCTCGCCACCTTGATTTTTGCAATCAATTCATACCCCACAGCTGTCAGATCGTGGTTGACGGGCTTACCCACATAATCAACCGCACCAATTTCCAGCGCCCGAATAGTAATGTCGGCGCCTTTTTGGGTAAGCGTGGATACCATAATGACAGGCATAGGCCGCAAAGACATTATTTTTTCCAGAAAGGAAAGACCGTCCATTCTGGGCATTTCCACATCAAGCGTCACCACATCTGGATTTAGCTGTTTTATTTTGTCACGGGCTTCAAATGGATCCGCCGCTTCACCAACCACTTCGATAAAGGGGTCGGCTGAAACAATGGATTTAATCATTGTACGAATGAGAAGTGAGTCATCTATAATCAATAATTTTATTTTCTTCATCACATTCTACTTTCTTAAAATAATTCGATATCTACGGCATTATGTTGTTTTTCAATTTTCTTACGGAGGACTTCTTCCTGATTAATAATCTTTCGATCTTGAGTTCTTTGCAAAAGCCTGACAAAGGCTTTACCTGTGGAGGGGTAAAAAATTACCCAACGCGGAAAATCACCCCCTAAGTCACAGGTTTCCAATTTCAAATCTTCGTCTTTAATATATTGCTTTAAAAATATATGATTTTTTCCCCCGATATCGGCCTTCATATTTATTACATTTCCTGCGCCAAAGGCCTTTAAGACCAAGCGTTCTTTTTTTCCGCCTCGTTTTAATATCTCATTGACCAAGGTTTCCATGGCATTGTTGCCATATCGCAAACTGAAATTATTTTTCCCCTCTTCCAAACTGCTTTCGGGTAATAAAAAATGATTCATTCCCCCTACCTTGATAATAGGATCAAATATACAAACAGAGATACATGACCCAAGTGTCGTCATAATCAGATGATCAGATTGGCTCAGCACACAAAAGCCACCTTCATTAATTTTATGAACCATCGTTCCAAATTTGGCGTCGTAATAATTGGCTCCAGAAGGAATATCAAGAACATCTCTCTGACGTTTATTTCTGTCATCATTCTTCTGGACATTGGACATAATCATGGCAACAACCTATAAATCGTTTTACCCAGACATTTAAAAACATCTGGCGTGCTTAATAAACTTTCTGAATGACCAATAAATAATATTCCCTCAGGTTTTAAATATTGTGCGTAACGACGCACCAAATTATCTTGAGTTTCTTTATCAAAATAAATCATGACATTACGGCAAAAAATAACATCAAATTTCCCCTGCATGGGCCATTCATGGAGCAGGTTCAACTGTTTGAAACTAATAATATTCTTAAGCTCTTCCGACATTTCCATCATGTCGCCTTCTGAGGATTTCACTCTTTTCATATAAGAACTTGCGTAAACTTTTGGGATTGTTTCTCGGCATTTCTCGGCATCATATATGCCCTTTTTTCCCGCATTTAACATATTGCTGTCCAGATCCGTGGCCAGAATTTTGCAATTTGCGACCTTATTGCCCAAACTATGTTTCATGACCATAGCGGCACTATAAGGCTCCTGTCCCGAAGAGCATCCCGCAGACCATATGCGAAAATGGTAATTTGGACTATGCGCAATCTGTTCCCGAACGGGGGGAATTATCACCTCTCGCAAATAATCAAAATGATGCATCTCCCTAAAAAAATCCGTCTTATTGGTGGTAATGGCATTTAAAGTAAAGCCAAGTTCGGTTTCGCCCGCAGGACTTTGTAAAAATTGACAATAATCACTAAAGCTCTCAATTTTTAAAGCTCTTAACCGACGAACCAGACGGCCATACATCATCTCCTTCTTTTTTTCATTTAAGATAATGCCAGTTTTTTCATTGAGCAGACTTGCTAAAAATTTAAAATCCTTATCTGTCCACTCAAATTCCCGAACTTTCTCAATATCCAAAGGCTTATAAAGCCTGTGAGATGCATTATTTGACATTGTCCCGCACTCCTAAAATTCTGACCAATCAGAATGATTTTGCCCAGATCCATTGGAGGCTACTTTCTTTGTCAATTTTGGCTTGACGACAGGTTTATGTTTTTCTGTTGCAAGAGATCGCTTCAATTGTTCCTGTTGCAAAAGCGCGGGAGACGATAAGCTCGTAGAATGTGATACGCTCCAACCATCCATATTTTCACCCACATTAAAGAAGGCCATTAACCGCTGCATTTCAGCGGCCTGACGTTCCAGAACCCTTGCAGAGGCCGAGCTTTCCTCCACAAGAGAGGAATTCTGTTGGGTCATATCATCCATTTCTGCAATAGCCACATTTACCTCATCAATGCCCTGTGCCTGTTCCGAGCTTGCGCTGGCAATTTCCGACACAATGTCTGCGACCTTTGTAATGGACTGCATAATATCGTTTAGGGCTTTACCCGCATTATTAACAAGCTCCACACCATTCTTGACCTGCATATTTGAACTGGTGATAAGGGATTTAATTTCATTAGAGGCTTGTGCTGATCTTTGTGCCAAGGTACGAACCTCTTCGGCCACAACCGCAAAACCTTTGCCTGCTTCACCTGCCCGAGCAGCCTCAACGGCCGCATTCAAAGCCAAAAGGTTGGTCTGGAAGGCAAGATCATCTATCACACCGATAATGTCTGAAACTTGCTGTGAAGATTTCTCAATCGTGCTCATCGCCTCCACAGCCTGTTTTGCGACCACGCCACCATCAACGGCCATTTCACGGGATTTATCGGCAAGCTTATTGGCATCACTGGCATTGTCGGCATTTTGTTTAACCGTCACGGCGAGTTCTTCCATGGACGCCGCGGTTTCTTCGAGAGCGGATGCTTGCGCCTCGGTGCGACGGCTTAAATCATCGCTTCCCGTGGACAATTCGGCCGATGCGGAGGCAACTTCTGCGGCAGACTGATTGACCTGCATAACAATTTTCATAAGTTGTCCAGCCGTTTCGTTAGAGCTATTTTTTAAGACATCAAAAGTGCCCTGATAATCGGCTACAATTTTTTCTGTTAAATTACCCCTGGCAAGTTCACTTAAAACCCGCGCCAAATCATCGGTCGCCGCCTGAGTATTAGTTCCAATCGTATTCATATTATTGGCAAGGCTGAGCATAAAGCCTTTTTTGCCTTCAACACTCACCCGTTTTGTAAAGTCCCCTGCGGCCGCCGCATTGACAACGTCTGCGATCTCGGCCTCAATGGCAAGCTCTTGGGTCATGTCTTTCCATTCAACAACCGTTCCCAAACGTTCACCGTTGACATCATTGACGGGATTTACAATTAAATTAAAATCAAACACCCCAACCTTAATATTGGAACTAATGGTTTTGGTCAGATTTTGCATCATACCGCGTTGATGGGCTGGATTTTTATGGAAAATATCGATATTGCTTCCGATAATTTTGCTCGCATTAAAATTCGGCAAAACTTTTCTTAAATCCGATTCAGCACTCTGCATCATCTCACGAAGAATATTATTCATATAGACGATATTAAAATCTTTATCGGCCACCATGACATTGGTGCTTGCGTTATCAAGGGCAATTCTAATGCGTTGATTTTCAACTGAAATACGCTTTTCTTCTTTTTCCTTTGCCAATTCTTTCGTAACATCTTCCCATTCTACAACCGTTCCCGCCCGTTTGCCATTTTCGTCAATGATCGGATTTACCACCAAATTAAAATTTAAACTCGCTATCTCAATACTGGTTCGGGTAATGCCCGTAATTTCATTAAGAATTTTCCGCTGATGAGCAGGATTTTTGTGAAAGATATCAATATTGGCCCCTATCAGATTATTCACATCTAATCTCGGAAGAGAGGTTTTCAACTGGGCCTCATTTTCCTTCATCATATCCTGCATAGTGCGGTTCATATAGACAATATTATAGTCCGTATCGGCCACCATAATATTGGTAGATGCCCTGTCGGTCGCCGCCTTAATATTTTGATTTATGGTATTTTGTAATTTTTCATTTGTGATGTCGGTCGCATATTTCACCACCTTAAAGGGCTTGCCATCATGGTCAAATATGGGGTTATAAGAAGCCTGTATCCAGACTTTTTTGCCGCCTTTACCAAGACGTTGATATGCCTTAACCTCATATTCACCCCGATTAAGTTTGTCCCAGAAACGGCGATATTCTTCGCTTTCTTTAAAGACCTGATCAACAAACATTCCATGATGCTTGCCTTTAATTTCGTCCAACCGATATCCTAAGACGTCCAGAAAAAGATCATTTGCTGTAATAATCGTACCGTCCATATTAAATTCAATCACGGCCTGAGATTTAGCGATGGCCTTAACCTGACCTGAATAGTTCCTCATCAAGAGTTTGTTGTCTTCTTCATTATCACTGATATCTGAAAGCGACTTAAACAGATCACGCATACTGTCTTCACTCTCGATTTCAGGCAATTCTATCGCATTGTCACCTGTTGCGATCTTATTTAAAGCATGCTGTAATATGGCCAATTTTTTTGATAAATTTCCCTGAGCAAGCCTTAATATGACCAAAGAAGACCCCGCAATGAGACTTCCTATAAGGGGTAAGATAAAATTTTTACTGTCTATGCCGAGCCCTATAAAAATAGCCACCACGGCAACCAGTAAAATTGATATGATCGTTTTTGCATTATTATTGTTCATTATGTGGGTAAAATTTGAAGTTTTTTTATTCATTTTATTTCTCCTATAATTCTGTATTAATTCCTAGCCGATCAGATAACCTATGCGGCGTTAACATCTGTTTCTGGCACATCATCCATATTGAAAAGTAATCTGGGCTTGAGGATAGCGACCATTTTTTTATCCACAGATACTAGCCCCTCCATAAAGACATATTCAGGATTCACATCCTTATCTGGAACGCTCAAAATCTCATCTTCCGCTATTGTTAAAATATCGGATACGGCGTCCACCAAAATACCTATGGTCCTTTCATCCAAACTTACAATTATCACTACATGGGTTTTCCCTGGTGTGGTTTTGCCATGTCGAAACCGTGTTCTAAGGTCAAACACAGGAACAATTACGCCACGCAAATTAATCACACCACGCATGTAGTCGGGGGAGTTTGGTAAGCTTGTCGTAGGAATCCATCCCTTGATTTCCCGAACCATTGTGATCTCGACAGCGTAAATTTCTTTATCAATATTAAAAGAAATATATTGTTTAAAACTATCATCATCCTTTGACTCATTATTATTTAGGATTTGATTATTTGCCGTAAGTGATGCCATTAATGAATCTCCATGCTAAGTTGGGCTTGAGGTAAGGATTTATCTGAATTTTTGCTTAAATTTTGGCCATTATTTTCTGAGACGAAATGCTTATTTGTCATCATTGTCTGCACAGTCGCAATATCAACAATCAGTGATACACGACCGTTTCCAAGTATGGTGGCACCTGATATGCCCTCAACCAATTCATAATTTGATTCAAGGCTTTTAATGACGACCTGTTGTTGATTAACAAGATCATCAACGATGAAACCCATCAACACCCCACCGTCTCCCTCAACCACGACCACCAGTCCCTCGCAAGGATTATGAACCGCATCCTTAACACCAAAAATTTCATAAAGTGGAACCAGAGAAATATATTGATCCCGAAACATCATGACGCTTCTGCCGTCTGGCAACATGTTAACGTCCCTATTGGCGGGTCTTAATGTTTGAATAATATTGGCCAAGGGCAGAACAAATTTTTCTTGTCCTATATCCACAACCATGCCATCCATAACCGCCAAGGTTAGCGGTAGGGACATGCTAAATTTGCTGCCTTTTCCTTGTGTGGAACTAATAGATATACGTCCGCCAAGGCTTTGAATATTTTTGCGAACAACATCCATTCCCACCCCACGGCCGGAAACATTGGTCACTTCTTTTGCCGTTGAAAATCCAGGCATAAATATCAGATTATTGATTTCGTCATCACTAAGGTTAGCCTCTGCAGTAACAACGCCATTCTCAATGGCTTTTTGCAACACGACATCCCGATTAATGCCCGCACCATCATCCTCTATTTCAATAAAAATGCGGCCGCCCCGATGAAAAGCGGAAAGATGAATAATACCTTCCTCTGTCTTACCATTTGCCTTGCGCACATCTGGCATTTCTAGGCCATGATCAACACTATTACGGATCATATGCATCAACGGATCACCAATTCTTTCGGTAACGGTCTTATCCACTTCGGTTTCTTCGCCCGTCATAACCAAACGAGCCTTCTTACCAAGCGATGAGGTCAGTTCTCTGACCAGACGGGGCATTCTGGAGAATACGGACTTAACCGGTTGCGCCCGAATAGCCATAACGCTTTCTTGCAGCTCACGAATATGACGGGAAAGCTCTTCTATTCCTTGAACAAGATTTGGATATTGTTCCACGAGAAGTTGGCCGCCCTGCTCGCGCAGCATGGCCTGCGTAATCACAAGTTCTCCAACCATATTGACCAACTTGTCCACTTTATCCAATTCAACACGGATGGACTGACTCACAACGGTTTCTTCCGCTTTGGGTTTTTTCTGAGGCGTTGAAGGTATTTTCTCTTTTTCTACGGTTTTTGTAGCTTTTACATCAGAAGCCGAATTGTCTTGCACGTCGAACAAACCAGCCTGATCATCCTCAACAAAGTCATCTGGTGACAGATAGACCCCAAGATCAATAATATTAAGGTCACAGTCGTCTTCAACGAATTCGAATACTTCCTGAATTTCATTTTCTCCAACATCCGATATGAGCCATAAATCCCAATTAAAATAGGCATGTTCAGCGTCCATAACCTCGATATCAGGTAAGGCAGAAGTATCAATCTCGACTGTTAATTCACCTAAATTTTGAAGTTCTCTCATCAATAATATGGGTTCATTGGCTCTTTGATAGAGTTCAACGTAGGGCTTAAAAGATATTTTGAAAATATGGGTGGTTTTGCCCGAGGCCACTTTCTTGACTTTTTTCTCGGATTTTGTTTCTATTTCACTGGTTGGTTGATCGGATTCATTCATAATGTCTTTCATGGCCCGTGCCACGTCTGCACCATAATCAGGATCAACATCTTCACCCCGCTGTGCCATACCCACAAGCTCGACAAGAATGTCATAGGCTTTTAATAAAACATCAATATATTTTGTTTCAATGGCAAGGGTTCCTGACCGCATTTCATCGAGCATGGTTTCCTGAATATGGGCAAAAGATACCAGATCATCAAAACCAAAGGCCCCCGCACCACCCTTAATAGAATGAACGGAACGAAAAACCGCATGCATCGTTTCCTCATCATTATCGCCAGACTGCAATAACATCAGCCCCTCTTCTAGGCTCACAAGAAGTTCCGAGCACTCTTCAAAGAAAATGACTTTAAATTGCTCCATTGAATCGGACATTGAATTTCCTCATTGTAATGTTGAAATCACTTTTTCTGGTTTTATCCGCAAACTTTTTCCACAACTTGCAATAATTTTTCCGGATTAAAGGGCTTTACAATCCAGCCTGTAGCGCCTGCGTTACGGCCCTCATTTTTAATATCTGCACCACTTTCCGTGGTCAGTATCAGGATCGGCGTTGTTTTCGCCTCAGATCGCTTGCGGGCCTCTCTGGTAAAGGTAATGCCGTCCATAACAGGCATATTAACGTCCGTAATAATAACATCAAAAGAAGACCCATTGATTTTGTCCAAACCCAATTGTCCATTTTCCGCCTCGGTCACCATAAAGCCTGCATTCTTTAGGGTAAAAGAAACCATGTCTCTCATGGTTTTTGAATCATCTATTGTCAGTGCGGTTTTACTCATGCTTTTTGCTCCGGATATGAGAACTGATCTAAGAGGCCAACATTCTTCAAAATCTTTTGAAAGGGCTCAGATATTTCGGTAAGTAAAAATTCAATATTGTAGTCCATTGTCTTTTTCTTCATGGCATAAAGAACCTGAAGACAGGGCGTGGTAATACGCTCCACATCAGACCCGATAATTTTTATGGTTTTGTTGGCCGTTAAGCAGTCAATCAGACTTAACCGCAATTCAACGGCCATGGCTAAGTCCATAACGGGCGTCAAGGTCAGACAAATTTCATGATCAGAATTAGTCATCATTAATGAACTCACAATATTCTCCATTATTGGTAATAAATAATATTTATACAACTATGTGTTGATTGATTTATATTTAACAAAACTTAAAATAAGCTTAACATTATCATTAAATAATATATCTATGATTGTATTAATATATTTTAAAGTATTATTTGTATATTCTTCGTTCTTCTAAAGTAAATTGTATAAATACGGAATAATTTAAGGACATTACTTTTCATGGCATTACTGGTTATACATAATCAGGACGGAAAAATTCTGGATTGTAACCGAAATTTAAAACGTCATAACTATCCCTTTACTGACGTTAATAATGTTCAGGATTCAATGACATTCCTTGCTAATAATCACCCAGAAACCCATGCCATCATCATCGACTTTAACCATATTCTAAAGGAGCCTGATTTTCTCAAAACGCTGGCCACAAAGGATCATCTTCAGGATATCCCTTTGATCCTTATCCTTGATGATATAAGATCAAAAGAAATCAAAAGATTTAAGCATATATCCCCATACCAATGGTTGCAAAGACCATTTACGCCCCATACCCTCCATGCTATGATCCATGGAGCACAAAGCGAGTCACGTCAACGTCGCCAATTACGTAATCAGATTCACTCTCGTGAATCTGTTATTGGAACTATAACCAGCGGTACATTTTGCATAAAAACTTTTGAGGAAGCTGAAGCGCTCACCACAATGCTATCCCTTGCCTGCCCCGAACCAGATCGCATAGCATTCGGGTTATTTGAGTTGCTCGCCAATGCCATTGAGCATGGCAACCTTGAAATCAGTCATAAAAAGAAATGGTGTCTTATGAAAAAAGATACCCACCGACAAGAAATAGAGCGACGGCTTTCTATGCCAAAATACAAAAACAGATATGTCACCATCAAATTTGAACAGGAAGGTAATCTTGTTTCTTTCAAGATAGAGGATCAAGGAAGAGGATTTAACTTTAACGATTATCTCCATATTGACTTATCCGCTAATCAAACCCATCATGGCCGTGGAATTGCCCTTGCACGGGCGACAAGCTTTGACTATCTTGAATATATTGGCAACGGCAATAAAGTTCTGGCTATCACCAAATTCGAAACGGCCTAATGCTTTACGATAAATATTACTCAAGGATTGGCCATGACCTCATCGATGACGAACGATCTCATCTATCTTGAAAAAGAACAGCATATCGCCTGGCTTACACTCAATCGGCCAGACAGAAAGAATGCCCTGAACATCACAATGTGGCAAACCATACCAAGCCTTGTGCAAGAGGCTGAAAATGACCCCAATATTCATATTCTTATTCTGCGATCTGCGGTAGAAAATATATTTTGCGCTGGTGCCGACATCAGTGAATTCAACCGCTTTATTAATGATAGAGAGGCCCGTGACCAAAATCGTCTTGCCATTCGTAATGCGTGCCTTGCCCTTGAAAAATTTTCCAAACCAAGCCTTGCGATGATTGCGGGTGCCTGTGTGGGAGGGGGTTGCATTCTTGCCCTATGTTGTGACATACGCTTTGGGGACACCGCATCTCGTTACGGTATTACCCCCTCTAAACTTGGCCTCGTCTATGGCCTATCAGATACGAGGCGACTTATGGATCAGGTGGGCCCTGCGGCGACCAAAGACATTCTGTTTTCTGGCCGCATTATTGATGCCGACAAAGCGCTTCGGGTCGGCCTTATCAACGACATTTTTCCGCCCCAGAAGCTGAAGCAGGAAACACTGCGTTATGCGGAAATTCTGTTGAATAATAGTGCCTTTAGCCTGCGGGAAATAAAAAAAATCATTGCCCGTGTCCAGACGGGCGTACGTGATGATGATAACCTGTCCGAAGATATTTTTATGGATGCCTTTGATGGTCAAGATCACAAAAAGGGCGTTGATCTCTTTTTAAATAAAGATAAAAATTAAATAAAAACGTTAAGGATATTATTGTCTTAACGTCTTCCCGTCCCAATACGTGCTGCATTGGCAATACGCAGGCAGGCTCGAGCGCAAATAGCTTCTGCAGGAAGTCCTGTAACCTTGCAATCGGCCTCAGCCTGCATAACAACCTCCAGGGCATCGGATAATTTAGCCGTTGACCATCTGGACAGCTGGGTCATAAGCATTTTTTTCTCGGGCGAATAGGGGCTATAAACCACAGATATTAAAGCCTTTTCAGCGGGAATTCCTTTATCCATACTACCCCGGACAAAATGCAATTTTTGCAATCGTCGTGCGACACTACGTAAAATAGGAATGGCATTTTCGCCCCGATTAAAGGCCTTAAACAATGTTTCATCAAGTTCCTTTAAATCACCGCCCGTCGTTGCAACGGCAATCATATCCAATGTCAGCGTACCACTATCACCAACACAGGCCCTCGCATCGGCCAGTTTTACCAATTGGTGTCTTTCTTCAGTATGAGATCCCATGTAAAGGGAAAGTTTTTCAAGCTCATTACGGGAAATCATTCGATCTCCCCCTAAATTAGCGTGCAAGTAAGCCACCGCATCGGGGTCTATGCCTAAATTATGCTCTTTCATGACTTCAAAAATCAAATCTTGCAAACCACCATAATCATCCTCATAACAGGCAATAACAGCAGCATTCTTTGCAGCGCCAAATAATTTAACCAACGAAGACGTTCCTTTAAGACCGCCTGCCGTAATAATCACCAAACCATCCCCCACAGGATTATCGAGAAAGGATTTTACAGCATCTGTAACAGCATCAGTTGCGCCGTCAATCCGAACAACCCGCCGTCCACCCATCATGGAAATAGCCGCCGCCTCATCGGCCAACAGATAGGGTTCGGATTTCAACTGGTCTAGTCCGATATTGGCCACAAGAAAAGCATCCCGAAGATCTTTTACAATCTGATGCGCTATCTTATCCGCCCTTTCCCTGACCGATCCCTCGTCATGACCATAAATCAACACAGCCCGAAAGACAGGATTTAATTTTTTAATCTGTATTGCAATATCGTTTTTATTTAATTTCATAACCGTGAAATATTATTCCTTAGGAACAGATTTGCTGAAATAAGCGCCGATTTTTGTCGCCATCTGATTGGCAATCTCTTCGGATAGACGTTTCATAGAGGCCTGCCTTGCGATCATATTAGAATAATCCGATTGGGCCAAATCATAAGTCACGAGCGCCCTTGCCGCAGAGTCCAATACAATTTTTGCTGTGGCTACCTCCTCTAATTGATAGGCCGCCACCAGTTTCAAATTCTGCAGAGTAACAGATTCATCTTCCCTAATTCCGTAACCATGTTCTTCAATCAAAAAGGTGACTTTAAGAATATATTCTGCCTGAGCGGTTTCCCCGTAAGGCGTCAAACGGTCCAAAAGATTATTGCGAATGACCTGACCTATGCGGGATGAGCGCCCTTCTTCTGTTATGCTCGCTATGCGGATATTAGCCATGACATTCCGAAGGTCGCCCTTGCCATCAGAAAATTGACCATACATAGGTTTATAGCCGCATCCCGATATAAAAAGAGTAAGAATAATACCCTTAACAAAAATCAGAAAGAAATTCGGACGCATGGAATGCTGCATAGCTTATCCTAAATCACAATATTAACAATCCGGTTTGGCACCACAATAATTTTACGAATAGGGCTGTCACCTATGGCTTTTTGGATTTTTTCACGCTTGAGGGCATGACTTTCCACATCGATCTTATCCATATCCTTTGGCAGACTGATGGTATCCCGAAGTTTACCTTGAATTTGTATGGCTATGGTCACCGTATTTTCCTGCATCAATTCAGGTCTTGCAACAGGCCATAGGGCATCGGTCACAAGCCCCTCATGCCCCATAATTTGCCACATTTCTTCGGATAAATGAGGCATCATAGGTGCCGATAGCTGGATTAAGCTGGTCAAGGCCTCCCTAAGCGCAAAAATATCCCCGTCAGATCCATCAGATTTAAAGGCGCCGATGGCATTGGTGAATTTATAGATCTGAGCCACCGCATTGTTAAAATGAAAATCTTCAATATCATGCTCGATGGCGTGAATGCTTACATGGGTCATGCGCCGCAATTCTTGCGCCTTGTCACTAAAATCATGGGGTTCATGGTCAATATTTGGCAAATCTTCCAATCCAGTCAGAATGGTGCGCCATAAGCGGCCCGTAAATCGCCAGGCGCCCTCAACCCCCTCTTCCGTCCATTCAAGATCCCGTTCGGGGGGGCTGTCAGACAACATGAACCAACGCGCCGTATCGGCACCGTACAAATCAATGATTTCGGTGGGGTCAACCACATTTTTCTTTGATTTTGACATTTTGATAGAGCGGCCAACCTTAACTGGATTGCCGCTTTTCTTTTCGATAAACGTGCCGTTCTCTGTCTTATTCAAATCCGCGGGAAAAACCCATTCACCCTGTTTATTTTGATAAGTCTCATGACAAACCATGCCTTGGGTAAAAAGGCCATCAAAGGGTTCGTCAACCGATAACAGACCAATTTTTTTCATGGCACGGGTATAAAAGCGGGAATAAAGCAAATGCAAAATAGCATGCTCTACCCCACCGACATATTGATCCACTGGAAGCCAATAATTCGCAGCATCACTCTCGACGGGATTGTCTGACTTGGGTGAACAAAAACGGGCAAAATACCATGACGAATCAATAAAGGTATCAAAGGTATCTGTTTCCCGTTTTGCGGCCTTACCACATTTCGGACAATCGACATTTTTCCATGTGGGGTGATGTTCCAAGGGATTGCCCGGCTTATCAAAGCTAATGTCTTCAGGCAGAATGATCGGCAAATCTGCCTTCGGTACACCTACAACGCCACAATCCTCGCAATGGATCACAGGAATAGGACAACCCCAATAGCGTTGACGGGAAATACCCCAGTCCCGCAAGCGAAAATTAACGGTTTTTTTGCCAAATCCACCCTCTTCGGCACGACGAGCAACCTCCGCCTTGGCCTCATCAATGGTCATGCCATTCAGAAATTCGGACTTAAATAAGGTGCCAGTTCCCGTATAGGCTTCGCGCCCTATAGTGAAATTTTCATCCGCATCATCGGGCATAATCACAGGACGCACATCAAGGCCGTATTTATGGGCAAAGTCCAGATCCCGCTGATCATGAGCTGCCGACATAAAAATCGCCCCCGTGCCGTAATCCATCAAGACAAAATTTGCCACAAAAATCGGTAACACTCTATCTTCAAAAGGTGCCTTTGCCACAATACCCGTATCAAACCCCTTTTTTTCCATTTTTTCCATGGCTTCTTCAGTGGTCGCCCCTTTGCGGCAATCAAGGATAAAATCTCTTAAATCAGGATTGGTTTTCGCTAATTTTTCGGCCAAGGGGTGATCGGCCGCAATGGCCATGCCGCAAGCCCCAAAGATTGTGTCAGGTCTTGTGGTATAAACCTCTAAATCTTCTTGACCTTCAATGGCAAAAAACAGGCGCAACCCCTCGGACCTTCCAATCCAATTTTTCTGCATGGTGCGGACTTTTTCAGGCCAGCGGGGTAAATTATCCAAGGCTGTGTTTAATTCTTCGGCATAGTCGGTGATTTTAAGAAACCACTGGCTAAGTCTGCGGCGCTCTACTGGTGCGCCAGAACGCCAGCCGCAACCATCCACCACCTGTTCATTGGCAAGAACCGTATTATCCACAGGATCCCAATTGACCCATGATTCTTTTCGGTAAACCAAATCCTCAACCATAAAATCCAAAAACATTTTCTGCTCTTGGGCATAATATTCTGGATCACAGGTGGCAAATTCTCTCGACCAATCGATACTAAGACCCATTTGTTGCAACTGACCCCGCATATGATCAATGTTTTCATACGTCCATTTGGCCGGATGAACATTATGCTGCATGGCGGCATTCTCCGCAGGCATACCAAAGGCATCCCAACCCATGGGGTGTAAAACATTATACCCCTTTGCCCGACGATATCGTGCCACCACGTCGCCTTGGGTATAGTTTCGCACATGCCCCATATGAATTTTACCCGAAGGATAAGGAAACATTTCCAGCACATAATATTTTGGTCTGGATTTATCCTCAATCGCCTTGAAGGTTTCTTTGTCCGTCCAAATTTTTTGCCATTTTGCCTCGGTCAGAGCGGCGTTATAGCGTGTCATCTTTTTTCCTGATCTTGATTAGACATAATTTGAAAAATATTTTTAAACGATACATTACCGAATAGGGGCGTTATTGCGTCGAAGTAATTTAGCCTGCATCAAAATGGCATTACTGATCGTGATATCGGCGCCAGGGCGTGGCTCGATATCCTGCCATCCATTTTCCGTGCTGATTTGACGATGAACCGTAACTTTCAAAGAATCAGTGGTCAATTTTTTACCCAATATCACCAAATCAACCTTTGTGCGTTCCTTGTCATTGGTTGGATTGACTTTCCATTCCGTCAAAATAACCCCCCCATTATGTTCCGCCGATTTCAAGGGCATAAAGGACAATGTATCCAGAGAAGCCCGCCACAGATAGGCATTCACTCCAATTTGATAGACCTCCTCAGCCGCCTCAACCTTGGCAACCTTATCATCACCACCGCCAAAAATACTGCACCCTGTCAAACTCACGACAAAGCCCGCAATCAAACCCATAGCCACTAATTTTGTAAAATTATTTGTCGGCTTTTCCATTACTTTATTCACGGTCATGCATTTTCCATTCTTAAAATTAAAATAAGGCCATATCATAGCCTTTGATTTATCACCTTTAAAGCTGTTTATCTCTTATGGCTCTGTCAAACAAGAATTTCTTCTATAAATTTGTTCATTTGCAGGCACAGCCACCATAAAATATCCTTGACATATGGATTAATTTTTATCCGGAAGATAGGAATCAATATTGATCTTTGTCGTTAAATAATGTACGGTTACTCATATGTACGTGATTCTTTTTTATCACAGAATATAAAAATATAGGGTTGAGATTTTTTTAATCTTTTGAATTTATACTCACTCCATAATTAAGTCAGTTTGAGGATACGCCGTGAAAAACCTAAAAGGCAGCATAATATTGATATGCGCCCTTGGCATTTATGCCATGGGATCTGTTGCCTATGCTGCGGCGGAGCCAGATAATAATAAAAGCAAAAATTTGACATCGTCTATTTTATCTTTTTTCAGCAAAAGTGATGAAAAAAAGAACGTGGCAAAAGAAGTTATCCTTCTTAAAAAGCCCACCAAGGAAAATGCCGATCAATATATTACCCTGTCTGAAACGAAATCGGATTATAAATCTGTCAATAGTTTCGGCCTGGAAAGCACCCCAAAGAAATTATCCGTCAGACAATCCTATATGATCAAACCAACACTTTTATTCAATATGGGTGGCATGGGTCTTTCTGATAAAACACCTTCGGGCTTTACGAATACTCGGGCAAATACGATCGGCAATCATGTGACCTTTTCTTATGGTGATGATAGTTCATTATCAGAATCCAATGCACTGGATATTTCCTTTGGCTCACAATTCCTTATTGAACCTTCCTTGATCTTATCCCCTTTATTTGATGGGTCTGAATTTGATCAAACCAACAATCGTCAGGCTTATAACTTTTCCGTTGATATGGGTTATGCTGGCTTTAAAATTGGTGCTTCCTATGGTCAGGAAAAAATGTTGTATGCCTCTGCTCTCAAGGGTTTTGATGTAGGGCTTGGTTATAATAGCCATAAATGGGGTGCAGACGTAAGGTTTGGCGAATATAAGCGGGAACATGATCGTCTTTTTGCCTCCTCGGAAGAATTTTACAATACCGTATATGCCTTTGAGGTTGGAGCCGCCTATCAGATTTATTCCAACATCCGCTTTACAGGGCGTTTTACCTATTATTCCTATGGTCAAGAAAATGACATGAATAAAATTAGAAACAGTCAGGTATTTTTCTTAGGCACTAATGTTAATTTCTAACATCAAATCCTCTAATGGCCGCAAATCCCATCAATCCTGAACCGAGAAGTTCATCTGCATTCGCGCATGTTATCCCCCCCAAAGCATAAAGCGGTAAGCTTGTTTGTGATACCATATCCAAAACGCCAGATAAGCCCAGAACCTTATGCTTACCCGAAATCGTCTCTGGATGGCTTTGGGTCGGAAAGACGGGTGCAATAAGCCCCGCATCAATGGGCAGATACTCTGCCGCCCGAAGGGCTGTCCCATCATGACAGGCGGCCGTGATGAACCATTTGGGGTGCCTTGCCCGAATGATATTACTTTTCCTCATTAATTTTTCAGGTAAGTGCATGCCATCGGCGTCCAGTTTTTCGGCCAAAACCAAATCTCCAGCCACCAAAAACATCATACCTTTTTCTTGACAAAGCATCCGCAAATGACGCCCTATATCTTCTCGCTCCGGATGATTATAATCCCGAAATATGACCGCAAAATTTTTTGGAAGTGTGGCAATAATTTTTTCTGGACGAGCGACCGCCTCATGATCAGTCATAAAAAAGGCAGGTGGAAATTGATCCCCCGTTTCATGAAGCTGATTGAGGGTTATGGCTATGTCTGTTATGGTCGCTTTCTGAACTGTCATAGACCAACAATAATACAGGAAATATATATTGACCAGCAAACTTGATGCGATCCTTCAAAATATTGAGGCGATGGCCCGCAGAGCAAAAAGAAATACCGAAGATATCACCTTGATTGCCGTCTCAAAAACCAAATCTATTCAAGATATTATTCCCCTATTGAATCAGGGGCATCGTGTTTTCGGTGAAAATAAAATACAGGAAGCACAGGATAAATGGCCGTTGCTCCGTCAAGATTACACCGCTATAGAATTGCACCTGATCGGCCCCTTACAAAGCAACAAGGTGAGGCAGGCCATTCAGACATTTGATGTTATAGAAACCGTAGACAGACCAAAAATAGCCCGAGCTATCGCCCGCATCAGTCAGGAAGAGCAAAAAATTTGCCCTTGTTATATCCAAATAAATGTGGGATGCGAGGATCAAAAAGCGGGCATTGATCCCAATCAGGCCGATGCCTTTATTAAACTATGCCGAGATGAATTAAAGCTTCCCATCGTGGGATTAATGTGCATTCCTCCCGCAGACCAAGATCCCAAAGAATATTTTTTATTACTGAAAGAAATTGCGGATCGCAATCAGCTCGCAAAATTATCTATGGGTATGAGCGGCGACTATGCGCTTGCCATTGAATGCGGCGCAACAAGCGTTCGCATTGGAACAGCTCTTTTTGGTGAACGATAAAAAAATCGGTGTCCTTAATAAATAAGAACACCGAAGGCGGAAGATATCAACAGGGTTGATAGGGTTTAAGGAGCCGTCACCTTTAATATTGTCATAGGCGATAATTGAGGAAGAATTTCTAGAATATCCTGTTTCTTTAAGGCAATACAGCCCGCCGTTCCTTCGAATGTATCGTTACTCGCCTCTCGGGCAACATGAAGGAATATGGCACTGCCCCCGCCTTTTTTAATCGGATTATCATTATGACCAAGCACCACAATTACGTCATAAGCATCATCATCACGCCATAAATTTTCCGCACTGGTATGATAGGGCAACATGACGGACTGATTATAGGCCAAATCATCAGGATCATCGCACCAGCCATCTTCTTTCAAAAGCGCCATCATAGGAACCTGAGTATAAATAGGTCTGGATAATTTATCATAGCGATAATAAACCGTGCGCAGCGGAAAACTCCCCGCAGGTGTTTTCAAATCTCCCTCAGTCTTTAAAAGACCAATGCCCTTTTTGCCCAAAGCACAAGGATAGCTTTTATCCCCTAATGTCAAGATGCCCTGTGTCGGATTATCATTCACGGGCCTCACAATAATATCGGTTATTTCTTGTCCCATAATTCTATCTCATTTTTTGTTTTAACGATAAAAATCATATGGCCTGTCATCCAAAAGCAGACTGACTAACAAATAACCGACGATAACAATGGGGCCTGTGATAAATAATGCCCCAATGCCAAGGACACGTAAAATAAGAGGATTGATACCCATATATTCCCCAAGACCAGAGAATATGCCACATATCTTTCCACGACGGCTATTTTTGTATAATTTCCGAGGGCTATAGTCTTCATATTTACCCATATCAATATTCCTTATTTTATGTTAAAAGTCGTCTGTGATGTAAAAACCGCCTAAAACTAGTCTTTCTTTAAATCTTCAAATTCTTTATGAAGTTTATATTCCTGTGATGTCACATAGGCCTCTGTGGCCCGTAAGCGACGTTCAATTTCCCGAAATTTATGACGCACGTCACGAATGGTATTCTTCGGCTCAACTCTGACCCCTTTCCAGAAATCATCCTCTGCCTTTGTTTCAAATAAATCCGCAGGTTTTTCTTCCAGTAGCCATCCCATAACAATATAGGATATTGCAACAATAGCCGCTGCCGGTGATAAAAGGCCAAGCACAGAAACAATGCGAATAACGGTTTTGTTGATACCAGTATAGTCCGCTATGCCCGCACAAACGCCAAAGATTTTTGCATTTCTCTTATCCAGATATAATTTATTATATCTTGGAGGTTGTCCATGATGATGTACGGTCATTTTTTTGTCCTCCAATCTGGGGAGTCCGTATCCAAAATCCGTTCAATATTTTGAATGCGCGATTCTATTCTTTCGGCACTATCCCATAATTCAGCCAGTATTTTTTCATCTTCCGATGTGAGGGTTTTGGACTGCTTCCATTTGGTGACATAATGAAAAATAATCATTAAAGGGGCGACCACCACCATAAATAAAACGCCAAGAGTTTCCATGTTTTGATCCTTTTTTGATCTTATCCCCCCAAATATGGGGATGATTGTTATAATAGAGGCTGGTACAAGCCTATATTTTTATTGGCCTATATTTTTGTTGGCCTATATTTTTATTGGCCTATATTTTTATTGGCCTATTTTTTATTGGCTGTTGTTGCTTTAGCCATTTTTGCCTTCAAGACTTCTAAATCATCGGCCACCTTTTGTCTTGATTCAAGATCGGAAAATTCCTCAAAAAGAGACTTTTCCCGTCCAAGGTCAGCAGCCTCAACCAGGCTTTCCGTATCATCAACCCGGCTTTCCATTTGGGAAAAGCGAACCATAACATCATCAATTTTATTATTATAAAGTTTTTGACGCACTTTAAGTTGGCTTGTTGCACTTTGCTGTCTTTCAACAAGGGAACGTTGCTTTTGTTTGGCTTCCTTAATTTTAGCTTCAAGGCTTATTATATCTGTTTGATATTTCTTCAAAGCCTCCTCTAGAGGTTCCCGATCATGTTCAAGAGATGCCGCCATTTCAGCAAGCTTTGCCCGCTCGGTCAGGGCTCCGCTCGCCAAATCTTCACGACCCTTATTCAAAGCCAGTTCCGCCTTGCTGTACCATTGGTCTTGTGCTTCTGTAAGCCTGATCATATTACGTTCTAATTCCTTGCGGTCTGCAATAACCCGTGCGGCAGAGGAACGGACTTCAACCAATGTATCTTCCATTTCCTGAACCATCATTCGGATCATTTTAGCAGGATCTTCGGCCTTGTCCAAAATATGTGTGATATTTGAATTAACAATGTCTGTGAGGCGGGTAAAAATGCCCATAATATTTCTCCATAATTAAGTTGCACCCCTCTCCGGTACGTATTTTATCTATTGCATTACCCGTGCCAATTTTGATATTTTTTCATAACCAATTGATATTACATAATTATTATAGTTTTAATCTATTTTTCTTGTGAATTACTACTTAGTGAATTACACTATATATTAGTGAAAATTATTAAAGTTTAATAAAATGCGCTTAATTGCCCCCCAAGATCAAACCCTCATAGGGGAAAGCCCCGCTTTTTTAGAAATTATTGACCAATGTTCCCGCGCGGCAAGACATGACAGACCCGTATTGGTTATTGGTGAGCGGGGGACGGGAAAAGAGCTGATTGCGGCACGTCTGCATTTCTTATCCCCTCGGTGGGAAAGAGGTTTTGTGCAGGTCAACTGTGCGGCCTTACCTGAAAATCTTTTGGAATCTGAATTATTTGGCCACGAGGCCGGTGCCTTTACAGGAGCGAGCGGCAAACGGATCGGACGCTTTGAGGAAGCCAATAATGGCACCTTATTTTTGGATGAGATTGCCACAACCTCTCAATCCGCACAGGAAAAACTGTTGCGGGTCACGGAATATGGCACCTTTCAGCGCCTTGGCAGCAATAAAACCATTCAGGTCGATGTGCGAATCATTGGCGCAACCAATATTGATCTGCCCACTGCCGCGGGTAACGGGAATTTTCGCCATGATCTACTCGACAGGCTCGCCCTTGATGTGATTACCCTGCCACCCCTGCGCCATAGACAAGAAGATATTATGTTGCTTGCCACCCAATTTGGCCAACGGGTAGCTCAGGAAAGAGAATGGCTAAGCTTCCCAGGATTTTCAAGTCATATGACTGATGCTTTGATGCAATATCATTGGCCCGGCAATGTTCGGGAATTGAAAAATGTTGTTGAGCGAGCCGTCTATCATGCAGAAGATGAATTCGATCCCATATCCATCATTGAAATTGATCCTTTTCAATCCCCCTTTCGTCCCGCACCTCAATCCTCTGATGCGGCCCTAAGCACCGTCGTAAGAGAAAAATCCAATGCCGTTCATGCTGCCAAACCGACCGACTATCATCAAGCCGTCACCATTCTGGAAAGAGAGATGCTGAAAAATGCCCTTATGCACCATAAACATAATCAACGTGAGGCCGCAAAATCTTTAAAGCTGAACTATCATCAATTTCGTCATCAACTTAAAAAACATGATCTGTTGTGATAATTATCGACGGGTCAAGAAATAATAACTGGTGAGAGAAATCGTACTGGACATCAACATTAAGCTTGCCATAGGGAAGATTGTGTCACTATGAAGCAACCCTAGGCAAATACCAAGCACGGCACCCATTAAGAACTGACAGGTTCCGATCAAAGCCGTTGCAGAGCCACTATTATCCTTAAAATTCTCCAGAAAACACGCAAAACTGTTGGGGGTAATAATAGCCGATGATCCAATCGCTATCATCATCATTGGCACCACCATATAGATATTTTTTGGATCAATAAATTGTCCAATCATGAAAGCTACAAGAGCCAAAAATTGAACAGCAATCCCAATACCAATCAATTTATCAGGGGTAAACAGGTTGAGCAAAAAGGGATTAAGCCGATTAAACAACATCATGGTGATAATATTGGCTCCAAACAAGAGGGGAAATACATCTGTGGACATCCCTAGATAGGTAATATAGGCAAAAGCAGCCCCTGTGATAAACAGAAACATCACGCCTGCGCTAAAGGTCTGAGTAATCATAAACCCCACGGCGGAACGGTTGGATAAAACGCTTAAATAACCCCGCTTTACCTTTTTAAAATTTAATTTTTCTCTGATAACATTTGGTCTTTCTGGCAGATAAAAAAAGATGATGATAAATGAAGTCAGGGCATATCCTCCCAAGAACACAAATATCATCCTCCAATCTGAGAATTTGAGAAAAATAGCGCCGACGGCTGGTGCAATTAAGGGAGCAAGCATCATCACAATACTAATCAAGGCAAACATTTTTGCCGCCTCCCTGCCCTGAAATCTGTCCCGCACAATGGACGGCGCAATTACGGTGACAAAACCACCGCCAAAGGCCTGAATGAAGCGGCCCAATATGACCATTTCAATCGTGGAAGAAAAAATAATCAAGATTGTTGCCATAAAGAAAATGACAACACCCACTCCCCCCACGCGCCGTCGTCCATAATGATCAGACAAAGGCCCGCCGACAAGCTGCCCCATAGAAAATCCAACAAAAAAAGATCCCACAGTCATTTCCACCATGCCCATATCTGTTCCAAAATAGACCATCATAGCGGGCATAGCGGGAAGATAGGTGTCAACAGAAAAAGGCGTAAGCGCCACAAGGGCCGCGAGCAATATGGCCAAAATTCTTGGAGAATGGTCAGGTTTCATAAAAAAATCTTTAATTTATATCAGGACAATAAATGACCCGATCGCTTTTTCTTAGTTTTCAGATAATGATCATTATGGCTATTTGCAGGAAAAGAATGGGGGACTCTTTCTATAACCTCAATTCCGCAAGATTTGAGACCTTCCACTTTGAGGGGATTATTGGTCAATAATCGTACAGCCGAAAAGCCCATAATTTTTAACATCTGGGCGGCGGGTTCAAAAATACGTTCATCGGATTGAAAACCAAGCCGTTCATTGGCATCAACCGTATCAAATCCCTGATCTTGCAACTGGTATGCTCGAAGCTTATTGATCAAACCAATACCACGGCCTTCTTGGGCAAGGTACAAAAGCACTCCCCCACCTGACTGTTGCATTTGCGTTATGGCACCGTTCAACTGCTGCCCACAATCACATTTCAGTGACCCAAGCAAATCCCCCGTAAAACATTCCGAATGAATACGGGTAAGCACTGGATCATGGCGGTTTGGATCACCAATAATCAGTGCCAAATGTTCTGTCCCTCCATCGTCTGGACGAAAAGCCACAATGGTCGTCTTTTCAGCCCCCGCAAGGGGAACCTTAGCCGAGGTGATTTTTTTCAAGGCCGTCGCATCATTCAGGTCATAGGCCAGAATATCCTGAGCCCGCACATAAAGTAATTCTCTATCCTTGGCCCATGTCTCTGCGTCATCCATATTAAATGGTGCGGAAAATAAAGCCGCTGGTAATAATCGGCCAATCTTACATAATTTCAAACCCGCCTCATGGAGAATAGTTGGCTTTTGGTCGGAAACTTTAAAAGGACCTTTCATGGGGTTCCTCAGATCATCTGAGGGATCGGCCATAGATTGGATCACGGCACTGTCCATATGCTCTGATAATTGTATCAGAGCAACACCCCCAGCCCTTGGTGAGATATGCAATATATTCGCCCGATTATAGGTAAGACCCACAACCGAACCCTGCCCAAAATCAGAGATGCGGGAAAGCCACAGATCGCTTAAAAGCTCCGCAGAATGCACCAAGATAGCCTTTTTCTCGTCGCCAATAACCACAGGAATAGCCCGCCTCAGATCAGATGCTACCCGATCAACGCTTATAATACTTTTGTTAAGAATATTCTTATATATTATATCATCTGGCGCCGTAGCCATATTTATTCCATTAGATAAAGGTTATATTATCATGTTATACTCACCATTATTATATAAAGCGATAGCACAAGAAAATACAGGATTATGTCATGAATCAACGTAATAATATTCTCCTGATAGATGATGATGATATCTCAAGAGCCGCTTTAGCAGAACAGCTCACCTTTCATGAAAATTTTATCATCACAGAGGCAGGCACTGGCGTGAACGGTCTTAACGCCGCAAAAAAACATAAATTTGATCTGATACTCCTTAATGCGGATTTGCCCGATGGTGATGGACTGGACATTCTCCGCATGATACGGGATGCAAAGATCAAGACCCCCATCATTTTGTTAACAACCGAAGAAAATGGCCATACAGGTGCAGATGATTATGTCACAAAGCCCATTCAACTGGGTATTCTTTTGGCTGCTATCAGGGCTCAGTTGCGAAAATATGGCCGCAAAAATGGCGCATCATCTTAAATAACCGAGAGACGAGAAAACAATATTTCTGGACAGAGGCCAAGGACTAAGCTATCAAACCCAAATGAGCTTTGAAATTTCTTTTACCCGCCGATATTGCATGAGCCATCGTCTGTTTAATATTAAAAACAGCCGGTGTTTCATCCCCCATGGCCATAATGAATATGTTAAGGTCCATCTGATCTCAACTGGCAATGACCAGCTGGACGGCGCCGTCAACATGATGGCACCTTTTGCAATTTTAAAGAAAGTTTGGCATCAATGGATTGACGACCATGTGGACCACAGTCTGCAATTGTCCAGCCAAGACCAAATGCTGGATTATTTCAAGGAAAGAGAACCAGAGAATCTGTCTCATATCATGATAACTCCGGGCGACCCGACCACAGAAGTACTTGCCGCCTGTTTCATGTCAAAAATCAATGCAATTTTATTGGAACAAGGCCTTTCGGTTCGTTGCCATAAGATTGAGATTATTGAAACCCCAACCAATAGCGTAAGTTTTAGCGGTGATCCTGCTCATGTTATTTCAACGGATCATTATGATGGCCCCGATATTCCGTGGTGGTGTCGACCTGATATGTCTATTAATGATCTCGAGGTTTAAATCATGGCTGAAGGAGTTTTCATAACGGCGGCCTGTAAACGTATTGGAAGATATCTTGCCACACGAATTGCCGCCGAGGGATATTATATCTATCTGCATTATCATAATATTCAGAAGGATGCGGAGGAAACCTTAAAATCCATAAAGGATAAAGGCGGTGACGGTTGTTTGGTTCAATGTGACTTAAGCCAATATGACGCCGTGGAAGGACTTTTAAACCGCATCAATAATCCCGATCATCCCATAAGGCACGTCATCAATAATGCCTCACAATTTAAAGATGACAGTTTTCTTAATTTTACCGCCGAGAGCTTTTCGTCCCACCAAAATGTCAATCTTCGCGCGCCCATACAATTAGCCCGCAGCCTCTATAACTTAATCCCCCATGGACAAAATGGCAGCGTGATCAATATCTTAGATAGCAAAGTATTTTCCCTTAATGCAGACTTTATGTCCTATAGCTTAAGCAAATATGCCCTTTTTGGCGCCACGGAAATGATGGCGCAGGCCTTAAGCCCAAAAATTCGCACAAACGGTATCGCTCCCGGTCTTACCCTGATCAGCAGCACCCAAAGCCAAGAAAACTTTGCCCTTGCCAGTCATTTAAATTTCACAGGGGAACCCATAAAACCAGAAGATATTGCTGAAACGGCTTTGTTACTCCTGAAAACAACCAGTATTAACGGCGTAACCATTCCCGTTGACGGTGGCCAGAAAATGATGAATTTTACCGCCGATATCGTTAATGTAGCCAAGGGCATATTAAACGAAAAAGACTAAAGCAAAAACTCCACCATAACGGGGGCATGATCCGACGGTTTTTGCCAACCACGGACCTCTTCCAGTACCGCCATATTTTCCATATTGGATTTTAAAGCGGGGCTCGCCCAGATATGATCAAGACGCCGTCCCCTGTCATTTATCCGCCAGTCTTTGGCCCGATAAGACCACCAGCTATAAAGCCGCGCGGGTTCTGGCACAAAATGCCGCATCACATCAAACCAATCATGGGTCTCCATCAAATTTACCATCATATCACATTCAAGGGGCGTGTGGCTTACGACCTTGAGCAGGCTTTTATGGGACCAAACATCACTCTCGTAAGGCGCAATATTCAAATCCCCCACCAAAATATGTTTAGCATCCTTTGGTAAGGCTCCCGACCATTCGGTCATTTCATTCAAAAAATCAAGTTTATGGGCAAATTTATCATTAATAGCCGCATCTGGCTCGTCCCCCCCTGCTGGCACATAAAAATTATGAATTCTTATCCCGCCCAAAATACCCGCCTCAATATGACGGGCATCGCCTTTGCCGCACCAATCTTTGCGGTCAATATCTTCAAGGGGAATACGGGACATGATCGCAACCCCATTATAGGATTTTTGTCCTGTAATAGCGTGATAGCCATACCCCCGCTCCACAAAAAAATCTGTGGGAAATATATGGTCCTCTACTTTTGTTTCCTGAAAACAAATGATATCAGGATTATAGTCCTTCATCAGCTGATCCACCAGATCAAGCCTCGCCCTGATGGAATTAATATTCCACGTGATAAGTTTAATTTTTTCCATAAATGACCTTTGTTTAAAAAATATTGAGGCTGTTCCCCATGACCCCAAGCGGCCAATAACCCGTTTCAAATAACTGAAATTTCAAGGCAAAGGGATGATCATCCCCTACCCCTGCAGCAATAACAAGGGCAGCCTGATAGCAGGCCTGCACTCCTTCACCGATGGCGGCCTTTAACAGTTCATCATCCTGTACACCAAATCGGTCAGCGGCCGCAAGAACGCCCTCACCCACATATTCCGATGCCACACTCGTCACATGGGTCAACACCATTTCTAAAAGCTCAGGATCAATGCTTTGCATCACTTCCACACTGAGAGCCGCCATGAGTTGCTGCTCGGTTTCCCAATAAGGGCTGTTCCAATCATTGGTTTCCAAGGAATAGGCCGCCTCCTGCCAATCTTCTACTTGAGCGGGGGTTGCTTCTGGAAATCCAAGAGCATCAAGATAATTTTGAGCTTTTAACAGCACGTCATCTTTTAGAGGTTCACCCAAATACCGAAACCAATCCGTATGGGGAATAAGCTTTGCAAAACGTGCCACAAGAACCAAATTGGGATATTCTTCAAGCGCATCAATCTCTAAATCATCTTCTTCGTTCATGTATGATCCTTATGATAACAGAATAGACTGATAGTTAACTCTTTTGTGGGGTATTCTCAAGCCTTTATCCATCTCAGGCCTTTATCCATAAAGAAAGCCCGACCAGTTTCCTGATCGGGCAGTTTATGTGCTCTATGCACTACAAGAGGAAGGGGAGGAAAAACCTCTTGTCATGTAACCTAAGCCAATAGGAAACCTAGGGAAGGGATGGTTTCGTATCGTTATGCTTGAAAGCTACATATTAGATGTAGGTAATGTTTGTTGATATTCAAGAGGGAAATAACACCGCCAAAATAATTTTCCAGAAAGGATGTTATATTAACGCGCTCTTGGGCCCTTTTTACTGGGTCTTGGGTCTCTATAAGTGAAATATTTATTATCAATTTCAACATTATATTCTGGATTGACCAGTGCAACACGGGTGGTATAGCCCTGCGCATCAACGCTTTCCCATGCCCGAAGCTCCATAGTGCTTTCCTCAAATATCAGGATAATATAACCATATTCCTGCCGTTTGGGATCAATAACAGGAACCTTCACAAGTCCCGCAAAATAGATGATGTCGGGAATCTCTATAGCAGAATCAAATTTAATCTCATCGTCAACCAAAATACCAAGTGGTGTTTTCTTGATGGGCCAACGATTAACCTGTTTCACCTCATAATCAACAAAGGTCAGCAGGCTACCGTTGCTCACCACCAAAAAAGGTGCATCATCCCCAAAATCAAACCGAAGTTTTCCTGGTCTTTCGAGATACAACTTGCCACCCGCCACGGAACCATCGGGGGCACGCTGAATAAAGTCCGATGTCATGGAATGGATGGCATTTAAGCTATGCTCTATCTTGCGTAATGTGGCCTCGTCCCGTGCCTTTTTATTTATTTCAACAACCCCCTCTTCTATGGGTTTAATGGCAGGATCCGCCACAATAGCCTCATCCGCCACAGCGGATGACAAGGTCAATAAAAGTATAAAAAAACTGGTTATAAATTGCTTCATTTTATTTTCTTTATGATTGGTGCTGCAATGATGAAGCCTAATTGCCAATTAGGGCATAAGTTTGACGGGATGAAAAAGCGCACATCCCTAATAATCATAATCACCACTATGATCACCGATCAAAACCTCTCTTTTGCCCACATGATTGGCCTGACTGACAACGCCTTCTTTTTCCATGCGTTCCATAATATTGGCGGCTCTGTTATAGCCGATGGATAATTGCCTTTGGATATAGCTGGTGGAGGCTTTCTTATCCCGTGCCACGATCATAACCGCCTGATCATAAAGATCATCCCCAGATGATTTTGACCCGCCAAGAGACATTTGAGAATTTTGTAAGAAGCTACTGTCAAAGCCATCTTCTGGCTCTTCTGTAATATTTTCAAGATAGTCAGGCTTACCTTGTTTCTTTAATTCCTTAACCACGCGCTCTACTTCACTATCGCTGACAAAGGGGCCATGCACCCGCCTAATACGACCACCTCCCGCCATATAAAGCATATCCCCCATACCAAGCAATTGCTCGGCGCCCTGTTCACCAAGGATGGTACGGCTGTCAATTTTTGATGTCACCTGAAAACTGACCCTTGTGGGAAAGTTGGCTTTAATCGTACCCGTAATCACATCAACAGATGGTCTTTGGGTTGCCATAATAAGATGGATACCCGCCGCACGAGCCATTTGCGCCAATCGTTGGATAAGCGCCTCAATATCTTTGCCCGCTACAAGCATAAGATCAGCCATTTCATCCACAATCACAACAATCATCGGCAATGGGGTAAGATCAATTTCTTCTTCCTCGTAAATAGGATTTCCCGTTTCATGGTCAAATCCCACCTGAACCTTGTGGACGATCACCTCGCCCTTGGCATGGGCTTCTTTCAATCGCTTGTTATAGGCCTCTATGTTTCTCACCTGTAATTTGGATAAAGCCTTATAACGTTGCTCCATTTCACGCACCGCCCATTTCAAGGCGATCACAGCCCGTTGCGGGTCGGTTACCACAGGGGTAAGCAGATGGGGAATATCATCATAAACCGACAATTCCAACATCTTTGGATCAATCATAATCATCCGACATTCCGCAGGCGTTAGCTTATAAAGCAACGACAAAATCATCACATTAATGGCAACCGATTTCCCAGAACCCGTCGTCCCCGCCACAAGCAAGTGGGGCATGCTGGTTAAATCCACCACAACGGGTGCGCCGCCAATATCTTTACCGAGACAGATGGGAAGCTTCAACTTGCTTTCCTCATAAGCGCTTGAGGCGAACTGTTCCCGCAGTGCCACAATTTCACGGATACGATTTGGCAATTCAATGCCGATGGCATTTTTCCCCGGCACCACCGCCACACGGGCACTGTCGGCGCACATGGATCTTGCAATATCATCGGCCAGATTAATCACCCTTGTGGATTTGGTTCCAGGTGCTGGTTCAAGTTCATATAATGTGACAACGGGACCTGGACGTACCTTAACAATTTCACCCTTCACCCCAAAATCATCAAGCACAGATTCAAGCATTCTTGCATTTTGTTCCAAGGCATCTTTGCTCAATCGGTCTTCTTTAGATAAGGGTTTTGCGGTACTGAGCAAGCTCAAAGGCGGCAAAATAAACTCACCATCTCGGCCAAGATTAAACATGGGTTGGCGTTCTTTATCCTCCCGACCATGTTTTGGGGGAGCGGGTGGCTTGCTGTCAATGATCGGAATTGACTTCTGAAGCGTGGGCATATCTTCTTTTTGCATTTTGGGTTCTGTGCGTTTACTATTATTATTTTGGCGCACATCAATCGCCGCACTATCTTCTGAATTTCCCTGAAATTTTCCTTTTATATAGGAATAGGCTACAATAGCGCCGCGCACCACCTTTAGACAGCACCAAATAATAGCTTTAGCCATGGCGCGCCATTCCGCACGGTCCAGACCCAAAAATGCTGGTATAGTCATCAAAAACAGGCCAAGCACGATCCCGCCGTATAAATATGGATAAAAACCAACCCCCGTATTAGACAGAATTTGGACAAGGAGATCAAAGGCCTTATCGCCGATAAGACCGCCCATCTTGATATTTTGCACCCCAAATTTTTCCGTCCAGAATTCCGCAAGGGGAAGAAAGGCTGAAAAAAGTGATGCCAAAAGGATCGCTATAACCCAAATGATAAGATTTTGCCACAATCTGGGAAGCCCTTTAAGGCTTGCGATACGCCATCCCCATGTCATAAAAGGAAATGCCAAAACCACAGCCCCAAGCCCTAATGACTGGATCAGAAAATCAGAAACATTAGCCCCAATAAGCCCCAACCAATTTCTGACGTCCTCTTGTCCTGCAACCCGCCAGCTTGGATCATTACTGTGATAGCCAGCCATTGCCACAAAGGCCAAGAGACCTAAAATCATCAGAACCATACCCCAAAATCGCATACTGCCATTTATCATAAACAGATAAACCGCCTCAGGAAGAAGGGTGCGTTTCTTTTGTTTCGTTATTTCTTTACGTCTGCTTGCCAATATGTTTTTCCTGTATTTTGACTAAACGGTTGGGCATAATGCCCAACAATAATATCATAATATTACTATAGCATTACTTTTACAGTGAATTTGATATCTTCTCAAGTGCCGCTTCAAGAAGTCTTTCGTCATGCACAAGAACAAGCCGAATATAGGGCGCACCACTATTGCTGCCGTCCTGATTAGGGCGGGCAAGATAAGCCCCTGGCAACACCCTTATTCCAGCCTCCTGCCATAATTTTTTACAGGCCATTTCGCCGTTCCCCACATTAAGCCATAAACAAAATCCACCTGCGGGCCGGCTAAATTCAAATCGCCCGCCGAGATAATGTTCGGCAAGGTCAAATTTCTTATGATATAATGCCCTGTTTTCAATCACATGACTTTCATCATTCCATACCGCAGCCGAGGCTGACTGCACGGGTAAAGGCATCGGCGCACCACCATAAGCCCGCATTTTTATAACCTCAGCCACTATAGCGGGGTCGCCCGCCATAAAGCCAGACCTCAGACCCGCAAGATTAGATCTCTTTGACAATGAATTAAATATCACCACATTGGCAAAAGGATTTTGACCATCTCCCTTGCCCTCCTTGACCAAATCATAACAAGCATCCAACATACCAACAGGCGGGGTTTTATCATAGATTTCCGAATAACATTCATCGCCAACAAGAACAAAATTATATTGTCTTGCAAGCAGGATCATCTGTTTTAAATATTCCCGTGGGGCAAGATTCCCTTCTGGATTTGACGGATTACAAATAAAGGCAAGAGCGGTTCTTTTTAACGTATGATCTGGCAATGCGCCGTAATCTGGCATACCCCCCAAGGCGGAATTGCCAGTCACATAGCATGTCTCAGCCCCCGCACTGATTGCCGCACCCGCATAGGGCTGATAAAAAGGATTGGGGCTTAGTACAAGGGGAATTTTTCCTCCTTGCTGACGATCAATGACCGCCATACCAATGGAAAACAAACCTTCTCGGCTGCCAGACAGGGGAACAACATGCCTCTGATCCACCATGGCGGCATCAAGATTATGGCGACGTGCAATCCATTTTGAAACAGATTCTATCCAAGCGTCCGTCCCTTGAACGGGCGGATATTTATTGTAAAGCGCCCGATCCCGATGTAAAATATCTGTGACAAATTTAGGCACCTTATGCTGTGGTTCACCCACCGACAAATTAAGCGCAGCACCCGTATTATGCGGTGTAATTCCTTCGAGCAAAGCCCGCATGCGAGCAAAGGGATAGGGCGGTAAATTATGAAATCTGGTCAACATCACAAATTTTCCATTCCTGAAATGGTGATTTTAGCCCATATGACCCAAAAGAACGGCTTTTGTAAAGGGGAAGCTGATGAGCAAAGAATTATTGACGGCCGTAATCATCTTCTGGATAGGCAGATATTTTATGGATTGCAAGATCCGCACCCAAAAACTCATCTTCTGCATTGAGGCGAATACCAACAATTTTCTTTAAAACACCATACACCACAAAACCGAACACGCCCCCAATAGATGCGCCAAAAACAGATCCCACCACTTGAGAAAGAAAGGATACACCGCCTATACCCCACAGGCTTTCAAGGCCAAAAATGCCCGCCGCAATACCGCCCCACAAACCACACAACCCATGCAACGGCCAAACCCCAAGAACATCATCAATGCGAAGTCTATTTTGAACAAACAGAAAGGCTTTGACAAAAATTGCGCCCGCTATGATACCTGTCACCATAGCACCGATGGGATGCATGATATCTGATCCGGCACAGACCGCCACAAGACCCGCCAGGGCACCGTTATGAACAAAGCCCGGATCATTGCGCCCAACCACAGAGGCCGATAACAATCCGCCCACCATGGCAAGCAAACTGTTCACCGCCACAAGACCGCTCGCACTTGAGACCGCCTGGGCACTCATGACGTTAAACCCGAACCAGCCAATACATAATATCCAAGAGCCCAGCGCAAGAAAGGGAATATTAGACGGCGGAATACCAACCACCGCCCCATTAGGACGGTAATGACCTTTTCTGGCACCAAGCATAACAACAGCCCCAAGCGCAAGCCAGCCCCCCATAGCATGGACCACAATAGAACCTGCAAAATCATGAAAGGGCGCCCCGAATATATCGGTCATCATATCCTGAAAGCCAAGACGACTTCCCCAAACCATACCTTCAAAAGAGGGATAGATAAGACCAACAAAAATAGCCGAAGCGATAAGTTGAGGATTAAATTTTGCCCGCTCAGCAATACCACCCGAAATAATGGCGGGAACAGCCGCAGCAAAGGTCAACAGAAAAAAGAATTTAACCAACGTAAAACCATTGGCCTCAAAGCCCAGACCTGCACCGCTAATGTCCTTGGCACTAGACAAAAAGCTCACCCCATAAGCCACCGTATAGCCGATAAAGAAATAAACCATAGTGGATACTGCAAAATCCGTGATGATTTTAACCAAGGCATTAACCTGATTTTTCTTGCGTACCGTACCCACTTCCAAAAAGGCAAAGCCCGCATGCATGGCAAAAACCAATATGGCTCCAATCAATACAAAAAAAACATCTGATCCGCTCTGCAGGGTGTTCATCACTTTTTCCTAAAACATTTATTGAGGTTAAACATCTCCCCTTACCAATCAAGAAACATGCCAATATAAAAATTGACCAAAAATAATGATTTTCGAACAATGCAAAAGGGGGGAATGCCTAATATTTAGACATTTAGCTTTTATTGTGCAGGCAGTAGTATAATTTTTAAGCATTTTTCCCTCGCCCATTCTTAACAGGCGAGGGATATCAGATTTATAGTTTATAACTTTTGAGAACCATATCCAAATTCTGGATAGGCTTCCATGCCAAGTTCGGACAAATCACCACCTTTGGCTTCTTCTTCTTCGCTAACCCGAATACCAACCGTATATTTCAAGGCAAGCCAAATGATTACACTGAGAGCCGATACAAAGGCTCCAATGGCTAATATACCAGTAAGCTGTGTCATAAAGGAGGTACCCTCATTGGTCAGTGGTACCGCAAGTGTTCCCCAAATTCCGCAACATAAATGCACAGGAATAGCGCCAACCACATCATCAATTTGGAATTTATCTAGAAGCGGCACCACAAAGACCACCAAAGCACCCCCCGCAGCCCCAATCAGGATCGCCTGACCAATGGTCGGAGTTAAGGGTTCCGCCGTAATAGAGACAAGACCCGCCAAGGCACCGTTTAAGACCATGGTAAGATCAACTTTTTTATAAAGGAATTTTGTCAACAACAAGACCATCACCACACCACCCGCGGCCGCCATATTGGTATTGGCAAAAATCTGGGACACTGCAACCGCATCAATCGCACTGCCGAGCGCAAGTTGTGAGGCACCGTTAAAACCAAACCAGCCAAGCCATAATATAAATGTGCCGAGTGTGGCAAGGGTTAAGGATGAACCAGGGATGGGACGCACTTGACCTGTTGGGCTATATTTGCCTTTACGGGCACCCAAAATGATCGCTCCCATAAGAGCCGCCCAGCCGCCAACGGAATGAACAATGGTTGATCCAGCAAAATCTGAAAAACCAAGTTCCTTGAGCCAGCCACCGCCCCACGTCCATGATCCCTGTATGGGATAAATAAATCCAGTAAGCACAATCACAAAAGCAAAGAAGGGAAACAACTTTATGCGTTCCGCCACTGTACCAGAAACGATAGAAGCGGCTGTTGCCACAAAAACCATTTGAAAAAACCAATCTGATGCGGATGAATAACCTGTTTCCATGTTAATCACTTCATTGGCGGCCGTTTCACTGGCACTCCATAAAGAAAAAGAACCCATAAAACCGCCATCAACACCCGAATACATCAAATTATAGCCAACGATAAAATATAAAATGCCTGCAAAAGCATATATACCGATATTTTTAAGGCACATGGTTGCAACATTCTTGGTACGAACAAGACCCGCTTCCAACATACAAAAACCTGCAGCCATCCACATCACCAGAAAGCCACCCACCAAAAACAGAAAACTGTTCAAAATAAAGGCCACTTCCTGATCCACAGCCGCCTGAGCGGGAATGGACAACCCCATACATAAAATTGCAGCCATAAGGCCCGTTGTTAAAAATTTATTTTTCATCATATTACTCCTAAAGGGCCTCATCACCCATTTCGCCTGTTCTTATTCTCATGGCTTGTTCCAGATTACATTCAAATATCTTGCCGTCGCCAAATTCACCCGTATAGGCGGACTGTCGCAAAGCTTCCCGAACCGCCTCCAAAATATCGTCAGAAATGGCGAGCTCGAGCCTTAACTTAGGCACAAAGGACACCTCATATTCCGCTCCACGATAAATTTCGGAATGGCCCTTTTGTCGTCCATATCCTTTGACCTCACTTACCGTAAGACCATTCACACCAACCTCGTTTAAAGCCTCTCTCACCTCATCAAGTTTGAAAGGCTTAATAATTGCCGTAATCATTTTCATAAATTTTTCCTCATATTTCCTCTACCAATGAACATTGAATTACAAGAGTCATGCCAATATTGAAAAAAACTTTATCCCATTGAAAAATAATCATATTTTTAAAATTTTATTTAAATGCCCCTTTCAGATCCCTCTTAAATATGTCTATATTTTAATCATTTATATTTAATGGCTAAAAATTAGGCATATTTTTTTAATTGCCGTCAGGCCTGAAGAGGCGTAAAAAAAGAACCTGAGAAAGACCTCAAAAGTGATATGACAGAAAAAGCTTTGAATATGACCCATGAACAAAATTATGACGTTGTGATTTCCGGCGGTGGCGTGGTGGGTATGACGCTTGCTTATGCCTTGGCAAAGCACAACATCACGGTGGCGATCATTGAATATACCGACATGGCACAAAATAGTGACAAGAATAAAGTTGCAGATTTTGACGGTCGGGCTTACGCCATATCCTATGCCCCCTATAACATGTTAAGAACACTCGGATTATGGGATAGGATAGAACAAAATGCCCAGCCCATTAATGACATCCATATTACAGACGGTATGGCACCTGTTTTCCTCCATTTTGACAAGACGGAGCTTGGCGATGATCCACTGGGCTTTATTGTGGAGGTAAGACATCTGACCGTTGGATTATATGACGCCATTTCTGACCATAAAAATATTACGATCATTAGCCCAGACCATATTGTTGACCTGAAAAACACCCCCAGCAAAAGCGAGATCACCTTAAACAGTGGCAAGACCATATCTTGTACGCTTCTCGTCTGTGCCGAGGGCAGGCGTTCTCCTTTGCGGGAAAGAATGGGTATTAAAATTCAAAGCATTGATTATAACCAAACCGCCATTGTAACAACCGTCAAGCATGCGCTTGATCACGATGGCACGGCCTATGAAAGATTTTATCCGAGCGGGCCCTTTGCTATGCTACCGCTCTTGCACAAACGATCATCCATTATATGGTGCGAGCCACCTGAACTTGCTGAAACCATTATGACCCTCTCAGATGAGGCCTTTGATGCGGAACTGACCAAAAAATTTGGCACCTTTCTCGGGGATGTTCATCATTTGGGACAACGTTGGTCTTATCCTCTGACGTCTCAATTGGCGAATGATTATTTGGCAGATCGTTTCTGCCTAATCGGGGATGCGGCCCACGGCATTCACCCTATTGCGGGTCAAGGCTTTAATCTTGGGCTTCGGGACATCGCCGCCCTCACCGAGGTTTTGGTGGATGCCAAGCGTTTGGGTGGTGATTTAGGGTCTGAATTCACCCTTGAGCGTTATGTGCGTTGGCGCCGAACCGACAATAATCTCTTGGCGCTCGGCATGGACGGTCTGACCCGTCTATTTTCCAACGACATCACGCCTGTTCGCATAGCACGGCAAGTGGGGCTAGAGATTGTCGGGCAAATTCTTCCTTTGAAAAAATTTTTCATGCGTCATGCACGGGGGTCTGTAGGGAAACTTCCAAAGCTGCTTAAAGGTGAAAAAATTTAATGGCTAATCTAGCTCGCGGGCTTCTTCGACGAGCATGATGGGAATGCCGTCCCGAACCGGAAAGGCAAGCCCCGCTTTATCACTGATTAATTCATGAGCCGCAGCATCATAACGCAACGGTGATTTGGTCAACGGACAGGCCAAAATTTCCAATAATTTAGGGTCTATTTTATTATAATTAATTTTTGTCTGTGAATGTGAATCTGTCATTAGTCATCCTTGCATTTCTGCTATCATTGTAAAATTTTATCTCTAGTTGCCGCCTGTCCACTAAAAAGATCAAAGGCCATGATCTTTAGCATAAGCTCCACCCGATCCTTAAGACTCATCGCCTCTAGCAAAGCCTGTTTTTCTGCGGCATCAAAGGGGCATATCATGGCAAGCGCATTGACCAATTCTTCATCGCACGCCTTTTCCAAGGCTTCCCATCTTGGCGTAATCTTATTAAGTTTCAAATATTTTTCTACGGCCAAAACCAATTTTTGTCGAGGGATATCTTCTGATCGGAGCGGTGCAGCACAATCTTCTTTATAATGGTCATAAATCACCCGCACCATACGGAAAGTTTGCGTAAAGGGAAGCTCTTCTTCGATATCAAATCGGCTTAGTCCTGTGAGCAGGATGCGAAGGCTGCCGTCTTTATTTTCTCTGAGGTCAGAAATCATACCCATGCAACCCGTTTTATAAAGCGGCCTGTTACGGGGAGCCGTTCCTAACTGGTCGTTACCTTGCTGATGCAAAGGGTCTGTGGCGGGCTGAACCATACCAAAAAGACCATTTCGCTCACGGGCATAATATACCATATCCAAATAACGGGGTTCAAAAATATTCAGAGGCAGGTGTCCTTTAGGCAATAGTAAGGCTCCCGTTAAGGGAAAAACCGGTATTGTTTCTGGCAATCTTTCTAATCCGAACACATTAAATCCTCAATAGCGCCTTAATAAATTTTAGGAAAATAGGATACTCGACAATTTTCGACGGGTCTTTATGGTAAAGGGGTCGGCAGGTCCTGCAATTTCAAAAAATTTTACCAATTGTTTACGCGCCCCATCCTCATGCCAACCTCGATCACGGGCAACAATATCAAGCAAATAGTCCGATGCCTTATCCTGCTCACCCTTCGCCCATGCAATAAGCGATAAATCAAAGCGTGCCTGATGATTATTCTGATCTTTCTCTATGGCTTTCTCCAAAACACTGGCGTCTTCAAGTTCCGAAATTTGGCGTGCCACATCAAGGGCTGCCCGTGCCCCAAGAATTATGGCATGATTTTGTTCAGTCTTTGGTGTGCTGCCAAGGACAGCCTCGGCATTATCCAGATCATTAAGCTTAATAAGACATTGACTAAGCCCCGCAATCGCCAAAATATTATCGGCTTCATGCTGTAAAATCTGAGAATATAGTCCCGCTGCTTCTTGGTAATTTTTCTCATCAAGTAATAGGATGGCATGTTCAATCATTTCCTCCAAGGGCGATAATTGCATGTCAGGGGCAAAGCGACTGATGAATTCTTTCACCTCCGCCTCGCTTTTCACGCCCGCAAAGGCATCAACAGGACGTTGATTTGCAAAAACAACCACTGTTGGCACCGATTGAATTTTCATCTGCGCAGCCAGCTGCTGATTCTTTTCAAAATCAATGCGCACCATATGTACAGCGCCCGCGGCCTGATGAATAAATTTTTCTATAATGGGTGTTAATTTTTTACAATTTTCAGACCATTGAGAATAAAAACTCACCAATACAGGAACGGCCACAGATTTTTCGATCACATCTGCCATAAATGTGCTCATATCGGTATCTTTAATTATTGATTCAGCTGTACCTGCATTATTGGCACCGTCAAAATTTTGCATAAAATTCCTCATAATAAAAATAGATTATTATTATAGACCAATATTATAAATTATCAAAATCCATAACAATGGGGTCAATATTGAAATGGCGGATAAACTTAATGAGATCGGCATTACTTATTGTTGTTGTCGCCTCATTATGAAGCGGATGAAAATTTAAATAATTATTTTCCATCATTTTGTTATCCAAAAGCACTTTCAAACTCTCATTCTTCAAATTAATCAAAGAAAAAGGCGTAACAGACCCCGCCTTTACCCCCAAAACATCCATCAACCGCTCTTCACTTGCAAAACTCAACCGATTAACACCAAGTCTGTCCGATTTGGATAAGGCTTTGATATCCAGCGTTCGATTTTCATCTATTATAGCCAGCAAATATTGGCTTTTCTTGTCTTTAAGAAACAGACTTTTACAATGCCCACCTGAAATATTCCCTCTCAATGCCTGACTTTCCGCCACGGAATAAAGCGGTAAATGTCGATATGTTGTTGTTTTGATTCCCAATTTCTCAAAACAATTAAACAAATCTCTCTCGCTCGCATACATAAAACCCCGATCCTTTCACTTTTTTAGTCTTTTAACATGGCTTTATTGCTTGTATTTTTAGCGAAAAAATAATCATAATCAACCAAATGATGTTTTTTTGAAATTGCCCTTGATTTTACTTATGTAATAGCTATTATCCGCCGCACGATCATAAACGTGATCAAATTTTTGGAGTGCGGGCGTAGCTCAGGGGTAGAGCATAACCTTGCCAAGGTTAGGGTCGTGAGTTCGAATCTCATCGCCCGCTCCAAAAAATCCTAAGGTCTAACTAGACACTCACCCGCAACGGATATTATTCCATTAAGTCTTTGTCGGACGATAATTCAACATTGGTCATAGGCGACAATCCTTCACAATCTGTGAGTAAAATATATTTATTCTGCTCTAATCGACAATATCCGCAATATCACGACGTGTTACGGGATAGCCCAGAAATTGCCAGCCAAAAATTCCTTCATATAATACGGCGGTTTTACGGTAGCCCAGCTTTCGAAGTTTCTCCACTGTATATTCTGCGGCAGCACGGGGACAGGAACAGTAAGCCACGATCTGTACATCCTTGGGCAGGTCTTTTGTGATTTTGTTAAAATCCGAATAATAGGGCAAGGGAAATGACCCTTCAATATGAGCCACTTGCCACACGGATGTCACCCGTGTATCAAAAATGATCATTTTTTTCCGTGCTTGCAAAGCCGCTAACAAATCCTCTGATGAGACAAATATACCGTCTTTCAAGGCAAAGTCAGGGTCTTCTCCTGCTGGATTGATGACATATTGATCCCGTGTGGGCAATTGTTGCAATACGGGCTTATCGTCCACCCACCCACTGGCACGGCTTCTTATAAAGGCTGTTACATTATCAATATCTTCAGCGGATAGTTTTTCTTTCCAGCCGATCATAGGAGTGTTTTCGCGGCCATTCACAATGGCATATCGGATAAATTCATCACTATTATGGGCAAGCGCCGAGGGATTACCAAGAGCAGGTGCCGTCACGCCTTCGCCGCTCACGCCGTGGCAACTGGCACATTCTTTTTCATATACAACCTTGCCATGGTCAATATCGCCGTGCACGGGATTGGTGGTAAGGGCTACCCGCTCCACCCCTGACTTTTCATAGAGCCAATAGGTTAAGTCCCAAACCTCATCAAGGGTCATGGGGCCGCCAACCTCATCCAGATACCCCCCCATTGCCGTACCCTTTCGCCCATAGGACAGAGGTCTCAAAATGGCATGCGGCATACCAGATTCAAACAAGCTTTTACTGCGCAAAGACGGCGCATGATCATTCACATGACCTTGGCGGTCTTCACCATGACATAAAACACAATATTTTTTATAATTTGCGGCGGCGACCTTAGTTTGTTCTTGTGTTAATTTTCGCAGTGGTGGTAATTTATCATTTTCATTGTTTTCTGCTGCCAAGGATATTTGTCCTACCAGCATGATCAGACCCATTATTATACTCATTATACGGATAATATTTATCATTAAGATTTCCCTTGTAGGTCTGAAAAAAACGTCAAGTACAAGATAACCAATAGTTGATTGATTTTCCACATTAAAATTTTAGCTGTTAAGGAAAAAAATGGGTAAGTATTTATTTATAAATTAAGTGTATATAATAATAAAACTTCACCGATAAGTTGATATCGCTATGACTAAGATTTATAAATACCGCAAGAAAATGAGCTGGTCTAAACAAGTGGCTATTGTTACAACTATAGCCGTTATTTTCGGCATTTTTTTGGGGATATATTTCCCCACGGAACTTATTGATAAGATAGAAAAGTCTGTTATTTCATCAGAAAATAACCTTCATAAGGAATATTACGACATCAAAGGACGCGCCATCGTTATTGATGGGGATACCATAAAAATAGGCAAAAGATATATCCGTTTTCACGGCATTGACGCCCCTGAAATAGATCAGCCCTGTTGGAATGATAGAAATATAGAATATCTGTGTGGCAAAGAGGCCAAGTACTATTTGCAATATCTCATCAATAACAGTCCCGTGTCCTGCAATGTGATAGATAAAGATCAATATGAGCGGGATGTGGCAAAATGCTATAATTATGAAAATATTGACCTCAATGCTCAGATGGTTGCAAGCGGCAATGCCCTGGCATATTTCAATTACTCCCTTGATTATGCCCTGCTTCATAAAAAGGCACAATATGACAATATAGGAATCTGGCAAGGTCATTTCATGGAACCATCCCGCTATCGCCATAGGAAAAGATAGAACCTTTTAAAAAAAGATATTTAATATAATAACCTCAAATGAAGTAAAGCAATATCAGAAGTGATATAGTAGCATCATGCTAAATATTGCGCCTCAATTTTAGCCACCACCGCATCGGCGGCCTCTTCTGCTGACATGTTGGCCGTAAAGAGGTGAATATCAGCCTGCTCAGGTGCCTCATAGGGACTGTCAAAGCCTGTGAAGTTTTTAATTTCACCGCTTCTCGCCTTTTTATAGAGACCTTTTGGATCACGTTGTTCACATAACTCAAGCGGCGTATCCACAAAAATCTCAATAAATTCATGGTCCCCCATCATGTCACGCACCATACGTCGTTCCGCTCGAAAGGGCGAAATAAAGGCCGTCATAACAATCAGCCCCGCATCAACCATTAATTTAGCAACTTCCCCCACCCGACGGATATTTTCAACACGATCCACATCCACAAAGCCCAAATCCTTGTTAAGGCCGTGACGCACATTATCACCGTCCAATAGATAGGTGTGGTTGCCCCGCAAAAATAATTTCTTTTCCACCAAATTCGCAATGGTGGACTTTCCCGAAGCACTAAGACCTGTAAACCAAAGCACAACGGGCTTTTGATGTTTCTGTGTGGCTCGGGCGGATTTATCCACATCCACCGCCTGCCAATGAATATTGGTGGCACGGCGCAGTCCAAAATCGATCATGCCTGCGGCAACAGTTCTGTTGCTGATTTTATCGATCATTACAAAGGCACCAAGGGCAGAATTTTTCACGTAAGCCTCAAAAACGATATCATCATCAAGGCTGAAATTACAGACCCCCACTTCGTTCAGCTCTAATGTTTTTCCAGCCTCATGCTCCAGTGAATTCACATTAACCTTATATTTCAGCTCATTGACTTTGCCCGATATGGTTTTATTGGCCGTTTTAATAAGATAAGGACGTCCGGGAAGGAGAGGACTGTTATCCATCCAGATAACATGAGCCTGAAATTGATCCGTCACCTCGGGCCGATGGCCGATTTCTGAAATAACGTCACCACGGGAAATATCAATTTCATCTTCTAGGGTCAAAGTGACCGCTTGATCGGCTGAAGCAAAATCCAAATTTCCGTCATAGGTCGCAATCGACTTTACCTTACTGGTTTTAGCGCTCGGCAGGGCAATAATTTCATCGCCCGCCCTAATGGTACCAGACGCCACAGTGCCTGAAAATCCCCGAAAATCCAAATCAGGTCGATTGACCCACTGAACTGGCATGGAAAAAGGCTGTTCGGCCTTATTTTCGGCAACATCCATTTCTTCTAAGAGGCTCATTAACGAGGGACCATGGTACCAATTCATAGACGTGCTACTTTCCATGATATTATCCCCCTTAAGAGCGGACATGGGTACACAGGTAATGCTGGAAAAATTTAGATTTTCGGCAAATTTACGGTAATCTTTTTCAATACTGTTGAAAATATCTTCGGAATAGTCCACCAAATCCATTTTATTAATCGCCACCACAGCATGACGAATGCCCAACAGATCAACGATATAGCTATGACGTCTTGTTTGGGTCAAAATGCCTTTGCGGGCATCAATCAAAATCACCGCCACATCCGCATAAGATGCCCCCGTTGCCATATTGCGGGTATATTGTTCATGGCCCGGCGTATCGGCCACGATGAATTTACGTTTATCGGTTGAGAAAAAACGGTATGCCACGTCAATGGTAATTCCCTGTTCCCGTTCCGCCGCCAAACCATCAACCAGCAGGGCAAAATCAATATCTCCGCCTTGGGTGCCAACTTTTTTACTGTCATTTTCAAGGGCGGCAAGCTGATCTTCAAAAATCAATTTTGAATCATAAAGCAGACGACCAATAAGAGTTGATTTGCCGTCATCCACACTACCGCAGGTGATAAAGCGCAAAAAGCTTTTATGTTCCTGCTCCTTTAAGTAACCCTCAATATCATGGGAAATTTTTTCAGATTGGCGAACTTCATAGGATTTTTTGGTCATTAGAAATAGCCCTCCTGCTTTTTTTGCTCCATAGAGGCATGGGCATCCTTATCAATGGCACGCCCCTGTCTTTCAGATGTTTTGGTGAGCAGCATTTCCTGAATAATATCCGTAAGAGTCAAAGCCGTTGATTCGACCGCCCCCGTCAGCGGATAGCAACCAAGGGTACGAAACCGCACCATTTTCATTTCAGGCACCTCTCCATCCAAAAGCGGCATCCGGTCATCATCCACCATAATCAGCATGCCGTCTCGTTCGACGACAGGGCGTTTCTTGGCAAAATACAGGGGCACAATGGGAATATTCTCCAGATGAATATATTGCCAGATATCAAGTTCCGTCCAATTTGACAACGGGAAGACCCGCATACTTTCCCCCTTTTGAATTCGGTTATTATATATATTCCATAATTCAGGCCGTTGATTCTTCGGATCCCAACGATGCTGTGCAGATCGGAATGAAAAAATGCGTTCCTTGGCACGGGATTTTTCCTCGTCCCGTCGTGCACCACCAAAGGCCGCATCAAAGCCATATTTATCAAGCGCCTGTTTTAGACCTTGGGTCTTCATCACATCCGTATGAACCGCTGACCCATGACTAAAAGGCCCCATCCCCATATCAATGCCGTCCTGATTAATATGAACGATTAAATCAAGATTATTTTCCGCAACAAATTTTTCTCGAAAGGCAATCATCTCCCGAAATTTCCATGTGGTATCCACATGCATCACGGGAAAGGGCAATTTTGACGGATAGAAAGCCTTCATGGCCAAATGCAGCATCACACTACTATCCTTGCCAATAGAATACAGCATAACAGGGTTATCACAGGTGGCCGCAACCTCACGGATTATATGAATAGATTCTGCTTCAAGTCTTTGGAGATGGGTTAATGTGGTCATGGGGTAAAATCCAACTGTATTTCTTTATGATTCATGTTATTTATATGGCATCCTATATCTATAGACAAATATATAAAATTCAAGCTTTAACATTAATAATAAGTTATTTATTTTATATAACATAAATTTAGTGTTAAATATCCGTCAAAGGAACATAATTCATGCAAAAAATATTCATAAGCTTTTTTATTCTCCTCTCAATGACTTTGCCGACCCTCTCTCAGGAGCATCATATTGATCTAAAGACTGTGGGCAGCATAGAAAATATGAACAATGTCATATCGCTTCATGACTCCATTTTTATGGCAGGCCAACCTGATGAGGCGGCTTTAAAAAAGCTAAAAGCGCTCGGTTTCGAGATCGTTATCAATATTCGGGCAAAAGACGAAATGACCATTGATGAAGACAATATTGTTAAAGAGGCAGGGCTCATTTATTATAATATTCCCCTCATGAAAGAGGACAAAATCATAGATGCCGCTGTCGATGAAATCCATACCGCCCTAAAAGATAATAAGGGCAAGAAAATTCTGCTTCATTGTTCAAGCGGAAACCGGGTGGCGGCATGGTTTGGTGCCCACCTCGGTCGTGATATGGATTATGACACCGAAGCCGCTGTTACCCTTGCCAAACAGGCGGGCATGACAAAAGATAGTATGGAAACAATATTGCGGGATTATTTAACGACACGCCCCCAATAATCATTTTGCAATATGGCGGGTATCCTCAGAAAAGGGAATAAACTCTTCCTGCCAGTCGGACGGATGGTTGGTCAGCCGCACGTCAACAGCCGTGACCTTATATTCAGGACAATCCGTAGCCCAGTCTGCATTATCGGTTGTCACCACATTGGCCCCTGAAATGGGCATGTGAAAGGTGGTGTAAACCACCCCAGGCTGCATGCGGTCCGATATCTTGGCTCTAAGGGCCGTATCCCCCATGCGGCTTTTGATGCTCACCCAGTCGCCGTCCCTCACATTGCGGTCTTCGGCATCTCTTGCGTGGATTTCGAGCACATCTTGATCATGCCAGATATTATTATCCGTCCGTCTTGTCTGCGCCCCCACATTATATTGGCTAAGAATTCGCCCCGTGGTCAGAATAAGCGGAAAGCGGGCGGTAATTTTTTCGCTTGTTGGCACAAATTCGGTCACAACAAAATTACCCTTTCCCCGCACAAAGCCGTCCACATGCATGATCGGTGTACCGCTTGGTGCCATATCATTGCACGGCCATTGCAGACTTCCCATCGTGCGGATTTTATCAAAGCTCACCCCTGAAAAGGTTGGGGTCAGGCGAGCAATCTCATCCATAATGTCTGATGAATTTTCATAAGCCATTTCATATCCCATGGCGCGGGAAAGACGACACGTAATGTCCCATTCATCAAGACCCGCCAAGGGCTCCACCGCTTTATTGACCATGCTGATGCGTCTTTCCGCATTGGTAAATGTGCCGTCCTTTTCCAAAAAACTTGTCCCAGGTAAAAAAACATGAGCAAAGCGCGCTGTTTCATTGAGAAATAAATCCTGCACGATCAGGCAATCAAGATTCCTGAGCGCCGCCTCCACATGGTGGGTGTTAGGATCGCTTTGCGCCACATCCTCACCTTGAATATACATACCCCGATAATGCCCCAAAACTGCCTCATCAAACATAGCAGGGATACGAAGCCCCGCCTCAGAATCTAGGGTGACACCCCAGTCCTGTTCAAAACTTGCCCTAACTGTATCATCCCCCACGGGGCGATAGCCTGGAAATTCATGGGGAAATGATCCCATGTCACAGGAACCCTGAACATTGTTCTGCCCCCGTAACGGATTTACACCAACGCCAGAAAAACCAATATTGCCTGTAAGCATAGCAAGATTAGCAAGTCCCATCACCGCCGTTGATCCTTGGGAATGTTCTGTTACGCCAAGACCATAAAAAATGGCCGCCTTATTGCCTGTGGCATATAATCTTGCTGCTGCCCTGATATGGTCTGCCTTAACACCACAAAATTTTTCGATCGCTTCTGGAGCATTCTTAGCATCAAGAATAAAGTTTCGCCATTCATCATAAGCCTTATCATCACAGCGTTCTGCAATATAGGCTTTATCCTCAAGCCCCTCATCCACAATCACATGGGCAAGCGCATTGATAATCGCCACATTGTTGCCAGGCAAAAGCGGCAAATGATAATTGGCCTTAATATGGGGCGACTTCACCAGATCAATGGTGCGGGGGTCAATCACAATGAGGTGCGCCCCTTGCCGTAATCTGCTTTTGATTTGGCTGCCGAAAACAGGGTGGGCATCGGTTGGATTTGCCCCGATCACAAGGATGACATCTGCATCCATAACACTATCAAAGGTTTGGGTACCCGCAGACGTGCCTAAGGTTTGATTAAGCCCGTATCCTGTGGGGCTGTGGCATACCCGTGCGCAGGTATCCACATTATTATTTTGAAATGCGGCTCTGATCATTTTCTGCACCACGTAAACCTCTTCATTGGTGCATCGGGATGAGGTGATGCCACCAATGGATTTCCGACCCCATTTTTTCTGAATCGCTTTAAGTTCTGTGGCCGCAAAGGCAATGGCTTCGTCCCAACTGACCGTAACCCATGGGTCAGTAATATTCTTACGGATCATGGGTTCTGTGATGCGGTCCTGATGAAAGGCATATTCCCAAGCAAATCGTCCCTTGACGCAAGCGTGACCATGATTGGCCTTACCTTCTTTCCAAGGGGTCATGCGAATAACGTCCCCATCCTTCAATTCTGCCTTAAAACCACAACCAACCCCGCAATAGGCACATGTGGTCAACACGCTATGATCGGGATTACCTTTTGCAATGATATTCTTTTCAAGCAGGCTATCTGTTGGACAGGCCGAAACACAGGCGCCGCAAGACACACAGTCACTTGTTAAAAAATCCTCTGCCACACCTGCGGTAATTTGGCTGTCAAAGCCCCGTCCCTCAAGGGTCAAGGCAAAGGTTCCCTGCACCTCTTCACAGGCTCTGACACAGCGGGAACATAAAATACATTTGGCCGGATCAAAGCTAAAGTAAGGGTTGCTGTCATCGATAATGGCCTTTAAATGATTATGGCCTTCTGTGCCGTAACGGCTTTCATGCATCCCAAGCAGCCGTGCCAAATCATGCAGGGGTAAGTCCTCCCCGCTTGGATGATCGGACAGGTAAAGATCCATCACCCCCCGACGGAGCCATTTTAGGCGGTCTGATTGGGTGGTCACTTTCATACCCTCTTCAACGGGCGTGGTACAGGAGGCGGGTGCGCCGCGTCTGCCCTCAATTTCAACAAGACACAAACGACAAGAGCCGAAACTTTCCAAACAATCCGTCGCACAAAGACTTGGGATCGGGGTATCCAGAAACGCCGCCGCCCGCATGATACTTGTCCCCTTGGGCACAGAAATGGTCTTGCCATCAATATCCAAGCGAACCGATATATCAGAGGCAACCTCTGGTGTGCCAAAGTCTTTTTCAGTAATCAACGTCATTTTCTGCTCCTGCCTGTAAAATCATCAGGCCAATATTTTAAGGCACTTAAGACCGGAATTGACGTCATGCCGCCCATTGCACAGAGCGACCCCGTTTCCATAACATCACAAAGCTCCCTCACCATATCCAGATTTTCTGCCACATTATCCCCCGCCTGAATATGTGCCATAAGTTCCGACCCCCGCACCGATCCAATACGGCAAGGGGTGCATTTGCCGCAACTTTCAACGGCACAAAAATCAAAGGCAAATTTTGCTTGTTCTGCCATATCCACCCCATCATCAAAGACCACAATGCCGCCATGACCAAGCACAGCTCCCTTTTCTGAAAAGGCCTCATAATCCATGGGCAAGTCCAGATCGCTGTTCGGTAAGTAGGCACCCAAAGGCCCTCCCACCTGCACCGCCTTAATTGGCGCACCCGTAAAGGTTCCGCCGCCGTAAGTCATAATCAGTTCCCGCAAACTCACCCCAAACGCCTTTTCCACCAAACCGCCCTGCTTGATATTGCCCGCAAGCTGAAAGGCGATGGTTCCCCGAGAACGTCCCATGCCAAAATTCTGATAATAATCCGACCCCTGTGCCATGATGATCGGCACACTGGCCAAGGATAACACATTATTGACCACCGTCGGCTTGCCAAAAAGTCCCTCTATGGCGGGGAGCGGCGGCTTTGCCCTGACCATGCCCCGCTTGCCTTCTAAGCTGTTCAGCATGGCAGTTTCTTCACCGCAGACATAGGACCCCGCCCCCATCCGCACTTCGATATCAAAATTTTTATCCGACCCGTAAATATTTTTCCCAAGAAAACCCTGATCCCGCAAATTAAGAAGCGCTTCAGACAAAATTTCTCGGCATAGGGGATATTCCGAGCGCAAATAGATAAAGCCCTTCGTCGCCCCCACCGCAAGTCCCGCAATGATCATGCCTTCTATCAAAGAATAGGGGTCCCCTTCCATCAATATACGGTCGGCAAAGGTTCCGCTGTCGCCCTCATCCGCATTGGCGCAAATATATTTCTGATCAGACGGGGCATGAAGCACCGTATTCCATTTAATGCCCGTGGGAAAGGCGGCGCCACCTCGCCCCCTAAGGCCACTTTTGGTCACCTGATCCACAATATCTTGCGGTGGCATTTCAAGAGCATTTTTAAGCCCCAAAAATCCCCCGTTCGCCTGATAATCATTCAAAGATAAGGCATCAATGAGACCGCACCGTGCAAAGGTCAAACGGTCTTGAGTTTTTAAATAGGGAATTTCTCTGGTCAAACCCTGACATAACTCATGGGCGCCGCCCTTTAAAAAATCCGCCCTAAACAGGCCTTCCACATCGCTCGCCGTAACATTGCCATAAGCCACACGACCCTGTTCTGTTTCCACTTCTATCATGGGTTCAAGCCAACTCATGCCCCATGAACCATTACGAATAATTTCAATATCCTGACCTTGTTTTTGCGCCTCATTCAACAAGGCGAGCACAAGTTCATCTGCGCCCATGGATAATGCCGTGGTTTCAAGAGGTACATAAATCTTCACCAAGGCCGTCATGATTGCACCTCTGTGCGTTTAACAAGATCACTAAACTTGGCCTCTGTCATGCGCCCTTGGGTGCGTCCATCCAATGATATATTAGGCGACACTGCACAATTGCCGAGACAATAAATAGCCTCCAAGCTGATATGCCCGTCCATCGTCGTTTGACCTAGACGGATACCAAGCATTTCTTCGGCATGTTTGGTTAAAGAACGGCTGCCCATGGCCTGACAGGATTCTGCCTGACAGATTTTAATCACGTGACGACCAGCAGGCTGTGAGCGAAAATCATGATAAAAGCTTTTAACGCCATAGACTTCTGCTTTTGACAGATTAAAAGCCTCGGCCAAAAGAGGGTAACTTTCAGGCGGAATATAGCCAAAAGCCGCCTGCAGGCCATGCAAGGCCTCCATCAGTCCACCCGCCATGTCCGCATATTGGGAAATCACTTCCTGAGCCTCGATTCCATCCCATTGTGCATGTTCAATCGGTATGTTATCACTTGATTTTTGTGACACAGACTATCCTTTACCTTAAAAATTCAATAAAGATAATTGTAACCCTGTATCACAGATCAGACAATTTAATTTTTCCGTCTATTTTAATCGATGAAGTTTATTAATGTTTTTTCGCCGTTGAAATGCCAAGACCCGTTTCGGAACGGACATATTGTTCAACGAACAAAAGCCTTTCTTTCTCTGCTCTTGGGCTTTTATCAAAATAAGAAAAAACCCAGATGGCAAGAAAAGCGAGCGGCATGGAATAAAAGGTCGGGTAAATATGAGGATAAATAGGCGTTTCATAACCCAAAACATCAACCCAAACGCTTGGCCCCAATATAATTAATCCAATGGAGAAAACCAGACCCACAACACCGCCTCCTATGGCGCCCGTTGTGGTCATTTTAGACCAATAGATTGACACGATCAAAATGGGGAAATTCACACTTGCCGCAATAGCAAGGGCAAGGGAGGCCACAAAGGCCACATTCTGAAATTCAAAAGCAATACCCAGAATGATGGAAATACCCCCCAAGACAAAGGTTGCTATGCGTGATACCTTGATTTCCTCGGCATTGGTGACAAATGTGGTTTTAAAAGTTTTGGCATAAAGATCATGGGCAATGGTTGCCGCCCCCGCAAGGGTTAGGCCCGCCACCACCGCAAGAATAGTAGCAAAAGCCACCGCCGACATAAAGCCTAGCATAATATCACCCCCCATATAATGGGTCAGATGGAGCGCCACCATATTGCCCCCACCAAGTATTTTTCCCGCCCCGTCATAATAATCGGGATTGCCCATAATAAATATTATGGCACCGTAACCAATAACAATAATCAGCAGATAAAAATATCCCATCAAACTTGTGGCCACAAAAACCGACTTTCTAGCATCCTTAGAATTTTTAACCGTAAAAAATCGCATGAGGATATGAGGCAGTCCCATAATCCCAAACATCATGGTCAGGCCAATGGAAATAATCGCCACGGGGTTCTGCATCCAAAGTCCCGGACCAAGGATGTCCTTACCCTTTGGATGGTGTTCTGCGGCACGGGAAAATAAAGTCTCAAAATTAAAATCAAGATTTTTCATCACCATAAAGGCAATGAAGCTGCCGCCGATCAAAAGCAAAATAGCCTTAATCAATTGCACCCATGTTGTAGCCAACATACCCCCAAAGCTCACATAACAAATCATCAGAAAACTGACCAAAATGATGGCATACACATAATCCAAACCGAAAAGCAGCTGGATAAGTTTACCCGCCCCCACCATTTGGGCAATCAGATAAAAAATGATAACCGACAAAGACCCAATCGCCGAAATAATCCGAATGGGCTTTTTCTCAAAACGGTAAGAAACCACGTCAATAAAGGTATAGCTTCCCAGATTGCGTAATTTTTCCGCCATCAGAAATAAAATCACGGGCCATGCCGCCATAACCCCCACCGCCAATATCAACGCATCAAAGCCAAAACCAAAGGTTGCCGCCGTTATCCCAAGAAATGTGGCCGCCGACATAAAATCCCCCGCAATGGCCGTTCCATTTTGCCACGGTTTAATACCGCCCCCTGCGGCGTAAAAATCATCCTTGGTTTTTGTATGACGTGCCGCCCACCATGTAATACCAAGCGTCGCCAGAACAAAGATCAAAAACATAACTATAGCCGTCATATTAACTGGCTGCTTTTCTACGTCACCTATATCGCCACCGCCAGAGGCCATGACCGTATCTGATAAAAGAATTGAACCCCATAATCCCCCATAAATTGCCGTCCAAACCCTCTTACTCATGACCCAAATCTTTCATTAATTCATCTCTTAAAACATCAAATTTTCGATTGGCCCACCATGTATAAAGACCTGCGGAAAGCATACCACTCACGATCAGAAAAACCGCAAAAACTATACCATATGTTACAGAACTCTTCTCGCTCCATGATCTCGCCATAAAATTTGGCAAAAATGACATTGCAAGCACATATAAACCATAATTCAGAGTGACAATCAGACCAAACAACATACTTAAGCGTCCTCTGGTCTTTGCAAGCTGCTTAAATTTTGGATGGTCAAGACATTTTTGTATGTCAGGTTGTAACATCGTATAATCCCTATATTTTGATTATTTTTTATACTTTATTATCTTCACAGATGCTAATCCAAAAATTAAGGGGCCATGCAGCCCCTTAAAGATTTTTTTAAATCTATTGATTTATTAGAAATTTGCCGTACCAGTTACACCGAATGTACGTGGTGCACCCCAAGTCCCAATTGTACCTGGGCCTATGAAGTAGGCATGAGCCACATAAGCTTTATTGGTGAGATTCTGACCCCACAAAGAAATCTTATAGGCCTCGTTCGACGATGTCCATGTTATACTTCCACTTAACAATGTCTTGGATTGGTTCAATGTTTGTGCGGCTGTTGCAAAATCATTATGAGATTTGTCCGTATGGGTCAACTGGGTATTAAAATTCAAACCACCCATATCATCCTCTAAGGCCACATCATAATCAGCAATGATGTTAAAGGAATGCTTCGGTGCCTGACGCAATGTTGATCCAGAAAAATCCGTAATACCCGAAGCCAATTCAATCAGCAAACCTTTTGCTTCTGTATCAAGATAGGCATAACCGCCGCTCAAGGTAAAGTCTTCGGTAACTTCCCAACTCAATTCAACTTCTGCACCCTTAATATCCGCAGAACCAATATTTGTGGTTTGGAAAGACCCAAAGGCAGACCCCGCCACAGGTCCAAAGCGCACGACTTGCAGATCCTTATAATCCATATAGAAGGCCGCACCATTAAAGCGAACCGTGCCATCGGCGAGATCACTTTTAAAACCGATTTCATAGTTGGTCACAGATTCTTTGTTCACAGGTTTTCCCGCCGCAAGGGCAACACCCTGTGATCCTGCAAAGCCACCACTTTTATAGCCTGTGGACAATGTGGCAAAAACCATTAAACCTTCATTGGGACGGTATTGCAAAGACGCCATCGGGGAAAAGTCATTCCAACTTTTCTTTGAAGGTACTCTGAAGGTTTCCGCAATGATACGCAGCGATCCGCCAACACCATCACAGGCGGCAAAATTAGCAAAACCTGCTGCTGCGCGGGCTACTTCAGTCATACCGCAGTTAACGGCTGTGGCCACATAGTCTTTTTTATCATGGGAATAACGACCGCCTGCAAGTAAAGACCATTTGGGGGCAAAATCCCACTGAGCCTGTCCATAAAGCGCATAAGATGTGGATTTATTTTCTGTGCGGGTATATTCATTACCAACAACGACTTGTCCTGTTGCTTCCGTATTTCGTTCAATTTTGAATTGTTCTATACGGTCGGTTTTTTCCGTGAAGAAATAAGCCCCTGCCACAAAACCAAAATCACCATCAAGTTCCGATGTCCAACGCAATTCCTGTGAGAAGGTATCAACACTTTCATCAATAACATCATTCACGTCCATACCGTAAACGCCCGCGGCAAGATTATAACCACCGCCAAGGGGTGCGCCAACGGACGGCATTGCCCATGCGGTATCAACGGTCCGGTAAGCGGTAATCGTTGTGAATTTACCATTGTCAAAATTAATATTTCCCTGCAAACTGGTTCCGATAACTTCACGTTTTGAAAAGCCTTCGATGGGAGATGCAGATGTTTGTGGGCGATTTGCACCAAGAGCTTCAGCCACACCAACATAATTAAAGTTACCGCTCACAACGGGGAAACGTCCCTGACTGTCACGGTCATCATTCAAATAATCTGCGGAAAGAACCCATTCACTCTTGTCCACGTCTAATTTTAATTGGCCACGCACAGAAACCTGATTTTCATCATTCAGATCCTTGTTCAGCAGCGTATTACGAACATAACCATCATGTCTGCGGTAATTCACAACCACTTTACCTGCAAGATTTTCGGAAATCGGTCCCGTGACAAGCCCTTGAGCGCGAAAGATGCCTTCGTTACCACCTGTAACCGCAATTTTTGCCGCAAATTCATCACTAGGTTTTTGGGTCACAACGGAAATGGCACCCCCAATGGTATTACGCCCGAAAAGCGCTCCCTGTGGGCCTTTTAAAACTTCGACACGTTCAAGATCAAACATATCAAAATTTACGCCTGCACCACGGCCAACATAGACGCCGTCAAAAAAGAGGGCAACGGAATTATCCAAACCCGCCCCATCATCAAAGGAGCCAACACCGCGCATAGAATATTGAGCCTGCCCAGGTGCAAATTCAGCATATTGCATACCAGGCACATTATTGGCAATGCCGTCCGCATCATGGATATCTGCCTTGTCAATCTGATCCATGCCCAATACGGCGACGGTAATCGGCACATCCTGCACATTGGCTGCCCGCAAGGTCGATGTCACAATAATTTCATCTATCTTTGCGTCTTTTTCGGATTCTGTTTGGGCATATGCTGGTGTGACAAACGTCAACAGAGCAACGCCAGACATCATATAACTTTTCAAACTTGCTTTCACAGTCGTCTCCTTTTCTATATTTTGTTTATAATGTTGTTATTGTATGGCGGCCTTTCTTTAATTTTGGCCGTAATACTCTATTCAACGAAGGAGATGAAAAACCCCTCAATTATTTTTTAATATTTTATTTAAAATTTAAATAAGACATTAGAAATTGAAAGTTACTGTAAGACCATAGGTGCGGGGTGTGCCAAACAGGGCATAGTCATTGCCACCTAAAACATAAAGGTGGGAAATATATTCCTTATTGAATAAGTTTTTGGCCCAGAATGCCGCCTCCCAACGATTATCAGAAGATTCATAAGCCAGTGACGCATCCACCAAATCAAAGGCTGGTTGGATGGTGACGTCATTATCCGGCTCCCGAAAGCTTTTACCCTGATAGCGATAATCCGCCCGAAAACGAAGTCGTCCCGCATAAAAAGGTCTTTCGTAATAAAGGGCAAAATACAAGGAATGGCGGGGGGCTTGGCGCAAAATATTACCCGTAAAATCCCGCCCTGATAAATCATTGAATTTGTCATAGACCGCATCAAGATAGGCGTAAGAGCCTGAAAACTCCAATCCGTTATAGGCCTTCACAATAAATTCTATTTCCATTCCCTTTAGGCTTGCCGAGGCCGCATTGCTGGTTTGGAAAACGCCAAAATTCCCTTCTGTCTTAAACTGGACAACTTGCAAGTCTCGATAATTAGAATGAAAACCCACCAGATTAAGCCGTAAATGATCATCAAACCATTGAGATTTATAGCCAAGCTCAAAATTCCAAACCGATTCTGGATCAATGGTTCTTTGAGCAAGGTCTAGGGTGGCGGGGGCCCCCTGAAACCCGCCGCTTTTATAACCCCTCGTGATACTTCCATACCACATAGCGTCATTATTCTGTTGCCATGAAAGAACTAAATTTGGTGAAAAATCCGTCCAGCTTCCCTTGTTTTGCAAACTAAAATTTTCAAGCAATATCGTCCTATCCCCATTGGTGATATTCTGCTGATCCATTTTTTTGTTTTCATAAGTCAATCGTGAACCAAGGGTAAAATTTAATTTTTCGGTTAAGGCATAGGTGGCCTCCCCAAAGATTGCAAAACTGTTGGTTTTATTATTCTGGTCTGTGCTTGAACGCAGTTTAGGAAAAATAAAATTTTCAATACGGTGCGTATGCTCAAAAAGATAATAAAGCCCCACAACATATTTTAACCGTTCCTCATCGGGAGAAATCCAACGTAATTCCTGAGAAAACTGATCCTGTTTTTCATTAACATTTGAATTCACCTTCTGATCGGTCACAGAAGAGGGAAGACCTGTTGAATCCTCTAGCCAAGAAAAATCCGTTTTGCGATAAGCCGTAATGAAAAGAATTTTTCCGTAATCTTCTTCCATGCTCACCCGACTGCTTAACCCCCAAATAGTGCGATCCGTAAAACCTTGATCGCTATTAATCGCATTTCTCACATTGCCGCCAAGATTATTAAAGATATCCGTGGGTAAAGCACTCTGCCCATTGGGCATACCATCAGGCCTCAAAAGTCGTACGGGAACACGCCCAATCACCGGAATACGCCCCGTGCTTTCCAAATTATCATGGCTATAATCCCCATTAATATCTATTTGCAAACTATCACTGACCAGAGCGAGAAGCTTTCCCCGTGCAGACCATGTATTTTCATCATTCTGCTTAATATCTGGCAAAAAGATATTTTTCTGCCAACCGTCTCTCTTTCGGGAATGAAAGGCGAGCCTACCGAGTATCTTATCCTTTACGATCGGCCCGCTTATCATGGAACGCACATCTAGCCTGTTCATATTGCCAACCGTTGATTCTAAGCTGCCTGAAAATTGTTCAGAAGGATTTTTACTGGTTACATTTATGGCACCACCAATCGCATTCTTTCCATATAGAGTTCCCTGAGGTCCCCGAATAATTTCGATCTGTTCAAGGTCATAAAAATTCATGCTAATGGCTGTAATACGCCCCACATAAACATCATCTATAAACATGACAATGGAATTATCAAGCGCTGCCCCATCATCATTTGATCCCACACCGCGTACATGTATGGTGGGCTGTCCGATGCTGAAACTTGCCACCGTCATTCCCGGAACGCGGGTGCCCACATCTTCGAGGCCGTGAATTCGGGCCTCACGGATCAAGGGTGGCTTTATAACAGACACCGCAACAGGTACTTTCTGCATATTACTATGACGGCGAAGTGAGGTCACAACCACCTCATCAATGGCAGAAAATGCCCCAAGCGAATTTATATCTTCCTCTTTTTCCTCAACTATCTCTGCGGGATTGGGCGATGTTGAATGATTGGGCGGCGGCTCTTTATAAAGATCTTCTGAGACAGAAATCGTCTTTGCATCAATGTAATCAAAGCCAAGTTTTGTGTTTTTGAGCAACAGAGATAAAGCATCACGGGGATACATATAGCCGTGCAACATTATAGATGTTTTATTTTCAGTATCTTTTTTTCGCACCAAAAGGGAGAGATTAGCCTGTTCCCCAAAGATCAAAAGTGCCGCCGATAAAGGCTGTGCCGCTATATTAAAATTTTTCTTATTTTCCTTGGAATGAAGAAAAGATTGGCCGTAGCCATTCTCACCCATGGGCCAAATGAAAGCCACGGCAAAGCATAAACATCCTATAATTTTTAAAGCCCGAAGCTTTAAAAAAAAATTCCCCGTTGCCCTAACTATAGGAAAAATATCGACAAAATCTTGTCGCAATTTCCAGAACCTCCCATAAGGTTTGTTTTATTGTTATAAATATTACGGTATCCACTAATGTTATTAGCGGCACAATTTTTATAGCACAATTTTATTTATTGGGATAGAGATAGATAATATCTTTGGATATGGGGCGAGCGCTTACGTTAAAGGCAGTTTCAATCGCTTTTAAAGTTGTGGTGCGGTCTTCGACTTTTAATATGGCCACAATTTCAATATCATTTAAGACAGGGTCTCCGATACGAATTTCACCATCATAATAACGATTAATGTCTGTAATCAATGTTTTGAAACTTTCCCCGTTATAAACAAGTTTCCGATCACGCCATGAAAGCACGGCGGCACTGTCTGTGGGCAAGGCCACATTTTCTTTTTCTTTGTTTCCAAGGCTAAATTTTTGGTCAACAATAAGAGTTGCATCAAGATTTTTTGTGGTGACGTTATCTTTGATTTTGCCGAAATCCACGACACCGACTTTACCTTCTAACACCGTTACATCACTGTAATCTCCTTGACGACGAATATTGAATTTCGTCCCAAGAACCCGAACCAAGCCCCCTTCTGTTTCCACAAAAAACGGACGAGCCTTATCTTTTGCAACGTCAAAATAAACCTCACCCTGTTTTAAATAAACAATACGTTTGTCATCCTGAAGATCAATACGAACTTCTGAATTGGTATTCAAAACCAAATGAGACCCATCATCAAGAACAAGATCGGCCAATTCCCCTATACGGGTGGAGTGGCTTTCCATCCAAAGCGTAGGCCCAAACTTAAGGCTAAGGCCGCTTATGATCAAAAATGCAAGAGAGGCCGCAATCAGGGTGGGATACCAACGTCTATTTACTTTGGCCGCCTTTTTCTCACCTTGTAGCGCATGATCCGAAAGAAATGTCATAGATTTTTTTTCAAGCTTTTCAGAAAAACCATCCCAAAAGCCCCCAATGTCAACATAAGCCGCCTGATGTTTTACACTTTGACTTATCCACGCAATGAAACCTGCCATACGTTCTTCCGATATATCTTCGGCACGCATAAGCACAAACCACTCTGTGGCCTCATCCAGTAGGTAATCGTCTAAAATATGTTCACTCATCTCTATTATCTTTACTGTGTTCTTAACCTTCTAAACGATTCACACATCATATTCCTCAGTTTTTTATTTTTTTATTCTGCGTCTTAATAGCTTCAGCGCTTGTATGATGTATTTTTCCACCATGCTCACTGATATTTTTAGGTCTTTTGCAATCTCACTATATTTCATATTGTGCACCCTATGCATCACAAAGCTTCTGCGGCATTTTTCAGGCAATTCATCAAGCAAACTGTAAATAACATCAAGTTCTTGCTTGGCAGAGAGATGTCGATCAGCAGGGATAGTGTGCGACCCGCTAGCAAAATCTGTAACAATGCCTGCGGATATTTCCCGAATATATTGGGTATGATGTTGATCTTTCCGCTTGCGATCTATCACGATATTGATTGCCGTCCTATATAAATAAGCCCTAGGATTTTCCATATCGTCCAGACCATCCCGATCCATTAATTTCTGAAAAGCTTCCTGCAAGACTTCATGAGCATCCGCCGTATTCTTCGTCTTTTGCATCAGAAATCTGAGAAAACCCTCATGATTATCCTGATACATCCGTTCAAGGAATGATTGATGTTTTTTTTCCATAATGCCTCTGGTGAGTGGATTTATCATAAGATACTTCATCATTCATAATTTTCAAAGCATATTCATGGTAAGGCTTGATAAAATTCTACGTTAGTGTAGAATTATAACCTATTAAGATTTGAAGAATTCACCACAAGGATATTATTTATGACACAAAATACCGCTCACAATCCTATCTTGCTTAATGTTGATCCTACAATACCCCACATAATGCCAAAATCCATCGCCATTATCGGGGCAGGAACCATAGGACCAGATATTGGTTATTACCTCAAAAGTGCCATGAGTGACCTTACGCTTATTTTAATTGATATTAATCCAGATGCCCTGACCCGTGCGCGGGATCGTATTGATGCCTATGTGGAAAAGGGATTAAAACGAGGCAAATTATCAGAGGCACAGGCGCAAAGCGTCCGCAAAAATCTTATCACCTCCACCGATTATGCTATGCTCAAGGATTGTGATTGGGTCTTGGAGGCTGCCACCGAGAATCTTGAGCTGAAACGAAAAATATTCTCAAAAATCGAGGAAAATATCCGTCCTGATGCCCTCATCACCTCTAACACAAGCTCTCTTCCTGCGGAACGGCTTTTTTCCCATTTAAAACATCCTGAGCGGGCGACGGTCACCCATTTCTTTGCCCCCGCCTTCCAAAATCCCGTGGTCGAGGTTATTGACTGGCCCCAGGTAGACCCCAAAGTGACGGATTATCTGCGCTGGTTTTTTGGTATAACGGGTAAGGTTCCCATGGTAACCTCTGATGCGGTCTGTTTTATGCTGGACCGAATTTTTGATAATTGGTGTAACGAGGCCGCCCTTATGCTGGATATTGCAAGCCCCGCTGAAATTGACAGCGTGGCCATGGAACTTGTTCATGCAGGGCCTTTCTTTGTTCTGAATTTAGCCAACGGCAACCCCATCATTGTGGAGACAAATACGGTACAAGCCGCCGACGAAGGAGATCATTACACACCCGCAACAATATTTGACAGCGTTGATAAATGGGAAACAAATCCCCCTGGTTCACCCTGTCCCGTCGATCCCGAAACCGCCAAAATCATTCGGGATCGTTTGCTTGGCATTCTCTTTTCTCAAAGCGTCGATATTTTAGACCGTGCCATTGGATCGCCCGCTGATCTAGATCTTGGCTGTTGTCTTGCCTTTGCCTTTAAGAAAGGCCCGCTTGAGCTTATGAAAGAATACGGCGATCAAGAGGTTGACCGCATATTTAAAGCATTTGCTGCCTATAAACCTGCTATGCCACAACCCAAAAAGCCGATTTCGGATTATATGAATTTTTACCGCTATATTTTGGTGGATGATGTTGAGGGCGCCAAAGTAATTACTTTGCGCAGGCCAGAGGCCATGAATGCGCTGCACGATCAAATGACCGATGAAATTTTAGCCGTTATTCAAGAATATGAAAATGACCCTGCCGTTACGGGCTTTGTCATCACAGGATACGGTACATCCGCCTTCTGTGCGGGGGCGGATATTGGAAAATTCCCCTCCATGCTTGGCGATAAAGCCGCAAGCATTGACTATGCAAGGGGCTGTTCAAGGCTACTCGTCCATTTGGATCATTGCAAAAAACCTGTTGTTGCGGCCTTAAACGGACTTGCCCTTGGTGGCGGACTAGAGCTTGCCACCCGCTGTCAGTCGCTTGTGGCCATAAATCGTGCTTGGATGCAACTGCCCGAAGTGACCCTTGGTATTGTGCCTGGTATCGGTGCCATGGTTATCCCCTATCGCCGCTGGCCAAACGGTGCGACCACTTTTAATGCCATGCTCATGCGGGCAGAAAAGCTTAGCGCAAAGAAAGCTCATGACATGGGTATGATTGCAACGCTTGTCTCAAAGCATGAGGATTTAATTCCAGCGGCTCTTGAACAGATAAAAATATTACAAGGAACACCTCATAAGATCACCGATAATCCCATCAACCTTGAGGCTTTTGAAACAAATGACGGAACGTCCGTAACGGGACAAATTTTAAGCCGCAAGATCATTTCCATCATTGAAACCGCAGTAAGAGATGCTGCCAAGGCTCCCTCTCTTACGGAGGCTTTGGAAATCGGCTATACGGCCTTTGGCGATAGTGCCTGCACCAAGGCCGCTAAGGAAGGTATTTCAGCCTTTCAGGAGAGGCGCAAAGCAGATTTTAGCATAACAGGATAAGATTATTTTTGTTTAACAATCCCGTCTAAGATGATATCCCCGTAATGTTTGCCGATATCATTTAAAGATAACCCACCGTCTGGCTGATACCAGCCAGACAGGCTGTTACACAGCCCCAATATTGAATAGGTCATCATTTTTGGCGATATATTACGGCTTATAACACCCTGCTCTGATCCCTTATCAATCAAGTTAATCCAAATATTTTCATAAGATTTAAACATATCCCGCAAATGAATAAATTTCTGTTCTATATCATCCTTGCTGTTTTTTCGGATCGCCATCGCCATATGCAGATAACTTGGATTAAAATGTTGAAGATGATTTTCTATGCCCTGCCTTATGGCGGTCTCTAAGTCAGTCTGTGTCCCCACAATATCACTAAATTTATCCATGACATTAGCTATTTGAGGTTCAATAATATCGTAAAGCAGGTCGTATTTACCGGGATAATAATAATAGAGCGATTCCCGTTTTATCCCGACCGCTTCTGCAATTTCCTCTAACGTGACCGCAGAAAAGCCCTTTTCTGTAAAAAGCCTGCTTGCCTGCGATAGAATTAAATCCCGCCGTTTAAATTTTTTTGTCATAGGCTACATCTGTTGTTATTTTTTTATGTTTAGACCATAATCTTTTCTGACCATAAATCCAATAATCAATTGATAATAGACAAGAGCCATCTGACTTGCTAAACCCCTTACGAGGCATCATACGATGAAATTTTATCAAAAATTTGGAATATTAATGTGTCGAACGTTCAATCACGATTTCTGATATGTCAGGGTCGAAATATTCATTTCCTCGAGTGGGGTGATAAAGATAAGGATACGGTTGTCATCTGGCACGGGGTCACGGGCACCTGTCATGACCATGACGAACTCGCCGAAAGACTTTCAAGAGATTATCATGTTATTTGTCCAGATTCCATAGGTTGCGGCCTATCCGATTGGGCGCATGACCAAAAACAAGACCCCGGCCTGACAAGTTATGCGGCTATGGCACGGGATTTATTAAGCAAGCTTCAGATAAAATCTGTCCGCTGGATTGGGGCATCCAAGGGTGGGGCGCTTGGTATTATTCTCGCCCATATCATGACAGAATGCCCCATTACCCACCTGATTCTTGATGATGTAGGAGCAGATTTTCCCGAATGGTTAAGGGTGGCGGCCATGAAAAATATTGCAAATCCGCCCCATTTTGACAGTTTTACAAAATTTGAAGCCTATCTTAAAGGAACCCTGTCCCGTGGCGGTCTTGTTCTTGATGATGGGCGATGGCAAAAATTAGCAGAACATTGGTGCCGAAAAACCGATGAGGGTCAATTCACCTTTCAAAATGATCCCTCTCTTGCCAATCAATTCAGCCTACATGGGCAAGATTTTAATCTTTGGGATCATTATAATGAAATTACAATACCAACTCTGTTAATGAGAGCTAAAAAATCCATCATTCAAGATCATGAAGTGGAAATGATGCAAAATTCCGGCCCCAAATGCAGCCTTTATAACCGCGGCGGCGGCCATGTAAATTTGCTCTATGAAAAAAATATACAGGACAGAATTATTCAATTTCTAAAAACATGATCAGGGGTAAGGTCAGAAACTTTTGTGCATCCCAATAAGGCCATATCCCGAATCATTTCAGCCCGCAAAAGATCAAGCATGCGATCAACCCCTGCCTCACCCCCCGATGCAAGCGCATAAAGATAGGGTCTGCCGATCATCACAGCCTTTGCCCCAAGTGCCAGAGCCTTGATCACATCTGTTCCCCGTCTCACACCACTATCCAATAGAATTTCCGCCCGCCCTGAAACGGCCTTAACGATGTGGGGTAGAACATCAATGGGGGACGGCATATATTCAAGCTGACGTCCGCCGTGATTGGAAATAATAATACCGCTTGCGCCAATATCCACCGCGCGCTTCGCATCTTCTGGATTAACGATACCTTTAATCAGAAACGGCCCACCCCATTGTTCAATCATCCATGCCGCATCATCCCATGTGACGGTTGGGTCAAATTGTTTGGCCACATAGCCCAAGAGGTTTTCGCCCTTACCGACTTTCACAAGGGGCGAATCCTTCACATTGGCCAATTCAATTTTGGATTTTGATAAATAATGATAGAGCCAGACGGGATGGCTTAAAACATCCAACACGGTTTTTGGTGTAAGTGACACAGGAAAAGACAGGTTGTTGCGCAAATCACGCTCCCTATTGCCGTGAACGGCCAAATCCACCGTAAGACAAAGCGCATGATAACCACTTTGCCGACAGCGGTTCATAAATTCCTTGATAATATCACGGTCCCGCCACACATAAATCTGAAACCATTTGGGGCCAAGACTTGCCGCAGCGGTATCTTCTATAGAGGTGCTGGACAGTGAAGAAAGGGAATAGATCGTCCCTGCCTTGGCCGCAGCCCGTGCCACAGCATTTTCACCGCTATGATGGAACATACGGGTTTGTCCCGTGGGCGACATCAAAACCGGCAAGTCAACGTCTTGTCCTAACACGCATGTTGATAAATCAATATTTTCCACATTCTGCAAGGTGTTGGGCATTAAATTATACTGTGAAAAACCTGTGCGGTTTCGTCTTAAGGTTACCTCGTCATCAGAACCACCATCAAGATAATCAAACACCATTCTGGGCAATCGGCTTTTTGCCTTTGCCCTAAAATCATTTAAGTTATAACAAGATTTTATCACCGAATTTCATTCCCTATCGTCAAGAAGTCAACCACCATAAAAACTACGATAGAACATTCGAACAGAGACAATCAATAAAAATCCCCCAAAGACCATACCGAGCTGCCGTTGGGTTAAGGCATGGGCAATGCGGGCTCCGAAGGGTGCCGCAAAATAAGTCATTGGAGAGATCATCAAAAATCCAATCACATTCACATAACCTATACTGCCCACAGGCAGTAAGTCATTGCCTTGGCCTGATATCATAAAACCTATGGTACCAGGCACTGCAATCAAAAGTCCAAAAAAGGCCGCCGTTCCGACGGCTCTGTGAATGGGGACATTAAAAAGGGTTAATGTGGTCACACTAAGCGCACCGCCGCCAATGCCCATCATGGTGGAAATTAAGCCAATAACCGTGGGAATTAATGATCCAAAAAATCCCCGTGGCACATGATCCGACAGCTTAATTTTTTCAAAAGGCAAGATCATTTTGCTCGCCACAAATAAGGCTACAACCGCAAATATTATGCTCAGCACACCGCTTTCCACTCTTGCGGCAATCCATGTTCCAAAGGCCGCCCCAAGAAAAATAGCAACGCCCCATTTTTGAGCAAGCTCAAAATCCACAGCCCCCCGCCCATGATGGGCGTGCGCCGATGAAATCGAGGTCGGAATAATCGTGGCCAAGGATGTAGCCACCGCCACATGCATGCGCACAGATGGATCAACCCCAATAAAACCCAAGGCAAATTCCACCACAGGCACAATAACGATACCGCCGCCTATGCCCATAAGCCCCGCCATAACACCGCCCAAAATACCCGATGCCATCATCAGTACTATAATCGGCAAATAATGTTCCATACTCAGTCCTTAACAATTTAACCTATAAAGTCTGTGAATATAATTTATACATATTGACCCGCCGCATGGCCCGATGCCCATGCCCATTGGAAATTATAGCCGCCCAATTGCCCCGTCACATCCAAAACCTCGCCGATGAAATAAAGTCCCTTGACCTTTTTGGCCTCAAAGGTTTTTGAGGAAATCTCATCTGTATCAACGCCGCCACGGGTGACTTCTGCGGTTCTATAACCCTCTGTTCCATTAGGTTTTATACGGAAATCATGAATAAAGTCTGCAATTTTGTCGATCTTCTCATTAGAGAGGTCGGCCATTTTCCCCATAATTCCCACTTCATCACAAATATATTGGGCGAGCCTTCGAGCAAAACGTAAGGTAAGCAAATTATGAATTTCCTGTTTTGGCTGCACCGTTCTCTGTTCTTTTAATAGTGCCCTTATATCACAATTTGGTGACAGATTAATGCTGACCACATCACCCGCCCGCCAATAGGAAGAAATCTGTAATATAGCAGGGCCGCTAAGCCCCCGATGGGTAAATAATATGGCATCACGAAAGGATATTTTTCCCCACTTAACCACAGCATCCACAGAAATTCCCGCCAAGGATTTTAGCTTATCATGGAGATCATTCTGAAGCGTAAAGGGCACAAGGGCAGGCTCTGGCGCAATAAGAGCAAGACCAAATTGCTCCGCAAGCTTGTAGCCAAATCCGCTCGCCCCCATTTTTGGAATGGATTTTCCCCCGCTTGCCACCACCAGAGAGGCACAAGACAGGGTTTCATTACGAATATGTAATAAAAATATATCACCCTTCTTCTCCGTATCTTCCACCACACAAGAGGTTCTGATAGTCACGCCGTATTTCTCGCATTCCGTGATCAACATATCAATGATCTGACTTGATTTTCCATCACAGAATAATTGACCCTTAGCCTTTTCATGATAGGTAATATTATATTGTTCCACTATCGAAATAAAATCTTTCGGGCCATATCGTCCCAAGGCGGATTTACAAAAATGAGGATTTTGTGAGATGAATTTTTCAGTCCCCATCTCAAGATTGGTAAAATTACACCGTCCCCCACCGGAAATGCGGATTTTGCCCGCAATTTGTTCGGTGCTTTCTATAACAAGAACGCGTCGATCCCTTTTGCCCGCCTCTATGGCACACATAAGTCCAGCGGCCCCCGCTCCGATGATGATTACATCATAATCTGTCACATGACTTTCCTGCATTATTGCTCTCAACTGTCCATACAGCAAGATCAGCCTTAAGGCAATGCAGACTATGTTCTAATCCAATATCATCATGCCAAAAGTTTTAATTTTTCTTTGAGGATTTTTCGCATCTCATTACGGGGCATTTCGTCAATGAAATGTATGAGTCTGGGGTGTTTATAGCGACCTAGCTTATCTTTTAACCATTCTAAGACATCTTCTTTGGAAAGAGATTTCCCCTTTTGCGTTACAATGAAGGCGACCACTATTTCACCCCATCTATCATCGGCCTTTCCCACCACGGACACATCCTGAATATTGGGATGGTTTCCCATGATCATTTCTAGTTCCGCCGGATAAATATTTTCACCACCTGAGATAATCATATCCTTTTTGCGGTCAACAAAGTGATAACAGCCGCCTTCATCCTGATAGCCAATGTCGCCCGTATGATACCAACCCTCTTTCAGGACGGCCTCTGTACCCTCCGCATCATTCCAATAGCAGACCATAACATTATCGCCCTTGATTAGGATTTCACCCGCCTCACCCGTGGCACAATCCTTGCCCATTTCATCCACGATTTTCACTGTACAATATTTTGCAGGAAAGCCAATGGAACCCTCTGTTTCAAAGGCATTTTCACTTTTTTGATGAATAGCAATCGGGCTTGTCTCGCTTGAGCCGTATACCTGTAGAAGAGGGATATTCTGATCATGCCAATAGCGGGTCATACCAATGGGGATAGCGCATGACCCTGTGCTGACAGCCTTTAGGCTCGATAAATTAACATCTTTCCATTTTTTATGACCCATCAAGGGTGTCATATGGGCGGGCAAAATAATTACCAGACTGGGCTTTTGTTTATTCATAGCGTTGATCGTTTTTTCAACGTCAAAATTTTGGTGAAGAAGAACCGTCCCCCCCAAAGAAAATACCGCCAATGTCATAACATTCAAACCGCCCACATGAAACATGGGCAAAAAAATCAATGCAATATCGTCTGAGGTCATGTCATGCATATCTATACTATGCAACGCATTCACTTCCACCGCCTTTTGCGTCAGAACAGCCCCCTTGGGAAAACCCGTTGTGCCAGAGGTAAATATGATAAAAAGCGGGTCATTGGGCATACCGTTCTTTGGAATATCCGTAATTTTTACAGAAGACGGTCTGTCGCCTAAGGTGAGCCAATGCGTTCTTTTTTTTGTGCCCACATTGACAAATTGACAAGCGATAAATTTTTCACATAATATTTCACTCTGATCAAGATAAGGATCATCCACAAACAAAGCCGATGGCGTACAATTGGATAACATGTGAAAATGTTCATGGGCGGTCAAACGCCAGTTAAGCGGCACAAACACAGCCCCCAAACGGGCACAAGCAAAAATTAAATAAAGGATACGAGGATGATTTTGACCAAGATAAGCAATACGGTCACCCCGTCTTAGTTTTAGCGTTTCATGGAGATGGATCGTCATGTCTATTATATGCTGATGAAAATCGCCGTAGGTTATTGTTTCGTTTTCGTAACGAATTGCAATTTTATCGGGGCACTGCGCCGCCCATTTTTCTATCCAATCTGCAATTGCCATCTGTTGTCACTCATGCCTTCTCAGAAAAACAATAAACGGCGCCGTCCTGTTGCAGCCGTTCGCAATCATCGCTACGAAATCCAGCCTCGATCATGACTTTTTCCGTATGGGCGCCGTACCGGGATGGAAAGGAAAGATCTGTTACGGCGCTTTCTGCATCCACGGCCATGGGCTGCATATGGATTTTCCGACCATTAGGCAATTGGGTTGTGGTCAATTTATCTTTTATAGCCGGAAGCACAGCCACCTGCGGAATATCGTTAATTCTTGCATGAGGAATGGTTGCCTTTGTAAAATCTTCAACCAATTCATCCGTATCATATTGTGACGTGAGCGCACTCAAATCCCCATAAAGGGACTGACGTTCCTTGTGGCGACCTTCATTGGTCTTACGAGCTTCACTGGCAAGACTGTTGAATTTTGGAATTTCCGTCAAACGCTGCCACTGAATATCATTGCCAATCGCCACATAGACAAAGCCATCCTTTGTGGGATAGGCGTTGGTTGGGATAAATTTCCGATGTTCATTGCCGCAGCGGGTTATTTCTGATTTGTCGCAATCAAAATCAAGTAAGGGCAAGGTTGTAATGAGCCAACTTGCCGCTGCCTGCAACATAGACACATCAATACGTCTACCCCGCCCTGTTTCAGCACGTTCAGCAAGGGAAAGCATCACGCCCGCATAAACCTCGTCCCCTGCCTTAAGATCAATGAGCGGAATGCCCGATAATGTGGGGGGGCCGTCTTCCTTGCCCGTCACTTCCATAAAGCCAGACATGGCTTGCAAAGCAGGGTCATAGCCCGGCACATTGGGATAATCAGGCCCCATGGCTGAGATACCAGCCCAAATGATATCTGGCTTGACCTTTTTTAAAGTTTCATAATCAATGCCCATCTGCTCGTACCGTCCGGGCAGGGTATTACAACAGAAAATATCCACCTTTAATTCCCGAATAATCTGATGAAGCACCGCTCGTCCCTCGGCTGACTTAAGATTTAGAGCGATGGTTTCCTTCCCCACATTAGGTGCCATAAAATAACTGCGCAGAGCATCGCCGCCGTCCTTATCGTCGGCTATGCGTTTGCCAATATAGCGGTTTGGATCACCGGGCAGTCCATGCCCCGTTGGTGTTGCCTCAATACGGATTACCCGCCAACCTAGCTGCGCAAAGCGCAATGTGGCCGAAGGAAGTGATAAGGCCTGTTCTAAACTTAAGACAACTTTTGGCTTCATGAGGCGGTTCTTTTCTTATCCCAAATGGCATGCGCCACTTTTTCAGGGGTCATGGGCGGATTAAAGAAACGAATACCGGTCGCATTATAAACCGCATTGGCAATGGCGGGTGCAATAACGATGGTTGGTAGTTCCGCAATTCCCTTGGCACCGTATGGTCCCTCGGCACAGTCGCTCTCAATGAAATGAATATCAAGCTCTGGCATATCGGGTGCTGTTGGGACTTTATAATCTCTGAAACTTGGATTTTTAAGATGACCCTTTTCAAACAGCATTTCCTCGCTCAAGGCAAAGCCTAAACCAAAGGCAAGGCCACCTTCCATCTGGGCTTCAAGTCCCATACGATTAATGACCCGTCCCACGTCTTGCGCCATGGTGACCTTTTCCACCTTCACCTCACCCGTATAGGTATCCACAATCACTTCCGCAATATGCACCGCATGGGAATAGGCCGCCGAATGGTCAGAAATATGGTCTTTGCCCTCGGGCTCGCTATTTGGTTCGTAATAATCGCTCACCATAACAACATCGGGCACCGGTTGGAAATGCATCTGGCGCAGCATCCGGTCCAATTTTATGACAACGGCTCCGTCCTTATCCTGCACCACATAGCCACCCCTGAGGTCAAGCTCGTCTGCTGTAACGTTGGCCTGCTTGGCGGCGGCGGCGAGAATTTGTTTTTTTGCCTTTATGGCAGCGCGTCTTGCCCCGTTTCCAGCTATAAAGGTCGTGCGAGACGCATGAACCCCAACGTCCCAAGGTCCAAGATCGCTGTCATTATTGACAAGTGTCACATGCTCTACTGGCACGCCCAATTCTTCGGATACAATTTGAGCGATAACCGCATCAATGCCCTGACCAATTTCAGAAGCCCCCGTAATAACCGTTACACGTGCGTAATCATCAACCTTTAGCATCGTACCACAGCCATCAGACTTATGAATTTTGGCCCCGCCCGCATTATGAATGGAGCTTGCCAGACCAATGCCTCGCTTATAGCGATCGTCCGTCGCTCTTTCAGCGGTATATTTTTTAAGTTTATTGACATAATCAGAGGCGTCTGCCGCAGTGGTGATACATTCCGCAAACGCACATTCCCGAAGAAAAGATTTCTGAGGAGTAACCTCTCCTGATTCTTGCGCATTTTTAAGACGAAAGGCAATGGGATCAAGGCCATAATCATCATATAATTTTTCAGCCAGCATATCCATATGCTGTGCCGTGGCATAGGTCATCTGCACATTGCCATACCCTCGGAATGACCCCGCATAGGCATTATTTGTATAAACCGCCTGTCCCTTAAAATCCACCACAGGAACACGGTAATGGCCCGATACGGTGCGCATCATAATCACGGGAACCGTTGGCCCCCATGAGGTATAGGCTCCGTTATCCATGAGCACATCAGCGCTACGGAAGGTAAGAACTCCATCCTTGGTGCATCCCGTACGCACATGCATTTTTGCCGGTTGGCGGGTCGGAGAATTGATAAACTCCTCCTCTCGGTCAAATAGTATTTTCACAGGACGACCTGTTTTTTGCGCCAAAATGGCCGCCACTGGCTCAAAGGGATAAACATCAAGTTTCGCCCCAAATGATCCCCCTGTTGGCGGTTGGATCACCCGAATGTCACCTGGGTCAATGCCAAGAGCAGGCGCCAAATCCATCTTATAATTATAGGGATATTGGGTCTGAGAATAAATCGTTAACTTACCGTTATGATCAAAATCCGCAATAGCGCATGATGTTCCCATGCAGCAATGGGTCACATAATGGACATTAAATTCATCGTCCAGAATGATATCTGAGTCTTTTTCTGCCTGTTCTAAATCACCATGCTTAAATTCAAATCGCAAACTTTTGTTGTCTGGAAAACGCTCCTGAATAATGGGGGCGCCTTCTTTTAAGCCATCTTCTGGGCTAAAGACACCCGGTAAATCCTTATATACCACCTTAATAAGTTTTAGAGCGGCAGCGGCAATGGCTTCACTTTCAGCGGCAACAGCGGCGACCTCGTCCCGCTCACAGCGAACCTTGCCTTTCAACGGAGCATTGTCCTTCACAAAGCCCAATTTTAAGTCTGGCACATCCTTTGCGGTAATGACCGCATAAACCCCCGCAAGCTTTTCAGCCTCTGATGTGTCGATACTCACAATCTCCGCATGAGGGCGTCCCGCATGAAGAATTTTGGCATATAACATTTGAGGCAGAACCATATCATTGATATAGCGGGTCTTGCCAATGGCCTTTGCGGGCGCATCGGGCTTTTTAATCCGAGTGCCAATAAGACTTTTCTTTTCAATATGTTGAAAAGCAACTTGTTCGCTCATGATATTATCCTTTCAATCCAACGACGGCAGCAACTGCATCAAGCACCTTGGTATATCCCGTGCAACGACAGATATTGCCTTCAAGACCCCGTTTCATCTCTTCCCGTGTGAGGGATGGGTTTTGCTTCACCAGATAATTGGCCTGAATAATCATACCTGGCATACAAAAACCGCACTGCACCGCCCCATGATCCACAAAGGCTTGTTGCATGGGGTGAAGCATATTTCCCTTTTGCAATCCTTCGATGGTGAGCACGTCCCGATCCTGCAAATCAACCGCCATCATCAGACAGCTGTTAATGGTTTTACCGTCAACCTCAATGGTGCAGGCGCCGCATTCACCTTCTCCGCAAGCATATTTCGTTCCCTTAAGATCCAGAAAATCCCGAAAAAGATTGAGCACAGTCATATCCACCGGAACCTCAATATTAACAGGTCTGCTGTTCAGGGTAAAATTTAATTTAGTTTTGACAGACATTGTACAAAAGCTCCTCTGTAAAGACAGCAACCAAATGATTGCGGTACCATTTTGTGGCCCGAATATCATCAATGGGGCTTGCGTCCTGCTGTGCGGCTAAAACCGCATGATCAATTATTGTTCTGGTTAATTTCTGGCCTTCGAGAGCGGCTTCGGTTTGTCTACCTCGTAGCGGTGTGGGACCTACAGCCCCCATAGCCACCCGCACATGCTGAAATTTTCCCTCTTTCATCTCGCCGCCAATGCCGAGAGATACCGTCGATATTTCAAGAGCGGGGCGGGGACCTGATTTACGGAAAAAACCCACAAAATCAGCAGAGGGCTTTTTAAAGATAACCGCCGCCAATAATTCATTACTATTGCGTAATGTTTTTCCGGGGCCTGTAAAAAATTCATCCAATGGGATACGTCTGGTCTGAACCACACCCTTTGTCCAGCTTGCAAGTTCCACAGAGGCGCCAAGCACCAAGAGCGGTATAATCATATCCCCAGCGGGGGACGCATTACAGATATTGCCGCCAATGCTCGCCGCATTGCGGATCTGCTCACTGGCAAAATGGCTTGCGGTTTCGCATAACAGGGGGGCATATTTCATGATCAAATCATGATAACGAATGTCTGAGACCGTGGCACTGCCTCCTATCCTTATCTCGTCTCCCTGCATTGATATTTGCGACAAGCCCTCAATGCGCCTGATATTCATCAGAGTGTCTTCAAAATGACGCCGCCCAACACTCACTTGCGGGGTAAGGTCCGTCCCACCAGAAAGAATCGTAACCCTGCCCAAAGCTAAGGTTTCTAACGCCTGCTCTAGCGTCGTTGGGGCAATATAGTGTTTAATGTCCGACATTTTTTGTCCTTAATCTTAAAACCGAATGGGTTCTTTGTAATAGCCATAAACATCCACCAGTTTTTTGGTGATTTCTCCAACGGTCGCATAGGCTCTTACCGCACCGATAAGGGCGGGCATAACATTGATGCCAGCTTTCGCATCGGCTGTCACTTGTGCTAAGGCACGGTTCACTTCTGCCTGATCCCGCTCTGCCTTGACCGCCTTTATATTTTCGATCTGTTGTTCCGCATCACGGGTATCATAGGGGTGGAATTCCACCTCATTTTCCTCTTCTTCAGTTTTATAGCAATTCACCCCGACCTTTGGAAAAGCCCCCGATTGGATATCCTTTTGCATCTCATAGGCCTGTGCGGATACTTTTGACTGGATAATACCTTCGGATACCATTTTGACAATGCCGCCAGCCTCATCGACCTCTTTCATGGTCTGTTCCATCTTTTTGCGCATTTCGTTGGTCATGGTTTCCACATAATAGGAACCTGCCAAGGGATCAACCGTCTCGCATAGACCCATTTCTTCCATCAAAAGCTGCATTGTGCGAAGTGATATACGCTGTGCATATTCGGATGGGATCGTATAGGCCTCATCATAGCAACATAGCGCCATGGTCTGTGCCCCCGACAAGGCACTGATAAGGGCATAATAGGCCCCTCGCACAATGTTAACTTCTGGCTGCTCAATGGTCAGGCCACCGCCACCGCCTGCGGCTATCATACGAAGCCACATGGATTTTGGATCTTCCGCACCATATTCTTCCTTGATAATCTTGGCCCAAAGACTGCGTCCTGCGCGGAATTTTGCCACCTGCTCAAACAAATTACCAAAGATATTAAAATTATAGCTTAGCCGACCAGCAAACTCATCAATATGCAGTCCCCGCTTTAACATGTCATCCGCATAGGCTTTTGCGATACAAAAGGCATAGGCCATTTCCTGCTCGGGGGTCGCACCGCTTTCCCTGATATGATAGCCGCAAACGCTTACAGGACTATATTTTGGTGCATATTTGGCACAATATTCAATGGTATCGCCCACAAGTTTAATGGAGGGTTCCACAGGGAAAATCCATGTGCCACGACCAATAAATTCCTTCAATATATCATTTTGAGCCGTACCCCGCAATTTGGCCACATCATAGCCACGCTTTTCCGCCATTACCAAATACATGGCAATCAGGATCGCCGCCGAACCATTAATGGTGAGCGAGACCGTAATTTTCTCAAGATCAATCCCATCAAAAGCAATTTCAAAATCCCGCAACGTATCAACCGCCATGCCCACACGTCCCACTTCGCCTTCGGCGCGGGGATCGTCCGTATCAAGACCCGTTTGGGTCGGAAGATCAAAAGCCACATTAAGCCCCGTTTGGCCATTCTCAATCAGATAATGAAAGCGCTCATTGGTATCCTTTGCATTGGCAAAGCCCGTATATTGGCGCATGGTCCAAGGACGCTTGCGGTACATTTCACGGTGAATACCACGGGTAAAGGGATATTCACCGGGCAACCCCACCATGGAAACACCACCCGATTGTTCCACATCAGCCTCAGTATAGAGTTCTTTGACCTCGATGCCTGATTCATTAAAAATTTTTTTCTCTGTCATTTTTCTACTCTCTATGCCAATTGACGGTAGCGATTTTTGATGTAATTAACGATATCATCAAAATGGCTGCCCGTTGGGAAGATGGCATCGATGCCAATATTTTTTAGAATTTCGTGATCCTTCTTGGGAACATTACCGCCTATAATCCAAAGCTTGTCCTCTAGGTTATATTCTTTTAAAAGCGGCTTTAATTTTTCACAAAAGGGAATATGGGAGCCTGCCATACTGGAAAGCCCAATAACGTCCACATGTTCCTGTGAAGCGATTTCGGCAATTTCGCGCGGGGTTTTGCGAAGACCTGTATAGATCACCTCAAATCCTGCGTCCATAAGTGCCCGCACCACAACCTTTGCCCCGTGATCATGGCCATCTAGGCCTGGTTTCCCCATCAAAATGCGTATTTTATTTTTCGTCATGAATATAACCCTTTGGCTATGGTAAGTTTTAGAATTTCGCTTGTTCCGCCCCCAATCAAGGTAAAGCGCACATCCCGCAAGAATCTTTGCACGGGATATTCCATGGCAAAACCATAAGAGGCCAGCACACGGGCCGCCTTATCACAAATAGAGGCTGCGGCCTCGGTTGCAAATAATTTTGCCATGGCCGCCTGCTGTAAATGAGGCTTGCCTGATATTTTTAGCCACGCTGCATAATGAACGATATGGGTTGCGGCCTCAAGATCGGTTGCCATTTCAGCAAGTTTTAACTGAATGGCCTGAAAGCTGTTGATGGGTTTGCCAAACTGCTTGCGTTCGGCCGCATATTTTACCGCCTCATCAAGTGCCGCTTGTCCAATCCCAAGTCCCATGGCCCCTGTAATGATACGAATTTCCGCAAGTACGGTGAATAAATGATCTCTGCCGTCACCATATTCTCGACTTAAACGATGGCTATCGGGAACAAAACAGTCGGAAAAGGCAACTTCGGACGTAGGCAAAGCCCAAACCCCCATTTTATCAATGGCACGTCCCACATGAAGACCTTTAAAATCCTTCTCCACCAGAAAAATCGTGAGCGCATTATCAGGTCCTGCCTTGGCAAAAACCGTAAAAAAATCCGCCATAGGTGCCGCCGTCACCCACATTTTCTGACCATTGAGCAGATAACCGCCGTCAACCTTTTTGGCATTTGTTGTAATACCCATAAGATCGCTGCCCGCATTGGGTTCGGTCATACAGATGGCGCCAATTTTTTCGCCGAGAAGTGCTGGCTTAAAAAGCCGTTCCTTAATATCATCATTACCCAAAAGATAGAGAAAATTTGTCCCCATCAAAGCCTGCATAGCCACACATCCCGCCAAGGACATAGAGCCACGGGAAATTTCCCGCAAAGCCAGACAAAGCGCCAAAAGATCCATGCCCGTGCCGCCAACCTCTTCGGGATAGCGCATGCCAAAAAAACCAAGATCACCAAGTTCCCGAAAAAGCGCATAAGGATATTCATGAGCCTCGTCCAAGGCCTCGGCATTTGGGATAATCCGTTCATCACAAAATCTGGAAAAGCTTTCCTTAATCAGACGATGGTCTTCTGAAAGTTCAAAATCCATACGCTCTACTCCGCCCTATAGCCATAAAGTTCCGCCGCCTTTTCAGGGGAAATAATATCATCCCGAATTTCACGGGCGAGGGTTTTTTTACTGCGTTCTTTTGGGTTACCGTAGCCACCGCCACCGCCCGCAATCTGATAATAAATGGTGTCTTTTGGCACCCCTTTAATCAGATCCTTATTATGGGGAATGACTTCCGTACCGTCGGGATAGGTCATCTTAATAAGGTTCAAGTTACCGCCCTTGCCACCGTATATTCCAAAAGACGGTTCAAAATCGCCGTCACCAAAAGTTACAATCTGGGTATCGTCTGAACCAACTTTATAAATGGTTTCCGTTCCCATGCCGCCCCGCCATTGACCAGCCCCTGATGAATCCCGAAGATATTCATGTTTAATCAAAGTGTGAGGTGTTTGTTGTTCAAACATCTCGTAATCCTGATCTAAAACACCGCCCGAGGCATCAATCATACCAATATGATCATAGCCATCCGTACCGTTCATGGCACCAGAGCCGCCCTTCATACCCATAAAGAAAATATCAACATAAGTATCATTCTTTTCCGCATCCTCGCCCGTGGACAAGGAACAAAGCAGATTATTCCAACCCGCCGTCACATTATTTGGCATAACTGGCGATAAGGCTCGAATGATGGCGTCCGCATTGGGTGGACAGAGATGATTACCAAAGGTCGTTGCCTTAGGGTAAGAGGCATTTAAAATAGTCCCCTCGGGGATAATAATTTCGATGGGTTCCACCATACCCTGATTATGGGGAATATCAGGGTTCACCATTTGCAAGAAAGTCAAGATCGTGGCCGATGCGCTTGAGGTATAGGTGCCGTTGACAAAACCATTGGTTTGGGGATCTGTTTCGCTGTAATCAAAAGTTATTTTTTCGTCTTCAACGGTGATTTTCACCCGAATAGTATATTCACTGCCCACATGACGGCCATCATAAAATACCTTACCTTCGCCCGTATAGGTGCCGTTGGGAACTTTACGAATTTCCGCTTCCATCATTTTGCGGGTGGCCTCAAACAAGGCCTGCTTATGATTTTGATAGCTTTCCAAACCATATTTCGCCACCAGATCAAGCATACGCCGTTCACCAATGGTGCAGGCGCCCATTTGTGCCTTCATATCATGCTGTACGATATCAAAACGGATATTGGCAAAAATCAAATTCCAGATGTCTTTGCGCAATTTTCCCTTTTCAACCACCTTGATGGGGGGAATACGTAAAGCTTCCTGCCAAACCTCGGTCGCATTCGGGTTATAGCCGCCCGCCACGTTGCCGCCGATATCAGCCTGATGACCCTTGACCGCAGACCACGCCACAAGTTTTCCCTCAAAAAAGATCGGCTTATAAACCGCCACATCATTATTTTGATTGCCCATGGAAAAGACATCATTATGGAAGAAAACATCACCTTCGTTAATGTCGCCCTTATAATATTCAATAATATATTTACACACAGGGGCGAGAGAAAAAGCCAAAATGGGCAGATTTTCCATCTGTTCCAGCATATTGCCCTCACCATCATAAAGCCCCGTCACGAAATCCTTCGCCTCACATAAAATGGGTGAACGGGTGGATTGCTGTACGGAGATGCTCATTTCATCGGCAATGGACTTAAAGGCTCTGGCATATACCGACAATAAAATAGGGTCTATCTTGCTCATGCGTTTTCTCCTTTTAAAAGATCAGCAACCAAATCAGGACGATCCTTGCGATACAAGGCGAAGGATCCAAATTTATCCACTACGCAATTAAATGTTTCACCAACAAATATGGCCGTTGTCACCTGCTCAATCATCGCAGGCCCCTCGATGTGATTGCCGTGAAGCATTTTATGACCATCAAAAACCGACACCGTTTTAAAGGCCTTATCTTCGGGGATATAGACAGACCGCTCGCCTTTTTTGGCGTGATCTGTATTGGGGGATGACTTTGCTTCGGTTCTAAACGTTGGTTTTTCCACTTCCCCTATGGCCTGAAGCCGCACATTGATGATCTCAACCGGGGCGTCCTTATCATCTTCTAAGGAATAGCCATAAAGCCTGTTATGTTCATGATGAAAGGCATGCGCAATTGAGGATAGGTCATGATTATCAATATGGTCTTGGGAAACCTCCACCGACACCTCATGATATTGGCGCAAATAACGACAATCTAGCTTAACCACATTGCGGCGACTACTTTCCGGAATTTTTTCTTCCGTAAGCAATTGATTGCCTTCCCTAACCATATCACCAACAATTTTCTCCAAGACATCCCAGTCCAAGCTATCTAGTCTTGCCACAAAGGTGCGCACAAAATCATGACGCAGGTCAGACATCAGCATACCCGCCGCACAAAGAATGGACGATTCCCGTGGCACCAATTGGAAGGGAATTTGAAGTTCTTCACAGATCAGGCAGCTATGGGTAGGTCCCGCACCGCCCGCCACAATAAGCGGAAATTCACGAGGATCAAAGCCACGTTTAATCGTTATTTCCCGAATGCCTTGCGCCATATTCATGCAAGCAATCCGGTACATACCCGCTGCCGCCTCTTCAATGCTAAGTCCCATAGGAATGGCCACATGCTCTTCTATGGCCTTGCGAGCGGCTTCCATATCAAGCTTCATAGCACCGCCCGCAAAAAAGTCTGGATCAAGGTAGCCAAGCACCAAATTTGCATCCGTGCAAGCGGGTTTTTTTCCGCCCTTGCAATAACTAGCAGGGCCCGGGTCAGCACCCGCACTTTCAGGTCCCATGCGCAAAAGTCCCCCCTCATCCAACCACCCCACAGAGCCACCACCGGCGCCTATGGTATGAATGCCAAGCATGGGTAGTGCGAGACGACGGCGATCAATTTCACCTTCATTAACCACAACGGGACTGCCCACCACAAGGGCAGCTTCAAAACTTGTACCGCCCATATCGACCACAATACAATTTTCTTGGTTATGGGCTCTGACATATTGTAGACCCGCTCCAGGTCCCGCCGCAGGGCCAGACAACAGAGTAAGCGCTGCCTTTTCCCGTGCAATTTGTGGCGTCATAACGCCACCATTTGACTGCATGATGAGCAATAACCCTTTAAAGCCAATGCCTTTCAGACGCCCGAGAAGTTGGTTCAAATAATGATCCAAAATGGGACCGATATAGCTATTTAATGCTGTCGTGCTCACCCGCTCATAAAAACGAATAGACGGCAGCAAGTCGGATGATACCGTAAGATAGGCCTCTGGCATTTCTTTACGGACAAGTTCTGCGGCTTGTCTTTCATGGTCTGGATTGGTGAAGCTGTTCATAAAACAGATGGCCACTGCCGCCACCTTTTCCGCTTTAAAAAGATCAATGGCTGCCTTGACATCATCAAGGCTCAAGGGTTCGACCTCATGGCCATTACGGTCAAGGCGGCCGCCAACGCCACGACGTAAATAACGGGGAACCAGCGGCACAACATTGGTGCAACGGTTGTTATATTGTTCTTCCCGAATACCACGGCGCATTTCAAGGGCATCTCTAACACCTTCTGTCGTAATAAGCCCCGTTTTTGCTCCATTGCTTGTCAAGGTGGCATTGGTCGTAACCGTCGTACCATGGACAATGGTTTTAACCTTCGTCGCAAGCTCTTCGAGTGTCATGGGCGGATCCATGGTTTCTGCAATATCGGTCAAGCCCTTGATCACCGCAATAGAAGGATCAGACGGTGTTGATAAGGTTTTATGAATGCGGGTATCACGCCCCTCTTGATCCACAAAAAAATCCGTAAAGGTTCCCCCCACATCAATCCCAATTTTTAAACTCATTATTTATTCCCTTTACTTCTATCTTTTACGTGAATAACAATGGCCATGGCAGTGTCTCCGGCGGCACATCCGCTGAACAAACCATAACCCCCGCCCCGCAGGGCCAATTCCTCAATCATCTCAATCACACTGCGTAGCCCCATAGGACCCTGAGGATGCCCCCAGATCAACGAGCAGCCATAATTGTTCATACGTTTGACATCAATGCCCATTTGTTCAGCAAAAAACAGGTCATTCACCACGAAGGGATTATGGGTTTTAATGACATCTATTTGATCCATGGTAAGTCCCGCCTGCATAAGGGCTGCCCTTGCAGCAGGGACGGTGGCCTTTGGCATATAGGCAAGTTCGACCCGTGCTTGTCCCACGCCCATGATCAATACTTGAATATTTTTATTCTGGCTTAATTCACGCGCCTTATCCGAAGTTGCCACAACGAGGCCCGCATTACCGTCCGCAGGATGGGTTTGACCGCCAAAGGTAATGGAGCCACCCTCCATAACGGGACGTAATTTAGCAAGTCCCTCTTTTGTGGAAATGACCAAGCCCTCATCACCGTCAAGCTGCTTCACTGTTTTTTTGAAATTTGGCGACGGCACATCAAAAGGTAACGTCATATAGCGTTTTTGAAAAGCGTGGTTATCGGCTAAGGCATCCGCATATTGTTCCTGTCTTTGCAACACAACCTCATGTTGGCGAGCGGTATCAATGGCAAAATCACGCGCCACATTTTCTGCGGTGCTCAACATGGAATGTCCCCCCAAGGGATCACAGCCAAAATTATCCATCGTCCAGTTTTCTGTCGTCCCCGTACCCCCAGGCCCCATTGGGTTTGGATAATATACCTGCGGTCCGTTGGAGACACGATCTGCGGTTACTATGAGCGATGCGGTCGCTTGACCCGTTTCAATTTCCTGCGCCCCGTTTAAAATACACCGAACACTTGTTGCACAGGCCTGACCAAGAGTGGGGCCACCCACATGATCAAGCCCCGCCATACCGGTAAGCCACGGCAAACCATAAAAGACATGTTGCTGTGGAACAGAAGTGCCAAGCACGCCATAATCCAGTAATGCGCCGTCCATATCACGACGAGCCATTTCCTGTTTCACCACATGGGCTGCAAATTTTATACTGTGAAGATTGGAAAAACTTCCCTGCCACCGACAAAAAGGTGTCGACCAATAGGCCCCATAAGGGATTTCGGCAAGATATGACATAGAATACTCCTATTTTATAAAAAGGGCGAAATATTATAACTTTTATGGTATTTCCCAATAACCAAGACAAGAAAGATACGTCTTATTGGGGGTCTCATTCAATTAATTGTTTCTCATGATTGACCTTAGAAAAACTAATAACAATAAAAATACTATAAAAACAATATGTTATCTAATATATATGGAATATACTTGCAAAAAAACAAATATTTTTTTACGATAATATCATAGTCGACATAAGTATTTCTAAAGCCGTTTTTATAGACTCATACATTAACTGGACAATAATCATGGGCCGCAAGCTACCCAACTTAAATTCAATACGGGCTTTTGAGGCCGTTGCCCGTCATCTGTCTATTACCCGTGCTTCTGAGGAATTAAATGTTACACAGGCTGCCGTCAGTCATCAGATAAAGGCATTAGAAGAACAAATGGGTGTCATGCTGTTTCGCAGACATAACAAAGGGTTACTTCTGACCAAAGAAGGTCAAACCATGCTACAACCCATGACCAATGCCTTTGATATTATTGCCGATGCCACCAATATGATCTTCAACAGTGATATACAGATTTTAAAAGTCTCCATGCTAAGTTCTTTTGCCAGTGGATGGCTTATGCCTCGTCTGCATAATTTCTATAGGCTCCATCCCAATATTGACATTCGCATCATAGTGGCAAGTAAAGAATTTGATATGCTAAAAGCAGGCGACGTGGATATTGATTTGCGGTATGGCGATGGTAAATGGCCACAAGTGGAAAGCCAAAAATTCATGAGCGAAGAAATTTTTCCTGTCTGTAGTCCTGAACTGTTAAAGGGGGATATCCCCTTGGAAAGTCTTGACGATCTAAGTAAGCATATTTTACTTCATGACTATAAAGCAATCGGCTGGAAAGAATGGCTTGACGATGCGGGCGTCAAGGGTATCAATTACAACCGTGGCCCTGGATTTTCCCATGCCCACCTTACCTTGCAGGCCGCAAGCCTTGGGCATGGCATTGCCCTTGGACGTACGCCGCTTGTTTCAGACGCCTTGCAAAAGGGCGACCTGATCCGCCCCTTTGATATAAGCCTTCCCACAGGCAAGGGCTATTATGTGGTCAATACAAATACCGCAACCGATAAGTCAAAAATCCGTGCCTTCACCCATTGGCTTATGGAAGAGGTCAAGCTGTTTGAGCAAAGGCAAGAAATAACCTCTTAAGAAAAGACCGCCTGAATTGTGGTATATTCCTTTAAGCCATCCACACCAAACTCAACCCCAATACCAGATCTTTTAATTCCGCCAAAGGGAACGTTGGGTTGGATCATACCATGCTTGTTGATCCATGCGCTGCCGCATTCAAGACGGGAGGCCAAGGCCTTGGCCTTTTCAATGTCCCTTGACCAAACCGATCCGCCAAGACCATTATCAGAATTATTAGCCCGTGCAAGGGCATCTTCCACATCATGATATTTAATAATGGGAAGTGCTGGACCAAATTGTTCCTCATCCACAATACGCATGCCGTCCGTCACATCCGCAAGCAACGTCAAGGGATAGAAATACCCTTTTCCACCCTTAGGATTTGCCCCAAGAAGCACCCGTGCCCCATTGGCCACCGCATCATCCACAAGACCCTTAACCTTATTATATTGCATTTCATTTTGAATAGGTCCCATGATTATATTTTCATCAAGACCATTACCCACGGGAATATTTTTCACATATTCGGTCAAGGCCGCACAGACATCCTCATAAACATCGGCATGCACATAAAGCCTTTTTAAAGCCGAACATGTTTGGCCGCCATTAATGAAAGCGCCCCAAAACAGCCCTTCGGCAATAGCTTTTGGGTCCACATCAGGCAACACAATCCCCGCATCATTACCGCCAAGTTCCAAAACCAACCGTTTTAGGGTTGGCGCCGCACTGGCCATAATTTTTTCACCCGTGGCGCATGATCCCGTGAAGACAATTTTTTGAATGTCTTTATGTTCACTCATCATTTTACCCAGTTCATCATGGCCACTGACCACATTCAAAACACCCTTTGGCAGCGACGCCGCAATCAATTCAATCATACGAAGGGTGCTAAGGGGAGTGTAAGGCGACGGCTTTATAACAATCGTGTTGCCCGTACGAATGGCAGGAATCACATGCCATACAGCAATCATCAAAGGCCAATTCCACGGTGTGATTGACCCCACAACACCAATAGGTTTACGGTGAAGCTCTACATGACCCTCTTCATTGTCTTGGGCAATTTCAACGGGCAGCTCAAGATCCGCCGTATAATGGGTCCAACCCTGACAACCTCCAAGCTCAAAACGAGAACCAAGACCGTTCAAGGGTTTACCTTGTTCCTGAGTAAGAAGTTTTGCAAGCTCATCGGCATTGTCTTCTAATATTTTACCAATATTATGACAGGCGGCTTTGCGTTCTTCGTTGGATGTCATGCTCCATGTTTTAAAGGCGCGGGCCGCAGCGGCAACGGCCATATCCAACTGTTCCTTTGTGGCGACTGGACATTTTCCAAGCAATTCGCCCGTAGCTGGATTAAATATATCCATGTGATTAGTTGTTGGAACGGATTGGCCGTCTATATATAAATTATAGGTCATACTTTTCTCCATAAGCCTTCTTGTTTATTTATGTATCATTCTGATTACGGTCGCCCCCATATCAGGACAGTTTGGCAACATAACCTCCCCAAGACGTTTTAAATCCTTTGTGGAATATATGGCAATATCACAGGTAGTGCCACCCACATAAACTTCCTTGCCATCTTGGGATATATCCGTCTGATAATAGGTGTGGTCAAGATCAATACGTTTCAGGGTTTGCGGTTTTTTCAGATCAATCTTAATCAGAGTATTATAGGCCGCATAAGCGGTTTTCCGGTCTGGATGAAAGACAGAGCTGAATAAGACTTCTGGCGCACTCTGAAAATCAATCAGATCAAATTTTTCTGTCATAAGGTCAAAACTTAACAATCCCGTCCTATAGCGCTCCATATTATCTTCGGCCATATCGGTTCTGGCATAGCTGATGGGGGTGGAAAATATACCATTATTATCCCAACTTGGCCAAAAGGCAAGCGCATCAGGCTGTGACAGATTTTCATGCGTCCAATGACGAAGCGGATAGGCCACGTCGACCTTTCCAGTATTCACATCAATTTTATAAAAATCCCAACCCATAGCATATAGGGCACCGCTTTTGGCCGTGATCAACAGATGAATACGACGGGGCATAGGAAATTCACGTATCGGCTTTGCCTCAAGCCCAGCATCGGTTTTAAAAACACTGAGACGTGGTTCCAAGGATTCAAATCGATCCAAATATACCTTTGTCGGAATGTCATAAGAATAGATTTCTGTGCCATCGGGGCTGATGTCAAAGCCGTAATTCCACGTTCTTTCATCATCCTTATAATCAAGATCAGCCCTAAAAGTGACCGCTCCATTGTCAAGGTCAATGCCTACAATGGAACGTAAATGATTGGTACCCACATAGGCCGTCTTACCATCGGGTGAAATGACAATGGTTTGCGGCCCTGTGCTGTCTGGAATTGTAAAAGTTTTTTCAACTTTTCGGGCCTTGATATCAATGACAAAAAGCTTGTCTGGCCTTGCGCCCACAACCATATATTCCTTGGCCTCCGCTAGCGGTAAAGCCAAAAATGCTAGGGTAAATAAAAATGATAATTTAAAAAAAATTTTCACACTATTATTCCTCTGGAAAGACAGCTTGTAAGCTGCGCCAATTTTTACGGGTATCTTCACCCTTTGACCAATCGGGATAGGTGTTAACCGTATCTGGAACCGCCGCCGGCCACCAACAAGGGTCTGAACAGCCGTATAGATCGGCCTCCATAGGCTGACAAAGGGAGGCCACACTACCAAAGGGATCAACCTCCCAACCGGGGTCTGTGGATGTGGTACAACCCGCCACTGACTGCATAGCTAAGACATCTTCTGTATTGTCCGAACCCGCCAGCAAATGAGCCTTTTTATTTAAGGGTTTTAAATGTTTCATGGGTCTTGATCCTACTTACATAATGGGTGGATTATTCCACCGCTGCACGGTTGCAATCAAATGAGCCTCGGCTGTGAGATTTCTGTCACCATCGGTATAGGTGGCAATAACCTTTAGGTCACCCGCATTATTGGTGCTGTATTTTCGCATTTTATTGGGGCCTGCCTCTGCGGGAATGAAGGTGCCAGACGACGTAATTTCACCTGCATATTTGGCATCATCCATGGCGGCTGCCGCTTCATTATAATTATCCACAGACCATGTGACGGGAACCGAACCAAGATTTATATCGTCTTGCGTACCCTGCACGCCATCAGGCCCCACGCTATATCCTGTGGCCTCAAATTGTGCATGAACCTTTGGGATTACGCCGCCGCCACCGCCCACACGAGAAATGCCATATTCAGGGGTCACTTTCAGATAATCCACTTCCGTATAAAGAGCCAATGTGGAAACATCGTTACCAACGGTAATTTTCACTTGCCCTTCTGGTGTGCCGTCTGCGGTTGCGGTTAGCGTGACACGATCAGCCGTTGCCGATTTTACCGTGACTTTCGCCCCCTCAATGGATACATCACCGGACAAATCAACGCCATTAATGGTAATTTCTGTCTCAACGCCTGCTTTTAGTGAAGAGGGCACAATTGTCATGATGCCCTTTGTATCACTTTTGCGCCAAGCGATAATATTCCCCCCTCTTTCGGAATGATCTTTTTGGAAGAAACGTCCCGTCATGCTGTTACCGTCCTTAGAGGCCGCCCATATTTCACGATATTTTTGTCCCTGTAATTCCGAGGCTCCACGCCATTCATAACCACTATGAACAATAGATTTCCCCATGCCCGTAACGCTCGTCCCTTCGGGGGAGACAAGGTCATATTCCACCTTATAGGTATCATTGCCTGTGGTCGTGATGCGCATGGTGCCGTTAAAATCACCCCGCCCATCTTCATGACCAACAATACGCCATTCGCCAGACATATCTTTCCATTCTGTATTTTGCCATTCATCCCATGCGGCGGTCTTTAGGGGATACATCTGCCCCAGTTTTTCCGCAACAGACCCCAAGGCATCGGCGCGCCAATCCCGCTCGCGTGAGAGCATTTGATATTCGATGGACGCCCATTGACCAAGATGCATATGCACCAGATTTTGCCATTCCGTCTTGTCCCGTCTTTGCAAGGCTACACGGGCATAGGTATGACAGCGGGCGCACATGGAGGCCAGATCAGGATCCGTGCCCTGCTCTATGATATTATGTTTACGTTCCAAAACATCACGGTGTGCCAATGTTTCCGATGGGGCAAGCCCTTGGGTATCGGATAAGAATTTTACCAAGGCTTTGCGATCTTCGGAAGAAATTTCAAGGCCATGGAAAATCATCATACGGGCGATATTCATGTCCCAGCCTTCTGGCGTTTTACGAATTTGGCTGATGCGGCTGAATGTGTGGTCTTCCATTTCCATATGGCAGCCAGAACAATTATCGGAAATCAGCATACGCCCAGCTTGAATTTCTGTGTCTGTTACATTTGGCTCTGCCATGGATTTTTTGTCATCTTGTGAACAGGCGGATAAATAAAAACAGAGGAACAATATAAAAGGCATAAAGAGGGCGTTTTTCAGTGTCATGTTCTTTTCCAGCAAATCCACAAGGGAAAATATTTAGATTTTAAAAAAGGCGGGCTTATTGAAAAGCCCGCCCCCATAATTTTATCGTCTAGAAGTGTGTTCTTGCATCAATACCTATGGTGCGTGGGCGATTGGTCACAAGACGTGGACGACCAGGTGTTTCAGCCGCAATAGAACGGCTGTCGGCCAAGTTAGCATGGGCATTGGTCACATTATCCACAAAGAGGGCAATTTCCCAATCACCCTTCATAACACCCGCCCGAAGGTTAAGAGCCGTCCATGCGGGCCGCAAACGTTGATCACCATTGTTGGTGCTATAGCTTCTGCCATAATGGTTAAAGTCTGCTCTGATCAAGCCGTCCATCTCATTGCCAACAGGGAAGACATATTCACCCGATGCGGAAACAGTCCAATTTGGAACGCCTTGAATTTTGTCCCCAACCGAGATTCCTGGTGTACCACCTGCATCAGTGATTTTGGCATCTGTATAGCCCAATGATGCGTTAAGGGTCAAACCATCAATGGGGGCTGCCAAAAGTTCAATTTCAAAGCCTTTTGATTCTGCTTTACCAGCATTGGCCATATATTGGAAACCACAACCAAGACGATTTTGTTGAATGATGCCGTCCCATTTAATGAAATAACCAGCCACATTCAAAGAAACCCGATTGTCGGCAAGACTTGATTTCATGCCGCCCTCATAGCTCCAAAGCGAATCCGAATTAAAGCCTTTATGGGCTTCACGGAAAGCATCATGAGCCGCAAGACCCGGACCCGCCAAATCATCAAGCTCCGCAGAACATAATTCCTCTGGCACATTACCATTCACACCGCCGATACGATAACCCTTTGATGCCGAAGCATAAAGGTCAACATTTTCGTTAACATTGGCTTGCAACAGAATTTTTGGGTTAAATCTTTTTTCTGATGTCTTGCCGTCCACATGAGATTGGCCGCTATTGGCAAAACCGTCTGAGTCAATAACCGCATCGGTTTCAGTCTTGGACCAACGTCCGCCACCGGTTATGGATATTTTTTCAGAAATCTCAAAGGTTACTTCACCAAAGACCGCATATTCGCGTGTGTTAAAGAGATTATCAGACACAAAGATCAAATCTGGGGTTGTCAAACAAAAGCCGTCAACACAATCAGCGGCAACACCGGGCGCGGTTGCGGCATCAATCGCATCATTAAGACCTGGCTGCAAAGCAGGCGGATCATAACGTAAACGGTTTTTGGTTCTTTGATAAAACACACCGCCCGTAAGCTGCAACGGTCCATCATAATTTGATGTATAGCGCGTTTCATGAACAAATGATTTATAGCGTTCATTTTCATCCAAGGGCGATTCTAAAGGATCAAGCGGTATACCAATGACATTGTTAAAGAGCCAATGAAGGAAAGTATGCTCTTCTTCCCGTTCATCAAGAAAGCGATCAAAATAGGATGTGCTCGAGGTAATGGTACCCTTATCAAGATCCCAATTTAAAGTGCCGCCCACAAGCCACCAACGATCTGAACCTGGTTCTTCGGTGTCAAAGAATCTTGTCTGCGTGAAATTTCCTGGCTCATTATCGGCAAAAGGCAATCCATCCGCATCAATTTTCTGATACATCACTCTTGGCGTAAAGGTTACATTTTCCGCAATTTGTGCCTTAGCAGAAACTTGGAAACCGCCGTAGGTTTCGTCATCAACATTTTTATTAACATCAAATGCTGGAGCCGTATTATCAACTACTTCCTCTGTCTGTGCATTAACCCAAGTTGGCTGATAAACCCGATCAAAAACACCAGAATTTTGCCCCACATAAGCGGTCATGCGAACCGCAAGTTTATCATCAACTACAGGAATATTAATAGAGGTATCAAATGACCAGTTAATATCGCCTTCTTTTACGGTGGATAGGGTGGCATGAGCCGCACCCGTTGCTTCATTAAATTCAGGTTGTTGGGTAATCAAACGAATGGTACCCCCCATGGAACGCGCGCCGTACAATGACCCCTGCGGACCCCGCAATACTTCAACACGCGCCACATCAATAACCCGTGGCTGAATGGATGCTGGCATTGGTGTATCATCAATATAAAAGCCTGTGGTATTGTCACCAAAAACCCCACGAATGGTTGGTGAATTGGCATTAAAACGACCGTCCGATTCATTACCAAAGCCCAAGTTTGGAATACGAACCGCAAAGTCAGCAAAAGAGTTCACCCCCATTCTTTCCAAATCCTGTGCGCCGATCGCCGTCACGGCCATACCAGCCTCTTGCACGGTTTGTTCTTTTTTAGACGCCGTAATGACGATCTCTTCCAAGCCCTTAAATTCTTTATCTTCTTCGGCGGCATAAGCTGGTGCAATCATGGCTGTGGCCATCCCTGCAGCAAGAATGGCCGTAAAACATGTTGTGCCCGTTAATGCACGCCATAAAGTCGTTGTATTGTTTTTACGCATAGTCCTCTCCTAGATATTTTATGATATAAAAATTATTGTTGGTTTCTTGATATTCTATCACTAAGTTTACCGACTTTTCTTGTCTGTCTGTGCCAACAAGATGTCGCAGAGTGCCAAAATATCACTTAACAAACAGAGAACACCCAACAATCATGGCCTCTATTATTCAAAATTACGCTACTATATAACCATTCTATATTGTCTGGGTGACAATCCAAACTCCTGCCTGAATGACCTGCTGAAATGGGCAGCATCATTAAATCCCCAATGAAAAGCTATGTCGATAATGGAATGATCTGAAAATTTCTTATTTGCTAATTGTCGCCGTGCCTCCCACAGACGGCGCTTACGTACCCATTCACCAAAAGATATTCCATCCGCCTGAAAAAGTCGATGTAAATGACGGGTGGACAGACCACATAGCTTTGCAATCATAGACGGGGACAAGTCCAGCTCTGTCAAATTTTGTTCAATGACGTCCTGAATTTGCAACAATTGCTTAGATGGTAAAATTTGCATTCTTTCTGCTGCATAGCCCCGAAGGGTTGCCGATAATAAATTCATCAAAGCGTCTTCAACCGCATCATCATCACAGCGGGCAATGAATGATGCCTCATGATAACTGGAAGAGAGAAAATTTTTAATCACAGCACCCATGCCCACGGCGCCAGAAATGGTTTGCGCAGCCTCTATAGAGCCATAAGGTATGCAATTTTCCAACCTCTTGCGTGGTATATGGAGCGATATCTGCCGCATAAATCCATCATAGGCAAATTCACAAGGATAACCAGAATCAATGAATGCCATGTCACCAGGCTTAAGAAAGGCTTCGTTATTGCGTTGTGAAAGATGGGCTTCGCCCTGCATTTGCATAATCAAGAAATAATTTTGGTTATCCTCTTTTGCAACATGTTTCTGCGACCGAATGATCTTATGGGCATTCAAGGAAATGCCCGCAACATCAAATCCGCCAATATTGCGAACGTCAATATTACCCCTGAATTTAGACCAGTCATGGGAAATTGTTTCAAATCCACCACATATATTTTTGAGTGATTGTCTCCAAAAATCTGCACGATCCTTTGGTGCGATCATTTCAACAGAATTAATTATTTCCATTATTCCCCTTGGTGTCTTAATTAATATTACTTAAATAAAATGTCCTATTATTTTAGACTAATCACCATAAGATTACCAAATGAAATTAACGGCGTCAATTACTCTCCACTACTCCTAGTCTCTGGCCTAGTCTCTGGCAAGCCGCATGGCTTCGGATAATATCTCCTGATCCCCAATATGATTGCACAGAATAAGAATGAGCTTGGCATTCATAAGTTCCACCTCATCATCATTCATATTACGTTGCATATCAATCAATTCCTGATAGAAATCATCAGGATTTTTAATGTTTTTTCTTAAATTCAAACCCATAACTATTCTCCTTATTTACCCGCTTATTGACCAACAGCTCGATTAAGTGCGGCTAAAATCTTATTCTTATCAAATTTTCTAAAGCGTGCCGCCACGTGATGATCGGGCCTGATCAAATAGACACTGCCGTCACGGCCATCATATCTTGTGTTCAAAAGACCTGCTTTATCCTGAATATCATGACCAATACGGATCACTTTTGCGGAAATGTCCCCGCTTTTGATTACGGCGTCCTCGGGCTTATCTCCAAATACAAGCACTGTAAAACCATCCCCCAAATTATTCAAAAGCCAGCCATCTTTGCCATCCACAACAATGGGCGCATCGGCACAGTTGGTTCCGGGGCGCATTGCGCCCTCAAAGTCATCCTCATCCACCGTATTGAGGGACGAATGAATATAAGGGGTCGGCATGGAAAGTCTGCCGCTGTTGACAAGGGGTCTTGCAAATTCATATTTCTTTGACAATTCCAAAACCGCATTGCGGAAAATACGACTGCCTTTGCTTTTGGGTGTAATAAAGTCCGTTGAACGGGTCGAATTCAACAAATTATCATCGGCAGCAAAGGCTCGTTCCTCGTTATAGCTATCCAGCAACTGATCCGATGCCTTGCCGTCCATGACAAGCTTTAATTTCCAAATAAGATTATCAATATCCTGAATGCCCGTATTGGCGCCGCGCGCACCAAAGGGTGATACCTGATGGGCTGCGTCCCCCGCAAAAACAATGCGGCCATAGCGGAAATTATCAATCCGCCGACAGGCAAACTGATAAATTGAAACCCATTCCAGATCAAATTCCACATCACTGCCGAGCATAGCCTTAATAAGGGGCATAACATTTTCGGGTTTTACGGCCTCTTTCGGATCCGTATCCCACCCCATCTGAAAATCAAGCCGCCACACATCATCGGCCTGTTTATGAAGCAGCGCCGACTGATTCCGGTGGAAAAGTGGATCGAACCAGAACCAGCGTTCGGTCGGAAAATTAGCTTTCATGACAACGTCTGCAATCAAAAAACGGTCTTGAAAGAATTTACCGGTAAATTCCGCATGCACCAATTCCCGAGTTTTGCTGTTTGCCCCGTCGCAGGCAATCAACCAATCGCTCTCCATGGCAAAAACCCCATCAGGTGTTTCCACCTGAAGACTTGTGTAATCATCATGTTGGGTGAGGCTTATGACCTTATGTTTCCAGCGTAAATCGATCATATCAGAATGGCGCAATACTTCATCCACCAGATATTCTTCACAATAATATTGCTGCAAATTAATCATGGCGGGCATTTTATGACCTTCTTCGGGCAGAAGATCAAATTCATAGGCCAGATTTTCCTTAAAGAATACCTTGCCCACTTTCCAGCTAATGCCCTTTTCCACCATTCTGTCCGCAACCCCAAGGCGATCCAATATTTCCAAGGGACGTTTGGCATAACAGACCGCCCGTGATCCAATGCTTACTGTATTATTATCATCCAAAATAATGGATCTTATGCCATGACGGGCACATTCAAGGGCGGCGGTAAGGCCGATCAATCCTGCTCCAATAATAATGGCGGGATGTCTTTTAACCTGATTGTTTCTCTGCTCATCTGATTGCACATAAGCATATTCCGGCCAAGTATAAGTGTTAAGCATTGCGGTCTTCCTGTATTTTAGAGTGGGTTAATATCAGCCTTCAAGATCCTGCCACATTTTCTTGTCGCGTTCTGCCGTCCATATGCGCGGGTCTCGGATACCTTGACATTCGTCATAGGCACGGGTCACATCAAAGGGCAGGCAATGTTCAAAAATCACCCAATGACCATATTTGGGACGCAGCAATTCCATAGTCGCCTTATAGGTACTGTTTAAGTCCATGCCCTTGGCCTGACAGCTTTTGACGGAACCGTACATATCGCTGATAAAGGCACGGGTTTCCGTTAGACCCTGCATACATTGTTCTGCTGTCATCAAGGCATCACCCCGACCCGGCACAAGCTTTTCTGGCTTCATAGCAACCAGATTATCCAAGGTTGTTGGCCAATCTTCAAGATAGGCATCACCCGTATAGGGGGTTGCACCAAATTCAACCAAATCGCCACTGAACAAAACCTTATCCTTTGGCAGCCACGCAGTGGTATCACCCTTGGTATGACCTCTGCCCACCTGTTTTAATTGCACCTCGACACTGCCAAGCCAAATGGTCATTTCACCTTTAAAGGTTTGGGTCGGCCATGTAAGGCCTGGAATGGTTTCCACCGCATTAAACAGACGGGGAAAGCGTTCATATTCAGATTTATAATCCTGTTCACCCCGTTCAACGATCAAATCACGGGTGTCCTGACTTGCAATAATATGCTCTGGCTTATAGCCCGATGCCCCCAAAACCCGCACCGCATGATAATGGGTCAAGACCACATATTTAATAGGTTTATCGGTTACGGTGCGAATTTGATCAATCACAAGCTGTGCCATGACGGGGGTTGCTTGCGTATCCAATACCATGACACAATCATCCCCGATAATAACACCCGTATTGGGGTCCCCCTCTGCGGTAAAGGCATAGGCATTTTCAGATAATTTGGCGAAGGTGATTTTCTTTTCTTCCAAGTCCGCCTGAGAGGCAAATTTCTTTTCGGTCATTGTATATTTCCCTGATTGCAACAATCATTTTGTGTTTTAAAATTAAAAGATATTATAGATGTTAAATAATTTCTGTCTGTCCTCATAAAGGGGGACAGGATATGATAGCATTTTCAGCCCGTAATAGAAATAAACTCAAGGCATAAACTGAATAATTCATTTTGCGATGAAATCCCAAGCTTGGCATAGGCCCTTTTCCGGTAAGTATGGATGGTTGATATAGCCACCTTTAAATCAAGCGAGATGGCCTCCGAACTATAGCCTTGCAAAATCCTGATACAAACCTGTCGTTCCCGATCCGCTAATTTCTCAAAAAGTGCATTCTTGCCGTCCAAAAGATTGGTCAAAGCATCTGAAGATCGGCTCAGGGGCAATTTTGTAACAACAGGGTCAAAGTCTCTCAAATGGTCAGATTTTTTTCCTTTTCTCAATGCTTCTGACATATGATAATGCTTAAAAATCAAATTGGTTAAGATGGGCAGAATTCTTGATAATTCCTCAAATTCTACTGCCTCAAAACGCCCGCTTTCTTTTAAGCGATAAAAACTGCAATATATGGTGCAATTGCGGGTTTGAAGCAAGCTTGAAACTTTATCAATTAAACCCGTATCGGTAAAAAACTGCGCTTTATAGCCTTCATCATAGGCCGTGGTCGGGGTATAGGGTAATAGCCTAATTTCTGTTTCTAGGTCGCCCTTTAATCCGTTGGCAAGAGTTGCAAAATTAGGATCTTTGACATAAAAACTTTCCGTATAGGCCTTAGCAAGATTTATACAGACTTCTTCATCTAGCTTGCTTTTGGTGAAAAGATGCGCTGCTGTCCCATCACTGTTATTAATAAAGACAGTGCAATGATCCACGCGGACCGCCCCATTGACCAAATCAAACAAATGATCTTCAAAGTCACACTGGCCAAGGCCGCATATGGCCTTATTTAAATTCGCCAACCAATTTTCTGATCCTGTATTTTGGTCTGTCATCTATCTGCATAATGTCATTATTGTGTTCTACGTTCACTATGAACATAATTTGCCCGAGAGACAAGCCATTCCCATACCAAATGACGCTCTCCCCCATTTTGTAAAAAGGCTATGATCTGTCCTGTAACATGCGCCGTCCCCATGCTTGCCCCACCAATTTTTAGGGGTTGTCCTTCTGAAGAGTTCAAGGGACGGGCACATCCGCCAAAATCCGCCTGCACACTGTTTAAAAAAGATATTTCCCCAACATCACAGCGGGCATCGCCTGTCGCCCGAATGACCCCCTCATAGGCCGATGGATAAACCGCCCTACCCTGTGCGGGCGATGATGCCACAAGAATAACACCCGTCGCAAGCGCCCTTGCGCAAGCCTTTTTTAAGACGGGACGATCTTCAACAAGACCTAAACTTAAATTAATGATCTGAATATCTTGGGTCATAAGCCAATCAATGGCGGCAGCAACGGTTGCGGCCGATGTGACGGAGCGGGCGGAAAACACTTGAGCATTATAGATCTGCGCCCTCGGGGCATGATGCGTGATAATATCACAGATTGCCGTACCATGACCGATCCTATCGGGATGGGTAGGTAATGATGTGACATCGCCGTCCTCATCCACCGCAAAACAACATTCGCCGTAAACATGATCCTGCTGTGCCAAAGACAAACCACTGTCAATTATACCGATGCGAACAACCTTGCTCATATCTTATCCTCGGTCAATACCCCGTCCTGCATAGAAAAAATACGGTCAATGTTGGTTATCACCCCCACATGATGACTAATAATGATACGGGTGCAGTTGCTAAAATATTGATCAAGCATGTCCTGAAATTCTGCTTCTGTTTCCTGATCGACGGCAGAGGTTGCCTCATCAAGGATCAATATCTTAGAATCAAGCAACAAGGCTCTTGCAATGGAAAGTCTTTGTTTTTGTCCGCCGCTGAGGCGGGCACCCCGCTCACCAATTTGCGTATCATAGCCCTTAGGGAGGCTTTGAATAAAATCATCAATGCGAGCCGCCTTTGCCGCCGCAATCACCTGTTCTAGGCTCGCATTTTGCATGCCGTAAGCGATATTATCCCGAATTGTGCCGTAAAAAAGGATAGTATTTTGATCCACCACTGCAATCATCTTGCGCAGTTCGGCCAAAGAAAGATCAGTGTATGCTATATCATCCAAATAAATTCGCCCCGCACAAGGGTCATAATGACGGTGCAACAGATTGATCAAAGTTGACTTTCCCGCCCCCGAGGATCCCGTGATCAGTATTTTTTCACCTGCCTTAATAGATAAGGATATAGTGCGCACCCCTTTGGTATTTTCTTTGTCGTAAAAGAAACTGACGCCGTCTAGTCTAATTTCGCCCGTGACCCCGTCCCCAAGCAGAACAGGGGATACAGGGTCTGTCACCAAAATTTTCTGATCCCTCAGCATGCGCACCCGAATGAGGCTGACCATGGCCCGTTGATAAGCCACATAAAGCCCAAGAAATGTCTGAACAGGCCCCGTTGCCCGACCCATATAAGCGGAAAAGGCAATCAAGGTTCCAATGGTGGCCTCGCCCGTGGTCACAAAATAACCTCCGATAATAAAGACCGTCGCCGTCGCAACAGTGGTCAGCAATCCCGGCACCCCACCCGTCACATGGTTGATAATTTGAAGCTTTAATAATTGATCGAGATAGGATTTGTTATATATGTTTAATTTTGACTGTTCCCGCACAGCCCCGCCCATTGACTGAATAAATTTAACCGAAGGCAGGGTTTCAATGAGGAAGCTTCCAATGTCGGCGGATTTTTCCCGTAAAATGCGGCTTGATTTTTCCACTAAGGGTCTCATTTTCCGCAAGAAAATAACCTGTAGCGGCAAAAGCGCAAAGGCGATGAGCGTCAATTGCCAACTGAGCGAAAGCATGATGGCGATGCTACCCACCAAGGCTAAACTGCCATTGACCACAGACAGCAAGCTATCGGTTGAAAATCGCTGCACCTCGGCCACGTCTCCATCAAGACGGGACACAATATCGCCCGTGCGAGAATGGCTGTAAAAATCAGGCGATAATTTCATCAGATGATCATACACATCTTCTCGTAATTGAAATAATATACGCCCCGATAGACCCACATAAAGCCATCGATTTAGCCCCCCAACCACAAAAACAACAAAAGACATCATAACAATCAATAAGGCAAATCGAATAACCATATCCATATTATGGGCAAGCAGACCCTCATCAATCAAAATTTTGGTGAAATAGGGTTGTGCTAGAGCAAAACCTGTCATGCTTGCGGCCAAAATCATAACAAGGAAAAGCGCCTTTTTCTCACGCCTCACAAAGCCCAAAACCCATTGTTTGGCATCTTTTTTGTCGATATTTTCCTGTGGATTAATGTCTGACATCATGTCCCTTTATATGATATTTCTATATAATATCTCTGGCTTTTAACCATTTCTCTGCCGAAATGATTTTTATGCTATCCACGCCAAAAAATCGCGCATTATCCGCAATATCATAGAATCCTTTTTCCCTTCGCTCAAGCAGATCACACAAGGGAACATCATCAATCTGCCATACGCCACGCGGATGATCGGCGGTCACAATAACCTTTTTGGGTTCAATATAACCGTCACAAACAACAGGTTTCAGACAAAATTCGGCGGGAGTGGATAAGGGATCAGGATGAGAAGATTTTTTGCTATCTGGAAAATGTCGTCTTTTTTGCCAAAAGGGCGCCTTAGGCCAGCGTTCTTCTGAGGCATAAAATTCTTTTCCCATAAGACAACCGCCCTCAAAGGCAAAATCAACTCTTTCCTGAAAAAATTGCAAGGCCCATTTCTTATTTTCAGGTTTTTTAAGGAGGGTATTGATCACGGGAACAGCGGCAAGGCCGCTTCCAATGGCATAGAAAATTCCATTACCCGATAAGGGGTCAAGTGCGAGGGAACCGTCCCCCACCACCAGAAAATTATCCCCACCTGTGGGGGTTGATTTTTGAGCAGCGGCGGTTCTGACCGATATTTTATGGTCTTGGGCTTTTGCATCTGAAAGCCATTCTTCGGCCTCAGGCAAATCTTTTAAGAGGTTTAAAAAATAATCATTAAGATCCTTTTTTGGCGGCAGTTCGCCCTTCTCACTGCTGACAAAGATTTGCACTATGGCTGTGCCCTCACCGTCCCGAAGATACCAAGCCCAACCCCGCACGAAGGAGGCCACCGCCGTCATAGCAGGTAAATTTTTATCCACATCATAGGATTTCAACAGTGCCGAGGTTGCCGGTGCCGACACAAAATCACCTTGCCCCACAGAAGATTTGCGTCCGAGTTTTGATTCTCGTCCCCGCGCCTCCACCAAAAAATCGGTTTCAATCTCATGGTGCTGTTCCTCGCTGACATAAGACAGTCGAAAACCCTGTTTTAAGCGTTTCACACCCTCTATGCGTCCCTGAATGACATGAACGCCTTTGCGGATTGCATCCTGCAATAAAGCCTGATCGAATTTTGTCCGATTAAGGATATATTCCTGATTCTGAAGTTGAAATTTTCCGTTCCAATAGGCCTTGCGAGCAACCAAGGGTCCAACCGAGGCCACGGCATTGTCAAAGCCAAAATGACGCAAACTTTGCAAGGGACGTTCCGACAAACCCTCCCATGCGGGAAAGGGTCTTGGCCGCATGATGATGGTCACATTATAGCCAAGCGCCACCAACCCAGAGGCCGTATAAACAGCCGCAGGCCCACCCCCCATAATAATTATTGGTTTAAAGACTTTGTCCATACCCCTACTGTTATCATGATATTTATTTTCTGTCTTTGATCTTTTTTACTTATCAGGCTATAAATCCCTCAATATATTTTTCAGAGACAAATAAAAATGGCTGGCCCGCTTTCCCACATTAAGGTTCTTGATTTAAGCCGTGTATTGGCAGGCCCTTGGTCAACCCAAATGCTTGGCGACCTTGGGGCAGAGGTAATAAAAATTGAACGTCCCAAAACGGGGGATGATACAAGACATTGGGGGCCGCCCTTTCTGACCAATACCGATGGCAGCAAAGGGGACGCCGCCTATTTTCTTTGCACAAATCGCAACAAACAAAGCCTGCAACTGGACATCACAACAGATGTGGGACAGGAAAAAATCCGTACCCTCGTGAAAAACAGTGATATTTTGGTGGAAAATTACAAAGTGGGTGGCTTGAAAAAATATGGTCTGGATTATGACAGCTTAAAACAGATCAATCCCGCCCTGATTTATTGTTCCATCACGGGATTTGGCCAAACGGGTCCCTCTGCGGAAAAGCCAGGCTATGACCTTCTTATTCAGGCCATGAGCGGATTGATGAGCATCACGGGAGAAAAATCGAGCTCTCAAGGGGCAACCCCCCAAAAGGCGGGCATTGCTATTGCGGATCTTATGACGGGTATGTATGCCTCTATTGCCATCCTTGCGGCTCTTACCCATAGGGACCGCACAGGCGAGGGGCAATATATTGATCTAGCCTTGCTTGATTGTATGATGGCTAGCCTGTCAAATCAAAATGCAAATTATCTCATCAGCGGAAAGATTCCTGTTGCCCTTGGCAATGCCCATCCCAATATCGTCCCCTATCAAATGTTCAAGAGCCGTGACGGTTTTATGATTCTGGCTATCGGTAATAACTCGCAATTCAAGGATTTTTGCAGCCTTTGTGGGCGGGAGGATTTGGCCGATGATGAAAAATTTGCTACCAATGCCGCCCGTGTCGCACACAGAGACGACCTTATTCCTCTGATTGACGCCATCATGAAAGAAAAGACCACAAAGGAATGGATCACGGTTCTTGATCGCCTTAATATCCCTTCTGGCCCAGTCAACACTATTGAACAGGCCTTTTTAGACCCGCAAGTTATTCACAACGGCATAAAACGTGATATGATAAGGGAGGACGGCACCATAATTCCTCTTGTCTCAAACCCTATAAATTTTTCAAAAACACCCATAGAATATAAACTGGCCCCTCCAAAGCTTTCATCATGACCCACACAGACATCACCCAAAAAGCCGCCATACTTTTATGTGCTCACGGCAGCAAAAGCCCAAAAGCCGTCGAGGAATTTAATCACGTCCTGAGCAAAGTACAGGCCGCATGCCCCGATCAATTGGTTCAGGGAGCCTTTCTGGAATTCAACAGCCCCACCATTGATGAGGGATTAGAGGATATATATACCAAAGGTTTTCATCGCATTATTGTTCAACCCTTAACCCTTTATAATGCGGGCCATACCATAAATGATATTCCCGCAATATTGACCGCTTTTAAAGAAAAATATTCCGATGTTACGCTTCATTACGGCAAATCATTGGGCCTTATTGATCCCATTATAGAGGCTGCAAGATCCGCCATTGAAACAGTGATGCCAGACAGCGATCCAGAAGAATGTAAATTATTGGTGGTTGGGCGTGGCTCGGAAAATCGAATGGTTGCCGATCAAACCATAAATTTATGCCGCAAGCTCCATGAAAGAATGGGATTTGGGGATAGCCGATATTGTTATCCGTCGGGCAATGCACCCCTGTTGCCATCCGCCCTGAAGCAAGCGGGTCTGTCCCATTATCCCCATGTCATTGTGCTGCCCTTTTTATTATTTTCAGGGGCATTGCTCAGCGAAATATACACAGAAGTTGACCGTGCCGGAGAGATTTATCCAGATTTTATCTTTCACAAAGCACCCCACCTTGGCACACAAGACAATCTTATAACGGCCATTCTCCATCACATTAACGCTATCAAAGAATCCTATAATAGAATTTAAATTATGATTTCTTTTTGCTTGTGGGAATGATCATTACAGCTTATTTATAGCACACCATTAAGCCGCTGTAGCTCAGTTGGTAGAGCAACGCATTCGTAATGCGTAGGTCGAGTGTTCGAGTCACTTCAGCGGCACCACCAATTTCTAAAATTCAATTTACATCGCCCCTTGTTATACCCATTGATTTCAAAAATTATTTGTACTTGATAAATTTTCTCGAATGGCTTGGATGAGCTTGTTGCCTCGCCAATTTTTTCGGTAAATCAAACCAAAGGAATAATGAATAGTCGGAGTGAAGGGTCGTGTGACCATATTTTTATGGTACAGATCTTCTGCTGTTATGGAATTTATCACACTCAAGCCAACATTATTTCCCACAAGCGAACATATGCTTGCGATGTTGGATTCGGTTTTTCCTGAAATTTTAATGTTATTATCCGCAATCAGTTGGAGAAGCTGATCCGCAGCAATATTGGGCTGATTAGGAATAATGATATGCTGATCCGTTAAATCCTTGATATCTATTATCTTATTATGTGTCAGTGGATGTTTTTTGGGGAGTATGCAAATGGCCTCTGTTTTTATGATGGTATCAATCTGTATTTGCTCGCTTGATATGGGAAGCGTGACAAACCCCACATCAAATAAACCCGATTCTACAGATCGAACAACATCGTTGGTGGCCATAATATCAAAATAGATATTCATCTTGGAATTAATGGCTAGAATTTTGGCAATAATTTTAGGAACATAACCATAGGCAATGCCTGGTATTGTCGCTATGCGCACCCGAGAGGCACCAAATTCCTTTAAGGCAAGTATACTGTGTTTGATTTCATCAAGGTTAAACATTAACCTTAAAATTTCTTTGTGTAATTCTTCGGCTTGCGGAGTTGGAATCAGCCGATTTTTTTCTCGTATGAAAAGTGATATGCCGATATTATCTTCTAATAACCCAAGAGAACGACTAACGCCTGATTGGGTAATGCCTAATGTTTTTGCTGTTTTTGTTGCCGTGCCATCCTCATAAAGCGTTTTAAATATGACAAGTGACTTTAGGGAATTCAGCGTTATATCAGGCATGACTAATCCTCATGAAGTTATTATTTATAATCATATATTGTCAATTTCTATTAGGGAAGCATATAATGCGGCATATATTATTGGATACCTAAAAAATAGGAATAAAAGGATAAAAATGCAGTCGAGTGAAAAACGCATGGGCTTTTGGAGTGCCGTTGGTGTCATGCTATTTCTGATTTTGGCTATATCCGTACAGGTTTTTGTGTTGGATAGCCCTGGCACAACACAAATCACCCTTATTCTGGTGACGGCAGTTGCGGCGCTTACAGCACTTCTAAAGGGTTATAGCTGGCATGAGATTCAAGGGGGAATATTGCATGGATGCCATATTGCTATGCTGCCCATGTTGATTTTGATGCTCGTAGGCGTACTTATTGCCAGCTGGATTGCTGCTGGCACCATCCCCTTTCTTATTTATTACGGCATATTATTCTTAACCCCACAATATTTTTTATTTTCCACTTGTTTGATCTGTTGTTTTGGTTCACTGGCCACGGGCAGCTCTTGGACAACGGCGGCCACATTCGGGGTGGGGTTCATGGGGGTTGGACTCGGGCTTGGCATCGCTCCGGAACTTACGGCGGGGGCGGTGATTTCTGGATCAATATTTGGGGATAAAATGTCGCCTTTGTCTGATTCGACCAATTTGGCATCAGGGGTCGCACAGGCGGATCTTTTTGATCATATAAGAAGTATGATCTATTCCACGGGACCCGCTATTATCTTAACACTAATCATTTATTTTATATGGGGACTTGCCTCAAACAGCGCCGATGCGGTTTTGGACGATCATAAAATAGCGGAAATACTAGGGGGAATAAAGGATAATTATAATCTTAATATCGTGACCTTATTGCCCCCGCTATTGGTTGTGGTGCTTGCTATGAAAAGAGTGGGGGGACTGGCCGTTATGGTAATTGCAACCGTAACCGCCCTTTTAATTGCTCTGTTCTTACAAAATCAAAATATTTCTGAAATGCTCACTTTTTTGAATTATGGCTATGTTTCTCATGTGGGTGTGACTGAGGTTGATAAACTGCTTTCTGGGGGCGGATTGCAAAATATGATGTGGACGGTATCATTGGGCTTCATTGCTCTATCCATGGGGGGCGTTATGGAAAAAACCCATATGCTCGAGGTTATTTTACAAAAAATGCGGCGGCTTGTTCACTCCGTAGCAAGTCTTGTGACAACCCATGTGATTTCATCCATAATTATTAATATATTTACCGCCAGTCAGTTTATGGCCATCATTATTCCCGCCCGTATGCTCGTTCCCATATACAAACGGGAAAAACTTCTTCCGCAGGTATGTTCAAGGGTAAGCGAAGATTCCGCAACCGTGACATCTCCACTAATTCCGTGGGGGCTTGGGGGTGTTTATTATACATCCGTGTTGGGGGTCGCCACTCTGGATTACCTGCCCTATACATTTTTTGCCCTTATAACACCTTTGATGACTTTATTTCTCGCCTATACCAATAATTTTATGTTCAAAGAAGGCGATATCAAAACAGTAAAAAGCTACGGAGAGTAAACGTCTATGAATAAACAACAAACCATTGAAGAGTCTATTGCGAAAATTCCCCATGGCGCCGTAATAATGGTGGGGGGATTTGGGTCACCCGGAACGCCTTTTTCGCTGATTAATGAGCTGATAAGGCAGGGGCAAAAGAACCTGACCCTCATCAAAAATGATGCCAATGAAAAAGCTATCGGCATTAGTAAATTGATCGAAAACGGGCAGGTGGATAAGCTTATTACCACCCATATTGGTCTTAATAAAGGCGTGGTTGAAATGATGAATAGCGGACAGATGCAGGTGATGTTTTTTCCCCAAGGCATTCTGGCAGAAAAAATCCGCATAGCTGGTGCGGGAAGTTTTGGTTTTCTGTCCGATATTGGCATAGATAGTGAAATTACCGATCCATCCCAATTGATTGAATGGCAGGGTAAAACATTAAAGATAGAATCTGCCTTAAACGCTGATTTTGCCCTAATTCATGCACAAAAAGCCGACTTATACGGCAATCTTATCTACCGTGCCAGTGCCATGAATTTTAACCCGCTTATGGCAATGGCGGCCAATCATGTTATTGCTGAAACACCGAATATTGTTCCCGTGGGCGATCTTGTTCCAGAAAGCATACATACACCGTCTGCTTTTGTTGCCTCGGTTGTGGCCCTTCAGTCCCTAACAAAAGAATATGAAGTTATGGAGAGACGTTTTGAGTATTGATAGGCTTGTTCGACGTGCGGCACAGGAAATTAAATCCGGCCAGATTATAAATTTGGGTATTGGACTTCCAACGATGTTAATAGAATATCTTCCCAACGATATGGAGGTATTAATTCATTCGGAAAACGGTGTTCTGGGGGCTTGGAAGAAGGCACCCCGTGAATTGGCCGAACCCCAATTAATTGATGCGGGTGGGAATTATATCACAATGCGGGCGGGTGGCAGCATTTTTGATAGCGCGGTATCATTTGCCCTTATTCGGCGCTCGAAACTGGATATATCCATCATGGGTGCCTTTGAGGTGGATGAAAAAGGCAATCTTGCCAATTGGAAAATTCCAGGGCGGTTTTCGCCAGGTATTGGAGGAGCCATGGAACTTGCCCAAAAAACCAAGAAGGTCATTGTTCTATGCACCCATAATGATAAATCGGGTCAATCCAAGATTCTAAAGCAATGTACATTACCCTTAACGGCCAAACATTGTGTATCCCGTATTATAACCGACAAGGCGGTCATGGATATTACGGATGAGGGATTATTGCTAAAAGAGATGGCTCAGGATATAACATTACAAGAATTAATTGCCTGTACAGAAGCTAATCTTATTATTCCAGATACAATAGGACGTTTTTGATGACAACAGATATTGAACGAGATATAGAGCGGCGCATATTAAAAAGTTGCGATGATATTTTTCCCCATGTTCTTGATTTCACGATGGAAATGGTCAAACAATATGGCGTTTTAAACAAGGAACAAGGTGTTCTGGATGTTGTGGAACGGGAATTGAAAGATCTTGGGCTTCCAGTTGTTCAGGTGCCCCTCAGCCATGATAGATTGTCACATCATCCCCTTTATGCTCCCGTCGACTGGTCATATGATAAAAAATATAATCTGGTGTCGCCTCTTAATATTGGGGCAAAAGGTAAAACATTGGTATTGAATGGACATTTGGATGTGGTGCCTGCCTCACCATTTGATATGTGGACAAAGGCCCCTCATGATCCTTGGATTAAGGACGGTTGGCTCTATGGTCGTGGGGCGGGGGATATGCAATCTGGCGTGGCAGCAATGATCTATGCCGTCCATGCCTTAAACCATGCGGGTTATGAAATATGTTCACCGCTAACGGTGCAGGCCGTTGTCGAAGAGGAATGTTCTGGCAACGGGGCACTGGCTTGTCTTGACGGGGGCTATGGCGGTGATTTTGTCCTCATTCCAGAACCCTTCGGCCCTCAAATCTATACGGGTCAGTTGGGCGTTCTTTGGTTCAAGATTATCTGTCGTGGGGTGCCCACCCATGTTTTGGATACCTCCGCCGGTGAAAATGCCATTGAGAAATTGCAAATGCTCATACCATTCTTGAAAGATCTGGAAAACGAGCTCAATGAAAATTACCGCAAAGCGCCCTATGACAAATTTGACCATCCCTTTAATCTTAATATTGGTAAGCTCAAGGGAGGAAATTGGGCTTCAAGCGTCCCTGCCCATGCGGAAATGGAGGCACGCATCGGTTTTCCCGTTGGCATGACCGCAAATCAAATCATGCAAATGGTGAATGACCGATTAGAGCTTGCCACAAAAAAGTTAAAGGCCTTTAGGGACAATAAACCACTGCTGCGTTTTCATGGATTTCGGTCCGAGGGCCATCTGATTAATCTGCAGGACCCTGGGATTAAATTATTATCCCAATGCCATCATAGTTTAACCCATGAAGAACCAAAACATTATCTGTCAACCTGCACCACGGATTTGCGCGCCTTTCATTTTTACAGCAAAACGGCAGGCACCTGTTATGGCCCTATCGCCAAAAATATTCATGGTATTGATGAATGCGTCGACATAGACTCTATTCGTCAAACTCTAAAGACCTATGCTTTATTCATTAGCCGTTGGTGTAGAATTCAAGCAAAATGACCCCCCTTACAGCAGGATATTAAAAAAATGGACAATAGCGGAAAGAATTCTGGCGGCGCACAGGATGTTTTTTATTCGCCGTTAAAGGATCAGCAACGCCTTACAATCGTTAAAGGCAAAGGCATTTACTTATGGGATGATATGGGGCGACAATATATTGATGCCTCGTCTGGTCCTGTGACGTGCAATATTGGTCACTCTAACCCTCATGTTATTGACGCTATGCACAAACAGGCACAAGAACTTGCCTTTTCTTTTCCATCAAGTGCCCGAAATAAACCCAATATCGATTTGGCAAAGAAATTGACTGAGCTGGCTGGAGCAGGTTTTGAAAGAGCACTCTTTGTCTCTGGGGGGTCTGAAGCCGTTGATATGGCGCTAAAATTTTGTCGACAATACCGTTATGCCACGGGTGAAAAGAGGCGTCATAAACTGATCAGTTGCCAACCCTCATACCATGGCATGACGATTGGAACACTGGCCGTCAGCGGCGATCCTGCATTTGAAGATATCTTTGGTGACATGATCACCATGGCTCACAAAATTCCTGCTATGATGACTTATCTGGCCTCTAGCCCACCCGATGAAGAGACTTATGCTCTTTCATGTGCAAAAAAACTGGAGGAAAAAATTCTGGAATTGGGCAAAGATACTGTCCTTGCCTTTATTATTGAACCCGTTGGAGGATCCTCCTCTGGGGCGATTGCGCCTCCTGAAATTTATTTTAATGAAATCCGTCGTATCTGTGACCAATATGGCGTTTTTCTGATCTATGACGAGGTGATGTCTGGCTCAGGACGTACGGGAAAATTCCTAACCAGTCATTTATGGCCCCATGCACGGCCTGATATTACAGTTTTGGCAAAAGGGTTAGGTGCAGGCTATATTCCTTTGGGTGCCATGCTTGCCCCTGCAAATTTAGTCGATAAATTATCAGAACTCACGGGTTTTAATTATGCCCACACCTATAATGCAAGTCCTTTGTCTTGCGCTGTGGCTATTGCTGTTCTTGATGAAATAATAGAAAACAAGCTACTGGATAATACAAATGTGATGGGAAATTATCTGCGGGACAAACTTGAAGAGCTGCAGAATAAATCAACCATCATCGGGGATGTTCGGGGCCGAGGATTATTGCTCGCCCTTGAACTTGTGGCCTGTAAAAATCCCCGAAAACAACTACCCCTGCATGTTAATCCCATTGATAGATTTAAGCAGATCGGTCAGGAGCTCGGCATATTATTTTATGGCCGCAGAAGCAATAAAGGTATTTATGGTGATCCCATATTAATTGCGCCACCTCTTAATGTTACAAAAGATGATATTGATCAGATCATTGATTTATTGAGCCAAATTATAGAAATTCTTGAGACCGAACTGAGAAATGAAGGTCTAATTTAAGGTCAGGACATTATAAATAATCGGCATAAGACATAGAGAAATCTATGCTTATGAATATGTTTGTTTGTCTGAAATTAAATCATGATTTTTAGTCATCATTATATGAAATAAGATCATATATTGTAATATATTGCTTATTGAAGCTATAATAGAATCGCCTTAGCGGTTCATGGGGGGCAAAATACCCAGAATTCTCTCCTATGGGTATCAACGGTGGAACATATTATATCAGATTGCGCTACACAATGTAATTTGATTCCGCTAAACTCTAAATTTACGGGTGCTTAGGCACCCGTTTTTGTGAAGTACGATTATAAAAAATATGCCTATAGATATTAAGGAATAAATCATGAGAGAAGCTGTCATTATATCTACTGCAAGAACCCCAATAGGCCGTGCCTATAAGGGTGCCTTTAACGCAACCATGGCACCGACCATGGCAGGTCACGTTATTGCCGAAGCCGTTCGCCGTGCTGGATTAGAAGGCGGCGAAATCGAAGATGTCATCATGGGAACCGCTTTGCCCGCAGGTTCCACAGGCTGGAACATTGGCCGGACGGCGGCCATGGCGGCGGGGCTTCCGGTAACGGTTGCGGATTCCGTTACGGTAAATAATCCACCATATATCCCACCCAAAATTAGAACGGGCATAAATAATGAAAATATACCCTTCTTGATGGCCACAATAAGCTCTGCGAATTTAAATTTTTCCCTCAGTATGGCACGATTAATAAACAACGCATAAATCGATATCAACACCGTGAGCATAATCGCAGGACCGATACCCGCTTTAAATAAATCAGCTATGGATGTTTCCGTCATAACGCCATACAGAATAAGCGGAATACTCGGCGGCACTATGATGCCAAGCGTGCCTGCTGCACAAAGGCTTCCCATAGCAAAATTTCGGCTGTAACCCGCTTTCAGCAGGGCGGGATACATAACAGAACCCACCGCAATCAACGTAACCGTAGATGAGCCAGAAATAGCTGCAAAGGTCGCACAAGACAATATAGTCGCAACCGCAAGCCCCCCCGGAGCGGGCGCCATCGCCACACGCATGACCGCAATTAGCCTTTCGGCTATTGTGCCCCGCGACATGATATTGCCCGCCAGAATAAACAGAGGTATAGACAGCAAAATTTCCTGATCCGCCGCTGCCCAGATATCAAGCAGAACATAGGTTAAATTTCCATCGCCCCAGACCAGATAACAAAAACCCGCCACTATACCAAGTATGGCAACGATTCTCTGACGCAGCATAAGGGCAATCAGAACGATCAGAACGAGCAAGAATATCATCATGACAACGTCCCCTCTTCTGGCCTGAGATCAGGATAACAGGCGTAAATTCCATGCCGTATAGCACCAATAAGGAAGGCCAAGGGCATCACCGACTGCATGGGCCATAGGACAATACGCAACATGCGGGATGTCTCCTGCAATAAATAGGTATCATAAACCACTATTATCGCGGCAATGGCAAATATCAGGCAAAAAACCGCCATCAATCCTTCCTGAAGCCTTATAATCATACTATCCCATTTTTCCGGCAGCCAGTTATCGGCAAAGTGGGGCCTTAGATGTCGACCCTTGTGGGATGCGAGGCCAAAGCTGATCAGAGCCGTAATAATCATGGCATACACCGCAACACGCGGCGCACCGGCAATGCCATGACCCATAAGCTTGCGGCTAACCACATCAGCAATAATCACCAATGTCATAACGGCAAAGGCAAATAATGCCACGGCTTTTTCAAGACGATATAATAAGTCTATAAAGGCTCTGGCTCTATTCATATTCTGCTCTTCTTGCGCTGATCATATCTCTATATACCTTACGTCCGGCCATCATGGCTTGATATATATCATCGGCGTTACCGCCTATTTTTCTGATGATTTCCTGATGATTATTTTTTAAAGCCTCTTTCCAGAGTTTTAACTGATCAGGAGAAAGTTCATGAACAGTAACATTGGGTTTCACCTTTAGCATATCTAGCAATGCGGACGCCATTTTACGTACCCCCGCCCGCGCCCCATCTGAAGAAGGAAAAGCATTATACACCCGTTGCTGTGACTGTGGTGATAGACTGTCGTACCATTTCTTACTGGCCACAATCATACCCGTATCATAAGCATGATGGGTCAGAACAAGATCAGATGCCTCATTCGAAATCCCCGTAACACTATAGAGTACGACATTGGTTTCCCCACCCTCCACAAGTCCCGTTTGCAAGGCAGGAATAAGATCATGAAAGGGCATCTGCAACATATCACCTTTCAAAGCGGCTATAACGGCTTGTGAGGCCTCAGACGCCTGGGACCGCAGCCGGTATCCAGCAGCATCCTGTGGTAATAGCAAGGGTTTCTTACCATACATGTGAAGCCAGCCGATTTCCACCCACCGGATCAGAATCAATCCCTTTTCGGCAAACAGTGGCTGAAAAATATCGAGCATGAAATTATCCATAACATAGTCAAGTTCTTCAACACTATCAAAAACATAAGGCGATAACAGAACAGATAATTCGGGGATAACAGCCGATGCGCCGCCAATGGAGAAGCCCCCAAATTGCAATCTGTTGCGGCGGATATTCGTCATCGTGACTGGCTCACCACCCGCTTCTCCTCGGATGAGAAGTTTGACCTTAAAATCTGGTTCCCCCAAAATTTTTTGATCCAGATTTTTCTGGAATGTCTGCCAGTCCGTATCCCAAGGTGTCCCTGGAGCGGCAAAAGCTCCCACCGTTAGTTTTATCGGATCTCGTTCATCATCTGCCCCATGCGCTAGACTCACAATGGCCAGTGATAAAATACCAAGAAAAACCGATCGGCTTATAATCATCACCAAACCGGCTGTATGGGGGCCCGTAGCCCTGTTTCGATAAAACATTATTCCCGAAGCTCCTCAATCAATAACAAGTCGGTGAAGGTACCACCCACGTCCACGTCCAAATGATATTCCAGCTATTATGAAAATGACCCCGCAGTCTTTGGCCTTCCGAGCCATTTTTTCGAATCCACGATAATTCATGAGAAGGCAAGTATAGGTCATATCCGAACTTCTAGGAAACAGGCGTAATAATTCCTCTGCATCGGCCATTTGCGGGACATGTTTAGGATTAATAAAACTTGTAACCTTAATACGTCGATGACCAACGTCAATAGCCTTTTCAATCAAGGCTACTTTATCTTTTGTCGCAATAATTTTTTCTTTACTCTGAAGACCATCCCTTGGGTAAATTTCCCGTATTTCACCGTAACTGGACATATAATTATTTCACGTCACTCATTATAAAATATACGCACAGTTTACACAGAGATAGTCATAAATGGCAAGTTATTATATCATTATAACATTAATGCTTTATGCATGGAAATATATCTATAAATAAGGAAATCATCTAAAAAAAACCCGCCATTAAATCAATGGCGGGTTGCTAGTACATTAGCAGGGAAGAAATCTGTATATACGTCTAATTTGGACGTTTCAAATATTGACCAATAGGATCGCCCACAATAACTCCGTTGTCATAAATAAGATGACCCCGTAAATATGTTTGCTTAACAGTCGCTGTCAATTGTTGACCTTCAAAGGGTGTATAGCCCTGAGTGGAGGGTGAATTCTCTGCGTTGACCACAAAACCCTGCGTGGGGTCGACAAGAACAATATCCGCATCAAAGCCTGGTGCTATATCACCCTTTGTACTTAGGCCATAACGACGTGCAGGGTTTGCACTCACCAATTCTGCCATATGATTATAGGACATACCACGTTTGCCGCCTTCTGTGATCAGGCCACACAATAGATATTCCGTGCCGCCAAAACCAGATTTGGCCAAGAATATCTGATCTGGTTGTTTATTATCAATTTTCATTTCTTCCTTACAACAGGCATGGTCGGACACGATCCAGTCCACCTTATGATCTAATACAGCCTCCCACAATGCCTCCACATCTTCGCGTGGACGAATGGGGGGATTAACCTTGGCATGACACCCACAGGGACTATCCACATCCAAGAGCAAATGACCGATCGTTACTTCCTTGCGAAAATTAATATGGGGAAAGGCCAATGACATTCTGGCCGCCGAATCCAACGCCTTGCGCGACGTTAAATGCAACAAATTAATATTCACACATTCTGTTTCATGGGCAAGGTATGATGCAATGGCAATGGCCAGTCCCTCTGAATGGGGTGGACGGGATTCATGATAGGCACGAAGTCCAGTATGGATACCTTCCTCTTGCACCAATTGGGTATAGGCCGACATAATCTCTGCTGTTTCACAATGAAGACTACATGAAATGGCATCCTTTTTATCCGGATGTTCTTCCATAGCTTTTTTAACACCGCGCATAACAAATTCAAAATGAGCAAAATCATATTTTTCACCAGCTGGCGTCATAAGAAATTCACTTTGATCACTCGACAACCCGTGAAGTCCGTGTGATCCGTAAAACATGAATATTTTAAAAGATGTGACCCCATATTCCCCCACAAGGTCAGGAATTTCCTTGATATGCTCTTTCATCATCGGGGCCAGATGATAACCATAGTCCACATAAAAGTTATCCGCTGAAAGAGCAAGCACTTCTGGAAAGAAATCACGGTATGGGCCACCTTTATTGAGATAATATTGCCCCGTCCTCATATAATTAAGGCTAGATGTCACCCCCCCCATTGCTGCAGCACGGCTTTCAGAGCGAGCATCTTGATCAAGAGGATTATAAATTCCCGTATGCATATGCGCATCAACAAGCCCTGGAAACGCAAGTTTATTTTCCGCATCAACGATATGCTTGGCATCTTCCATAACCAAATTCATTGCCAAGGTCACAATTTTTCCGTCCTTGATACCAATATCAAGAAGATCTACCGTATCTTTTCCAGGACGGACAACGCGGGCATTGGTGATAATGAGATCATAAGTTAGTGTTTTGGTCATTTTTCTTTTGTCTCCTTGCCTTAAACGAATAATATAATATCAGACTTAAGATAAGATAGGGGTGACTTTTGTCATTGCTTAAAAACCTTATCGCGCAGACTATCGGCGCTAGAAATTTATGACAAGGGACGATGAATATGACTTCTCAGGACTGCCGGACGGATGGCGAAGGCCGCATCAAATGCGCTACTGTAAGTGCTACGGATGTCACTGCTGTCATACAGAGTTACAAAAATTATTTTGCTTATCGTGTGATAGAGGATGGCTTCGTCAGTGAAGATCAGGCAGCCGCATGGGGAGCAACAGGCATGGCAGGCAGCCGACAAGTCATTATGGGACCTGAAAGCGGGACTGAGGTCTTTATCCGAATTGTCCAAAATGACGATATGCCAGATTATGAGCCTTTAAAGTCATATGGCTGGAATGCCATTGAGATCACTGTAAAGGATGTGGAGGCTCTGCATGAAAATTTGAAAAACTCTCCCTTTCATATCATTGGTGTACCGACCTATCTGGATTTCTCGGACAAGATTTACCCCATGCAGGCGGTAGGTATCGCAAAAGAAGCCTTTTACCTAAATCAGGTACGTGGTGATCTTCCTGACTATGATCTACCCATGGCACGTTCTTTTGTCGATCATACATTTATCATGATTCTGGCAACGCCAGATATGAATAATGCCATCAAATTTTACACAGAAAATTTTGGTTGGAATCAGGGAAATGCCTATTTCGTCAAATACAGCGTTATTAATCAGGCCTTTGATCTGCCAGAGGAAACGCCTCATCATTTGTCCATGACCTGCGTTGGGCGGATTGTAAATAACGAGATTGACCAATATCCAGAAACAACTATTGTCCGATCCTGTCGGAAAAACAAGCTACCCCCAGGTATTGCCATGACCAGTTTTATGGTCGAGGATATGGATAAAGTGAAAGCAACATTGATTAGTGATCCTATCCGCATTGACATGGCCCCCTATAATGGGCGAAGATCGGCCTGTTGCATTGGAAATGCAGGTGAACTGATTGAACTGATCGAGGTAAAATAACCATGACAACAGGGAATAAACTGCTTGGCCCTAATTATTATGCCATCGCCCTGCAAACATCCATTGACACGGTGAACGGTTGTAACAACCGTGAAGATGCTCACTTTATCATGAATAAAACCATCAAACGTCTGGCAAAGGAAATTCAGTCCTGCAAGAAATTTGTCGGCTCTGATACCCAACTTGTGGTGCTGCCAGAATATTTTCTCACCGCCTATCCCATGGGGGAAACAATCCCTGACTGGGCGGACAAAGCCTGTCTTGATATGAACGGACCTGAATATGATGCCCTCGGCCGTATTGCACAGGATAATGGTATTTTTCTGTCCGGCAATGCCTATGAAAAAGACCCAAATTTCCTTGGACTTTATTTTCAGACCAGTTTTATCATTGATCCTTCTGGGGACATTATTTTACGGTACCGACGGCTCAATTCAATGTTTGCCCCGACTCCCCATGATGTCTGGGACAAATATCTGGATATATATGGTATGGATGGTGTTTTTCCCGTTGCCCGCACAGAAATTGGTAATCTGGCCACCATTGCATCCGAGGAAATTCTCTATCCCGAAATCGCCCGAAGTCTTGCCTTGCGCGGTGCTGAAATATTTCTGCATTCTTCAGGAGAAATCGCCTGCACGCATGACAGCCCAAAGAATATTGCCCGCCGCGCCCGTGCCATTGAAAATATGGCTTATGTGATCTCATCCAATTGTGGATCCATAAGGGGACATGACATGCCCGCCAATTCAACTGGCGGTAAATCAGCCATCATTGATTATCAAGGTTCGGTCTTACAAGAATCAGGCTGGGGCGATACCATGACCGCCAATGCCTCGATCGATTTGAATGCTCTAAGGCGACATCGGCAGCGGCCGGGAATGAGCAATTTCCTCGCCCGCCAGCGCCTTGAACCCTTCGCCGACACCTATGCGAAGTCTGGAAGTCAGCCGGCCAATGGCCTTCTGGATGAAAAAGGCCAGCACATAATACCTGACAGAAAATATTTCATGAACAATATGGTAACCGCCATTCAGAAAATCACCCGCTGATATGTTCAGAAATCTCACGTAACCCTTTGCGGTCTTTCAACGTCACGACCCAAGCCTGTGATAGTTCAATATAACCCCTGCTTTTCAGGCTGGAAAAGGCGCGGCTGACCGTTTCCACGGTAACACCGAGATAATCGGCAATATCAATTCGGGTCATGGGCAAAATGAAACTATCAGAATGACCATCAAATTTCCGTTGCCGTTCATCAATATAAAGCAGAAAATAAGCAATTCTCTCCACAGCGTTTTTTCTACCTAGGACAAAGAGCTGATCCATCGTAACCGCTAACACACGGGACGCTATCTCATGCACTTTCTGCTCCAGAATAGGATGCGACTGATAAAGTCCCTGCAGGTCTTTCATGTTCCATCGACAAGCCGTAACAGGAGCCAATGCCTGTACGCTAACACTATAGAAAGGCCCCGAAATAATACCAATAAAATCACCTGGATAGACGAAAGCCATTATCTGCCGCCGCCCGTCACTGGCGAGGCGCTCCAGAGTACATACCCCAGAAGAGAGATTGTAGACATATTGGGAGGAGTCTTCTTCATGAAGAAGGTAAGCGCCTTCACCCACATTTACTCGGTGGGCAAAAGAAAACAAATAATCAATTTCTTTATCATCCATAGCAGAACATAAAGCGCTATTTCTCGCCATACATTGCTGGCAGGCTAAACCCATGCTGTTCTCCATAGCCATAGAAATAAAATCATAATACTGGAAAGTTTTTAACTGACAAGAGAGATTAAAAATATTATTTAACCTTATTAGTATATACTAATAAGGTTAAGACAGAGCTTCCTGTTCTGTGACGACCTCGGCATATTTGGCCTGAAGATCAAACAGATTGGCATCATGAGGGCGCAGATCCCGTTATAAATCAATCATGTTCATGATCATGACCACCATGGTGATGATGATGGTGATGATGATGTGGATGATCATGCTGTCCGTGAATATGTTTCACTTGGGGATCATCATGATAATGGGGATTTTCGAAATCTCCCGGTCCATGGGGGTGATTATGACCATCCGATGCGGCCCATTGATATAACTGTGGTCGTTGACGATACAGCTGAGCTGCAGCACGAAGTTTATTCTCGTCAGGATTGGACCAGGGATTAAAATGAAAATAATTATGTAATTTTGAATCCGTCCGACCAAAGGCTATAGTCCCAAGCTTGCTACGGAACGACCCATGATTGATATAGGGGGGACGCCAGAAATAGCCCCCAGTAGGCAGATTACCGAATTGTAGCATCCATGATTCACCCCAAATATGATAACTTTCTTCCGCACAATCATGATAGGAGATATTGTCCTGCATAAATTGAGGCGTCATGCAGTATAGGAATGAGATAGCCTCCGTCAATACATCATAATGCAACACCTTTATCATACAGCCCGCCGCTACCGAAGGATTAACCAGATTTCCCGGTGCCCACGGCGCATCCTCATAACCATTGACCGTGACAAATCCTTCTTTCAGACACAGGGGGTGGTGAGTGTCAGATTCCAAAAAGCTCGGCTCGCTATCATTATACATAACCAGAAGTTCACATCCCTGCGGCACATCAAGAGCGCCAAGGGCATATCCAGCGGGCACAAACAAATAATGTCCCTCCACACAATATTGTTCGCCAACTTTCAGGGCACCATTCAGAACTAAGATTTCCACATCAGAATAGCTCATGCCGGGTTTTCTTTTATAGCCACCATCAAAACGCATCTTCAGGGTACAAGCCCCCACATCCGTATCAAGAGACAGAACTTTAAAATGGCTGCCTGACGGCGTAAAGCCGGGAAGCGAAAAATTTTTGTAGGATTCGTTTAATTCAACAAATGGTTCAATATGAGGTCGCGCCATAATTTTTCCTTTTTATTTAATGTTATCGTTACCAGACTACTTTATCGGCATCTGCCCGATCAGGACGGGTAGGGACTTCTTCTTTACGAATTGCGCGGCGCATGTCACCGTTGGTATTATATCCCTTATTCTGAATGATTTTCAGGAAGTTGGCTATCCAGCCATTGCGTTGTTCCTGAATGCCTTCCATTTCTTCCACAATGCCGTCATATCGCGCCTTCTGTGCGACTATTTCTGCATCCAGCCATGCCTTGACTTCGTCTGATCTTTCTGGCTTTTCATCCTGTACACGTTTCATATTCTCATGCTCCTGTTTTTGTCTTTTCTACTTTTATGACTGAGGCTCCGCCGTAATACCCTGTGTCAACAATTCTGCGATATCGCTGTCTGAATATCCAATCTCCTTCAGTATTTCGACACTCTGCTGACCCAATCGTGGTGGCAACCGCTTGATTTCAATAGGTGTTTCCGAAAATCTATAGGGTGTTCTTGCCATACGCAATTTCCCCTCCGTCGGATGGTCGACCATTTGCCAAAAACCAGATTCGACCAGATGCGGATCATCAATAAGGTCATCCAACGTATTAACAATCATATGCGGCACATTGGTAGGCTTGAAAAGTGCCAACCACTCTGCTGTCGTTTTTTTAGATAAGGCCTTTCCTGTTTCCGCATAACTCACATCAATATTAGCTAAGCGAGTTTTCATGTCCTTAAAGCGGGGATCGGTGAGCATATCAGGCCGATCCACCACCCTGCAAAATGTTTGCCAATGATTATCCCAATAGGGCAATACCGCAATATAACCATCCTTGGTCTTATAAGGCCGTCTATGCTCACTCATCAGACGCGTATAGCCAGCCTTGCCAATAGACGGATCAAATGCCTGCCCCCAAAGATGTTCAACCATAACAAAAGATACCATGGTCTCATACATGGGCACTTCAATTTCCTGTCCTTTACCGTGACGTTCTCTGTGAAATAACGCCGCCAAAACCGCATTAACAACCGCCATAGCGGTGGTTTTATCCGCCAGAATTGTCGGTAGGTAGCGAGGTTCGCCCTCTACCATGCTCATGAGCATGGCAACCCCCGCACCGGCCTGAATACTGTCATCCAATGCACCTTTTTCGCCGTAGGGGCCATATTTGCTGTAACCATAGGTCGCACAATAAATTATATCTGGCTTCACAGCCTGTACCGCCGCATAATCAAGACCTAGCTTATCCATCGCTTGCGGTCGGAAATTATGGATCATGACATCAGCTTCTGACACAAGCTTCAGAGCCACTTTTCTTCCTTCTGGACTTTTTAGATCAAGAACAATGCTGCGTTTATTACGATTACACGTCAGAAAAAGCGCACTCATATCATCATGATTTCTGTTGGGACCAAGATGACGGTTTGTATCACCTACAGGCGGTTCCACCTTGATCACCTCTGCACCCATATCACCCAATATCTGACAAGCCCATGGCCCCAGAACGACACTGGTAAATTCAACAATCTTCACACCTTTTAATGGACCGCTCATATCTTATTCCTCATGCGCCAATTCAACGCCATGCTTTTCAAGGCCATAAAGCCTGATGACATTATTGCGCATGAACTTTTTCTCAACAATTGGTTTAAGACCATGATTTTTCACTTCCTCAACGGTACGCCCAAAACGCAAAACTGGAAAATCGGTTCCAAAAATCACTTTGTCCTGTCCATAGCTATTAATATATTTCCAAACGCTTTCTGGCCAGTATTTCGGGCTGTGTGCATCGGTGCAGATATATACATTCTCATGCTTCCAAGACATGGCTATCATTTCTTCATGCCACGGGATTCCCACATGTGTGCCGATCAATTTAAGTTCGGGCAGATCACAAGCCACATCATCCAGAAAAATCGGGCGACCCACGGACCGACAACGATTATCCTTGGCATAAATAAGAGATTGCCCTACTTGCATCTGTATGGGAATATCAAGTTCAATACATTTAGCATAAAAGGGATAATATTTGGCATGATTTGGCGCTAGCTCAAACCAGTGTGGATATAAATGTGCCCCTATAAATCCTTTGTTTTTTACATCATCTTCCAAGGCACGCACACCATCCATACCCTGAAAAGGATCAATACCAACAAGACCGAAGAAACGCTTGGGATATCTCGCCACGGCTTCGGTAACGACTTCAGGTGGCATATGATAACATCCCGGCAGACCCGGACGTCCAGTTTTGGCGGCAATCAAAAATGAATACTCAATGCCAGCTTCATCCATCATATCAATCATTTCTTCAAGGGAGGTTCCGGCCGAGGTATGCTTTCCTTTTACCTTGCCAACAAAAAACTCATCGGTCCAGTCAGGACGGTGGCGCAGAGCTTCTGTTGTCCAGATATTAACCACCGCATCTATGGCCTTGAAGTCTTCTTTTTTTCTGGTCATGATATTTTCCCTGTATTTTCGTTATAACCCTAGCGTTATCATACCTATACCGCAAAGGCTGAGCGCACCACCAGCAAAAGCATGAGCATACTTCTCAAGTCCAGAGAAACTGTTTTCAAAGCTGAATGACTTCAAGCCAAAGATTGTGGCAAAAACAACGGCCATCATGGTACCTATGGTTACGAACGCAAATACACCAACCGTCAGAGCCATACTGACCCATTCTCCAGAAGCCGCAGGTATCATCATAAGGGGGATCAGTGGTTCACATGGCCCAAGAACAAAAATGATAAACAGCATCCATGGTGTGAAAACGCCAAACCCCTTTTGGTCTGTTTTGGCCTCATGTATATGGGCATGAGAGGAAATATGGTCGTGATTATGTCGGTGCAATGTACCATCCCCATGGGTATGCAGATGGCTGTGGGATTTATGGCTCTGACTTCTTTTCATGCCCCATACAAGATAAACCAGTCCAAAAGAAACCAAAACCCACGCAGCAGCATCCCCACGTAACGCCTCAATCACTTCAAGATCAGCCAACGCATATCCAGCATAAGCGCCCATGATGCCCAGTATGATCGACCCCGCCGAATGACCAAGACCACATAAGGCCGTTATCCCCAATATACGCAAGACAGTCCAACCCCGTGCTTTTCCAATAGCCACAAAGGGAAGATAATGATCTGGACCTAACAATGTATGGATAAAAGCGATGGAAGCCGCCCCCCATATTAACATCTGCAATTCATTGGTCATTCAATTTCCTATGGTGAAACAAAACTATATTTTAATCATCTTCCACAGGAGCTTATTTTGCCATGACATTTGTCACGGGTAAAAAATTGATCCCTAGGAAATATAGCATATATCAATAATTTCTCCTTGTGATATATGCTATAAATGACATATCATTATACGTCCTTACTAAGGGATCATTCCCGTGAGGCCATATCAAAAAAGGAAAAAGATTGTCATGGAAAAGACAGTAACGCTCAAAGATACCATTGATAACAATTTACCAACCCCCCTTTATCATCAGCTTTACGTCTTAATACGCGAAAAAATATTTTCAGGAGTTTACGCAAACGCCGCCCTAATTCCCACAGAAAAAGAACTAGAAAGCATGTTTGATGTTTCCCGCATTACGGTAAAAAGAGCACTTGATGAACTGGCTAAAGAAGGTTTGGTTGCAAGGCAGCGCGGTCGCGGGACAACAGTGACATTTAATAATCCCGTATCTCATTCATCAGGCAATATGGATGGCTTAATTGAGGATATGCAGGCTATTGCCAAAGAAACCACCGTCTCAATACTTCAATTTGACTATATTAAAGCCCCCCCGCAAGCCATTGATGCCTTAAAGCTGAGCCCTTCTGCCATTGTACAAAAAGCCATTCGCGTCCGTTATAAAGATGCCGCACCTTTCTCCTATGTGATCACTTATCTTCCCGAAGAAATTGGCAAAACCTTCAAATATGAAGAATTGGAAGCGCACCCCATATTAGCTCTGATCGAACGGTCAGGCATCGCCATCGCGCGGGCAAGACAAACGATTACAGCCACATTGGCCGACAGCAAAACAGCAACAACACTAAAGGTAAATATTGGCTCACCCCTTATAAAAGTTACCCGAATTGTATATGATACCAATGATAAACCCGTTGAATTTATTACTATTTTTTACCGACCTGATCATTACCAACTTAATCTTGATCTATCCCGCATGAAGGGCGAGCGAGCCAACTTCTGGTCCACAAGAACATAAGCTATTGAATAGCGCCGTCCTTTAACATTTTGTGAATTGTATCGCTGTCAAAACCGATCTGCTTCATAACCTCTGTGGTATGCTGTCCTATGCCCGGCAAATCATGACGGAGGCCAAATTTCCGACCATTCATTTCCAACGGAAGTGACGGCAATTCAGCCGTTCCGCCCTCTGGTAAGTTGAGGGATAACAAACCGCCAGATTCACGCATATGAACATCTTCAAACATGTCTTCGGGTCTTGATATGGGCGCAAAAGGCAGCCCAGTATGTTCCAGTTTTGCCATCAGATCCTGCTTATCAAACTGCTTAAATATTCCCCTGACGATTGGCATAAGAACATCACGCTGTTTTACCCTGTCCGCATTAAGAACATAATCAATATCTATCGCCAAATGATCCAAACCAAAGGCCTCGCAAAACTTAACCCATTGGCCATCGGACACGACACCAACAAAAACCTGCTGTTGATCTTTGGTTTCAAATACGTCATATATGGCCCAAGCAGAAATACGAACTGGCATGGGCATTGCCGCCTGTCCAGTCACAGCATATTGTGCCATATGCTGGCCTACCAGAAAAACTGAACTTTCAAATAAAGCACTTTTTACATATTGCCCTTTGCCGGTTGTTTCCCTTTGTTTCAATGCCGCCAAAATAGCAATAACCCCAAACATGCCCCCCATCACATCAATCACGCTCGCCCCAGCCCGAAGCGGTTTTCCGGGTGGCCCTGTCATATAGGCCAGCCCCCCCATCATTTGAGCCACTTCATCAAGTGCAGTACGATGTTCATATGGTCCCGCTAGAAATCCTTTTTCAGAACAATATATCAGCCCAGCATTCAATTGCGATAATGGCTCATATCCAAGACCTAGTTTATCCATAGCCGAAGGGCGGAAATTTTCGATAACAATATCAGCATCCTGAACGAGTCTTTTTGCAACCATTAGGCCCTGACGTGACTTCAGATCCAGACAAATACTTTTTTTATTCCGGTTATACATGGAAAAATAGCCCGCACCCGACCCCATTAAACGCCGAGTATTGTCGCCCCCAATAGGTTCGACCTTAATCACATCCGCCCCCAAATCCGCCAGAATAAGGCCGACGGCAGGCCCCATAACCATATGCGTAAACTCTATCACCTTAATCCCACTAAGGGGCAGATCTGTAGCCTCAGTCATCCCGTTCCTTTTTCCAATATTTGCCCTATTTTTACAAATAAAGTATTTTGATATATCATTAATACATATATAGTATATTTTCTAAAAAAATTGTTCAATTAAAAAGCTGTAATGATGAAAAAAAACCGTGTTGAAATTAGCGAAGTCGGGCCAAGAGACGGTCTACAGAATATTAAAACAATCATGTCTCTGCCTGATAAAAAGGCATGGGTAAGTGCCTTGGCAGATGCGGGCCTGTCAGAAATTGAAGTTGGATCATTCGTACCACCTAGCCTTCTCCCTCAACTGGCAGATACAGCAGAATTGGTCGCGCACGCCCTGACCATTGACGGTTTGACAGTTGCGGTTTTAGTACCAAATTATAAAGGAGCCGAAAATGCCGTCCGAGCAGGCGTACATAAAATTACCATCCCCTTGTCCGCCAGTGAAAGCCATAGTCTGGCTAATGTCAACCGCACCCACAAACAAATGCTGGAAGAAGTTGAACAAATAGCTGCCCTTTTAAGAAAGCTCCCCGAAGGTCGGCGACCACATTTTGAAGGAAGTATATCCACGGCATTTGGATGCACAATTGAAGGTGCCGTACCTGAAAAAAAAATTCTGGAACTGGCCATGGCTCTCATGACAGCGGGGTGTGACGAGGTTGGGCTTTCGGATACAACGGGCTATGCCAATCCTGCTAATGTCCAGAAGCTCGTCAAAGCCGTCAAAACAGAGGTTGGCGATAAAAATTTAACCGGACTCCACCTGCATAACACCCGTGGTCTTGGGCTTGCCAATGCGCTCGCCGCACTAGACGTTGGTATCACCACATTGGATGCCTCACAGGGCGGACTGGGTGGATGTCCCTTTGCCCCTGGTGCCAGCGGAAATATTGTTACTGAAGACCTTGTGTATATGCTTGATGCCATGGGGATAGAGACGGGAATTAGTCTGGAAAAACTGATAGTATCCCGTCATATGCTGCACACCTACCTTCCAGATGAGCCGTTATACGGCTTCATTGCTGATGCGGGTCTACCGAAAGATTATCGGTCCTAAATCAATTTTGCCCATAGTCTGTTTTTCATATCCTGATTTTCGAAAGCGGCAATTTCATCCTGTCGTAACAGGGTGAGATCAATCACATCATAACCTTTCTGCAACATATTCTTATGCTGCTCAGCAAGTTCAAAGTAATATGCCATAACTTCAGGACCACTGACGGTTTGTTTCTCCAGATTAATGGTCAATCTATTTTTTTGCGGATCCTCAACAATCCAATCCGCTAGTGATATAACGTCCTTCTCTGCAAGGATAATTGGTAAAAGGCCGTTGCCAATACAATTATTGTAAAAAATACTGCCGAATGACGGGGCTATAATAACCTTGAAGCCATATTCGACCATGGCCCAGACCGCATGTTCCCTGCTTGACCCACAACCAAAATTTGACCCCGAAAGGAGAATTTGTGCTTGCTTGTATTTTGCATCATTCAGTATAAATTCAGAATTGATCTCGCGACCCGAGGTGCCTTTGTAGCGCCATCCGGCAAATAAACCTTCACCAAGCCCTGTCTTTGAAACTTTCCCCATCTCGCGCGAGGGAATAATACAGTCCGTATCCACGTTTATTTGCATCAGAGGGATTGCCACCGCTTTGATTGTGCTAAAGGGTTCCATTGCCCACCTCTTCATTAAGATCGCTCAGGCTCGCAATCCTGCCCATTATAGCGGATACTGCTACGGTTTCAGGACTGGCCAGATGAGATCTTGTTCTAGGTCCCTGTCGACTTTCAAAATTACGATTGGTGCTTGTCACCACACGTTCCTCAAAACCAAAACTTTCCCCACCCGCATAAAAACACATGGAACAGCCTGATTCCCGCCATTCAAAACCCGCTTCTATAAAAATTTTATCCAGTCCTTCGGCCTCGGCCTGTCTTTTGATCTGACTTGAGCCAGGCACGCATATGGCTCTGACCCCTTTGGCGACCTTCCGCCCTTTCAGAATTTTTCCCGCCTTTCTAAGGTCGGGCAATCGACTGTTGGTACACGAACCAATAAAAGCACCCCCAATAGTCAATTCCGTGAGATATGTTCCAGGCGCAATGTCCATATAAGCAAGAGCCTTTTCAGCTGCCGCCCGTTGATGATCGTCCCTAATTTGAGCTGGAAAGGGAACTTGTCCGTCAATGGCAATAGCCTGTCCGGGATTAGTTCCCCAAGTAATCATTGGCTTGATAGCGGAAGCTTCAATGGTGATCTTCTTATCGAAGAGTGCCTTTTTATCGCTTTTTAGATTTTGCCAATACTCAAGCGCCCGTTGCCAATTTTCACCCTTTGGCGCATAAGGACGACCCTTTATGTAATCAATAACCTTATCATCTGGTGCAATAATACCCGTAAAGGCTCCAAATTCCACCGCCATATTACAGAGGGTCATTCGTGCTTCCATCGTGAGATCCGCAACCGCATCACCATAAAACTCCACTGCATAGCCACTGGCGCCGGCCGCCGTATAGGCAGCAATAAGATGGAGAATCATATCCTTGGCCGTCACGCCCGCCATCAGTGTTCCATTGAATGAGACACCCATGGTTTTGGGTTTTTTCACCCGCAGTGTATTAGTAGACATGGCATGCTCGACCTCTGTCGAACCGACGCCCCAAGCCAACGCTCCAAAGGCACCCTGAGTGCAGGTGTGACTATCGGGACAGACGAGCGTCAATCCAGGCAATACGATGGCCTGTTCCGGTGAAATCACATGCACGATACCCTGCCGAGCATCGCCAATATCATAGAAAGTTATACCAGCGGCACGTGCAGAGGCTCTTGTGGTTTGAATGAATGCCTTTCCGCCTTCCACCAACGTATCGTCAGTCCGTCCAGGTAAGGTATCAACAATATGATCTATAGTACAAAATACACTTTCAGGATGACGTATAACCCGCTTCTTTTCCACCAACCCCTTCAGAGCAATTGATCCCGTTCGTTCATGTAGAAAAATACGATCAATATACAATAGTGCCGCCCCTTCACCCAAATCAGCGACGACGTGCGCATTCCACAATTTTTCAAATAATGTCAAGTGCACCATTTATTTTTGACCGCCGAACGGCAATTTTCTACCCTTGACCACTTTTTTAAAATAGGTCCAGCTCGTCTCATTCTGGCGCGTATCATCCCCAACAGGCGGAGACTTATAAAGCGGATTTTTATTATTGATATAATCTTTCAATATATCGGGTAAGGCTTCATAATCAGTAATCTTCTTGCCCGAGGCATGGGTATAAAGCCGACCTTCACGACCCTGCATCTCCATCCATGGCAACCAAGCTGAAAGACGAACCCAACCAATATTCACCTGTGCCGTATGTCTGGACATGTCGATCAGATCATCCACTTCACCCATAAAATTAAACATCTCTGTCGCCTGATAATCTGCTTGAAGCACATTATGATAAAACAGCGGAATCGTTAGCATCATAAACCAAGATCCACTATCCTGCCGCCCATTCCAGAATGATGATGGTTTACCCTCCTTGGTATAAGGAAAGGTAGGACGACCATTCACCGGATCATTTTGCACATGAAACACGGGAACATCGCGATCCAAAATAGGGTTATGCCAGTTATCCAGAGGTTTACCTGTTTCTGGGTCCAGATAAAGCATGATTTCACGGCTGACAAGGCGGTATCCTATACCACGGGCACCCCCATTGATGCTAACACATTGACGAACATTCATACCCACAACGTTGAAAAGCTTTCTGTCTGGCTCGCCCATGCGCTGTGAAAAAACCTCGCCTTGCCATGTATAAAAAATTGGCTCCCCGTCCTTAAGAGAGCAGTGAATTTTACGGGCGGCAGCTATGGCACCCTCGGGCGTGGAAAGGTCTATCTCATCTGCAAATACAATCCCCCCCGCAAAAAAGACCAGCAAGGCTGTTATAACTATCTTCTTCAATATCATCATACCATTCATTCGAATTCCTGCATCAATGAGTTTAGCTCAGTTTCAAAAATTAAGATTAATGATATATCATTATTATATATTTACCAAGGATAAATATCTCTGCCCCTGTCTTAAAACGGTTTTGTAACCCCAAGGAAGGCCATTGTGGCGATACATACCCAATAGACATAGGCAAGCTTTCGTGCCTTGGCCAGTGTGGAAGAGAAAATATGCTCAATTTCTGGTGTTGACCCTTCTTCCCTGAGCCGAAAAAATGCCACAGCCCAATCCTTCATGATATAACGCAACAACAGGCCAATGATCATAATAAAACCAAAGAACGTCAACTTAGTTGCAAACCAGTACATTCCCCCAACATCATCGCCAACGAACAGAAGCTTTCCTGTAACAAGCGTATATCCACCAAGAATCCAGAGTGATGGAATGACAAAATATCTTATTTTATCATCAAATTCAGTAATTTTAATACCAAGTTTTGTTCCACGATTCTTAAAGGCCGCAAATATAAGACACCACCAAATTGCCGTCGCCACCCAAACAACTGTTACCCAATCACCAGATACTGGGGACAGGCCCAGATCATCTGCCATATTAAAACCCACAGGTAACATCCAGATAATGGAGGATCGTGGCAAAATATCAATGCGATATGCCGTTTCCATATGGCGCAGCCGTTCATCTAGGGCGAGCTTCGCATTGGCTACATTTGTTGATGCGTTGAAAACACCCCATTCCCCACCCAACCAATAGGCGGCAAAAATGACATGCGCCCATCGCAATACATCATGCATATAAACTTCCATAACATTCTCCCTCTAAGAAAATAATTTTCCCATAACTAAAGAGATAGGGTCACATATCTAAGATAGGTCCACATTGATAAATGTCATACTCAGGACTTAACAAATAACTTTCACCAAATTCTATGGTATTAAATTAAGGTGTAAGGAATTTACTACCATGAAGGCATGTCCAAATCCTCTCGGAGTTATTTTTCCGCCTCAGCTTCTATCGCCTCTTCTTTCTTCTCAAGAGAACCTTCGGCTTCTTCGTCCTGGCCAATTTGTTGTGTTGTGGGGATGGCACCTAGATGAAGTTTTTGTTCGCATCAACGGCAAGACGATCCATTATCTATGGCAAGCTGTTAATCATGAAGACGAGATACTTGACACTGTCGCTTGGCACTCACAGGGATAAGAAAACTGCTGTCAAATTATTGAGAAAGTTTATGGAACGATACGGAAAACCAAGATCTATCGTCACGGATAGGCTCCGTTCTTAGGCGCTGCTATGCGATGACTGTGGTGTCAGTGGCACCGCGTAAGCTGAACAAAACTTAACCAAGAACCCACAAACCGAAGGGGGAATATGCCATGCAGAGTTTTCGAAAAAAGGAGACACATTAGGGTGGTCAGTTAGCAATAATATGTTCTCCCTTTCATGGAGTATATCATGGTCGCTTACACAGTGAATAGGATAGGCTTGGCTATTCAGTCAGAGAGGTTGCCGCCAGATTAGGTTTAGCACCAAGTCCCTTTATGACTGGAAAAGGGCGTATCATCACCCAGAGCCACAGTTCATTGATGTTGAACCTTCCACTGGCCAGCTTTTCTTCAAGGTTTTTACCAAACTTCTCATTGCAATCAGAATGGACACAGATTTTGGTCCTCCAAAAATCCCTAGCGCCTCCGATAGGGCCTATGCACTGTGCAACATTGCCAGTTATCTGGTGTTTCTTAATATCCATTGAGGGAATATATGCTCTTCATTAATTTTACTGCCGTTACTCAGACTCTCGTCACACAAGAAACATGTATCATTTATTTCTCCAAAATTCTCAAACATAGATCTTTTTTGCCTCGCGATCTATATTGCTAAATTATTATAGAGCATATTTGGATATTTTTGTTCAGGCCTAGAAGCAAGCCTGAACAATGTATTGGATGCAATCATTTTAACGGAGAGTGGCATAGAATATTTGCAATTAAATACCTCTTTGACCAACTTCAGTTTCCTTTGACAACGCCTTCATGCGGAAAGCTATCCAGTTTTATGGAGAGCAGATCAATGTATCCAGCATGACACTACCAAGAACACAGTTGGCACACGTGCAATTTAAATGCACCCTACAATATAGCTAAACGTCCGCTTTGGGTGGTAACATCAACTGATTCCAGTTATACCTGCTTCAAATTATTTATCGTTTTCACGTTTTTCGATGGCGCAGTTATTTATCCAATTATAAACCATTCCTTTGACTTGAAGATCAAACTTACCTAAATCCATTCCATCCGCTTTTAAATGAACAGATTTAGCATCAATAAGCATAGAAACCGCTTCATTGGCACTGTCACCAGCAGGCCAAATACCCCACAATTTATCGTTAAATCCGCTTGAATACCCCCCTGATCCAGAAGCCGTTGTCTGTTCTGTGTCAAAAGTAAGTGTGAGTGGAAAATCCTTGTTTGGATCCTCTTCTTGTGCTCTCGGCCAGCCATTCACGAGTACAGATACCCTAAATATACCATCGCTTGGGCGATAGGTAAATTCGAGCGACATTGATTTGTCTGTCTCAGGCGCATTACCACCAGGTAATGTGATCACACAAAGTCCTTTAGCCTTACTTGTTTTGACATTGATATTCGTCGGAGCCTCAGCGAAAGAGTGATGTGAACTTATTGGGGATAGTAACGCTAGCCCAAGAGGTAAAATATATTTTCTTATTGTCATTTTTTTTCCTTCTAAAAAATTATCTTTAACAATACGGGTTTGAGATTGGACAAGCCGTCGTCTTACCTGTTGCGTAACCGACAGCATTATTCCAGTTTAGTTTATCCATTGCCTGTTGACTTCGTTGCCAACTCGCCCTAGCCGCGCCCTGATTTGACGAGCCACCGTATGATCCGCCACTATTTGCACGAGACCAAGCTGATGCAGCAAGACTAATTTGATATCCCCAATCAGTCTTTCGGCGTTCTGCTTCTTCTTCCATTTCTCTTTGGGAACGACGATAGGCCTCACGAATAGGTTCTGCGAGCATAGAACGATAAATGCTTCCAGCCATTTCATCACCGCGAGCAGCAGCAATCGACATATAGCGCAGGCCTTTTTGCCGATTCTCAACGACACCATCGCCGTACCAATATGCCATACCAATCCATTTAGCCGCTTCTACATGGCTCAGTCGAGCGGCATTTTCAATTAAAATGACACCATCTTCCTTGCGCGGTTGCCTAAACATCCTCGGATCGCCGTAATACATCCAACCACCAAGCAAATAACCAGCTTCCGCCACGCCTTCAAACGCCAAACGAACCACCGCATCCAATGCAGTAGCATATTTTTGTTGTTCAATGAGTTCATTGGCAACAGCAAGTTGTTGCAGAGCCGTTAACGAAGGATCGACTTTAGAAGGTCGTTTACGCAATAAGGCTTCCAGCGGCCCCAGAGACTCAATATTTTTGCACGCATCTGTGCTGCCCAAGCGGCACGCCTTGTCCAATAGGGGGAGCTTTGTAGATTGATATTGTTTAAGCTTACCATAACCATTTTCATATATCATAGCGAGATTAAAGCAGGCTTCTCCATTGCCAAGATCACAACCGTCACGAAAATAAAGCGGCACCTCCCATGCGGCGATACCTGACCCAAGGGGCCTTTTCCAACCGATCATTCCAGCGGCATTGCAGGCAAAACCATCATGCGCCACGCACGCTTTGCTAAGCAATTTAACACCAACATTCATATTGCCGGATGATCCCCCTTGCGTTAAAAAATAACCATAAAGGGAGCATGCTGGTATCGTATTCCCTTGGGATTCTAGACATCCTTTGCGAGCTGCATCCATCGCTTTCGTCTTATCTTCTCTCACTCCAATACCAGTGTTGTACGCTTCCGCCAACAATGTGCATCCCCATGCGTTCTTATTACGGCAAGCTTTTTCGAATAAACCGATAGCCGTTTTAATAGAAGCATCATCCTTATGCCTATAAAACAATTCTGTAGCTTTAATCTCGCAGCCGTAATCGGAATTTTGAAGACAGGCATTATTGATCAACGTATAGGATGTTGGGTTCTCTAACGGACTTTCCCCCAATGCAATACCAATTGCTTTAACAACGCAAGAATCCTGATTGCCTAACACATCACATCCACGGGTGGCAGTCTTTTGCGCCAAATCTTCATTAGAAAAATTTGCCATACCCTCACGGATGATCATCGCCGCTCTGGTACAGCCATCACCCTCTCCTTTGTCGCAAGCTGAAAGATAGTAGCCCAGTGCGGCACGGATTTCGGCTTTCAAATCGCCTTCTCCGGTTTCCAGTGCGAGGGCCAAACGCATACAGTTCTCCGTTTTACCTTTCAAACAACCCAAATCCCATTTTATGGCAACACCATAAAGGGTGATTGGCATATTTTGATTTCCATTAAAGATTGCGCTATCGCGGTATCCATCCCTTTTAGAAGGGATCTTGTTCGCTGCAGTGGCTAGGTTTGTCAAACTGATTGTCAAACTGATCGTCAATAAAATAAGCAAACGAAAGAAGGACATAAAAATCTCCAATTATAAAATTAGTTATTCGAGTTGCTTTAAAGCCTCTTTGGCCTGTTTGATGCCATTGTTACTGGCTAACTGAAACCAGAATTTTGCCAAAGCATCATTTTTCTCAATGCCAAAACCGTTGCCGTAAATCGTACCCAGGCCGTATTGTGCTAACCCGTTTCCTTGAACCGCAGCATTAAGGTACCAACGAAATGATTCTTGATAAGATTGCGGTAATCCTCCTTGACCATCAGCATATAATGCACCCAGCATAGCTTGAGAATCGCGGTCTCCTTTTTCGGCGATATTTTTCCAAAAATTGATGGCTTCAACGACCTTTCCATCACTGTAAACTTTCGCAACCATTAAAAAGGCTTTGCTTTTTTCTTGTCCTGCAGGTGAGTTCTCATCAATTAAGGTGCTCAATTGGTCTCTGGCATATTCGTGGTCTTGGGCTATGGCTTTCAAATAAAGCAGAATGGCCTTAACATTATTTTGCTCCACGCCTTTGCCGTTTTGGTATAACTCCGCCAGAAAGGCTTGCGCATCGGAATCGCCCTTGTCGGCTGCTTTTTGATACCAAATGGCGGCATTTTCATAAGATTGATCTACACCGTAGCCCTTTTCGTACATGAACCCCATGTAATACTGAGATGTTTTATGCCCTGCTTCTGCGGCAATTTTGAAATGATTAAAGGCTTGGGACCATGATTTTTTTACGCCAGAGCCGTCTTTGTAATAGGTTGCTATGATATAATGAGAATAAACATCGCCTTGGTCGGCCGCTTTTTGATACCATTCCAAGGCTTTTTCATAAGATTGCTTTACCGCAGAGCCCGCTTGATATAATGACCCCATATAATATTGAGCATCTACATCGCCTTGCTGCGCTAAAGGTTCTAGTATTTCCAGCGCTTTCTGATAGTTCTCGGCGTCAACGGCATCGATGCCTTCCTGTAGAGTGCCTTGTGCCACCGCCGTAATTGTCATTATTATCAAAAAAAATAGGGCAGGAACAATTTTTTTCGCGATATAATTCATTATCATAGGGGTACACCTTAAAACATTTGCACGGTCAGTAAAATTTAGTTTATGAAAATTGATGAAAGCAAGATATCCCCTGAACAGGGGATATGAATTTCATTAAAGCGGAATTATTTCAGGCGGCAGATTAATAGGATCATAAATACCTGGTTTGTTGTTTTTAATATATCGAATAAGTGACGGGAAATAATAAATAACAAAGGCAGTTTTGATAATGACAATTGTAATTAAGCCATAGATAAAGAAAAAATACCCTGCTACGATCACTACAATTAACAGAAATGCCACCGTTACTATGGACAGAATATAACCCAAGAGACTGATGCCTTTTTTAAAATTAATGCTCGGATTACAATTGACCATTTTCCTGTGAAGATCTTTTACAAAAGGGATGTAACTATCATTATTTTCCTTAAATTCCCCGTATCCTTTGTAAGTTGTATTTGTGATATCCACACTGCCTTTTGTATGACTATTAATTCTTAAACGATAGCGATTTGGCTGAACGCGTGACGGTGTATATTGTCCTTCGACACTGATAATATCCTTATATGTCAGAGTGGTTTCCAGACCTTCGTCGTCTTGCCACCTCAACGACTTGTCACCGACTTGATAGGTACGCATTTTAGTTAAGTATGAATGACGATGGGTATAGCTCACCATTTCTATTTTGTGCTTTCATCAATCAATAATTGCTTTTAACTTCAAACCCTGCTGGATTCCCGCCGCGATTGGCCCAATCAAGTTGGCGTCGGTGAGTATTTTTTTGATTTTTCCAAAATTGATCATCCAATGACGGCTCAATGGGAGCACTACCGATAGTGGCAATACCACGATTGCTGATTTCTGATGACCTTGTGCCATTTGGATTTTTTAAATATTCACGTCTGACAATGGTATTGGCTTGTTGATAATCGACGGCGAGCCATGTTTCCAGAAAAGAAAAATAAAATGGATCAATATTTGAAAGCCTACCCGCTCTGTCGGCTTCGAGCACGACACGAGAGACTTGGGCACGATCCCCAATTCCATATGTTGCGATTTCCATAGCCCGATTATAGTCACCAGCATTGATGGCTTGCGTGACTTCAGATGCACCGACTTCTTTTTGGGCGATCTGCGCGGCATATATTCTGTTATTTTCAGCCACCTGTGTCTCATACCTGTTCAGGTCCTTGATATAATCGCATGATGGCTGGTCCCCACCATCACATCCTTTTTGATAAAATGCCCGCGACGCTGAAGGTCCTTGAAGTTCAGTAACCGACATGCCCGCCAAGCGACAAGCTTCCCCAATCCCCAAATTACAGGCTTTAAAGCCAAATTCTGCGGCACGTCGAACATTCTTTGGGATTTGGTCGCCATTGGCATTCTGCGCTGCAAAAAAATAACATGATTGCGCCTTACCATTTTCACATTCTTTTTGCCAATTTGCAGCACCAGGTGGAAGTGCATGGGAATATGATGTTAGAAATCCAGTAATAATTAATACAAAAAACAACCTCATTATTGTATTCCTTCACCCAATTCATAGAATGACTTGGGTGCAGTTTAAAGAATTATCCAATATCAAGGTATCCCCTGTTCAGGGGAGCTGAAGTTTGATACTGTTGGTGTATAGGGATCATTATAGTATTTGAAAGGGAATTTTAATCGTTGAAAATTAAGGTTACACCCATAGCCATATTGTCCTTATCTGCTTTAGTTGGAATTGTTGCTACGGTCATATTTTTATTATTGGCAATAAAACAACCTTGGATGGGACTTAAATTTATTCCCGAGGAAAAAATCGGCATCAGGGTCATTCAGTCACAAGGGCCAAGCGCAGCTATAACTCCAAATTCTATTTTGGTAAAAGTAGAAAGTAATAAGGGTGAAATTGAGTTATTACCAATTGATTTGACCATTGAGCCGGATGGGAAATTACAAACGTATGATATTTATAATTATTTCTTGGTACGACAGGGTCATATCTCGACTATTTTAAAATCAGAGACAGTAACTTTCACAAATAATAAGGGGGAAAAATTTACCGTCAAGCCAAGTGAAAGCCGTCCGCTATTATCCCTTCCTGTGGAATTCTGGGTACAAATAGTTGTCGGTTTATTTGCCTGGTTAATTTCATCTGCTGTTTTTGCCTTTCGATCAAGAGAATCAAGTGCAAAATATCTACTATTAAGCGGTTTAGCGACACTTACATTTGCCCCTTTTGCGGCGATCTACACCACTCGCGAACTTGCTATGCCTGAGGCACTTTTTAGATTCTTAAGCGATGGTAATTTTTTAGGCGGTAGCATCTTTACAGCTAGTTTTGTAGCCCTTTTATTATGTTATCCAAAGCTCCTTGGGCCAAAATGGCTTGGGCTAGTCATCATTTTCCTTTTTATTGTCTGGTTTATTTTACAGCAGATTGGCGTATTTACGTCAATGACATTTGCCCGACGTTTTCTGGTAACGGTTGGTGTCCTATCTACCTTTGGCCTCGCAGCAATTCATTGGTTTAAAACCAAGAAAGACCCAGTTGCACGTGCAGCACTACAATGGTTTTTACTATCTTGGATGTTGGGTACATGCTTGTTCTGGTTTTTTATCCTTATGCCCCAAATGTTCGGGGTGGATACAACTCCCATTCAAGGATATGCTTTCGGCTTGTTCTTACTTGTATACGCCGGACTTACTTTTGGAATTTTGCGTTATAAATTATTTGCACTAGATCAATGGTGGGGAAATATTGTTCTTTGGGCGCTTACTATGCTCATACTGGTGGTTTTTGATTTATTATTCCTCCTCGCCTTACAATTTTCTGCCGGCTTATCGATAAGTCTTGCATTTTTACTTTCTGGTGTTTTATGGCTGCCACTCAAAAATTTAGTCTGGAACCATTTTCTTAACCGTCATCAGATAAGTAGAGAAGATTTGTTTAAACAAGTCATAAATATCGCCCTTACGCCTCCAGGGCAGGATATTAATATCCGTTGGCAGAATTTGCTGAAAAACATATATGATCCACTTAATATTCATGAGTGTGCAGATTGTTCAGATTGTAGCACTGATGACGACGGACAGATACTATTCATACAAACCATTGGCTCAATACCGGCCTTAGGTCTTGAGTTTGCTCACGGCGGACAAAGAATGTTTACAGCAACTGATGTTACATTGGCGAAAGAATTAGTTGTACTTATTCAGCATATTATTGATAATCGTAGCGAATATTCAAAGGGCGTTAACGAAGAACGCCAGCGAATTGCACAAGACATGCACGATAATATTGGAGCACAACTGTTGGGAGCCCTTCATAATCAAAATACAGAACGAAAAAATACTTTGATAAGGGAAACCCTCTCTGACCTTAGAAGCATTATTAATGACACTTCACGTACGGAGCTCTCTTTTGATGAAATGTTGGCCGATCTACGTGCCGAAACGACTGAAAGATTATCTGCAGCAAGTATCACTACAAGTTGGGTCATCAAAGCCGATAATGCCCCACCAGTGTCCCCACAATCTATCCATGCATTAAGATCAATTATCAGAGAGGCAATTAGCAATATTATAAAACATGCAGCAGCAAATTTTGCTTCTATCAACATTGAGTATATTAACAATGAAATATCCGTGACCATTGAAGATAATGGCAAAGGATTATCCACTGAAAAAACAAATTTTGGCAATGGACTGGCGAATATGAAGTCACGCATAACAGGATTGAGCGGCAATTTAATACTCTTAAATCGGGAAAATGGTTTACTTCTCAGAGCAAGCTTCCCAATTAATAACAATGGCATAGAAATATGAAAAAAATTTTAATAGTCGAAGATATCGCTGAAACTCAAAAATGGTTTGAGAATATTATCAATGATACTTTTATAAATAATGAGGTAACTATCGCTTCTACAGTAAGTGAAGGCATTAATTCTTCCAATCAAAAAAACTTTGATCTTGCACTTATTGATCTTGGCCTACCAGATGGTTCAGGGTTAAAAGTATTGCGTCATATAAAATCCAATTTTCCTGAAACTCTCTGTGTCATAACAACTGTGATGGGTGATGATGCACATATTGTTTCTGCCCTTTCAGCGGGTGCTCAGGGATATCTCCTTAAAGAGCAACCCGCTGAAATGATAAATAAACAATTGATCCAGCTTATTGAAGGGATTCCCGCTCTTTCGCCTTCCATAGCTCAAAGAATTATGAAACATTTTCGTCTTACTGGACCCGCCGCCGAAGCAGAAAGTAATTTGACAACAAGGGAGCAAGAAGTTCTTGCTCTGATAGGTAGAGGAATGCGAAATGTTGATGTGGCGGATGCCCTCAAACTTGCTGAAACAACAGTGGCAAGTCATATTAAATCCATCTACCAGAAACTAGGGATATCCAGCCGTGCGGAAGCCTCCTGGCATGCCACGCAACTAGGACTTTCTACTGATTTGAATGGCAACTCATAAATATTTTTAAGTTATATCGACACTGTCAAATTATAATATTGCCAAACTTACGCCAAGACTTTAGCGTCTGAGGATGAAGGTGAAGTCCTAGACGTTGTTATAACAAAACGACGCAACAAAAAGGTGGCGTTGAAAGTATTAAAATCTCTCATTAAGCGCTATGGACGGCCAACGGCCATCGTCACAGATAAGCTCAAGTCTTATAAAGCTGCTATGAAGGAACTGGGTTGCCAAAACAGCAAGAAGCAGGAGGCCGATTAAACAATCGAGCTGGAACCGAAGGTGACGGAATGTCAAAATAGTCACCTACCTTTCCGACACTAAGGCGTTTGTCGGCTTGGCTTTGCGATGACCGTGGCGCCAGTGGCACCGCGTAAGCTGAACAAAGCTTAGCCAAGACCCCGCAAGCCGAAGGGGGGAATATGCCATGCAGGGCTTTCGAAAAGAAGAAACCTTACAAAAACTCACTTCAGTTCACGCCCAACTATAGCGCGTAACCTGCCCTTGGGGTGCAATCATTTTAATGCAGAACGACACCTCACGGGCAGACAGACATTTAAGAAATTTCGTTCAGAATCTATGACTGAATGGCGTACATTCGTGGCATAAGACATTTGCTTTTAAATCCCTCTTTGACCAGCTTCAGTTTCCTTTGACAGAGCCTGTTTTCGCACTATATTTGAGCCTGAATAGAAGTAAATTTCTAGAGGGTTCCAGTTTACTTTGACACTGTTGATCCTATCTGTTAATTTGAATATTGTTCAAGTTTAATTCTGGAGAAATCATGAATAGAATTTCATCCCGCAGCGACTATCAACTAGCCCAGAACACCCCTGTTTCTAGCGGGTATGATGGTATGATAGATATGAACGCTTTTTATAAAAATGCGGCCAGTCTCCGGGATCAAGGTCATGGTCGTGTCATGACCTATTCGCCAAAGGTATTTATTCCTTTAACACATTTATGTCGTGATGTTTGTCATTACTGCACATTTGCCGAAAGCCCCAAAAAAGGGGAGCAGGTGTATATGACACCAGTACAAATTCTGGATATTGTTCGGGCGGGTGCTCAAAAAGGCTGCAAGGAAGTTTTGTTTACTTTGGGTGATAAACCAGAACTGCGCTATAAAGCGGTGCGCAATGCACTAAAAGAAATGGGTTATGAAACAACCATAGACTATCTTGAGGCAATGTGTCGCCTTGTTCTCAAAGAGACGGGGCTGCTCCCCCATGTTAATCCAGGTGTTATATCACATGAGGAGTTAGACAGGTTGCGAACGGTATCTGTTTCTCAGGGATTAATGCTAGAATCAACTTCTGCTCGGCTTTGCGAAAAAGGCGGGCCGCATTATGGTTCACCTGACAAAAATCCAGAAGTAAGATTGCACATGTTGGAAATGGCCGGCAAAAGCCAAATTCCTTATACAACTGGCATCCTAATAGGCATCGGTGAAACAAGAGAAGAACGTATAGAAACGTTAAAAGCCATTCTGGATAGCCACAACCGCCATGGTCACATTCAGGAAGTTATCATTCAGGCATTTCAACCGAAGGCCAAAACCCGTATGGCCAATCATGACGCTCCAACAATGGCAGACCTAAAATGGACCATTGCAATGGCACGGCATATCTTTGGGCCGGATATGAATATTCAGGCACCTCCTAATTTATCTTCCGATTTATTTCCAGAATTGGTGACGGCGGGAATTAATGACTGGGGCGGTGTATCGCCACTCACGCCCGATTTTGTAAACCCTGAAGCCCCGTGGCCAGAGATTGAAAATTTGCGCCAAGGCTCTGCAAAATGGGGAAAAATACTCATTCCACGGCTTGCCTTATATCCTTCTTATGTTCAGAAATTAGAGCGTTGGACAGACCCGCTATTGCGGCCCCATATTCGCAAACTGGTCGATAGTCAAGGTTATGCTAGGGAAAGCGACTGGGTTTCTGGCCTACCAAGTTCTGGTGATAACGAACTGGATATCTTGCTCCATCCAAGGGTAACGGTAAGCCCTACTATTCAGTCCATTCTGAATCGAGCATTGGCAGGGAACACCTTAAACGAAGACGATATTATCCTATTGTTTCAAGCACGCGATGGGGATGCGGCGGCTGTGATGGAAGCCAGCGACCAACTCCGTGCCAAAACGGTTGGAGATGAAGTAACCTATGTGATTAACCGCAATATCAATTATACCAATGTCTGTACTTATAAATGTCAATTTTGTGCTTTCTCGAAAGGGAGAGGGTCAGAATCCTTGCGTGGACCAGCTTATGATTTGCCCTTGGAAGAAATTGTCCGACGGACAGTTGAGGCACGGTCACGAGGCGCTAGTGAGGTTTGCCTGCAAGGTGGCATCCATCCAGATTATTCAGGAAAGACCTATTTGGCCATTCTAAAAGCCATCAAAAAGGCAGATCCAAAAATGCATGTTCATGCATTTTCTCCATTAGAAATATTCACAGGAGCGAAGTCATTAAATATTTCCGTGCATGATTTTCTTCTTGAATTAAAAGAGGCCGGTTTAGGATCGTTACCAGGAACAGCGGCAGAAATTCTCGTGGATGAAGTGCGGCAAGCCATTTGCGCCAATAAAATTACCGTTGATGAATGGTTGAACGTTATGGAGACAGCCCATAATATAGGCTTACCAACCACAGCAACGATCATGTTTGGACATCTTGAAGAATACAAGGACTGGGCTAGTCATTTACTCAAGATAAAATCACTACAAATAAAAACAGGAGGATTTACCGAATTTGTTCCTCTACCTTTTGTTCCCCATGAGGCTCCGATGTTCAAACAAGGAAAGTCACGGAGAGGTCCAACATTGCGTGAAACAATCTTAATGCATTCTGTGGCTCGTCTTGTGCTTCACCCCCATATCATCAATATACAGGCCTCATGGACTAAGATGGGACCTCAGGCCATTGAAGTTGCTTTGAAGGCCGGCGTGAATGATCTTGGTGGAACTTTAATGAATGAGTCAATATCACGGGCTGCAGGGAGTGAATATGGACAAGAAAAAAGCCGTCAAGACCTTATTTCTATGGCAAGAGCCGTTGGCCGACCAGCGCGCCAACGCTCTACAATTTATGGTAATGTAGTTAGCTCTATCCTATCGAACCTACCCCCTCTCGACCCATTAGTTGAACCTAAGGCAGGTAAGCGATCAAATATTATTGTGCGTTAACACAGTGGTCTAACTAGAAAAATTAAATCCTATAACCATTTAAAATGGCATCCAATTCGCCCTGACAGCCTGAATTATTTTTGACAAGCTTGGACATCTTATTCAATTTTGGATTGACCATGGCGCTTTCCAATGTCGGATGCTCTCCCTGATAAATAATTCCTGTTGGTATTTGTCCTGATTGTTTCATGCGGATGCAAGTGGCAAAAGCCGTAGCCTTATCATTACTATCATAAGAATCTTGTGTCTTGACATCCCTCGTCATAGCATCCCATTCGGGATACGTATCATTATACGTCACACAGGGAGACATCACTTCCAACAGTGCTAATCCTTTACCAGAACGGGCATGCTCAAGAGCTTTCACCATGAGGGAGTTCAATTGTTTCGGGTCGCCTGAGAATCCGCGGGCCAGAAAAGAGGAACTGGCAATTGACAGCCCCAACATCATAGCATCAAAACCTTCTTCCGCTGGAGCCCATTTTGGGCCATTCTTGGTCGGAGAATCCTGACCTTTAGTCAGACCATACGTGCCATTATTCATGACTATATATACGAGAGAAGGGTTACGCTTTAAAGCATGGACAAAATGCCCAGCACCAATAGCATAACCATCACCATCGCCACCTGCTGCAATTACAGTAAGGTCTGGATTGGCAAGTGCAGTACCCGTTGCCGTAGGCAACACACGACCGTGCATCGTATGGTACCCATAGGTACCCAAATTATTCTGCATCGTTCCAGAGCATCCAATACCAGACAAGATCATAGTATCACACGCAGAAATATTGAGAGCCGTCAGGGCATATTTTAAAGCCCCTTGCACGCCATAATGTCCACATCCTGAACACCAGATGGGTTGACCCGGACGATAGGTTGTCGTCATAGCGCTTTTTCCTTTTCCAAAATGGCATTGACCAAACTTCCAGGTCTCATGAATAAGCCATCATATTGCAAAATACTTTCTATTTTATCCGCCGGAGCACCGGCGCCTTTGATAAGGCGAGCCAATTGACCACTATCATTGCACTCAACCACATAAACTCTCTCACATTCCCTTACAAATTCAATTGTATCATCGAGAATTGGCCAAAGGGTTCGAGGCCGATGGCATCTCACAGCAATATTTTTTTCAGCGAGACGTTCCGACGCCTCCGTCAATACATCACCGATCATACCCATACATATAACACCCACTTTGGCATTATCGTCACCCCAAATATAGCCTATGGGCAGTTGGTGTTTAACACTTTCAATTTTACGAGCACGTTTATCCATCATCGCAACCCGATTAACAGGATCGGTTGAGACCAAACCCCAAGGATTACGTTCATTCCCCGTCACCAAATTCATTCCCCCCGGTTGTCCAGGAACGGCAAAGGGAGAAATACCATCTTCAGTTATGGCATAGCGTTGATATTCTGACATTTTTGCAAGCTGTTCATCAGTCAATCGTTTACCGTTATCAATCTTAACATCACCAAGATCAAAAGCGGGAATTGTATAAGTAAATTGGCATAAACCGTCCAGAGCAATATAAACGGGGCATTGTGCAGCCTGTGACAGATTGGTCGCCAGAACACCATAATCAAAGCATTCTTGCGGCGATCCAGGAGACAACACAATATGAGGAAAATCTCCGTTGCTGCCTTGGGTCAACATACCAAGATCATTTTGCTCCAATTTTGTCGGCATCCCTGTTGAAGGACCGGCGCGTTGACAATCGACAATGACTAGCGGTATTTCAGCTGAACCACAGTGACCGACGGATTCTTGCATCAACGCAATACCAGGACCAGATGAGGCCGTCATGGCTTTAGCACCAGAAAGGGCAGCTCCTATGGCCATATTTATAGCAGCCAACTCATCTTCCCCCTGAATAACGACCCCGCCAAAGGCTGGTAATCTTTTTTCCAGCCAATTCATAATATCCGTGGCAGGCGTAATAGGATAGCCCGCAAAAAACCGCCCTCCAGCTGCTAAAAAGCCAAATGCGGTTGCATCATTTCCAGATATCATTATCCGATCTTCCCGTTCCAGATGGGGTAGTTTATACAAACCGTGGTCTGATTGTGCCTCTTCCTTTGTTAAAATTTTATGGCCCGCAGCAAATTCAAATCCTAATTCAAGAGCCTGAATATTGGGTTTAATATTTTCTGCAGTCAGACGCTTGAACCGATGGCGAATGCTCGCATGCGCCTCTTCGTCACTGAGTCCCATCACCCGAGCCAACACACCAAAACCAAGACAATTCTTGAAAAGATCTCGCCGCAGCTCCCGAACGGAAAAGCGGCTGAAAGGAATTTCTATAATACGTGTTGTGTCGGGTATAAATTTTTTAGGAAGCGGGCCACGTGATGTATCATAAATAACGACGCTTTCCGCCCCCAAATACTGGCCATTTTTCTCTATTGCTTCACCGTCAAATGCCACAAGAATATCTACATTATCCCCTAGACAACCTCGGTAGTTACGGGAACTGCGCAGGGCTGCCGCAGCATGCCCACCTTTAATACGGGACGCTATGTCATTGGCAGAGAAAAGATGTAGTCCCCGTTGGGCTAGTGCCCATGCCAACAGGGTGATCACGGTAACAGATCCGTCCCCGCCTTGCCCCGCTGTAACCACTGTGATGTCATCGCAAGCAAGAGGAGTGTTATCCTTTTTAACGACTGACTTTACGTCCGTTGAGTATTTATTCATTGTTCCGTTTTCTCATTTTTTGGTGTTGGAGCACCAGGGCCAGTGGTATAAAATGTTTTAGGGCATAAGCTGCCTAGTGCTTCCCGCTCTGCATGGGTGGGCATTTTTGCGGGTAAGGGCCTATTTTCTTTCTTGTTTTTCGACAGCATATTCATCAAAAATTCGCCGCGAGGATCATCTGACAAGGGGCGCACCTCCAACTTGCCGGCTTTAACGGCTTCCTGAAATGCCTTATGGCCCCGTTTGGTGCGAATCAGTGTATAGGTCCAACCGTCAAGACCAATACCACCAGCTCCAATGTCGGCACTTTCGGCGCCGTAATCAAGACAATACAGGCAGGCAGGCCGTGCAAAATCACGATACTTCTTCAGCGATACCTCACGGGTTTCCCCATTATCAAGGCGGATAATAACTTTGCCTTTAATGTTGATATTTTTTATTGTTTTAGGATCAATCTCTAAGATTTCACCTAACTTGGTGATGCTTTCGTGCGTAAAACTTTCAGAACAAAATAGCCCAAATACCAATGAAACATTATTCTTGTACCATTTACTCATTTCTTGGCGAATGCTGGAGTTTTGCTGCAACCGAAGGCCGTCTACCTGACAGGGCACGCCAACCATTGCAACGGGGCCAACTTTTTGTTCAATAGCCTCCTGAAAGGCAAGCGTGTTAGGAGAATAGGTATAACGGGAGGCCGCACAATTCAGGACATCCTCGCGTGTTAAAGCCAATTTATGGCGCCCTATTTGCCTATTATCTTCCATGACATCACCAAGAATAGCACCTTCAATAGTTCCTGTTTCCATACCATGCAAAATCAGCGATGAAACCATACCGCCATCTTGACAATGTTTTAGAATTTCAGAATCGGTTGAACGGCTATAGATCCCATAAGCATACGGTCCATAACCTTCATCCTTGATAGGTTCCTGATAATCCAGAAGTGCGGGCAGATCTTTATCAGCCGGTCGCAATACGGGGCAAACTTCTGCACAAAGCACGCATTGAACGCACGCATCCGGGCGAGCGTTTATAGGATTTTCATTTTTATAATCAAACACATCCACCGGGCAGATCGTTACACAGGCCGCACAGCCAATACATTTACCTGGCTTGACCACTTCTTCCATAAGAAGATCAACGGCCTGAAAACCACCTCGATTGAGTTCGGTACGCCATGAAAAAGCCCATTCTTGAGCGTTGGCATTATCATCCAGAAGGCTTCTATAGCGCTCTATGACTTGCTTTGACCTCTCATCCATTATCTATCATCACCCTGTTTGTACTAAAAAATTGCACAGCCACTCTTGCTTATGCAATTATGATTTTCATATTATACTATAATGATCTGTTTTTGAATATAATTCAAAAAAAATATTTTGTATATTAATTTTATACATCCGCAAAAAAAACATTTACTCAATCTTAAGTTTTTATAGAAAGCTAATGAATTTTAGAATATTATTTACATTTAAGTCATCATTGGATAAATCCGATTACTTTGATGAGCCATTTTTTGCATCATAATATAGGCAGGTTGGTGATGGTAATTTTCACCATAAAGTTTGTCTAGCATTTGAATAAATGCTGATAATCCAATAGTATCTATAAAGGACATGACCCCACCAGTGTAAGACGGAAACCCATTAACAAGCAGGGAAATCAAATCTGCATCCACAGACCCTATCAAACCTTTTTCCAAAGCCACAAAAGCCGCATACACTTGAGCGCACAATAAACAATTTTTAACATCATCCACACTCATTGCGTGTTTTTCAAATGACGTCAAGACAGCATTATTACTAACGGAAAGGAGAGGCCCCGCAGACATACCTGCTGCTATAGCAGCATTTTCAATTAATATCGGACTGATTCCCATGCCTACCAAGCGCTCGGCTTCTTTATTATATGCGGAATCTAACATAAGACTAAATGGTTCACAGTCCTTATTTTGCACCGTAGGCGTTTTTCGCATACGCTGGCACAGACTCTTTATGCGAGCGACAGTTTCAGCAGAAGTATTATCATTTTTGATAATCTCAACTGCTTTTACTTTGTCTATAGGGTCTGAGATATAAAGTCCTATGATACGGTCATTCGGCATGTCATGAGGCACACTGGTAGACATTAAATTCTGCTGGTTTTCTCTAGCGATAATCAACATATCAACGTCTGCATTTATATCCTGAGTAACAAGGGTTATCCCCTCTTTTGCACAAATATCTCCCAATAATTTCTGGTAGGGGGCTGTCCCGATCAGGCCAATAGTTTTCACTGTTGGGCGTGAAGACGGATCCTCTTGAGATGGTTTGTCAGCCGCACCTTTATTCAAGAACAGAGTGCGAATCATATTACGCGCCACTGGGTTACGGGTCAGGGCTGAAAATTCTTTTGTTTCTATTCGAAGAGCGGTATCCATATCAGATACGGTTGTTCCATTAAAAAGACATCGCAACGCCGCTATGGGACTTGGGTAATTATATTTAAAATCAATACTGACTTGTAAAGTCAATTTTTGAAATAACTGGGCGATTGACATTTGGTTCAATCCCGACCCTCCTAGAATCTTAAATCCACGTCGATCCCAAGGTTGTGTAGATATGCCCTTCTCAAGAATCCATTTTTCAGCCGTTTCCAATAAACTATCCAATGGCGTTACCGCATCAACTATGCCCATCTCGAGAGCTTCATGGGGATTAATATAACGACTAGACAAAATAAGAGATGCGGCTTTTTCAAGACCAATCAAACGGGGCAGTCTCTGAGTCCCACCACCTCCAGGCAACAATCCGAGTGATATCTCTGGCAAGCCCAATAATAGCTTTGGGTTATCCACAACAACACGGTAATGACAGGCCAATGCCAATTCAAATCCGCCCCCCAATGCCGTGCCATTTATGGCGACTGCAACGGGCTTACCGCAGGTCTCAAGCTTTCGTAGTGATTGGGTATATGTCCTTGATTGCTCATAAGCCTCTTTTGCCGTGCGCCCTTGGTCATAATAACGCACGATTCGGTTAAGGTCGCCACCAACTATAAAACTTGATTTAGCAGAATGGATAACAGCCCCTATTGCCTTGTCATCCTGTGCCAGATAGTCTGCCACCCGTCCAAAATCAACATGCATTTCAGGGGTGAGAACGTTAACGGAACGATCTTTCACATCAATCACAATGAAAACCACACCATTGTCTTGGCGGTGATAACTCATAGTATCGAAAATAACTTGGTCGGTCATGTTACAGTTCCTTTTATGCGAAAATATGGCCTGCTTTATAGTCGTTCAATGATTGTCGCTGTACCCATTCCGGCCCCAACGCATAAATTTACCAAAGCTATTCCCAGTCCACGTCGTTCCAATTCATCTAATACTGTTCCGAGTATCATGACACCCGTCGCCCCAATCGGATGTCCCATCGCTATTGAACCACCGTTGACATTTATCTGGTCATGGGGAATGTTCATTTCTTCCATAAAAAGCAAGACAACAGAGGCAAAAGCTTCATTTAATTCAAACAGATCAATATCTGACCGACTCATACCCGCTTTTTCCAATGCTTTTTTTGCAGAGGGTGTTGGCCCCGTTAGCATTAACGTAGGGTCAGTTCCAACAGAGGCACATGAACGAATACGGGCGCGGGGCTTTAGACCCATTTTCTCACCCATTTCGGCTGAACCGATTAAGATTGCTCCTGCTCCATCAACGATACCACTTGAGTTTCCTGCTGTATGAACATGATTGAGAGCCTTAATTTCTGGAAACTTTAAGATAGTTTTTTGATCATATCCACTGGCACCCAAACCTTCAAAAACAGCCTTTAATTCTCCAAGACTTTCCAGAGTAGTGTTTGATCTTATGGCCTCATCACGTGTGAGCAAGGGCAAACCAATTTCGTCCACCACGGGAATAACAGAACGGTCAAAATATCCCTGCTTCCATGCCTCCGCAGCCCTGCGCTGACTTTCCACGGCATAGCTGTCAACATCTTGGCGAGAGTAGCCATGCAATGTGGCAATTAAGTCGGCGGCAATTCCTTGGGGTACATATTGAATTTTATACGAAAGCCCTGGATCCGATGACCACGCGCCACCTGATGAACCAATAGGAATACGAGACATACTCTCCACACCACAGCCAATGACAAGGTCACACTGACCTGACATAACTTTTGCTGTCGCTAAATTAACAGCCTCTAATCCCGATGAACAAAATCTGTGGACCTGTTGCCCTGGTACCGTCGTGGCATAATCCGCAGCAAGAGCAGCACTGCGCCCAATGGCACTGCCTTGTTCTCCTATGGGGGACCCACAACCCGCTATAACATCATCAACAAGTGACGTATCAAGATTATTGCGGTCTCGGAGATGCATCAGGGATTGTGCCAACATATTGACGGGTGATACACTATGGAGCGCCCCGTTTGGTCGACCTTTTCCCCGAGGGGTTCTCAGATGATCAAATATAAAGGCATCAACCATAACTTTTCTAACTCCCTTGATAAATTTTCCAGTTTGACCCTTCACCTTCATCGCTGAAGCAAGCCATGGCGTCTTTCAAAACCACTATAATTATATTTAAAAGAGGGCGATAGTATTTTTTTGTATTTTATTCAAAAACTAGTCATTTTTTTGTATTTTATTCAAAAACAGATCATTATAGTATAGTCTCATTCTAGAATGAGAAGGCAGAATTATAAAAGGGTGTGATATACCCTAAATAACAGGAGTAAAATTATGGACCTTTCAAAAAAAGTAGCAATTGTAACAGGCGGTGCGTCAGGTCTTGGTGAAGGTGTGGTACGCCGTTTTTGTCAAGAAGATACTAAAGTTGCCATATTTGATCGCAATGAAACCTTAGGTCAGCAACTCGCTGACGAATTAGGGGATAATGTTATTTTCTGCCAAGTTGATGTGGTGGATGACGACTCTGTCCACACTGCTATTGAGCAGGTTATGAAGAGTTTTGGAGCCATCCACTTCTGTATCAATTGTGCAGGCCGGAGCAGTGGGGCAACGAAAACCCTTAGCCGTAAGGGTCGATTTCCCATGGATCTTTACCGGGATGTCATCAATATCAATCTGGTTGGTACTTTTAATGTTCTAAGTCACGCAGCCGAGAAAATGGCCTTAAATGAACCCAACGAACAAGGTGAACGTGGTATCATTATAAATACCTCCTCTATCGCCGCTTATGAAGGTCAGGCTGGACAGGTTGCCTATGCCGCCACCAAAGGAGCCATTGTCAGTATGACCTTACCCATTGCCCGTGATCTGGCGCACTATGGTATTCGCAGCGTCACTATTGCGCCAGGTCTTTGCGAGACACCTATTTTGAAAAATGTTACGCCAGAGGTTAAAGAAAAACTGGCCAAAGCCATACCCTTTCCAAAGCGTTTAGCAGAGCCGTCTGAGTTTGCCGATCTGGCTGTAAGTATTATCAGAAATAGTTATATTAATGGGGAAACCATTCGTCTAGATGGTGGTTTACGTTTATAGGCGTTTCTTTAATAGAATAATTTTACAAGGAAAATTCATGTCCGACTACCAATCTATACTCTATAATACAACAACCCATGGGGTCGCTGAAATTACCCTAAACCGTCCAGAAGCAGTAAATGCCTTTCATACATCACTGCGAGCGGATCTTCTGGCAGCGTTACAGATGGCAGAGAAAGATTCTGATATTCGCGTTGTAATCATCACAGGTGCAGGGCGTGGGTTTTCTTCTGGAACTGATCTCAATGAAAATTATCTGGCAAAATATTCTACGATCACCGATTTATTGATAGAAGAATATAAACCCATAATTATGACAATTAGCCATATGCCAAAAATTGTAATTGCGGCCGTTAATGGCCCAGCCGCAGGCGTTGGCGGAGCGATAGCTATGGCTTGTGATTTGATGATTATGGGAGAAAAAAGTTTTATTTATCAAGCCTTTGCCCCTATAAGCCTAATCCCAGATGGTGGCTCAACATGGCAATTGGTACAGGCAATTGGCTATAAAAGGGCCTTTGAGCTGATTATCACAGGAGGACGATTGGCCGCTGATAAATGTGTGGAATATGGCTTAGCTAACAAGGTCGTAAAGGATGCTGATCTCCTTGGTGAAGCCCGTGCATGGGCGGAACATCTAGCTAAAGGAGCTCCTCTGTCTCAAACCTACTCCAAACAACTTCTAAAGGCCGCACAAACAAGCAGTCTAGAAGAAGCCTTTAATCACGAAGCAAAAGTTCAGGAGATCTGCATTGCATCAAATGACTTCAAAGAAGGCGTAAGCGCTTTTTTTGACAAGCGCTCCCCAGAATTCACGGGCCAATAAATATTATTGGATAATAAGTCCGTTATCGAGCATGATTTCCGCTCCGTTCATGAAACGGGACTCATCTGAGGCCAGGTAAACCACCATATAAGCCACATCCTTAGCGGCTCCAGCAGAATCTATGGGTAGTTTCCCATCAGGAATTACTGCCGGTTCTTCATCTGCACGACCTGTTGCAAACTGAACCATTGGTGTTTCAATTGACCCGGGGTGCACACTATTGCACCGAATATCATAACCCTTTTCTTGACAATGCAACGCAACCGATTTTGTCATGGATCTTACCGCACCTTTTGCGGCGCTATAGGCAAAAAATATTGAGAAGCCAAGATGAGAGGCAACCGAGGACATATTAATTATAGAGCCCCCGCCACTAGCCGCCATGGCTGGTATAGCATATTTACACCCAAGAAAAACACCTTCGGTCATAATACTGTTGGCAAGGCGAAATTGCTCCAATGTAGTCTCTTCTGGATCAGCTAGAATAACAATACCAGCATTATTCACTAAAACATCAAGGCGACCAAAATGATCCAGCGTTTTCTGAATAGCCGCTTTCCAGTCATCCTCTTGCGTCACATCCAGATGAACATATAGAGCACTCTCACCAATATCTTCTGCGAGCGCCTTTCCCTGCGCATCATTAATGTCAGTAATCACAACCTTAGCACCTTCAGCAGCCAATAATTCAGCATCAGCCTTTCCCAGTCCAGATGCACCACCAGTAATGATGGCGACTTTGCCAGATACCCTACCCATTTCAACTCTCTTTCTATCGCAATTAATGAAATTATTTAGCCACTTCAAATGCAATCAACACATTCCCCGGCATATGCAAATAAATACCATATCCCGATTGAACATACATCATTCCTTTATGAAAGATAGGCCCCACAGATCCGCCAAACGAACCTCCAAAAGCCTTTGATCCCGCAATGTCTGTATAATCTCGCGCCGTATCATATTCCCAGATAACATGTCCAGTTTCATCATCATAGACCCTCAACCAGCCATCCATTGCACCAGCAATAACCATGCCATCAAGCGCCGTTGCCGCTGCGGAAATACCTGGTGTACAAAATGTTCTGCCGAGACATTTGTCATCATGCAGGGTTCGCCATTTTATTTGACCAGTTTTGAGGTCTAGGGCTACCATCCCTGGCTTTTCTTCCCATTTCCACGGCCAGTCATGGCGATCTGGAAAATCAGATACCGGAACGAATAAATTATCACCGTCACGGGCCATACCGAAATGTACACCGCCCTGAATCCCACCTTTGCCTACACGGCGCATCCATATCTCTTTTCCGTCGTCATCAGGATCCAAAGCATAAACCGCTCCTGATTTCTGCCCTGCAATAACAAGGTCTTTACCATCGCTTGTCGTTGCCAGCATTATAGCAGCACCAAAATCAAAATCAGGTCCGTCTTCCTCAGGACAGTTACTCCTGTCTTCCACTTCACAACCAACATTCCATGCATCTTGTGCCGTTTTCTGCTGTACCCACAGTATATCACCAGTTTTTATGTTAAAAGCAAAGACCGCATCACTGGACCCATTGGCAGGTGACGAATAATTTTCCCCCGTCCCAGCATAAATACGTCCACGCCTCTTATCTAAAGCAAGATTTGACCAAATTGGCGCACCTGAAGGTCCCCATATCTTTGTTCCGACACTGGTTTTTCCCGTTTCGATCAAAGGTTCCTGAATGGTTTCCGTTCGCCATAACTCTTGTCCCGTTTTAGCATTATAAGCCAGCAACATACCCCGAAAGCTACAACATTCATAAAGTGGATTAGCGGCTGAAGTTACCTCAAGAGAAGATAAAGCAAGATATATAACACCATCATCATAAAGGGGCGACGCTGTAATTGTCACACTGGGGTGATCATTAGGGTTATCCGACCAAATTTCTTCACCTGTATCCGCCCGCACCGCATAAAGCGTGCCTGTAAGATCACCGAAATAGATAACTGGAAAATTTTCCTTCATTCCTTGTGAGTCATTGGTCCAATCCTGAGGAATAATTGCTGTGCGTACTTCTGCCGCAGCCTGAAAACTCCACCTGATACAGCCTGTATCATGATCAAGAGCATATACTCGGCCATCGGCGCTTCCAGTATAAATAGCCCCACCCAAGATTAACGGTTGTGAGCGGGTTCTAACCGCACCAGGAAAAGGAAAAACCCACTTAACCTTCATGGTTTTAATAGAATTTTTGTCAACACCTGCTGTCGCTGCATCTACATATCTGGTGTTTTTCCGATCAAAACCCCAGCCTGAAGTATCAGGATGTTGATTATAATCAAACCAAGCGGCATTAACGGCGCATTTTCTTTGCTCTACAGCCGTATATGTGTCTGGATCTCTACCGGTCAAAAAGGTCGCTACTGCTTTCTTTTCTATAACAGATAAATGTGTTGCTTGCTCTTGCATAGCACCATCCGTTAAGGCTTTAAGGATCATTGTCGGACTCATCAAAGACAGCATGTCTTTATGAGGTGCCTTGGCAACACTACCATTGTGACACTCTTGACAATTTTTCTCAAATACAGCCTGGCCTGACATAGTCTCCTCAGAAAAAGCCGATGGTAAGATAAACAGAGAGACTGTTATGATAACAGCGATTAATGAACTTTGTTTTGCCGCTAATCTCATTATTTTATACCTACGTTATTAAAATAATTCTCTTTCAAGGCGCAATAGAGCTTTGAGCCCCTTTGTTCTTTTAAAAATAGTCTCTAATTTATGGGTAATAATTATTTATAAACTTCACAAAATACAAAAATTACACAAGAAAAACTACACAGGCAAGAAACACGTATGGTGTCCTTGCCTGTGTATATTCAGTTAAAAACTATAATTAACTTCTACCCCATATGTTCTTGGGTTGCGTGTAGCCACATAGGACCATAATCCCGCAACATCAAAACCAATGGTGTAACCATCCTCATTCGTCAGGTTTCTACCATAGACGTTAATTTGCATGTTATTAATCGCATAACCAATAGAGGCATCAATCAATTCCTGTGATTTATCATTGGTAAGTTCTGGTTTGTTGGCAAAATCGGTCTCATAAGGATCTATATGGTGCCAACCTGCCCCTACGTTAGCCACACCAGAGCCGATATTCCACTCATAATTAAAACTCAAGTTTGATGATATTTTGGGGGACCGACGAAGATTAAGATGGGAAAAGTCAACAATTCCATCTCCAGTATCGAAAAGAAAATCATCATAACCAGCATCTAGCAACCCTATATTAGCCCGGAAAGTAAGACCCGCTATTGGTGAATAGAGAGCATCTAATTCAATCCCTTTTATTGTGGCAGTAGAGGCATTAACCACACGGGTTACCTGGCCAGTACCACTGGTTTCAGATGGTAATTGAATTTCTTCCTGCTTATCTTTGTATTTCATGATAAATGCGGAACCATTAAGACGTAATTTATTTTCCATAAATTCTGACTTAAAACCAATCTCATAATTGTCAACTGATTCCCCGTTATAAGGGGTTGTAGCGGTTTCCACGCTATCCACACGACCATTAAATCCACCGCTTCGGTAGCCTTCTGAGAAAGTAGCATACACCATAGAGTCATCGTTGATTGCATAAGTTACAGCTACTTTAGGCGTAAATTTTTTCCATGAATGAGAGGCATCAGCAACAACGATACCGACCTGATCAGTCGTTTTCTCATCACGGGTGAAACGACCACCAACGGTAATGGAAAGGGCATCAGTAATAGCATAGTCGCCCTCTAAAAACACAGCCCAGCTATCTGTTGTCTGTTTTGTCGTTTGAGGCAAATCAAGAACGACATCAGGAACGGCAAATCCGATATAACTACGCAAACGGATTTCATAATTTGAGTTCCACAGATAGGCACCCAATACACCACTGAAAGGCCCATCAGAATCATAAGTTAAGCGCATTTCATGTGAAGTTTGACCAAATTCTGCTGGACGGCTTGTATGAAATAATGTTTCTGGAGTAGCATCCCAGTCTGCAAGTGTAGTCTCTTCTGTCTGCCAGCTACCAAAGATATAATCGAACTGAAGGTCATTTGCGATGTCCCAATGGACTTCTACAATATGCGTGTCAGCATCATAGGTAGCATCAAACAGGCCAGGTTCATCCTGCTGAGATACATGACGCGACCCTGAAACAGGGGTATGGATATCTGGCGCACAATAACCATATGCAGAACAAAAAAGTTGATTAGATCGACTAACATTAAGGATGGCTGGCGTATCCTGATTAGTACGTTCAGCCTGGAAAGTATATTCGACACTTACAGTTTCGGTTGGAGAAAATAATACATTCGCACCGATACTGGTATATTCTGCCCGACCTTGATCACGACCAAAATACGAATTATAATAATATCCTTTTCCCTGATCTTTATAAGAACCACTCAATTTCACGGCCAACTTTTCAGTCACACCAAAATTAAGTATACCATCTAGCGTAAGGGTTTCATAATTACCGTAACCGGCACGTACTTTTCCCCCCAATTCGCCTGTTGGCTGCGAACGTTGTAGTTTGATAACACCACCAATGGTATTGCGACCAAACAATGTTCCTTGAGGGCCGCGCAACACCTCAATGCTGGCAATATCAATAGAACGTGTTAAGCTACCACTATTCTGCCCAAGAAAGACGCCGTCAACAACAACACCCACTGCCGGGTCAAAGTTTTTTTCAACATCTGACACACCAATACCACGAATGTAAATAGACGCAAGACCACCAGGTCCCTGAGAAGTATCGTCAATCACAAGATTTGGGGAAATACCGACTAGATCACGAATATCTGTTGAAAATTGACGCTCGATTTCACTCTGACTCATTGCACTAACGGACAAAGCAACATCCTGCATGTTTTCACTACGCTTTCTGGCCGTAATCACAATCTCCTCAAGGCCAGCTTCTCTGACAACGACGTCCTTTGCATACGCTGACGGGGTCGTTAGACCAAGACCAATTGTTGATGTTATTCCAATAATGTTTCTATATAAAATTTTCATTAGTTTATGTGTTCCTTCCTATATGTTAATTGAATGATTTGTTAATTGTAATTTCCCTAATTTTTACAGGCTTTAAAATATACAACCCCAGCAAAATTACCCTTATTTATAAACACAATATAATGCCGCCTATTAACTATGACAAAACATCTGAGGAATTGTCAAGATAAAACTTGAATATTATTCAAATAACTTTTATGGTTTACCTAGAAACAAATTTGGCATGAGAAAAAACTGTCCTATACATAATATTTTTATGGTCTTAATGTGATAGGTAGCAGTAAAAATTATTTAACAAAAAAATGTGATAGGTAGTGAAATGGCAGATATCGAAGTAGAACAAAAAGGTGAGGTAACCTGGATAAGATTGAATCGTCCCGAACGTATGAATTCTTATGATGCCAATATGGCCAAGGATTTAATCACAGCGGTACGTAACGCATCTGGTAGCGGGGTCATTGTATTAACGGGCACGGGCAAAGCTTTTTGTGCGGGAGGATATCTTGCGAATCTCAGCAATCCCAATCAAGAAGAATTACGTAGCATGTTTTATGGATCGCTCGATGTCTATGAATCAATCAGAACCAGTCCACGCCCCGTGATTGCAGCCGTTAATGGGGCTGCCGCTGGTGGTGGGAACGAACTTGTTGTTGCTTGCGACCTCGCCATTGCTGTTGAATCAGCTACATTTGGGCAAACGGGTGTAAAAATTGGCAGCGCACCAGTTTTGGGTGGTACCAATTTCCTCACGATGAATATTGGTGAGAAAAAAGCCAAAGAAGTCGCTTTTATGTGCCGCCGCTATAAAGCTCAAGAAGCTTGTGATATGGGCTGGATTAATGCTGTTGTAGCCGATGATAAACTGGAAGAAGAAGTCACCAATTGGGCTGATGAATTATTACGAATGAGCCCACGCTATTTGGAAATAGCCAAGGTAAGTTCAAACCTTTGGTGGAACCATGCGCGTGATTCTTACCTGAGTGGCTTGGGGATGCTGATTCAAGCAATCGGCTCTGAAGACATGATCGAAGGGGCAAGTGCCTTTATGGAAAAACGCCGTCCGCACTTTAAAGGACGGAAAAAGCCATAATGATGAGTTCACCCTTTAAAAATAAAGAAAGATATTAAGACATGAAATTTGATCTTGATCCAGAATACTTGGAATATCAGCACGCAGCACGAGAGCTTGCTCAATCCATTGAGGATATAGCTTTTGAAGCTGATGCTATGAATGAAATTCACCCCGGCATCCTAAGTGCTTTACAAAAAAGTGGTATTTCTTCTATGATGGTTCCTGCCCGTTATGGTGGTTTATTTGAAGAAATTGACCCCTTAGCTATTTGTGTTACACGGGAAGTGTTTATGGGAGTATCTTCTCATTTAGACTCACTATTTGCCCTACAAGGCATTGGGAGTTATGCAATCACAGCGGCGGGGTCAGAAGAACAACGTGCTAAATGGCTACCTGCTGTTGCTAAAGCGGAGATTTTGCCTGCCCTAGCCTTGACCGAGCCTGAAGCTGGATCTGATCTCAAAGCGGTAACGACCAAGGTGACTTCGGACGGGGATGGCTTACTTCTTAATGGTGTAAAATCGTTTATTTCCAACGCCGGAAGTGCAGGATTTTATCTTGTATTTGTGCGCGATGATAGCGGCCATTCGATTGTTTTGGTACCTGCCGATACCGAGGGGGTATCGATCACCCCTACGGACGAATTAATTGCCCCTCATGTGTTAGGGGATGTCACATTTGATAACGTAAGATTACCTAAAAGCGCCTACGTAGGTGAGCCTGGAAAAGGTTTGGATTTAGTATTAGCTACCCTTTCAATATTCCGAGTATCGGTGGCTGGCGCAGCCGTAGGTTTGGCACAAGCTGCCTTGGAAGAGGCCGTTCGCCACACCCGCATGCGCAAACAATTTGGCCGGCCTCTGGCAAAACTTGGTCCTGTAGCACATATGCTGGCAGATAGCTGGACGGAAATTGAAATGGCGAGGTTACTTACCTATAGAGCAGCCTCTATGGCACAGAGCGACCCTGCAAAATCCATAGAATATTCATCTATGGCCAAACTTGCCGCAAGCGAAATGGCCTCTCGCGTCGTTGACCGCTGTGTTCAAATGATGGGACGTTTTGGCCTCGTGAAAGGTTCAAAAATAGAACGTCTATATCGTCAAGCCCGCCCTATGAGAATTTATGAAGGGTCATCTGAAATCCTGCGTATGGGTATTGCCCGTGAATTAACAAGGATTGTACCATGATGGATTTTAAACTAGACGGTCAAGTGGCCATTGTGACAGGGGCAAGTCGTGGATTGGGACGGGCTATGGTTATTGCTCTGGTTGAGCAAGGAATGAACGTTATAGCTGTCGCACGTTCAATGAATGAACTAGAGCAACTGCAAGCCACCGCGCCCAATCAAATCAAAGCCATTCAATGCGACATGATGGACAAGCAAGCTGTTGCCGCACTTCCAGACTTTGCGGTGGAGAAATTTGGGCGTCTCGACGTGCTAATCAATAATGCAGGCATCGCACCAGCAGGCAGTTTTCTTAATCAAGATCAGGATGTATGGGATCAGGTGATTGCCGTCAATGTAACGGCTCCCGCTATTCTATCCCGTGCCGCACTTCTCCATATGACAAAAAGAGGAAGTGGTAAGATAATTAACATTGCCTCAACATCAGGTATTTTAGGTAAAGCCATGTTGGTGGCCTATTCATCCTCTAAGGGAGCCTTGGTCCAATTCACTAAGGCATTAGCCGCTGAAGTGGCTAAGTTGGGTATTCAGGTAAATGCCATTGCACCTGGAGCATTTGAAACAGATGCGCAAAATGCGGTACTAGAATCGCCTGATATGTTAAAAAGACGCTTAGGAAAAATTCCCGCCCGCCGGATGGGAGCCTGTGAAGAGATCGGGCCATTGGTATGTTATCTCTCTTCTGAATTATCCAATTTTGCCACAGGCGGAATTTTTGTATTAGATGGCGGAGAATCAAGTAAACTATAGAAAATAATTCCCGCAGCACCACAAAAACCTATTGGAATCATTGTATTTTGTGATATATCTGACGTTTATCTTAGATCGAATAGAGATTTTGTAGTCACTGGACAGCTTTCGTTTCTATTCTGTAATGTGTGAGAAAGAACAAAAAATTGGCGCCAATTACAGTTAAGTCTACAGAAGAAGTATACAAAAAAACAAGTCGAAGATCCAAGCGCCGAAAAGATATATTGTGGGCGCTTCATAACTGCATGATAGAAAAGGGATATGCCCAAACCACTTTAGCCGATATTGCTATTGCCGCTGGTATGTCTTCTAGTCATCTTTTATATTATTTCAATGGTAAGGAAGCTATTCTTCAACAATATTTCCAAAGCGTAGCCCTGCAAATTATTGACCGCTTGAATGAAATTCGTATCGAAGAGCCCAGAATTCAAATTGACCTGCTCGCCAGTTTATTTTTTGCGGGGTCTGGTATTACTAAATTGGTAATTGGCTTAATGCTCGAGTGCTTTGGCGCAGCAGTGCATGATAAGATTCTGCAACAAGAAAAATCGGATTTAGATGCTAAATGCAAATCTTATCTGAGGGATCTTATGAGCCATACACCTGGGGGATTCTTGAAGGACATTAATACCGCAGCTGAAGTGGCCTATGCCACCCTCATAGGATTGCGCACGGCTGTATATTTTGATCCGAATTTCGACCTGGAAGAAGCCCATAATATGTTTCATATGACGATGTTAAAGATGACAGGGCTAGAGCCTGAAAATTGAGGCAGACGACAAAGCAACAGGATTGCGCAAGGGCATAAGAAAGCTATCTATCTGTTTCTATTTTCTAAACTTCATGACTTTAAATGATAAACTCTAGCAGCTGTGTCGTGAAATAAAGCTGCCCGTTCTTCTGTTGAATAACCACGACTTACTCGTTTAAAACTATTCCAAAGCATATGGTAGGTACATCCTGTGCTATCAATAGGGAAATTACTTTCAAACATACACCGTGATGGACCAAACATGTCAATGCAATAATGATAATATGGCGCCATGGCCTCTGCAAGTTCCATTGAGGATGCTGGCTTAATACGCTTGTGCCAACCGAAACCAGCTGCGGCCATGGTTAACCCGCCAAGCTTAACAAAAACATTCTCGCACGCCGCCAAATCACGCATATGACCCCGCCATATATCAAAAATTTCATCCCTTTTATAACTATAAGGTCCAATACCAACAGGTCCCCCCACATGATTAAGAATGATACGGACTTCAGGAAAGGCACTCGCCAAGTCTATTATTTCTGGTATCTGATGAAAATAGACCCAGGCATCAAATGTTAAATCCCGTTTTTCCAAACAAGAAAAACCTTCACGGAATAAGGCATCACTCAGAAGATATCTTGGTGGGTTGGTGTGACCGTTATGAACCTGCTCACTCGCATCCCAAGCACTGACGTGTCGTATCCCACAAAAACGTGAGCTTGCCTGACTATGTGCCTGTAGAACTTCGTCAACGGCATACCCTAAACTAAGATCTGCAAAAGCGACAATTCCAGCTGCCATATGTGTGGGGTTGTCTTTTTTCTGGCAATGGGCGGTGATTTGGTCGACGAATTCAGTCTCTCCCACTGGACGCATACGTTTGGGTCCATCGTTACGGTATTTCGATAAACACTCCACATAAATAGTTTTAGTGACCCGATGGCCAGAAACATCTCGTAAAAATTCATCCACAAGGTAACGACTATTTTTTAGATCCCACAAATGATGGTGGGCATCACAAATCTGCAGTTCTGGTTCTAATGTTTCTTCAATAGGTTCAGGAGCTGCTGTTTGTCTATCTTTCATAGATTTAATCCTAATAGTATTATTCAGGAATATCTCGTTAGGGTTTGGACATCTCAACTTTGGGTATGGGATTGAAATAATGCATTGTGACAGTTCGTTTGGCAATTTTCCAGTGTCCGTTGCGCCGTTCAAAAACATCCCTATATGTCGCCCCAACCATTTGAACCACATTATCTGGATTAGCCCCCATACAGTCAACATTACACACGCCTGTAGCACGGTTCGGCTCCTCAAATTCAAGGCGCAGATTAGTGGTCAGATGATGCGTTTCACGCCATGCGGGATACAAAATTGTATAGACCGCTTTACGGATACCTTCATGACCAACAAATGTACCAAAAGGGGGTCCCACTTCCCAGACGGCATCCTCGTGCCATATACTAATAAAGCGGTCCCAATCCTGATTATCAAAACCTAAGCAATAATCACTAACCAGATCACGTAAAGCCATACGGCTTTCCAGTTCATCCACACGCTTTAAAAGGGCAGTAATTTGATCTGTAGTAGATGTTTTTTCACTCATGATAACCCTTTATTTTACAATTAAATCAGCAGAATTTGCGGCAATATAACCAAAGGTACAAGAGAGGCCTAACGGACATCCTGCGCCCCAATAGGCATCTCTGGACGGTGATGCAATACAGTTTCCAGCACCGTAAAGGCCTGGTATGGGTTCACCCTTTACATCCAACACTTGGGCTTGCGCATTCACAACGGGTCCACCATTCGTGTCCAATGCACCAGCACCTAAAATAATAGCATAATAAGGGCCAACATTGCGCAGAGGATGCATAGTCACACTTGGGTAAGGGTTTTTTTCCCACGGGGTGTTTGCCTGCATAGGCGAGAAAGCCCCATGCCATTCACTGTCATACGCCGCAGCACCGCGCTTAAAATCACTATCTTTGCCAGTACGAGCAAATTCATTAAAACGTCCTATCGTTTTGGTCAACTGATTAGAGAAATTGGCCGCCAATGTTACGCCCCCTATTTGAGAAGATAGTGATTTTAATCGTTTCTCAATTTCTCTTGTAAGCTCTTCTAGTGTATCCCCAGAAATAACATGGGATTCTGGCTTAGCATCTTTAGGCAAAGGATATGCTCCCCCAAAGGCCTCGGCTGTCCGCTGGTCATAAATCATAAACATCAACTGATTTGGATATTCAGCTTCTGATGAATCATATTGACCATGCACTACGGTTCGGTCATTATAATTACGAGTTTCATTGACTGCTCGAACCCCATATTTATTGACTTGGAGAACAGAATCTCCTGGCGGATAAAAAACACCTCCCGCGAGATAACGGTTATCTAGAGCTTCTTCCAGAACCTCCTGAGTCCGCCATGCGCCAGATAAATTACCCATTCTGGCTCCTGCTGCGCCTGCAATATTGATGAAATCACCCGTTGCCATGGAACTGGCACATGCCCCATAAATATGATGGGATTGATAGCGCTCAACGGCTGATGTGTTGTGAACATAACCACCAGTGCCAAAGATTACAGCCTTTGATGCCTTTATCATAATGGTTGTCCCATCATTGTCGCATTTAAGCCCTATAACACGCCCATTTTCATCCTGAACCAAACCAGTGGCCTCATGTTCCAGTAGGATTGGGATAGTCCGTGCCTGAACCGCATCTTCCATCTGTTTCATCATATCAATGCCAGACCCTATGGTTCCATCAGGCGTTACAATGCCCAACGCCCGACCAGCAGGTACTTTATTTTCAGGGACGTGATCCAGATAATCTGTGGCCGGTCTATCCAACGCAAACATACGCCATTCAGCAATATTTAAGGCCTTTGCCTCACGCAAGGAATCAATCGCCTTTGATCCGTTGTCATAAAAGCTTTCTAGTAAACTATACGCATGTGCGCTCAATCCCAAGTTTTCACTATCTGCATTATATTCTTCAGGATAAGAAAAACGCGCAAGATATTTTAGACAATCTTCTTTAGTGTCCTTTATATTGCGTTCTTTCAACGTAAAGTTATTGGGGATCCAAAGAACACCAGCTGTCCTTGCAGAAGTGCCGCCAAATATAGGGGCTTTTTCTACTAAGATTACGCTGTTGCCCTTATCCCGCACAGTAACCGCAGCGGTAGACGCCCCGATACCACTGCCCACAACAACAATATCCGCTTCATGGTCCCAATGGGTTTCAGGCTTTGAGCAAGCTGCGGTTAATGAACCAACCCCTATGGCCGCTGTAGCAACACCTGCCGCTGTCAACGCCTGACGCCTTGTAATAGCTTTTCGTTGTATAGCCATTTTCCTTATCCTATCTTTTATAATATTTCTATTCTACTTTCTCCAAATTTCTCATATTAATCGACCTGTATTCTTACCGTTTCAAATTAATATCAGATTTCTCTATGTCCCAACAATCGGCTGTAACGCCTTCCTGTTTCAATTTAAATTTTTCAACACGTTCACTGGGGGTTTTTGGCATATCATCACGAATGGCTATGTAACGGGGGATAGCAAAATAAGCTAACCGAGGTTCACACCAGCGGATGATTTCTTCTGGTGTTACGCTATGCCCTTTTTTCAATACAATAACAGCTTTGACTTCTTCTTCTCCAAGCTCAGACGGCACGCCAACAACTGCAGATTCTAACACAGAGTCATGAGAATTAATGACGGATTCCACCTCAAAAGAGGATATATTTTCACCACGACGACGCAACGCCTGTTTCTTCCGATCAACAAAATAAAAATAACCATCTTCATCCATACGGCCAAGGTCGCCCGTATGTATCCAACCATCCTGAATAAGTTCAGCCGTAGCTTCAGGATTTTTATAATATCCCGTTGTTCCCACAAACTCATTTGGAGCACGTGCAACAAACTCACCTAAACTCCCAGGCTTACATTCTTTATTATTATCATCGACAATCAAAACATCCCAACCCGTTATGGGCTTGCCGCACGATCCAGCGCGCGGATCATCATACGGGCTGGCCAAGCAACAATAGCATTCCGTCATGCCATAAACTTCCATGATTTTAGTATTAAAACGTTTTTGAAAGGCATGCCATTCATCCTGCGGTGCGGCAGCTCCTACCATTAAACGTAACGGGTTATCGCCGTCATTCTCTTTTTCTTCTTGTTTCAAGAGAATAGGTATAATACCACCAATATAATTGGCCTCAGTACATTCCCATTTACGGCAGTCATCCCACAAACGACTTGCAGAAAAACGATCAACAATAACAGCCTTAGCATCGGCCAGTATAGCTGGCCCTACGGTGATGCCTTGTGCGTTACCATGGAAAAAAGGTAGTCCAGTATATAGGACATCATCTTCCGTATAGCGTGAATACTGCACCGCGTTTGACCAGATATCATACCAATAATGGTGGCTCATCTGCACACCCTTAGATACCCCAGTTGTACCAGATGTAAATAAAATCGAAGCCATATCACTGAAATGAACTTTAATATTTGGGCTGGTTGCAGGACGGTCGCTTAATTCAGCATAGGTAAGATTTTCAAAACCAGCCAAAGTTGGCATAGTGTCATGCTCACCTTTAGCATCAACCAAAATTACATGCCGCAAAGTGGTTAAATTATTCGCTACATTTTCCAAATTCTCAAGGAATTGAACATCTGTAACTAGAGCAACACAGTCTGAATGTACAATCTGGTGAATTAATCCCGCCCCTTTAAGCGCAGAATTAATAGGAACCTCCACAGCACCAATTTTATTCAAACCAAACCACGAAAATAAAAACTCAGGACAATTGGGCAACATCAGGGCAACCTTGTCGCCTTTTTTAATACCAAGAGCAATAAACCCATTAGCGGCTTTATTGATCTGGTCGTTTAATGCCCCCAGAGTGATCGGGTTATCACCAAATTGAAAAACAATATGATTAGGATTTTTGCGTGCCTTATCTTGAATAATATCGGTGAGAACGCGTTCTTCACGTGCATATTCTTGCATGCGCCAGCTATCCCATTTCCGTGCTGCTTTTTCAAATTTATCGTCCCATTGTCCCATATCAAATTCCTATATTTAACAAATAAGTTTATTATTTTCTATTATACTTTACCCAACAGAAATGGTTGCCCATACTCAAAGGACAAAGCATTCCCAGTAAAAGTTAAGTCCAAATTGGTGGTGTTTATTTTACTTTATAGATATTTAACCATATTATAAAAGTCACTAAACCAGACACATAGGCAATAGGTTCAAACCATTTCTGCCTTAGTCAAACCCTGCCACTGTTATTATATGGTGGTTTTAACAAACATCGTACGGCTTACACATTTCGTACTCTTCGTTGAACCAGACGCCACGTTCATATAAGTTTACCATTTTTCCGAAGTCCCATGACGTCGGTGAATTCTTGTTGGGAATCACCTTGATGATAGCCCTATTAGGCGTATGTACACCTGTAAAGGCAGCTTGGCGCAACTCTTCATTGTCTTTCAGATCCCACCAGTATTTATCGATAATGGCCCAGTGTACCTTTTTCATCAGCTCCTGATCAGTTGAAATTTCTGCTTTGCCGATGATTTGGATTGCCTTCTGGCGCTTGGCGTTTGAACCGTCATTACTGATACTAATAGAAATCTTTGGATTGTCGATCAACATATCAATCTTTTGGCGGTATTTCTTCACGCTGCTGATATAGACAAAACCGTCCTCCAACACGACATAGAACATCGGCGTTACGATAGGGTAGCCATACTTGGAAATGTGGCCCATGTAACAATAACAACTGTGCTTATAAAGTGCTTCAAATTCATCTGGCTCCATCGGATAGTCTACATTGACATTAACTTGTTCTAACTTCACTGGATCAAAGTTTGGTTTTTCTTCTTTTTCTGTGTCTGTATTACTCATAATTTGTGCTCCCTAGCATTAAAGACCTACAACGCAGGTCTGACAGTAGTATTACGATGGCGTCACACCGCCCCTTATCTTTCGAATTAGGTCGTGACAACCTTTTTAAACGCCCCATCAACTCTGATAAAAACGATACTTGAATCATGTTCAAATATTGAACATTTAAATATTCTTTGTCAAGTCCTTCCGAAAAAGAACAAGTATTTAAGGCTAAATTTCCTATTCAGCCCCCTTATTATTATGCCCCCTTATTATTATGCGCGCTGGTTAAAACGCCGACCAACAATTGCCGAGGCGATATTGGTTTTCTGGACATCAATCGTACCACCCGCCAAACCCCAACCAAAACTATCTCGAACCCGTTGTTCCATAACATATTCAGCAGAAAATCCATAACCACCCATAACCTGCATACCGTTGATACAGACACTACGGACAATTTCATTGGCAAAACATTTTGCTGCACTACTTTCAAAAACAGATGGCGTACCGGTCGCAGCATTCTGAACAGCACGATATATCAATAGCCGCGCGGCATCTACCTGTATGGCCATTTCAGCAAGGCGAAGTTGAACTGCCTGAAAATCAATGATAGGTTTGCCAAACTGTTCACGTTCCTGAACATACTCTGTCGCATGTTCAAGAGCACCAACAGCAAGCCCCAACGACATGGTAGCATTGCCGCACCGTTCAAGATCAAAGGCTTCCATCAGTTTTTTAAAACCGCCCGCTGGCACAATAATATTCTCTTTTGGAATCTGAACCGCGTCAAAATAGACATCACAATGGCCTACTCCATACCAACCCATCAAGTCTTCTCCTTTACCAAAGGAAACACCTTTCTGGTTTTTCTCTACATAAACTGCCCCAATAGCTTTGGCGCCAATATCATCAGACATACGACAATAAACCACATAGCCATCCGCATGCCCACCGCCACTTGTCCAACGCTTTTGCCCACTCAGGATCAGACCCTCACCCTTGCTGTCTGTTACCGCTTTGGTGGTTAGATCGGTTAACGCTGTGCCCGCATTCGGTTCTGACATACAGATTGCAACCTGAATTTCGCCGCTACATACTCTGGGTAAAACACGCTGCTTCAGTTCTTCCGAAGCAAAATGTTCAATGGCCTTTATCGGACCTACACAACTCTCAAAAACTGGGAAAGCAGCCGCAGCTGAAAGCCGAGCAAACTGCTCTAATACGATAATAGCCTCTAGATTACCTAGCCCTAAACCACCATATTTTTCAGCAACATTAATGCCCAAAAATCCCATTTCGGCCAGTCCTTTGCGGACTTCAACACTGGGAGGCTTGTGGGTTTTCTCGCATGCCTTTGCAACGTCGATCATTCGGGTGTCAGCATAGCGTCGTGCGGCTTCCAGTAATTGTTTTTGATCATCGGTAAGCTGAAAGTCCATTGTGATAATATCTCCCTATATGCCATGATCACCATGCCACTAAATTATATAAATTCTTTTCGCAAACCTCTTAATCCTAGTGGCCCGCGAACGATAAAAAATTATACCATAAATAAACCACCTGAACTATGACGCTGTCAAGAAAAACTTGAATATTATTCAAATAACAGTTACTGTGACTTTAATTAACAAAAAATGCCCCTCAGTTTCTATCATATAAAAAAGAAGAAAGCGCATTTTCAAATTAGGAAAAGTATTAAATGTATATTTCTATATCTATAAAAAAAATTATGCGCTTTCTGGTCAATATTGTCCAGAACCGGCCCTATAGAAAAATATTTTTATTGATCAATTTTGGCTTTTATTCATGTATTATAAATGCTTATGCATTTGAAGACCTGAACTCTAATGATAAGAATGAAAAAAATTCTCCCCCTATGGCAATCGATATGGGAGAAAAAGCCTATTTGACGCACTGCGCCAGTTGCCATGGTGAAACATTTCGTGGATCGTTTGGTCCAGCCTTGAAAGGCCCTGAATTTCTTGAAAAGTGGAATAAGATTGAACAAGAAGAATCCTTATACGACTATATCGTTTCAACAATGCCTCCTGCTGATCCTGGCGGCTTAACGCCAGATGTTTATAAACAGATCAACCAGTACCTACTAGAATCAAGGCCACAATCCACTCCAAATGGAAAAATTAATGAGGCTCCTACCGTTGTCAAAAATGAAACGTCGGGCATTGCAGTGGCTGTGCAAAATCAAGATGCCATATATCATAAGGTTATCAAACAGCATATGAGTATTCTTGCGGATATAAGTAATGTTGAGGAAACTGATTTACGCCAACCCTCAGATGAAGATTGGCTGAACTGGCGGCGCAGCGATGATGGACTTGGCTATAGCACTCTGGATCAAATTAATCGAAATAACGTTAAGGGACTTACGCTTGCATGGAGCAAAGCAATTGAAAATGGAACTAACTCCATTACACCTTTGGTTCATGACGGTGTTATGTTCATCAATAGTAATGGCACCGTTTTGGCAATTGATTTGATATCAGGTGATACATTGTGGAAATTTAACCGTCGCGCAACAGTATCGCCGATAGGTCCCCCTGTTACCCAACCCCGTAGTATGGCTATTTTCAAGGACAGTCTCTATGTTCCCACTCTAGATAATCACATGATTGCCCTCAACATTAGGAGTGGTAAAGTGATATGGGATAAACTGGTTTCCGGCGTTCAGGACACCCTGCGTATGACGTCGGGTCCAATTGTGGTCAGAGGTAAGGTTATTCAGGGAATGTCTGGCTGTGCGGGCATTGGGGAACCAGGTGGATGTTTCATAATTGCATTTGATGCAGAAAATGGCAAAGAATTATGGCGCTTTTCAACGATTGCTAAAAAAGGTGAAGTCAATGGCAATACCTGGAATGGGGCTGATGACAAGATACGATTTGGTGGGTCTGTTTGGACCGCAGGTACCTATAATGAGAGAGATAATCTGGTTTATTTTGGCACGGGTCAAACTTATCACATTGCGCCATTAATGGAACCTGCCGAACGCACCGAAAAAAATTCTGCGCTTTATACGGATACGACATTAGCTCTTAACCCTGATACTGGTGAACTGGTTTGGCATTACCAGCATATGGCCCGTGATGTATGGGACTTGGATTGGCCCTTTGAGAGAATGATTATGTCACTGCCGGATGATCGGGAGAAAAGAAAGGTTGTTGTAACAATGGGCAAAATCGGCATTCTTGATGTCATGGACGCCAAAACAGGTCAGTTTATCTTTTCTTTCGACCTTGGTCTTCAAAATATTGTGACCAAGATTGATCCTATAACGGGCTGGAAAACAACAGACCCCGCACTCGAGCCAGACGCTAAAGAACTCAAAACGGTTTGCCCGTTTGCTCTTGGGGTCAGAAATTGGCCTGCCACTTCATATGACCCTGTCAATAACATGCTCTATGTTCCATTGATTTTAAATTCATGCATGACCTTTTCTTGGTCACCAGGCGAAGGTCTCGACATCGGTTACGGTATAAAGGCTAGCGAAAATAGCGATGGCAATTTTGGAGCTGTCGCCGCTATCAACCTTAAAACCCGAAAACTGGCATGGATGAACCGATTTAGGGCTCCGGCCGCAAGTGCCACATTGTCCACAGCAGGTGGCGTTGTATTTTCAGGGGGAAGAGACCGTAAATTTCGTGCCTTTGATAGCGTCACTGGCGAAATACTCTGGCAGAAAAAACTTGATAATATCTTGAGCGCCTTTCCCATCACATATGCAAAAGATGGCATTCAATATGTGGCGATCACATCTGGTGGGGGAAATCCGACCGATATCCTGACACAAACATTAACGCCTGAACTTGAACCAGCAAATCGTGGCACAACATTATGGGTGTTTAAATTACCCGATACGGGCACCAGAAAAGGCGCCCGCAAATAAGATAATTATTTATTTTTCCCAATGACGTACGTAACTGAAATCACTTTTACCTCTTTGGCCCGTAAGAGCAGCATCATTGCCTTTGGTAAAGCCATCTGCTTCCAAGTCCGTGCGGGACCAATCAACAATCATCGCCCGTTTAAGAATACGCCATTCACCTTTGCGACAAGCATATTCATCAATATACCGCCCACCAACCATCAAATCTTTTTCTACTCCATCTTCTTTGATACGATGCCATGCATGAAAATACACTTCTCCTGAGGCTTTTTCTCCTTTAATCTCTAAATCCACTTGACCAATAAAATGTTGACTGGCCAACATTTCTTTGAGAAAACCCTGAGCAAAATCCACAAATTCAACGGCACTACCCTTCATCATTCCGCAATCAACAAAAGCATCATCATGAAAAGCACTTAGGTTTAAAACACGATCGAGCCGATCCAACCCCCTCATATAGCGACAAACAGCATCGTGAATATCGCGCCGCGCACATAAATCACGCATTTCTAATTCTAAATCAATTTTCTGGTTCATAATTTTACGCCTCATCCAGTGATACAAGAAGTGGGATTCTTCCCGCTTGGCTTTCGGCATAAAGCGATGTAACCTCTATGGGAACTTTAAAGCTGTCATCCCCAACATCACCTTCGGGATTGAGAATGTTTGAATTTCCTTCCCAGCTGATTATCCGTAATTTTCGATGTATAATTCGCCAACCTTGTTTGCCCCGTTTCAGTTCATCATTATACCACCCGTATCCACGCCATACATCACCATCTTTCATGCCATTGCGTACAATAACCCAGTGACCATATGTAACTGTCGTAGCCTTATCACCCTTAATATTGTGCATAAAATTTGCCATAAAATGCTGTGTCGATGTGAGAATACTATGAAATACTTCGAAATTATCCTTGAAATTTTCCAGATCTGTCCACACTGCTTCTCCACCATAATCAGCATGCATCTTAGGCGCAAAAATTTTATCAAAAAGATCCCACCGTCTCGTATCAACTGCAAATCCATACAGATCCATTATTTCCCTGATTTTACTTACATCATCCTGCACCAGATATCTCCCTTTCTTGTGTATTTGACAATAGCGTGTGTAGAATTATTACACATATAACTTTTGCATAATTTTCAAAGAATTAACAGGAAAATATGAGTGAAATATTACATCTCAGATCGGCTCTAGGCCTTACTTTATCCCCCTTAATTTATAATGCATAAATATCTCGCTCAAACTCTTCCCATCGTCACATTAAAGGATCACATAAACCGAATAAAGCCGTCTTAGAACGACATAAACAAAACGCCAATAAATGATCCCCAAATGGGTTCCAAGCGCTAAATATTACAAATAATTTTTCTCAAATATTGTAATCGCAAGCAATAACAAGATGAGGTTTTTAAGAAACAAATAATAAGGTCAAAAAAACATCTAAATTCATAAAAAGAACTTGGATTTATAACACCAACTGCTAAACTCTCCGACTATGTTAAGTTGACCAGTTTAATCTCATCCTCTGCAAAAAAAGTTGGCCAAAATAGACTATTTATAACTGAACTCCAATAGCAGGCTACGCATTATGTCACTATCTATTAAAGCTGTTCAAGGCATCCCTAAAATTAAACAGGGTGACGATTTAGTAGCTCTAATCATTGCCGCAATGAACCGTAGTTCTCTTCATATTGAAGACGGAAATATTCTTGTCCTCGCCCAAAAAATTGTCTCGAAAGCGGAAGGGCGACTAGTTCATCTTGACACGGTAAAGGTTGGAGAGGAAGCGCTATCTCTTGCCGCAAAAACCAATAAAGATCCAAGATTGGTTCAGTTAATTCTGAATGAATCTGAAGAAGTTGTGCGCTATCGTGAAGGCGCTATAATTGTTGCTCACAAAATTGGTTTAGTGCATGCCAATGCAGGTATCGATCGATCCAATATTGAGGAGTCTGAAAGTGCATTGTTATTACCCGAAGATCCAGACGCCTCGGCGGCAAAAATTAGAGAAGGCCTAGAGCAACATTACGGCGTTCATATCGGGGTCATCATAAGTGACAGCATGGGAAGGGCATGGCGTAATGGCACTGTCGGTTTTGCCATTGGGTCATCTGGTGTTGAAACCCTGAAAAACCTTGTTGGGCAACCTGATATGTTTGGCCGTTTATTAGAAATAACAACAGTCGGACATGGTGACGAACTAGCCGCAGCGGCCTCCATTGTGATGGGGCAAGCCGATGAAGCTATTCCCGTGGCCTTGATTCAGGGATTACATGCGGTAAAAACCAACCAAACCGCCACGGCATTACTGAGGAAGAAATCAGAGGATATGTTTCGATGACTGCGCATTACCTTGCTTTATCTGGTGGCGTTGGTGGAGCCAAGCTTGCTCTTGGGCTTTCCAAAATATGTTCGCAAGGAACACTAAGCATTGTCACAAATACCTGCGATGACTTCACTCATCTAGGTTTATATATCGCACCAGATCTCGATACGGTCATGTACACACTGGCTGATGTCGTCAACACTAAAACTGGCTGGGGACGTGCAGACGAAAGTTGGAACTTGATGAACGTCTTAAAGACGATTGGCGGGGAAAGCTGGTTTTTATTGGGGGACAAAGATATGGCTGTTCATATTGAACGGACAAATCGTTTGAATAAAGGGGAGAGTTTGAGCGCCGTCACCCAAGCCTTGACCCAAGCTCTTAATATTGAGCATGCCATCGTTCCGATGACTGATGATCGGGTTCAAACTATGGTAACCACAGAATTAGGGGAGATGGCTTTTCAGCATTATTTTGTCCGTGAAGGTTGCCAGCCAAAAATTTCCTCTATTCGTTTTGATGACATTGAAAACGCGCGTCCTTCTCCAGCCTTTACGGCTGCGATAGCTGATCCGGAACTCGCTGGTGTTATCCTTTGTCCTTCAAATCCCTTCGTTAGCATTGACCCTATTCTTCATATTCCTGGTGTGCGTGATATGCTGAACAAATTAAAGGTCCCTATCGTTGCAATATCCCCTATTGTTAAGGGACTAGCAATTAAAGGCCCCGCAGCCAAAATGCTGCAAGAACTTGGCAAAGAAGCCAGCGTATATTCAATAGCACGCCATTATAAGGGGCTGATAAACGGTTTGATTATTGATACAGAGGATGCCCCCCACGGTCCTACTATAGAAGCCATGGGAATAAGAGTTAAGGTCACCAATACTATTATGAAAAACCTCGATGACCGTAAAAATCTTGCCGCCACTACTCTACAATTCATTCAAGATATACAACACGATAAACTGTGAAATCATCAAATATGAAAAATGGTATATGGGCGGTATTGCCCTTGAAAGGCCTGAAAAATTCCAAAAAGCGGCTCTCGAATATTCTGAGTGAACCGGAGCGTATGGGTCTTGTGGCGGCCATGGCACAGGATATGCTATCCGCCCTCACCAGAAGCAGACTTGCGGGTATCCTTGTTGTTTCTGATTCTGATGAGATTGGGCAACTCGTTCGGAGCTATCCTGTAGAGCTCATTCCAGAGAGTAAAAACAAAGGCCTTTCCGAAGCAATATCACATGCCGCAACAGTTCTGTCCTCTCGAAATATCAAGGCCATGATGGTCATCCATGGGGATATTCCCCTAATACAAACCGAAGATATTAATACGGTATTAGAGGCCGTTCAGCCAAAACCATCTGTTACCATCGTCCCTTGCAAAAACAGGGACGGCACCAATGTTATGGTCTGCTCCCCACCAGATATAATACCCTTTTATTATGGACAAAATAGCTTTAGCAGCCACCTCAATGCTGCCCTGAAATGCGGGATAAAAACTACTCAGGTTATTAATGATCGTTTGGCATTGGATATTGATACGGCCAGTGACCTTAAAGATTTACTCGGTCACATGGGCAAGGGAGAAGTTGGCCAAAAAACCTCCTCTTTTTTAAAGGGAATAAATTTAGCCTCTCGCTTAATTTAAGAAGATAATGGATAAAAAACAGGGATTGACACCTCATCCGTCCAATCTTGAAACGTCACCTCGACAGACATACCGATGGATATCTTATCCGCTCTACAGTCAACAATATGGCTCATCATCTGCGGGCCTTCCTTGAGACGTACCAAAGCAAGTATTTGGGGATATTCATCGCCATAGGCTTTTGATACAGACCGATGCATTACCGTATAACTCACAACCGTTGCGCGGCCACTAGCGGTTTTCCATTCAATGTCTCTGGACATACATTGGGTACATATACTGCGTGGGTAAAACTGAAAATGGTCACAATTTGTGCAATATTGAATAAGCAGTTTATGGGCGGCGCATCCTTTCCAATAGGTCTCCGTTTCAGGGGTGGGGATAGGCAATATTTTTGATGTTTGAGCAGGCATTAGCTGTTATCCCTTCCTAAAATCAAGGTGCAATGACTTGACATAATGCCACCTTGCGCATGTACTAGAGCTGTTTCAGCCTGAGACACCTGCCGGTCTCCTGCGGCATGGCGCAACTGCTTAACCACTTCAGTTAAGGCAAACATAGATCCTGGATTTCCAGAATGACAATGGGATAAAAGTCCACCGTGCGTGTTAACAGGCAACAGGCCACCAAGGTCAATATTACCTTCTTCAACAAAAGCACCAGCTTCACCTTTTCCACAAAAACCAAGATCCTCCAGTTCAATCAGAACAACTGGTGTAAAACAATCATAGATACCAGCCAAGTCCATATCCTTCGGGCCAAGACCAGCCATTTCATAGGCTCGCCGCCCTGAATCTACTGCGGCTGATGTAATCAGACTATGAGCCTGACTTATATGTTCGTGACTATGTCCTTCACCAACACCCAAAATAAAAACTGGAGGCTGTTTCATGTCTGCGGCACGTTCGGCAGACATCATTACAATGGCGGCACCGCCGTCTGAAACCAACGAACAATCCAACAAATGAAGGGGGTCTGCAATCATGCGGGATTGAAGAACCTGTTCTATTGTAATCAAGTCGCGCATCTGCGCCTCTGGATTCCGGGCTGCATGCGTTCGCATCGCCACAGCCACAGCAGCCAACTGCTCCTCGGTAGCCCCATAGGCATCCATATAAGCCCTTGCAATCAAAGCATAAAAAGCGGGAACCGTGGGACCGTAAGGGCTTTCAAATTGAGGGTGACCAGATGAAGACTGCATCATCATGGCCCGTTCTCGCGATAATCCACTGCGCAGGCTGTCAGCCATGGCAATCACTACCGTATTACATGTCCCTGTTGCAATGGCTGATGCAGCATGGTGAAGAGCGGTAAAAGTAGTTCCCCCACCAGCCCCTATACTCATGCAATAACTGGGAAATATTTGCATATATTCGGCGATCATTTCTGCGTGATACATATAAGGATCCGCCATGGAGTTGCAGGTAATCAATCCGTCAACCTGATTTTTAGCGATTCCAGCATCTTCAAGTGCAAGGCAAATGGCCTCCACGCACAGTTGGGTTGCCCCCATGTGCGCAATAACCCCAACTTTTGTGTCGGCACTTCCAACAATAACGGCTTTGCCTCGTAAGCTGTCCACTTTCATCTCCCTTAAATCTTATTGAAACGTATGACAAACTGACCAGGTGCGAGAATATCATCAGCGGCATTTACAATATTAATATCAAGTGTTACCTCACGCTTTTCCCTTGATAGTGACATCACCGTTCCCTGAGAGCGCAGCACTTCTCCAACACAAGCATATTGTCGGTTGGAATAATTAGCGTGAACAAGTTCTCCTGCATCTCCTGCCCATTCAATGGCACATTGGGTTAACCAATCCCCCATCAAAGGCCCCGGAACGACAAGCCCTGGATAGCCCTCTATCTCAGTTGCATATTGATAATCATAATGTATTCTATGGGCATTCCACAAAGCGGCATCATATAAGAATAGCTGTATATTATCAGGTGTAAACTCTCGTACAGGCAACTGGTCACCTATTTGGATCATATCTATTTTTAACATAACGCTCACCGCAAAATTCGGGTTGTTTTTTCAGATATTACTGGTTCTCCAGCCTCTGTCTTAATTTCCATATCCACTTCATAGAAAATAAGCGGCCCACTGGATCCTTGTTTTTCATAAATTGCGCTCAAAGTCCGTGTTGCAACCAGAACATCGCCCGGAACAATGGGACGGTGGTAGGTAATATCCAATCCTCCCGCCATGGCGCGTTCCAATGGAAATTTTGGCAATAGTTTATCAATACTAACTCCGTCAGGACTTAACTCTTCCATACCCACAACATCCCAGAACAAAGCCACATGAAAAGTGGCCGATGCCACATCCCCAGATATGTATTTTTCCAGACGCTGCCCCGTAGCAATAGCATATTTGCGAATATCCCGACGGGTAACAACTTCTTTTTGCGGTGTAGATGCCCGTCCGATATTGGCCATTAATTCAGGTGTAAGCAGACTCATACTTGTTTCCCTTTTTTTATCCAATAGGGTTCACGGAGATCTCTCTTAAGAATTTTTCCCGTCGGAGCCTTCGGCAATGATGTGACAAAATCTACAGAACGGGGTTTTTGATAAGATGCCAAATGTTGGCGAGCCGTATCAATGATTTCCTGTTCTGTTGCCGTATAACCGGGCTTCATCACCACAATAGCCTTTACAGATTCGCCCCATTCATCGTCTGGCACACCAATAACCGCAACTTCCAAGACGGCTTCATGCTGAGCTATCGCACTTTCCACCTGAATTGAATATATGTTTTCTCCGCCAGAAATAATCATGTCTTTGGCACGGTCTACGATAAAGATATAGCCTTCTTTATCCCATGTTGCGATATCGCCCGTTTTCATCCAACCATTGCAAATAGTTTTTGCTGTTAACTCATCATTGCGCCAATAACCAATCATATTAGCTTCAGACCGAACCACAATTTCACCCGGCGTTATATTGTCACGCGGCACCAGTTCTCCCTCTGCATTCAAGAGACGTACCTGCGTAACAAATCCCTCCCGCCCGCAAGAGGCGAGCCGTTCCGAATGAATACCCTCCACAGCTAATTGATGATCTTCTTGAGACAAGAAAGTCATTGTCATGCCCTCGGTCTGGCCATATCCCTGAATAAGAGTACAGGGAAATTTTTTTAGTGCGAGCTTAACAATTGCTTCTGGCATAGGCCCCCCACCATATTGGATATTGCGAAGCGAGCTTAAATCATAGGATTCAAAATTTTCGACCGCCATCATCCAGTTTAACATTGTTGTGATGCCTAGAAATGCAGAAACACGCTCCCTCTGGATAACCTCCAGAGCTAATTTCGCTTCAAAATTAATCAACACAATGGGGCAACCATGTGCCATATAATTCATCGCCAAGCCAATAGGGATATGAAACATTTGCCCCGTAAGCATATATACATCCGACGGTACAATTCTCTCCGCTACGGTCTGATTTAACATGCCCATAAAAAAGCTCTTATGAGAATGAAGAGCCCCTTTAGAGATACCTGTGGTACCCCCTGTATATAAAATAAGAAAGTGATCATCTCCTCCCACATCATCAAAGCCTACAGGCTCATTGGCCAATGATGAGGTTACGAGATTTTCGTATGATCCATCAGACCCCTGTCCCATTTCAAAATAGGTATTAATATCCACATATGCTTGTACCGCTTTACATTCTTCCCGAAATTCAACCGCTGTGATCATCACCGATGGGTCGCCATCATTTAATATGGCGGCCAATTCTTCTCCACTCAGGCGCCAATTAAGAGGTTGAACAATAAGTCCGCATAATGCGCAGGCAAAATATATTTCAAAATATTCAATGCTATTTTTGGAGAGTACAGCCACCCGTTCCCCCCGCTTCAAACCCAAATTTATTGTTAAACTATTGGCGAGACGGTAAATTCTCTGGTTAAGTTCCTCAAAAGAAACACGACGATCATTTGACACATCCACAATGGCTGTACGTGAAGGGTTCACGGCCGAAATTTTAGCGGGAATACGTCCAAGATTCATGAAACAACCCTTCTCTTAATACGGTAAATCAAGATCAAGTTGACGCACCGCAATGCCCCACTTGCCATCTATTTTTTTTAATTGGTCGTGGTAAAATCCTGTTGTTATCAGCCTGACGACCCCATTTTCAGTACCAAACAAAGTCAGATTAGAGGTAACATGCACATTAGAGCCTGTGACTTCTTCAAATAATATGTTTGAGATTACATGCTTTCGGACGTCTGTCTGGGCATCAATGGAATCGGCCATCAGTTTCATGATTGTCTCACGGCCCTCAAAAGGACCAACAACGGTACCACCAGCAATATTGACAACCATGCGGGCGTCTTGTGTAAAACAAGATTTAATCTGTTCAAGGTTTTGCACATCTAATGCATAGGAAGCCCGATTTAAAAGTTCCTGAATTAATAACTTATCTGCGACATCTAACATTTTTTATCCAATCTCATTTTATTTTCTTCTCCATACGTCTCGCATTTCAGTGATGCAGATTGTATCCTATTCTTTATTTTTGGTCTCGACTAAATTCGTGCATAACATACTGAGTACCATATCACCGTTCTCTTCTAAAAGTTCAAATCGAAACGTTGCGACACCCCGCTTGGAATCAGATTTTGACGGCCTCTTCTCAATACATTGTGCTCTGGCATATACAGGGACATTAGGCAGCAACCCCTTAAAAAAACAAAGGTCTTTCCATCCAACACTGCATATCCATCGTATATCATTGCATATTGTGTTATTTAAAGAGCTCCAATGAGCGATCGAATGCGTACCTGAGGCAATGACTCCACCAAACGGCGACGATTTGGCGGCCACGGGGTCGATATGAAAATATTGAGGGTCATATTTTGTTGCAAATTCAATTATTTCTTCCTCACTCAAGGGTGCTGATTTTGATTCAACAATACGCCCAATCTCCAAATCCTCGTAATAACGCACCATAAAACTTTTCCTAACAAAGGAATTCACATATCTGTCACTCTACCCACTAATAATATATATTGCAATCAATCATGATTGTTTTTTATCGCTTTGCTTAGCATAGGGCTATAGGTTGTATCATTAATTAATATTAAATATATCAGGTTAAAAGCTACAGCCCTTTCTTCGCTATATATTTATCAAGTTCCGCATGAAAATGCCTAAGACGACTTTCCTGTTCACCCCATAAAGGCCCTTTAAAACCTTTCGAGCGAATGCCTTTCTGAACGAATGGTAGCAGTTCCGCATCCTGATTAAGCACTAAACCCAGATCTGGTGTCTCATCCACGGAAATATGAATAATGTCTGGCCGCACCTGACCTGTAAGATCGATATCTTCCTGCAAACCCATCCAAGCCGCTGGTTTATATCCTTCGACATCAACGTGACGGAACATCACAATATTATCATAATAGAATTTCTCAGGATCCGTTGGGTGGGGCAAGAAACGCATAATAAAAATGGCTTCTGGATGACAACCCAACTGTACATTCGGGAAAATGCCAGTCGCAAAACTATCGCTTAATTGCGCATCTGTATAGCGCTCATAATTCAAATTTAGTTTATCTGACAGGCGACGTTTGCCTTTTTGAACGGCCACACGAGCCTCTTTGGCAGATACGGGAAATTCATCAGGAGCCAATCCCGCATCAGACAGCATAACCTCAATTCCTTCATTCATGCTTTCCTGATTGCCTGTACGGCTGCTCGGGATAGCAAAAGGCACAATCATACGGCTCATCCCATTGGCAAACAGGTCATATTGCGCTTTGTAATCTTCCATAACGGCTTGTGTTTCAGGATGAACCGCATGCAAATGATACAGTTCATAAAACGCATCAATTCCTGTTTTCCAATTAGCGGCCCACTCACTCCGGATATGACTAATAACGTTCATTTTATCAATTTCGTAAGATGAAAGCTGAGCCATCAACGGCTTAAGATATTCCTCAAGCGGCATGACATGCTCATTCATGGATACAAATACGAGCCCTGCAGCAACGCCCACTCTTAAGGCCGTTAGATCATGGTCGTGGCATAATACTTCTGGACGAAAGGTCTCTTCATCGGTAACATTATCGCACTTGCCATCTAGCCCAAAAGACCAGCTATGAAATGAGCAGGTAAATCGCTTCAGACTACCAAATTCCTCAGATACCAGTTGATTACCCCTGTGGGGACAAACATTATAAAAGGCTTTGATATCGCCGTCATTATCACGCGTAATAATAATAGACTCACGACCCAATTCAAATAAGAAATAGTCCCCGGGATCGGATATATCTGAAACGGGCCCCGCCAGATTCCATGTTTTAGTCCACATATAATCCCATTCATCCTTCATAAAGCCTGAAGAATAATATCGTTTTGGATCAAGTCGATCTGTACCATTGTCAATATAGGGTTGCTTTACATCCACAGCATCTTCTGCTGCATCTTTATCTAGAGCATATCCCTTACGAAAATCATATTGACCCCCCATTTTTACGCCCCCCCTTTTGCAACAAAAGGACAGCTATCCTCTTTCACGACAAGATCAAGCACAAAAGATAACTTGGCCATGCCACCAATAACAGCCATACAAGTTCCGAGTTCTAATATTTCGGGATCTGAAAAATGCTTTTTTAGGCGTTTATATAATTCCGGCGTCAAGGCTCCTCCCAAATTCGTCAGAACCATTTCCTCGGTATAGGCCAATACAGCCTTTTCTGCATCAGAGAATGGCCCATCTTCATATGAGTCTATAGCATCAATCTGTTCATCAGTGAATCCTGCTTCTTTGCAACCAGGCACATTTTGTCGAATACATGTATTGCAGCCATGACTAAAGGACAATTTCAATCTAGCCAGCTCTTTGTACTTCATCTGAACGCGGCCTTCATAAAAAATATTTTTATAAAAGTCCCCCATGACAAAAGTCAAAAGTTCTGGCGCCTGTGCGAATACCTCAACAAAGGTAGGTTCGCCCGTACGACCATTTAAAAAATCCCATGATTCACGTAAATTTTCTGGAAGATCGTCTCGTTGCACCCTACTTAAAAGCGTATTGGTCATTCTCGATGTCCTCTCAATATTAGCGATACTGTCTTATTATTATTTATTTAAGTATTCATAACACAAGCATGACATAACGTAAATAAAAAACAATCATGATTGTTTCGTATTTGAATATTTGTGCAAATGCATCAATTGATGATTAATTAATTCTTTGAACTGGCACACCCATCATAACTAGGCTACTTCTTCATTCCGAAATGACAAGATTAACCTCAATATTACCGTTAAAGACACGCGTTTCAAAAGTATCTAAGGGTGTTTGGGTAAGCTTGCCTTTGGTCGATCCATCACGCAGATCAAACCGCGCCGCATGTTTCGGGCAAAATAAAAAGAATCCTTTTTGTATGCCTCCACATAATTTTTCTTTTGCATGCGTACATTGATTGCGCACTACATAATATTCCCCTGCCACAGAGGCGAGCAACAGATCTAGACCTTCTAGCTTAACTTCAATATGTTGTCCATCAGCCACATCCGTTTCCTTAGCCATTATATGAAATTTCGTCGACATTATCATCTGACCTTTGTTTTTCTACTTTTAGGGCTCCTTATCATATTATAATTTTCAACGCTGACAAGGTCAAAACAAACATGATTGTTTATTTTATTGATTGACAATTCATAACTATAAAGTCAGCTTTATAACAGATTAATATTTTGAACTTTGAATTTTTATCTAACTTGACCATTTTTTCGTCAAATATTATGCATTGTACTTTTACCGTAAAATATATTAAAGAAAACCGTTAATAAACCTACATTGTATTACGATGGTGAACATTATATTCAGAAACTGTCCAGACAAAGGGTTTAATTTATGTTACGGCGGAGCTTAAGTGGAAATTAATATGAAGAAAAACCCAATTGAACAAAACATGACAAAAATCCAGAAGGCTCCAAGAAAGATAGGGGGCATTCAAGCAAAAAAAAGTGAATCTACGCGTATTCAGGTAATAAATTCTGCCATTCAGTGTCTTCTGAAGTATGGCTATTCAAAAACTACGATGTCACGTATTGCCGAGGAAGCCAATATTTCACGTGGAGCGATGATGCATCATTATTCAAATCGCCTAACCGTCATGCAAAACGTCATCCAGCATCTTCATGAAAAACGTCTCAGGGCATTTCGCCGTGCAGTAACATCCAATTCAAATCAGAAAACAAGTATTCATGCTACGCTCACTGATTACTGGAACCAAGTGAACCGCCCATTATTTATTGCCTTCGAAGAATTATCTATGGCCGCAAGAACGGATCCCGATCTTGATTTAATCCTATCTCCTGCTCGTACGGCATTTAATGAAGAATGGTACAAAATGGCCGTTACCGTATTTCCCGACTGGAAAAGTGGCCGGAAAAATTTTGACCTTGCCCTACGTCTCTGCCAAAATATGATGGATGGCATGGCAATAAACGTTTTGAACGGTTCTCTGGATCAAAGCATGATTGAAAGCCTCTTGCAACATCTAGAAGGCCAGATACGAACGCTAAAAAACGCTAAAAATTAATAATTGCCCCACCATCAACATTCAAACCTGCACCAGATATAAACTCGCCAGCCTCTGAGGCCAGAAAAATTATAGCGTTCGCAACATCTGAGGCCTCACCCAAACGACCAATCGGAGCCTTTTTTGTCCAATAGGCCCTAAATTCAGGATCCTTGAAAAATTCTTCCGATAGGCCCGTGATAATAGCTCCAGGCTGAATATAATTTGCCGTAATATTATAACAACCAAGATCAACGGCCATAGACTTTGTCAGGCCCGCAACCGCATGCTTACTTGTCCCATACGCACACAGGCCCGGTCCAGCCATCTCCGACATAATAGATCCAATATTTATAATCCTGCCCGCTCCGCGCTCTTTCATAAGTGGTACCGCTCGACGTGTAATTTTGAACATGGCCGTTACATTCACAGCCATTATCCGGTCCCATGTTTCATCGCTCGTCTCTTCAAAAGTTTGCCCCACGCATATTCCAGCATTATTGACCAGAATATCTAGCCCTCCAAACCCTCTGTGAGCACAATCAATAATAACATAAGCCGCATCTTCGGTAGTAATATCTTGTTCCAAGCAAATAATATTATCGTGATTGGCAAATTTTTCCTTAAGTCCAGTCCCTAGTAAGTCCACAGCAACAACCTCTGCCCCCTGAGCCAGAAATTTTTGTACGACAGCAAGCCCGATACCACTTGCTGCTCCTGTCACCAACGCTATTTTACCTTTAAAACCAGTTGTTAACATCATATGATCTCCCTTTATTATTTACACCTATTATGAAAACAATAAAGGGCAAGCTATATATAGCCTGCCCTTTATTCAAAAAATTATTATACTTTATGGATTAATTTTAATACCAAGCTCTATCCCTAGATAACGTGGTGGAGCATAAGTCGACATAATCCACAGAGTGGCGATTGACTGAGTTCCTGTACGATATCTTTTATCCGTCAGATTTTTACCAATCAAGCGGGCAAAAAAGCGATCATTCGCATCGTCATAGGTAATACTGGCATCTAGCACTGTTTTTGCATTCAGGGTGGCATCATATTCTGGTGACACATCCGAATAACTGGCAACGGTAGAATCTTCATAAGCGAGACGAGCATTCAGCGTTATGGAGCCACTATCTAGCTGAGCTAAATAATTGACATCACCTGCTAATTTCCATTTTGGCGCACGAGTAACAGGCTGACCACTCAGATCAATATCAATAATACCATCATAATTGGTATCTGCTTCAAAAGATTCATACTTAGCATCCATATAGGATCCCGCTGCCCTTACAGTGAGCTCATCAGTTAGCCGAAAAGAAGTCTCAAATTCTACGCCTTTGACTACCATCTTTGCCGCATTGAAAAATAAGGTTTCCTGCCCACCTGATGGGAAGCTGACATTAAAAGTTCTCTGGGCATCATTATAGGTCACATGATAAGCCGTTAAAGACAAATTCCCCCTCTTTTCCATAAAGGATGTTTTTATGCCAACCTCGAAACTATCCGCTGTTTCTGGTTCTGTTGGCTGGGCTGCCAAGTCAGTGATCGGATTTAATTGCGTTCCTAGCTGGTCATTATAACCACCGCTTTTAAATCCACGTGTATAACCACCATAAGCCATGGTATCATCGTTAATATCATAAGCAACATTCAGACGGTATGTGGGTTTATTCCAAGTTTTGCTGTTGGTAACAACTCCCGTTGGAAATCTTGTAAAATCGGACGCATCCAATAATTCATTCAATGCGAATGGATCTGGGGCACCATCCAATTCTGCGAAGGATACGCGGGGGCGACCCTTCCATGTTTTCTTTTCGCTCGTATAACGAACACCTGCTGTAATATGCAAATCTTCACTTACGTCATAAGTACCATCAACAAATCCTGCAATTGCACTAGCATCCTGTGTGTTACAAAGAATCAGGGGATTATTGTTGAAGTAGCCTGGCGGTGTTCCTAACCCAAAGAAATCAAGAAACCCTACAACCTGCGTTACACAGAATTGAACATCATTCTTTTGATAGAACGCACCTCCAACCCAATTGAATGGACCATCTCCGTTAGAAGCAATCCGCATTTCATGTTGGAATGTCTGACGGTTATCATCACGTGATGCATCAAACAAAGAGATTGGCCCTACAGTTCCTGAATAGCTATTTACCAAACGGGATTTCTGATCTCGATAACCCGTGACAGAATATAAAGTGAGTTCATCATTGATGCTCACTTCCAAGTTAAGATAATAGCCATTCACATCAACCCTGTGGCCATCTTTAATATTAAAAGGCAAGTCATCACGTTCGTTATAGCCGCCACGATCTAAGGGATCACTTTGACTACCAGCGCCATAACCCCAAAAATCAAAAACATAGCCAGGAACAGTGTCATTAATTACCACAGGTGATTCCCCACGATCTCTAATGCCCTCATACTGAAACAATGCTGTTACATCATCAGAAGCCTGCCACAGTAACTTAGCACGACCCGAGAAAACATCATCCCCACCTATACGACGCCCATCACCCGTTGTGGATGAACCATCGACAGCATTTTGATAACTGTATCCATTCTTCACATAACCATCTGACTTCAAATACATACCAGCAAAGCGGAAGGCAAGTTTATCATCGACTAAAGGCAAATTGACAGCAGCGGTGCCTTTATATGTTCCAAAGCTGCCTCCTTCAAATCTCAGATCAGCACCAGTTTCATTCAATACTGGACGCTTGGTGCGTACATTGATCACACCACCTGTTGTGTTTTTACCGAACAAAGTACCCTGTGGTCCGCGCAAGACTTCAATCTGCTCAATATCAAAAACTTCAAGATTAGACGTTTGAGCATGGGGGATCACAAAATCATCAAGCGTTACACCTACAGGAGATTCTTTGTAAAGAATAATAGTATCTTCTGAGACACCCCGCATAGCAAATGAAGCGGATCTAAAAGCAGAAGTATTTCCTGCTGACAAGCTTGGTACCATTGCCGTGAGATCGTTCAAATCACGTGGGTTATATTTTTCAATAATCCCCGTATCCATTGCCGTAACCGCAACAGGTGTTTTCAACAATGTCGTCTCACCTCTTCGTGTTGCTGTGATTTTAATTTCTTCAATGGCAATAGACTTGTCTGCGGCTGTTTTGTCTTCCGCGAACGCAATAGATAAATTTCCACAAATAGCAGAAACCATAATCATTGCACCCATAGAAGTAGAATTCAAAAATTTTGTTCTTACTGGCATGATGCTTTAACTCCCTTTTATATTCTCTAATTTCGTGATGACCAATACTGAAACTTAACATCCGTAATATTATATTGAACTGATTAAATCAGATCAGTCCAATATAATATTACAGGATAAAATAAAAAACGCAATCATGATTGTTTATTTTATTTTTTGGCCGAGTCCGACGCCTAAACTTCGCCATCTTTTCTCGTTCAATTTCCTAACTTGGAAACTGGACCTGAAAACGGGGAAAGGTCAAACGTTATGGTCAATCGCAATGACCGAATGGAATCTAGTGACCAATGCTACTTGCTCAAACCTCCTATGAAATTACTGCGCCTTGAGAAAGTTTATGTGACAGAGCCGTTTACTTTAATAAAATTCTAATTAAGGCTCGATTCTAACTAGAAAATCTGTATCATTTAAGTGGAAATTCTGCAGCTAAAATATAACTGTAAGAATTAGAAATAGTTGATTGCATATAGGAGCACAAATGAACGACAATTCTCAGGCTATATCAACAAATAAAAAACGTGCTAAACGTGGGCGTCCCAAAAATATTGGCCCGTCTGCCAAATTTTTAGGCGTCAAGTCAAAATTAATAGAAACGACCATAGAACAATTACGTAATCACGTGTATGAGGATGTCTATCTTCAAGATATTGCTAAGTTAACTGGCATTCAAAAGACGGCCCTTTATTATTATTTCCCTTCTAAAAATCATCTTATCTATCATGTGTTCAGCTATTGGTTAGATAAACAGATTAAAAATTTACAACAGCTAAGCGCAATCAAAGACCCAAAGGACCGTATAACAAAAATCATCCGTGACCGCACACACACTGCTGCCAATGATCTAAATTTACTCAATTTATATATATTTAACCGTCCTGAGTTGGACGATCCAATTACAGAGGAAGTTAAAGATAAAAATAGACAGTTTACCCATATGTTAAGAACAGCTGTCGAAACGGCCATAAAAGAAAAACTCTTACCAGATGTAAATCCAAATGTCGCCGTTGAAACAATGATGATGCCACAAATTTCTGTCTTCAAGTGGTATGGTGCTACTAAACATGACCCTGAAAAGGTCACAAATGACCTTCTTAAACTCTTACATTTAAGTTGAATATTTTGAGCCTATTACCCCAACCCCAATTCAACTTTATTTTCCTCGAGCCATTCATTAAAAGCATCTGGATCCATCATCAAAACTAAGTACTTACAAATTTTATCACCTCTTCTGAAAAGTGATCCGTAACGATCACTTTCAAAGCGACGACCATCGGAAAATTCCCATGTATGATGGTCGTGTACCCAACAATATTCGTCTCCTACAGCTAAAATTTCTGTCTTCATTATAACATTAATTTTATTACGGACCAACGTATTAGCATGCGCGAAATACGGATCTAACCCTTTCACATATACATGCGGCGAATTATAAATTAATTCAAAATCCTCGGTCACAATATCAAGCATTTCTTCGCGGCTAGGCACACGATACGGATTATGCCATGCTTGCCAACCGTTGCAGAAACGTGTTGCTGCCTTCAGTAATTTTTCACGACTCGTTTTTTGATCATCATTCATCAGTATAATCCTTTCAATACCTAGTTTACTCACCTACATTAGATAGAATAGTAGCACCTACAGCACTCAGAACATTACCATATGCAAACGCCAAAGACGTCTGCACACCTGGAACTTGTGCCTCAGCCTCACCCCTTAGCTGACGAATAGATTCCAGTACCGCGAACATACCATAATGCCCTGTATGAGTATAACTCAACCCTCCCCCAGTGCTATTCATGGGGAGTGAGCCATTAGGTGCCGTATTACCATCCCAAATAAAATCAGCTGCTTCGCCAAACTTTACAAAACCCAACCCCTCTAATGCCCACAAAGGTGTATGAACAAAGGCATCATAGATCATTGCATGATCGATATCAGAATTTTTAAGGCCAGCGGCTTGAAATACATTTTTGCCAGCACGCCTAATCAATTCAGGATATAGCGGGTCGCCGACATAGGCTGGGCCAGTAAAATATGATTCAGCTGCAGAAGCACAACCTTGAACATAAACAGGTGGTTTGGGAAAATCTTTCGCACGATCAACAGAGGTTACAATAAATGCTCCACCGCCATCTGTAACAAGGCAACACATTAACTTACGAAATGGGTAAGCAATCATCCTTGACTCAAGGACTTGATCGATCGTGATGGGATCCCTTGCAAATGCACGACTATTCTTTGCTGACCATTCCCGAGACACAACGGCAACCTTAGCAAGCTTCTCTTCCGAAACTCCACATTCTTTCATATATCTCATTGCGGGAAGTGTGAAAGAGGTTATGGCTCCATTATACCCAAAGGGGAAATCAAATTGCCCGTTCAGGTCGCTAGGATTAGGAATACGGAGTTGCGCCCCTTGACGAGAACGACCACTTTCTCCGTGTGTAATAAGCACAGTTTTACAGTAGCCTGCAGCTATTGCAGCTACGGCATTTTGCAAATGTAAGATTGGAGCACAGCCTCCAACGTTTGTCCCATCCATCCAATCTGGCTTAATGCCCAAATAAAATGCGACATCTGCAGGGTTCGCATCCGTACATGCAATACCGTCAATATCATGCGGCTTCAGTCCAGCATCACGCAAAGCATTTAGCGCCGCGTCCGCATGTAACCCCAAGCTGGACATATCAGGCACCAAGCCAATTTTTGTAGATTCTGCGGCCCCAACAATTGCAGCTAAAGGTTTTCTCATTTAATTTCTCCCCGCTACATTATCATCTACCGGTTCAAAAACGGGCAACACAATACCTTCAGAAATTTTTTCAAAACATAGCTTAACCGGCATTCCAATTTGGATATGATCAGGCGTCTGCTCGATATTCACTATGTTAGAAACAAGACGGATCCCCTCTTCTAACTCGACGATAGCTACGCAATAGGGTTCATCAGGCCAATCGGGTCGTGGTCTATGATTAATAACATAACTATAAATTACACCTTTTCCACTTGCTGCGAAGCTATTGACATTTCTATCACCACATGAAGGGCAAAAAAATCTCGGAGGAAAAAAAATCTTACTACAATCTTTACAGTTCTGAAGCTTAAATTCCCCATTCTGTACCCCCACCCAAAAACTTTCAGTTTCTGGGGTAATTTGTGGACCAATTTTCAACATATTATATCATCTTTTATTTGAATTAAGATCAATTAATATCACATCATCCTTAGATTAACAATATTTTTTTACTTGAATTCAAATAAAATACTAAAAATATTTTCTGCATGAGTATTTTTATTTAATCATCAGATTGATTTCAGGGCTTTTTGTACAGGTCCCGCCACTCAAGCTAGCGGTAAACAGGTCTGAGCTAAAGCTTTCCAATAGGCTATACCCGCTGGAATAATTTCATCGTTAAAGTCATAAGTTGGGCTGTGCAACATGCAACCACCCTTAAGTGGGCCATTACCCAACCACCCATAACAGCCGGGCTTTTCTTTTAACATGAACCCAAAGTCTTCTGAACCCAATGAGGCAACAACATTATCATCAACCTTTTCTAGTCCAAGAGCCTTGATCGCGGCTTGCACAGCAATAGATGTTTCTAATTCTGTGTTCACTGTAGCAGGATATCGCTCCATGTAGTTCATTTCATGATCTACACCATGAGATTTACTCATTCCTTCTGCTTTTAAGCTAAGCAAATCACGAATAATTTTTTGGTTTTGAGCGGTAAAGTGCCTTGTACAGCCTCTCAATATGACTTCAGCTGGGATAACGTTCCACGCATTACCTCCATGCATCTGAGTGACGCTGACGACAGAGGCTTGTTGAGGATCAATCGCGCGACTTACAATAGATTGAAAATCACTCGTGAGCTCTGCAGCCGCGAGTAAAACATCAGTTCCAAGATGTGGCATAGCAGCATGGGTTCCCTGCCCAATAATTTTGATTTCAAACAAGTCTAATGCTGCCATGATTGGCCCTTTACAAACGCCAAAAGAGCCCGCTGCCATCCCAGGCCAATTATGTAGGCCATAAACAGCATCAACAGGGAATTTTTCAAATAACCCACCCTCAATCATGGAAAGAGCGCCAGCCTCATTTTCTTCTGCTGGCTGGAAAATAAAGACGATTGTCCCAGAAAAATTTAACTCCTTTGACAAGTCTCGAGCAGCCCCGAGCAGCATAGCGGTATGTCCATCATGGCCACAGGCATGCATACGCCCTTCATGTACGGATCTATGATCAAAATTGTTATTCTCCTCCAGATGCAGCGCATCCATATCTGCTCGCAGCCCTATCATCGGCCCCTCGCCATTTCTCAACACGCCCACAACTCCCGTCGTGGCAAGACCCCTGTGCACTTCTAAACCAAACGACTTTAATAGGTCAGCGACCATCTCCGAAGTCTGAAATTCTTCAAAGGCAGTTTCGGGGTGTTTATGAAGATGTCGGCGCCAGCCGACGACATCCTCAATGCCTTTAATAGAAGAAATACCATTGGTCATATCACCAGAGTTCGGGTGAGTTTTGTTCTTTTGCATATATAAATTCATTCCATTCCAAAATTTGCTTTTTCAGCCGTAAATCTATCCAATTTTTCAGTGTTTGGCACGACACCAATTCCAGACTCTTGAGAAAGAGAAAATTCAGATGGTTTACTGTGAACCAGATTTTCAGATGTGAGGTCTTCACTGAAAAAACGATTACTAGGAAAAATATCAGAAGGATAGTGAATATTAGGCATTGTAGCAAAAGCTAAAGAGTGAGATTGACCAATGCGGCTCTCAAGCATTCCACCGACCCAGCATGGAATATCTTTTTCTTCACAATATTTTAGAATTTGAAGGGCGGGAGTGATGCCGCCGACACGTCCCAATTTAATATTAACAAATCCGCAGGCTTTTAACGCGATCGCTTTTTTTACCTTTGCAAGAGATGTGATACTTTCATCCAAGCAAATTGGTGTGCGGAGAGTTTTCTGAAGATTTGAATGGTATAATAAATCGTCATATGCAAATGGCTGTTCGATCATAGCCAAGTTACACGCGTCAAATTGAGCCATGATATTCGCGTCGTCTGGATCAAAAGCGCTATTACAATCAACATGGATGATTGGCTCTGGGAAATTTTGCCGTACTTCTTTTATCACGTCACCGTTCCAGCCCAAACCAACTTTGAGTTTGATGCGTTTATAACCTTCAGTGACAGCAGTGGAAACACAATCAAGTAAGTCATCGACATGTTCCATAATACCAAAGTCTGCTCCAACTTCAACAGTATCTCTGCACCCCCCTATTAGCCTGTACAGTGGGGTTCTTTGAAGTTTTGCCTCTAGATCCCACCAAGCTAAGTCAAAAGCAGCCTTTGCAAAGTTATTCCCTTTAATCCACGCTAAGTGTTCTTGTAATTGCTGACCGCTATCAATTTTCTTCCCCAGCAAAGCTGGTGCAATAACACTTTTAGATAAATGAAATTGCCCACCTCCATATTCTGGACAAAAGGCGGGCACATGAAAAGAGTGGCTCTCCCCCCAGCCCTCTTCACCTTCTGCAACTATTCTTACCAGTATACTTTCATTCGCTTCTACATTGACAGAGGATATGCGAAAGGATTGTGCGAGAGGTATTGCCAGTCTAAATAAGTCGATACGTTCAATTATCATTTCTCAATACCCTCATAAATAAAATTTATCTCATGGCGACTATCTTAAAGCTTGGTTCGCGCATCCTTGAGAGCTTTTCTGCGTACTTTCCCTGATGGGTCTCGATCCAAACTTTTTACCCATTCATATGACTTGGGAATCTTGAATTTACTCAATTTCTCACCACAAAATTGTTTAAGCTTGTCTGGCGGAATCGTATGATCACGATGTGTCGGCTCAATAATAGCGTGAACGCGGGACCCCCAATTATCGTCTGGCAAACCGATTACGACAACATCGCAAATATCGGGATGTTCGGACAAGACAGCCTCAACTTCGGCTGGATAAACATTAGCTCCTCCACTGATAATCATGTCTGACTTTCTATCGGCTAAAAATAAATATCCATCCTCATCCATACGCCCTAAGTCCCCAAGAGTTACAAGGTCATTTTCTGTTAATTCAAGTGGGGGAGCACCAAGATATTGACCCATAACTCGCTCGGAAATACTACGTGAATACACTTCCCCCACTTGACCAGCAGCGGCAACTTTTCCATCCTCAGTACGCAACTCGAGTTCTGTGAAGTACGGAAGGCCTACACTACCAGGTTTTTTGAGCCATTCATCACCACGGATAAAACAACCCCCGACTTCTTCTGTGGCACCGTAACCTTCCCATACCTTTTGAGGTCCTAGCCTGTTTATCCAAATCTTTTTAACCCACTCAGGACAAGAGGAGCCCGCATGGTAACAACTCTCCAGACTACTTAAATCACTATCTTCAAAATTTGGCGATTGCACCATTCGTTGCATCATGATTGGTAACGTAGCAAAAAACTGTATTCTATGGCGACCTATCAAATCCAGAGACTGACCAGCATTAAAAGTCGGCGTAATAAAAATGGTATGACCTTCGAACAATCCCACATGAGAAAATAAAAACCCAATATTGTGATACAATCGACTGAAAATTAATTGTTTCTGCATGGGCCTCATACCGACAAGACCCATCCACCCTAGTTTCTCAGGAATTCTCGCCCATGAATTCATATCGATTATTATTTTGGGGCTTCCCGTCGACCCGCCAGAACCAATCGCTTTGCCTAGCTGTGCAATAGTATCACCAAAATTAGTAACTATTGGTGTTGATAAACCACGTGTTACTCCAAACACCTCATCTTTAACACACCATTTATCACTTCGATTAGACACAATGACCAAATCCCGCCAGCCACGACATACTTCCAATATTTTATTCTCTTCAAAGGCGGGCATATCTGGACTAAGTGGTAAGACACACGCGCCTAATTTCCATGCAGCGAGGCATGCGATAAAATGCTCTATTGAATCAGGGAGCGAAACAATCAACAGCTTTGAGTGATCAATACCTGATGCGACCATGCGTGACGCCGTGACTGACACCTCATGATCAAGCCCCCTCCATGTCAGGCTATCTTGATCGCCATTAGTCGCTATGTGCGAGATAGCTACCGTATCTGGCATTTCAGCGGCATGTTTCCTCAGTTGATGTCCATAGGAAACGAACTCATTTGCGTTCATATGATGTTCCTCTCAATATTAAGCACTTACTTACTAATAGATAAACAAAAACTTAACTTCTATTTTTCAATAGACGACAATAAATCGTTACGACTTTTGCCGTGTATCTTTGGCACCAGGAAAACTCTGCGCTGATTGCTCCATGCCTTGGGCGCCATTGTGAAGCTCAAAAATCCCAATTGGCCAGCGAAAACAATCTTTCATTAATTGATCAATCTGATCTTCATTCGCCACACCCTCTTCAACGATACGACGCCCTTCACTTTGTAAATTCATAAAAAGCCGATTTGTAACAAAACCCCAAGCTTGAGCGTTATCATTAATAACAACTGGATTCTTCCGACATTTATGAGCCATTTCGACAATGGCCGAAACGGTTTCTTCGTCATTTTCTTTATGGCGTATAATTTCTGCTAATTTCATGGCTGAGCATGGTTGAGACCAATGCCAGCCAATTACTTTTTCAGGCCGTTTTGTTGCATGCGCAAGAGCCACAATAGGAAAACCCGCTGTATTTGAGGCTAAAATAGTTTTTGGAGGTGACATCTCATCAAGCTGAGAAAACAATTTACATTTTAATGCCAAATCTTCTGGCACCGCCTCTATTATCAAATCAGCATTATGGCATGCAGCCTCAATATCAACACTATATGTAATACGATTCTGAATCTGAACTAAATCATTTTTATCGATCTTGCCACGCTCCACTGCAACATTCAACCCGAACTTTCCATCTTCAATTCTCTGTCGGGCTCTCTCTAAAGATACCAAATTCAAATCATTCACAGTAACGCAGAAACCACTGGACGCAAGGACTTGTCCAATACCTGATCCCATTATCCCTGCTCCTATTACTCCAATATTTTTCATACAATTACACTCCATACCGCAGAAATCATACGGCCTTTATACTATTAGGACATTATGTGTTTTGGCTAAATCGAATCTAAAATCAACCCTCGAAAATATCAATTCAAGGGTTGAAAATAACGGTTACCTTCCAATAATAACCCTCAGGCCAAATACTCTAGGCTCCCCTGGAAAACCTTGTGCCGGAAGTCCCGCAGCAATGAACCTTTCTGCGCCTGTGACATATTGCTTATTAAATGCATTTTTCACAAAAGCTTGAATTTCCAGATTTTCATCTTGCAACCGGTATCCTAAGGATAAATTCACCAGACCATATGGTTTCTGAGATAGTAAGGGTTCGTTATTTGTCGTAAAATAGATACGACTTTGGTAGTTACCATCAACTCGAGCATTAATTTCATTACCACTCGACAATTCATGAGTATATTGAGCTGACGCAACCATGGATAATCGTGGTGCATTGCTTAACTGCTGCCCTGAGGCATCAAATTGCAAACCGGTTGCATCATCTACAGAATCTGTAAAGTCTGAGTATTTTGCATCAAGGTAGGTCGCACTAAAACCCAACTCTAAACTCTCGACAGGACTATAAGTAACTTCGAGCTCAGCACCATATACCCTAGACTTATCTGCATTATCTACATCAAGACTTGTATTTACAACTCTTTGTACTTGTAGGTCAGAATAATCGTAGTAAAAAGCTGTACCGTTCAGCCGCAACCGATTATCCAACATATCTGATTTAAATCCTACTTCATAAGCCCAAAGGCTTTCAGAAGAATACCTATCAGAGGACGTTGTCGTAGTAGCAAAACCGCCAGACTTGTAACCGTTAGACACCGACCCGAATACAAGTAAATTGTCTAATGGGCGATATTCTAATCCAATTTTTGGTGTAAACGCACTGTCCTTAAATGTATCACTGTAAGAGAACGCCCCCCCACCTACGATACCACTGCCTGCAATATCTTTTGTATCGTCTGTATACCTCATGCCTAATGTTAGGGACAATTTTTCTGAAAAATCATAGGTACCCTGTGCAAAAATAGCTATGCTTTTTGTTACAACATCTGTATCAAACAACAATCCGACACCACCCCCCAGAAGAGGATCCTCAGCCAGTACATTGTCCCCCAAAAGTTGGATATTAAATACTTCGTTTGCATCTTCATGTATATAAAAGGCACCAATAATTCCCGTAATATTATCGGAACTATATACAAGGTTAAACTCTTGCGTCCACTGTTCCGCTGTCGTGGTCAACGGTGATGTATTTCCAATCTCTGCTTCAGTCGCATCAAAATCGATTGCGATAAGATGATCCGTCTTACGAAGAGCCGTCAGGGATGTAAGGGAAACGGCGTCAGACACTTCATATTCGAGATCTAAAGATGCGCCCCAAAGTTCAGAATCTACATCATTCTCATTATTTGCAGCTGCTTTACTGTAATCACCAACGACTGAATCTGCCAGTGGTGTGGTCAAACCGAATACATTGCCCAAGACAGTCGAAGCTGGCTCTAGCAATACACTATAAGTACCCCAATTATCTTGCACCTTAGTGTAATCTGCTCGCACAGTCGCCTTAAAACGATCGTTAGGCGTGAAAACGGCAGATATCCGCGCACTATCACGCTCTGCTGATTGAATATCCGTTCCCCCAGGGACTATATTTTCGATATAACCGTTATGCTCAAAATGTCGAAGCGACACACCTACGCTCAGGACATCCTCTATAACTGGCCCAGATATCCACGCAGACCCCATAACACGGCCAAAGTTTCCTGCTTCAGCAACCACAGTATAATCGAATTCATCAGAAGGGGCCTTCGTAGAAATATTGATAGCACCACCGATAGCATTACGGCCCCAGAGCGTGCCTTGTGGGCCACGCAGTATCTCGACCTGTTCAACGTCAGCAAAATCAAAAATAGATCCAAAGGGTCGGCCGATATAAACACCGTCCAAATTAATCGTCACACTAGGATCATTCGCCGCAAAGACAAGGTTTGTTCCTACGCCGCGCAGAAATACCTGAACTCCCGAAGAATTATTCTCTATATTTAGAGCTGGAACCAGTGCCTGCAAATCGTTTACGTCAGAGATTCCCTGCGATACGAGATCATTTCCCCCAAATGCGCTAATAGCGATAGCTGTATCTTGCAAGCTAGTTTTGCCGGTCTTGGTCGCACTGACGACAATCTCATCCAGCTCATATCCTTGCTCTTGAGCAATCGCTCCCGTTGAAACGCACATTGAAATCACACTCACTGATCCCATGCATAATATCTTTGTGATACTCGACCCTGTATTTTGTTTAATATTCATTTTAATAGCACCTTTGATTTAATGTTATGTTTTTCCAGTTAAATATAGATGCATACAGAGCATTGTTTCATAATGCATATATAATTTGATCTCAGTTAAATTAAATACATACATCAAATATTATTTCCTGTAAACATTTATTTTAGTTTAAGTAAAATAAATTATATATTATGTGGGCACGGCTCTGTCAAAGGAACTTATTGCTCCAAGTTTCTAATTAGCTATTTTGCTCAATGAACATTTCATTTAAATATTACAAACATAATCCAGCAATCATCCAATTGGCTTTCTACTTTATATCAGATATCCATTATCGCTTCGGCAGGTAGAAGATATACTCTATGAAAGAGGCGTAGATATAAGTCATGACCCAAAGGGCAGCGCGGAGCAGCAAATCCATCAGATAATGGTGGAACCGCTTTGGCCCCGCGATTGCAGCAAAGATCAGAAAGAAGCGCACATCTTATCCTAAGCAACATTCAAATTGGCGCTGGCACATTGATGAAGTCTTCGTCAAAATAGGGGGTAAAACCCACTATCTATGGCGCACCGTCGATCATGAAGGTGAAGTCCTTGACGTTGTTGTAACAAAGCGACGTGATAAGAAATCCGCACTAAAAGTTTTGTTCGCGAAGCAGGCGTTCACGCCTAATCTCTCATAAAGCGTTATGGACGGCCGACGGCTATCGTCACAGATAAGCTCAGGTCTTATAAAGCTGCCATGAAGGAACTGGGGTGCCATAACAAACAAGAAGCTGGAGGTCGATTAAACAATCGGGCTGGAACCGAAGGTAACGGAACGTCAAAATAGTCACCTGCCTTTCCGACACTGAGGAGTTTGTCGGCTTAGCTTTCGCGATGACCGTGGTGCCAGTGGCACTGCGTAAGCTGAGCGAAGCCTAGCCAAGAACCCGCAAGCCGAAGGCGAGAATATGCCATGCAGGGCTTTAGAAAAGAAGAAACCCTTCAAAAATTCACCTCAACTCATGCGCAAATATAGCGCGTAGCCTGCCCTTGGGGTGCAACCATTTTAACGGAGAACGGCACCTCACGGGCAGACAGACATTTAAGAAATTTCGTTCAGAATCTATGACTGAATGGCGTACATTCGTGGCATAAGATATTTGCAATTAAATACCTCTGTGACCAGTTTCAGTTTCCTTTGACAGTGCCGCAGGAACCGAAGGTGACGTGAAACGTCTAACTTCCCATGTTCCTATCCGACGACGAAATCGAAAGATGCAAAGATTTAAATCTCATAAGTCAGCTCAAATGTTTCTTTCAATTTACGGACCAATATACAACATTTTAACACACAAAGACATCTCATTTCAAGACAAACGCTAAGAACATTACGGTCAATTACAATGGCCGAATGGAACCTCGTGACTAATGCTACTTGACCTAGGTTTCATTTGAAATTTTTACATGTTGAGAAAGTTTATGTTCCAAAACCCCTTCAGGAAAGGAGGGACAAGTCAATTGATTCCATAATGTGACTTTAACATAAAAAAGCTAAATATATTAAAGGATTAGACAAAGTCGTTTATTTCTCATGAGTTAATCAAAAAGAATAAAAACCTATTGCACAATTAAGATGGCTTCATATACTCCCATTAGAAAAAATAATATTACATATATTAAAGATTGTAAAAAATTAAGGTAATGCAGAGATAAAAAATTATGAGGAGGGAGTAATGATAAAAAATCCCAACATTAGTTTATTGTGCCTCGAAAATACTCAGAGACCTGAGCTGACATGAGCGGAAAGAAAGTCGCCATTACTGGAGCAACGGGTTTTCTCGGATATCATGTCTTGCAAGCATTATTAGCTTCGGGTCATACCCCTGTTGCGGTCGTAAGAGATCTAGCTTCCGCCAAAAGGCGACTGCCCTATCAGATCGAAATTCGCCAAGCCGATATTATGAACCTCGATGACTTGGTAAAAGCGTTTGAAGGGGTGGATGCGGCCATACATCTGGCGGGCAAGGTTTCGGTAAACAAACATGATGATAAGGATGTGTTCCGTGTCAATGTGACAGGCGCGCAGAATTTTCTTGAAGCTGTGGCGCAGACAGGGGTGAGACGCGCTTTATTCACGTCAACAACCTCGGCCGTAGGGGCATTATCCCATGATCATCCCGAAGCCGCCTTGGATGAAACATCGCACTTTAACTTGGATGCCGTACAAGTGGCATATATTCAGGCAAAGCGTCAGGCCCACGAAATGGCTCTGAAAGCCCGAAACGGAGGCACCCCTGTTGTGGTGTTAAGCCCAAGTTTTATTCTGGGACCAGAGGATATTAATTCCAATACCACTGTTCTGGTTGATGCCGTGCGCGGCCAGCGTCTGCCCATCTGTCCTGATGGTGGGGTCAACCCGATAGACGTTCGGGATTGTGCAGCGGCTTATGTTACAGCACTGGATCATCCAGACCCTGCCCCTCATTATATTTTAGCGTCACCCCATAATATGCCTCTAAAGAATTTTGTAAATCAGGTAGCAGATCTTGCTCAGACCTCCCCTCCACATATTTCCCTGCCCTTTTGGCTGGTGCTTCAAATCGCAAATATTGTTGAACTGTTTGTACCAGAAGGGGAATTGACAGCAGCGGGGGCACAGCTCGGAAGTTATTACTGGTATTTCAACGCAGAAACGGCACGGCGGGATCTTTCCCTGAAATGCCGCCCCCTTGATGACACGTTGAAAGCAACATTTGATTGGCTTGACTCCAAAGAAAATGGCAAGAAGAAAAAGCATAAACAGGAGAAAAAATGAAAGTTTTATTGATTAACCCTCCCTGTGGGACGCGGACCATCGGGCTTAAGAATTTAACAAAGATTGAGCCGCTTAACCTTGAACTTTTGGGGGCTGTGTTGAAAGGGCGTCATGACGTGCGGTTGGTGGATATGGAAATAGCCCCGAAGGACCTGAGCCGGGTATTAAAGGATTTTAAACCTGATATCGTCGGGGTAACGTCTGAGGTGGTTCATGTGGACACTGCAAAAAGGGCACTGGCCGTCGCTCGCCTTTCCGCCCCTCATTGTCTCACAGTTGTTGGGGGTCATCATCCCACCGTCTGGCCTAAAGATTTTCTTGACCCCGTTGTAGATTTGATTGTTCGGGGGGAGGGTACGGAATCATTTGCTGAAATATGCGATTCTAGAGCGGCAGGTGCGACAACCTTTGATCATATCGCAGGCCTAATGATCAGGGACGGGGACAAACTGGTCCCCACGGCACCACGCCCCCTGCCCTTGACCCTTGATCATCAGCCTATGCCTGATCGCAGTCTGACAAAACAATATAGATCGCAATATTATTACCTGTGGGAAAAGCGCATCGCAGCGGTGCGTAGTTCGGTGGGATGTAGTTTCCCTTGTGTATTTTGCTCCCCGCGCATCTATTCCAAGGGCGGATTTATTTCCCGTTCCCCAGAATTGCTGGTAGAGGAAATCGCAAACCTGGAAGAGGATTTCATTTATCTATGTGATGATCATGCCTTTCATGATCCAGAACGGATGTATAAGTTTGCCGATCTGTTGCTGACAGCCGGTATCAAGAAACGCTACTTTACTTATGCTCGGGTCGATTCAATTGTCGCCAACAAGGAATTATTTACGTTATGGGCCCGCGCGGGTCTGCAACTTGTTATGTCGGGCATTGAGTCCCTTGACTATGAGGCTCTGAAACGTACTGGGAAACGGGTGGAACAGGGTCTTGATGTTGAGGCCTTAAATATCCTTAAAGACATTGGTATAGGCATGAGCGCAGGATTTTTGGTGGAAGATAATTTCACGCAGAAAGATTTCGCGGCCATTGATAATTTTGCCAAACAGCATCCGGCGATTATCCTGACCGAATATACCCCCCTGACACCTTTACCGGGAACACAACTGCACAAAAAGGTTGAAGATGATATTGTCACCAGAGATGGTCAGTTTTATGATTTACAGCATTTCCTTTTGCCAACACGAACACCGACCAAGGATCTCTACCGGATGATGCGCAATGCCTATGGCAAAGTTGTCATCAGAGCCTTCATGCGTGTTGGTCTGTGGCGCCCCAAGAACTGGTCTTGGCATTATTTCAAGATGATAAAGGGGCTGATCCGAAATTTCTTTGCACTGGGTAATGCTCATATTGTTATTGAAAAAGCGATTCATGCTGAACAGAATGCAAGGAGTAAATAATGGTGGTTTTAGAAACCTCTGTTTGGGAAATTGACTATCTCGGCTGGTCAGGGTTTCATATACACCACGCATGTCATGAAGGAAAAAATCTCCCGCATATTTATGTTGATCCGCCGAAAGGAACAAAATTTTCTGCTGAAGAAGAGGGAATTATTTTTATTACTCATGGCCATCCAGAACATCTGATCGGTGCCATGGAATATTTGACGGATATCACGGTTAAATCCCGAACGGTCATTGTCGCTTCACAGCAGGTCTGCCAATATCTTGCGCAGATCAACCAGCGGACAAATGTCGATTTTATTATTGCACAGCCGGAACAGCAGCTAAAAATAACGGCGAAAATCTCAGTTCAGGTTTTTGAGTGGCACCATATGCCGCTTCTGCCCCCGGGTGTTGGGGCGGCTCTGCGCCATATCTTTCAAATCCTGCGTAAAATCGGCACAGCTTGGCGGATCATCAGAATGTCGCTAAAAGGGCCAAAGGGGGCCGGAAAAATGCTTGGGTATATCTTACGCCTTTCAGGAGGTAAGGACATCATTGTTTATGGAGAAGGTCTGCATAGACGCTGTCAGCCCGAGGACGTCGCCGCAATTGGCAGGAAAGCCCTCGGGGCGACATTGCTGGTGGCATCTGAGCCTGAAGATATTGCGGAACTTCCAGATCTTATATTCGTTAGTGGTGCCCATGAGGCTATTCTGTATGAACCTCACAGACCTTGGCGTGATATATTTGAATTACCGCATGCTAATTTACAGGCCCTCCGGAAAGTTGTTATGGAAACAGGGATCAACACCATAATTCCGAATTGTCATACAGGGAAAGCCGAATGACAAAGAGTCAAATGACATATCCAGAGATCGCACTAGCGTTAACCACTGCGAAATCGCTTGATAAGTTATGCGATCTTGAACCAAATCCACCGCTATCAGAATGTCTCCGAAGATTGGGTTGTTCACCTGAAAAAACAGATGTGCAGACCCAGCAGTATCAGGTGACCCATCTACATTTTGGGAATGAATTTTGTGAGCGGCTGATCCCAACGCTCAAGGAACTGATGCGGGCTCAGTCCAAAGCCAAACAATTGAAGCTTGAATTTTCATTGGTCACGCCAATGTTAACAGACTCGGGTTTTCGATTGTTGGAAAGATTATTGCCGCAGCTGGATGCGGGGACTGAGGTTGTGGTGAATGACTGGGGAACGCTGGAGAGGTTGCGGCTTAACTTTCCAATGCTGAACCCAGTATTGGGGCGTCTACTCAATAAGGCCATTAAAGACCCAAGACTGCCATCAGGTCAATGGGCAAAATTGCATATTTTTGATAATCAATCCAAACATTTTCAGGACTTTTTGGCTCGTTTCTCTATTGATCGTCTGGAGATGGATGTACCGCCCTTTGCAACCGTGATGCAGTTTAAAAGTGATCCGATGAAACTTAGTGTTCATTTGCCCTATGGCTATACATTCAAAGGACGAATGTGCCGCATCGGGTCATCGGGCCTGAAAGATGATGCAAAATTTGCAGCCGCTCATGCCTGTCATAAAGAGTGTTTGACCTATTGGGTCCAAACAACACGCCCTCATGCCAATGCGGAAACCGAGCTTTATAGTTTTCAAAGAGGAAACACACAATTTTACGAACATTCTGACAGCATGAAAACAGCCATATGGCAAGCTGTACAAAATAACTGGATCAGTAAGCTGGTCTTTGCAGGAGATTGGCATGAAAATAACCACCCCGCTTAGCAAGATAGAGGAAATTGATCATTTAGCTTCGGCAGGTGCTGATGAATTCTATTGCAGTATTGTTCCAGAAGATTGGCTTTCCCGTTTTGGGAGTTCTGCAACCAGCCGCCGACCCTTCGGTAATTTGGCAAAAGAAAGCGATTTGGAACTGGCTCTAAAGAAAACACATGACCAAGGCAAACAGCTTTCATTGGTGATGAACGCCCAGAATTATACGTCAGAACAAATTGATTGCCTGATGCGTTTGGCCGATCGTTTTGCCAATGCGGGGGGAGATGCGTTGATTGTGAGCGAGCCTTCTTTACTCGGGCTTCTAGGTCAGAAAGGCTACGACATGGGGCTTCATCTTAGTTCCATTGCCGCTTGCCGCAACCATCATAGTGCAGCCTTTTTTCATGCCTTAGGGGCAACGCGCATTATTTTACCCCGGGATATGACCCTGAGGGAAATTGAACAGATAAGTCGTCGTTATCCGAATGTTGAATATGAAGCCTTTGTGCTTAACGATGGCTGTGTTTTTGAAGAAGGCGTCTGTCACACAATTCACTTGCCAAGCCATTTGGGTGGTGCGATCTGCATGGACAATTACCAGTATACTTATAATAGAATAGATGGCGCAGGTTTGAGTAATGAGGAACACTCGAATCTGATACATAACGACAAAAGATATGCCGAATGGCTTTGGTATCGCTTTGGCTGCGGTTTTTCAGTGACAGAAGAGGGGTATCCTTACGGCCCATGCGGACTTTGCGCAATGTCAAAATTACATGATATGGGCGTGAAATCCGTCAAAATTGCCGGTAGAGATGCGCCATTGGAGCGCAAGGTCAAAAGCGTTAGTCTGGTACGGATGTTGTTGGATCGAATAGAAAGCGGAGATGATTTTGCTGAATGTGCCGCTTTTGCCAAAGGGATCAGACAAACCCCTGATCTCTGCCGTCATGGACAAATGTGTTACTATCCAGAAGTAACTAAAAAAAGCGGCCTAAGGCCGCATTTTAATTGAATTGAATAGATAGTATCAATTGTGACAGGCAGGCTGAGATCATGACCTAAGTGGCTATGAATGAACTTGGATGCGCTGACAAACAAGATGTCAGAAAATGGAATAAATAATTAGTGATTAAATGCTTCTTTGCCCAATTTCAGGTTACTTTGGAGAATCCTTCCTAAGTCATTTATTTTATTACAAATATCTAATAAGGTCCTTGCCATCCCAATTTTCTGATGCCCCTTCGATCATGGCGAAAAATTCTTCCACGGGCGGCGTAAATTCAATAATTTCAAGCATGCTCTGAAGTTTATCTGTAGTATCCAGATAAACAAAGCGTCCGCCGACGCCTGCTGCACCTGAAAAACATACATCCAGCCCTTTGCCCTGATATTTTTTTAAATCATCATCAAAATTTTTGGTCATATATGCCCAATGATGGAAACAGTAGCCATTTTTTGCAAGAATTTCATTGTAAACTGAAGGTACATTATCAGATTGTTCTATGAATTCAATACAGACACCGCCACTAAAACCAAGAGCAATTCTGAAATCAAAGTCCCCCATGGCCTCTCCGCGATATTTCGGATCAATAATTTCAAAATTTTCAATTATGAAGAAAGGGCCTGCATTCAGAAATTCTGACCAACTCTTTATCGCCTCTTCTATATTCTCAACAATATAAGCTATTTGTGCCACACTACCCAAAGGCTGTTTCATCATCTCATTCTCCTAATTTATCCATTTACCTAATTTATCCATTTAATTGCATACCGCCATCGACAACAAATTGCCCGCCAGTAACATGTTTTGCTTCGTCCGATGCTAGAAACAGCACCATATAGGCAATATCATTAGGTTCCCCGAATTCACCCATTGGTATCCGCTCAAGAAATTTCTGTTCCACCACATTCTGAGGAACCCCCATTTGGCGGGCTGTTTCAGCAAATAAATTTTCTAGCATCGGTGTCCTAATCTGGCCGGGATGAACCGTATTACACCGGACACGTGACCCACTTGTGGCACAATGCATCGCGATTGACATGCTCAATTGCCGGACTGCGGCCTTACTTGCGCCGTAAGCTGTGATAAAGGGTGTTGCGACCAGAGCTGCTATTGAAGATAGATTAACTATTGAACCCCCGCCACCTTTACGCATGTAATCAATGGCATATTTACAGCCCAGAAAGACACTCTCCCCATTCACCTTTTGAATTTTCTGCCACTCATCCAACGGCGTGGTTTCCGGATCTAAGCCCAAGACGCTGCCGCTAATACCAGCATTATTTACCAAAATATCCAGTTGGCCATATTTTTGATAAATTTCACTTAAAACATCTTTCCAGCCTTCTTCACTCGCCACATCCTGTTGCTTAAATTTTGCCCCAATTTTCCCGGCCTCTAGACGGCCCTGATCATCAAGAATATCAGTAATAATAGTCGTCGCACCCTCCCGCACCAATAGAGCTGCAATGGCTAAACCAAGCCCAGAAGCGCCACCAGTAACGAGAGCAACTTTACCCGCAACACGTCCTTTTATTTCAGTCATAATTTATTCTCACTTTGTTGAATGTTGAGCTCGCATACCCGCCAACTGCCCGCCATCGACAACCATTTGATGACCTGTAACCATGCTGGCTTCAGGTGAACATAAATATAAAATGGCAGAGGCAATATCAGCTGGCTTGGCCACACGTCCTACGGGAACTTGTGACGCCATTCCATCTAACATAGTCTTACGACTCCCAAAGGCATCCGCAATGGGGTCAAGCATTTCGGTATCCACATATGTGGGGTGAATGCTGTTACAGCGAATATCATACCCCTTGCCCGCACAATATAGAGCCACTGATTTTGTCAATAATGTTACGCCTCCTTTAGAGGCACAATATCCAGCAATATCTTCACCACCGACCAAGCCGCCTAATGAAGAAATATTGGCAATAGCAGCAGGAGTACCTTTTTTCTTCATTAGTTTAATGGCTTTTTGACAACCAAGAAATGTCCCCGTCAGATTAACAGACATCATGGCATTCCATTCAGATAAGGGCATATCCTCAAAATCACCTGCAAAGCCGATACCAGCGGAATTGACCAATATATCTAGCCCGCCAAAGGTTTCTTCCGTACATCTCATTATGTCAAGCCAGCTTTCTTCTGAACTAACATCCAGTTTAAATCCGATGGAATCCGTCGCTAAATTTTTTGCTACTTCTTCGGCCTTATCAAAATTAAGGTCTGCAACAATCACATGACAACCTTCATTGGCCAACTGAACGGAGGTTTCGCGTCCGATACCGGACGCGCCCCCTGTTACAATTGCGGTTTTAGTTTGAAATCTATTCATAACAACCCCCTTAGAAGTTTCGTGTTATTGATAAGGAATATTCTCTGGGACGACCAAAATATCCCTCAAAGTAACCAAAGGCACTGACATCTACCCCGTTACTCAAATATTTTTTATCCGCGAGGTTGGTGCCCACAAGCGCTATGCGCCAGTCACCGTCCAAAGTTTCATAACTTATTCCGGCATCAAACAACCAATAACCTGGCTGTGTTAAAGGGACTGTATTGAAGGGGTCTTTATAAGTCTTGCTTTTATAGGCGGCTCCCCCACGAAGAGATATTTCCCCATTGTCCCCAACTGGAATGACATATTGAACACTCCCATTGAAAGTCAATTCCGGTGCATCAGCTAGTTTATTGCTCATCATAATACCAGAAGTCAGATCGAGTTCAGTATATTCATTATGAAGATAACCAAGCCCCATATGAATCTGCAATTCCGGTGTTGGCATAACCTTAACTTCTAACTCAAATCCATACAACTCTGCTTCACCAGCATTTTCAACTGGTAGAATCAACATGCCACCAGGGTCGGCCTGTACGGTCGTTATCTGAATATTTTTGTACTTGTTAAAGAAGGCCGAGAAATTGGCTATTAAACGATCATCATACCATTTTGATTTACTTCCCACTTCAAAGCTATTCAGAATTTCTGGCTCATAAGGGTCATTTTCTGTGCCAACTTGCGGCCGTGGAGACCAACCACCACTCTTAAATCCGCGCGAATAGAGAGCATATAACAACAAATCTTCTGTAGCCTGATAATCAACGCCAAATTTTGGAGAGAATTCACTCCAACTTTCTTCCAAGGGCGGCCCAAAACGACCATTATCTGCCTCCGCAACACCTTCTTCGCGCATGGTAATGACAAACCCCGATCGGGTATTAAGGAATGTTCTGGAAAGCTCTTTCTTATCATAGGTATAACGCAAACCCGCTGTCACACTCAATTTCTCTGTAACATCATAGGTTCCATGAAAAAAACCAGCTAAGCTATTGACTTTAATATCGCTTAAAGGTGTCAGATCTAATTCTAAACCTATAATATCAAAGGTTCCCGACACCAACTTCACATCATTGTCGTCACTTGCTTTCTCATTAAAACCATAGATACCTGCGAGCCAATTCAATTTACCATCGAAGCTGACACCAGACAGCTGGATCTCCTGCGAAAACTGAGACTGTTTAAATTTGTTATATGTCGACACAATCGGGAGAGGTGAATGATCACCATCCCGGGAGAATGTCGCCTTGATTTTCCGATAAGATGATATGGATTTTAAGGATAATGCCTCGCCCAAAGTCCAATCCAGAGTCATGGATAGGCCCCAAATATCATTATTGTCCACGGCAGGAGCCGTACCATTGGTTGAAAATGCATTACCAGTGATCCAGCGGGCATCAAATGCAGACCCCGCTGGCAATCCCAGAGCAGGTACCCAAAGCAAAGGAACTATGACAGGATTATATAACCCCTCTATCAATCCAGAGCCCGGAACTACGGCTGGTTGGTTGGTCACAGGGTTATGGATGGGGTTCCCCCCGCCATCTAGAAGGGGTGCCGCCCCCGCAGTCGAATCTACTATGGTCAATAATGTCCCTGGTGCACCATTCTGTCTCTGGCGTTGTATATCACCTGCAAGAAGAATTGTTAGATCATCATTCGCTTCTATGACAAAATCAGCCCGAAATAAATCTTTATTAACATTCCCAAGATCAATACCATCGGCAATTCTTGTGACATAACCATCCTGATTTAAAGTACCAGCCTGCACACGACCGTAAATCTTTTCAGATAAGGGAAAGTTCAACGAAAATGATCCATTAATCTTATCAAAATTCCCAACTTCAAGCTTTACCTTACCCCCCAGTTCACCGGTAGGCTTCTTGGTCACGATCTTAATGGCTCCCCCAATAGTGTTTTTACCGTATAGCGTTCCTTGCGGACCACGCAAAACTTCCACACGTTCCACATCGACCAACGCCATCATACCACCAACACTACGCGCCAAATAGACGTCATCTATATAAAGACCAACGCCTGGATCATTAGGAAATAAGAAATCTGACTGACCGATGCCACGAATATAAGCTTGAGCAGCGCTACCACCGCCATCTGGTCGCCCATTGCTTAATTCAAGGTTCGGTGTAAAATTATTAATGCCCTGAAGGTTTGAAATTCCTCTGTTTTCCAGTCCTTCACCTGAAAAAGCGGTTACTGATACTGGTACATTTTGCAGTGTCTCCTCACGCTTTCGAGCGCTAACGACAATTTCTTCAAAGCCTACTTTCGTCGTGGCCTTGTCTACCTCTGCCGCAAAAGACGGATTATTTTGACCCAAATATGTCAGGCTGGCAATAATTGCCAATGTTGAAGTTAATCCTTGTCTCTCCCAAATAGATTTTTTCATAGTTTCTCACCTTTTATCTAATTTCTATGTAATGCCTGATTATTTTGAACATTAAAGTGACAAAATACTAAGCTGTATTATGATTATCGAAAAATATATGGAAACCAATAACGGAAAGCACCTATTTCATTTCTAAGTAAAAAATAGTATGGTTATTGAGAAATATAGAGTGCAGTACTTTGACATTACCATAAAAATATAACCAGAGGCTGCCATTATTAGGAGAGTATGCATATGAATTCTTCATCCGATTTAACTATGTCAGAATATTACGACACCAATAATAAAATATCTGATGCTTCCAGTTATTATGACATGAGCCATAAAATACTATCGCCACTGTCCCAATTGGTTGGAGCAGAAAGCAGCATTTTCGGCATACTAAAGAAAACTAAACGGGGCATACAAGTTTCTAATGTGATAAACAATGGTGTCGATAAAAAAAATGCGACCGATTATGAAAAATATTTTCAGAATGCTGACCCAGTCTTGCCTCATGCCTTTAATTCAACGCAGGTTTGCTATCAAACAAGTCGCTCAAAGAGCTACTCTTTTACCTTGAGCAACATCATAAATCCCCAAAAATTTTCTTGTAGCCAATATTATAAAGAATTTTTACAGCCCAGTTCCATCCAGCATGTTATGACCATTGGAGTTCCATCTGGTATAGACCCCTCTTTGATCTATATTCTCGGTTTTCATCGCTATTGTGATCATCCTTTTCAACAAAAAGATATGCGGTTATCTTCCTATTTTGGCCCCACCTTATTCAACATTTTTAATGCCCTAGAATTAAAAAGCCAACTGCATGATCGAGACCTTATTGTTTCCGGATTGCAAAACCAAATTTCGGATACGGGTTTGATTATTGTTAATGAAAATCATAATATTATTTTTTCTAACCAGACTGGGCAGAGACATTTCAACATAAAGCCAGCATCAAAAGATCATTATATAGAGCTTGAAAGCAGCCTTAAAACAAAACTGAAATCCCAACTGCCGCTAACCGACAAGCCATCACCCTCTCGGATAATTGAATTTAATCATGGTGCGACAACTGTCAGCGCCCGGGTCATTACCTCCGATACCAATAAGCGAGAGCAAAGAATTATCCTGCACACTAAACGTTCAAGTCATAAAATCATTAACTCTTTGGAAATGGAAAAATATAACCTTACCCGTAGGGAGACAGAAATTGCTCATCTGATTATCATGGGACTGACAAACCCGGAAATATCACTCAAACTTTTTATCAGCATAAGCACAGTCGAAAATCACTTAAGATCTATTTTTAGTAAGGCAAATGTTAAAAACAGAACCAGTTTGGCCTATGAACTGTCCCTGACACAGTAATAATAAACATGTAAAATTAGGTGCTTCACGTTATAGGAATGATGATTATGAACTTTTATATTTTCTTTTAATATTAATTAAAAGGAAAATTTTATGTCAAACCCCATTACAATTAAAGAGAATAATGTAAAATCAAATACACCTCATCGCCCTGCTTTTCTCAATGCTAACCAACTACCATGGACTGACTGGGTTATGGATGGCACGTATTTTAAACTTTTAAACATTAATGAACTAACTGGCGGGTTCACCATTATGTTAAAGGTAGACCCAGAGATAACAGCACCAGTTCACCGCCATATCGGAGGCATTGAAGCTTTTATAGTAGAAGGTGAGTTTGGTTACGGAAAAGATGATCGCGGCGGTGTTGGAAGTTACGTTCTGGAAGCGGGCGGCTCTATCCATCAACCGGATTCTCCGGGCGGCGTTATCATGTTTGCCATCGCCCATGGCCCCTTGGCTGGCTATAACGAAGACGGCAGTATTGCGGCCATAGTAGATGCCCGTTTGATGTATGAACTTGCAAAACAGAATAATTCTGCGGATCATATTACCATAGCAAACACCTTCACCTACGACTGATATTCCTTGTAAAATATGTAAGAAAGCTCCTTTTCCATCTGGCGCTTTCTTATTTATGCTCAAAAAAATCACCATCACCTTACTTGTAAAATAGGTGCATTCCGTCATTGTTGACCCTGTAAATTCGCGTCAATATCTTTTTGAACGGCGGCCATTATACAGGTAATATTATCTGCGAATGGTGCCTAAATATAACAGATATTTTATTAATAAAATAACTAGAGGATACCCATATGGCGGATTCAGTAAGTAGTATTTTACTTAAAATTTTGAAAAAACATGAAATCAAAAATATCTTCTGTTTACCAGCAGCACAATTAGGCATGGTGATGGATGGTGCCTCCCGTGATCCTTATTTTAATTATGTCACAACACGGCATGAGGAAGCTGCAGGGCATATGGCCCATGCCATTGGAAAACTAACAGATTCTATGGGGGTTTGTTTCGGCACTGTCGGGCCAGGTGCCACCAACATGGTACCTGGTGTTGCCGCCGCATGGGCGGATAATATACCCCTATTGGTTCTGACCCCGAATAATCCATCTCGATCCATTGATCCGGGGAAAGATCAACTTCAAGGGGCCGATCATATTGCGCTGTATAAATCTATTACAAAATGGAGTGCAACCATTAGATATCCTGAAAGGGCTGCGGAACTTATCGAACGGGCCATTCATATTGCGCGCTCTGGTCGACCCGGTCCTGTACATCTTGATATTCCAGTTGATATCGGGGCAAGCTTCGTTAAACATAATGTTAACAGTATTCCAAGCATCGCAATCCCTAGGCCAGTTCCAAACCTTCAGGATATGAATAAAGTTGTGGAACTTCTATCCAAGGCCTCACGCCCTGTTTTGATCGCTGGGGGCGGTATTGCCCGTTCGAACGGTGTCGAAGAATTTCGTGAACTAGTGAGAATTACTGGTTTCCCCGCAACAGGTACCGTAAATGGCAGAGGCATAATCCCAGAAAACACACCGACTTTTATCGGTTGTGGTGGAATTCTGGCCGGCCATGGAGCCGTCAAAGCCCTTAAGGAAGCCGATGTTATTTTATCCGTAGGATGTAAATTTTCCACATGGATGCCAGTCAATAAAATGCCTGAATACCCGCCCATAGAAGGACAAAAAATTATTCAGGTGGATATAGACAGCGAAGTGCTGGGAAGAAGTGTCCCTATCGCACTAGGGCTAGCCGCCGATGCTCGAGAATTTTTGAAGCTTTTGAATGGCGCTTTGCAGAAGGTATCATTTAATCTTGATACTGACTGGATGGCTGATGTCCATTCCGAATACAAAAGCTATCGCAAAGAAATAAACGACCTAGCCGATCAGATTACCACACCTAACACTAATATCCTGAATGAAGCGGCCGCAGCTCGCGCCATATCTACTTTAATCCCTGAGGATGCTATTCTCGTATTCGATGGCGGGCAAACTATGGAATGGACAAATAGTTTTATTCATCCTTCCCACCCTAAGAATTACTTGTTTACACCTGGTATGGGGCATTTGGGTGTTGGAACGCCTTTTGCCAATGCGGCAAAGATGTTAAATCCAGATCGAACCGTTGTTCTTATCACGGGTGACGGTGCCATGTGTTGTACCGGTCAGGAGCTTGAAACTGCTGCCAGATATGGATTGAATATTATCGTTATAGTCTTCAATGATTCCTGCTGGGGCATGTACCGTCCCTTTGGTGAAGGGCTATTTGAGAATCAGAACTTTGGCATGCATCTCACCAATGTTAAATTCGCAAAACTGGCTGAGAGCTATGGCTGTATTGGCGAAGAGGTGACTTTGGAAAGCCTGCCAGATGCTTTCAAACGGGCACAAAAGGCCCGCAGGCCAGTCGTACTGGACTTGCAGGTTGATTTCACTTCACATCCTATGGATGGTTTTTGGCCTCAGGTAGTTTTTGAAAATGTTGAATTTTCTCCCGTTCTACCATAATATAGGCACTGTCAAAGTATAATATTGCCAAGCTTACGCCAAGACTTTAGCGTCCGAGGATGAGTTTGGATGCACTGACAAACAAGATAGCGATTAAAGGAGCTCAAGCGGCCCATTTGTTGGTTCCTACTACGCCGTAAATTTCATCACTGAAGGAATGTCAATTAACACCATTAATGCAAAACGTCCTCGGGCATCTATTTTATGATTTCAATATTGGAAATAACGATACTCTCGTTTAATAATTCCGCCAATATCCAATCAGGAGCCCAAGCTTTTTCTTTTTCACTAAGTGTCCGATGTCCCGTGGGGGATGCTTGGATAAGTTGAACAATATCCATACCTTTCGTGACTTTCCCAAAAGCCGCGTATCCTGGCACCTCATTACCGTCCTCCCCCATCTCCGCGTAATCCAGAATGCTATTATCACCAATACAGATAAAAAATTCTGCATCTGCGGTTCCAGGATCACCACGAGCCATAGACAATGTAGCATTGACATGGGAAAGCCCACTGGTCTTAGTCGTTTCATTGGCGATCGGTGGCCGTGGCTGTTTGGATTCGTCCATGCCACCTTGAATTAAGGTAAGATTTTTTTTGCTAGAACGAAGAGGGTTTTTCCCCCTAACCGCGCGGTAAAACTGGCCATCTTCATAAAGCCCCGCCTTGATATTCTCTACAAAATTAGTCACCGTTATCGGCGCGCGTTCAGAATAAAGTTCAGCTTCAATATTCCCTAAGTTTGTTTTTATAATTATATTGATCGTTTCTTCCGCTTTAAGTCCAAGTGACGAGGCCATGAGTAAAGCTATAGAACACCACAGATATATTATTACCTTGTGTAATGGATTACTTATCAAATTCTTCATGCCTCTTGTTCCTTTACCAACGTGACTTCATCATAGGTAAAATGGCTCACCAAAATGGTTAAGGTCAAGCCGACAATAAAACCAGGAACCATTTCGTAAAGATCATAAAAATGTTCTTTGGCAAAAACCACCCATAAAATGCTCGTGCTGAAGCCGCCAACCATGCCAGCAACTATGCCCTGACGGGTAGTTTTTTTCCACCGTAATGCACATAATATCACCGGCCCGAAGGCTTTGACACATTAACTTTTCCAAACTCTATGCTATATGATACCGATGAAAAAAATATCTTATCACCGTCATCGCTTTTGCTGCGCTGCCCTTCGGGTCATCCGGATATTATAAGGCAGGCCATTTGGCTTTATTTTCGATTTACCCTGAGTTATCGAGATGTCGAGGAATTATTAGCCGCGCGTGGTATCGATGTCAGCTATGACCCGAAGGGCAGCGCAGCAAAACCGTGCGCCGATGGACCCTAAAGTTCGGCGCAGAATA
>JAIOYI010000004.1 GCA_021741205.1 Emcibacter sp.
ATAAAGGCCCCCTTCGAAAATTAAACCAATATCATTTTCGGGACCATCAATAATGTCATTCAATTTATGATCAATAATGAATTGCGTTGCAGCAGGCCAACGCTGATCATGTTTTTGTTTTTCATGTAAGAAGGTAAAAGGCGGTAGGATGATTTTATTGGCCTCGCGATTGGGATTATTCAAGGCGTCTCGTACTGTGAATTTCGGTTTGATGTTATCTTTTGCCTCAAATTGACCATGTAAATGACAGGCACGGATACGCATCTGAAAAAATAGCGGTGTATTGCTTGCTTCTGATAATTCAAAGCTTTTCTCTAACATGTCCACCATCTTAGGCAGGTTAGGTCGTGGATTAATCAGCCACATCTGAGATTTCATGGCAAAGGCATGGGAACGCTCCTGCATGATGCTAGAACCGTCGCCGTAATCTTCACCAATGATGATGACGGTGCCACCAATAACCCCAGCAGAAGCGAGATTGGATAAAGCATCCGATGCCACATTGGTCCCAACCGTTGATTTCCACGTAACCGCAGAGCGCAAAGGGTAGCTGATTGAGGCCGATAACATGGCCGCAGCACTGGCCTCACTGCCATTAGCCTCAAAATGAACGCCAAGTTCAGATAAAATTTCCTGTGCGTCGGCCAATACATCCATTAAATGGGATACGGGGGAGCCTTGATAGCCACCAACATAGGCGACACCAGATTGGAGCAAAGCCTTGGTTACGGCTAGAATGCCTTCGCCGTGAAAAACCTCACCCGCGCCGAGCCGTAGCTTTTCCACTTCTTTGGCAAAGGACCGTTCGGCCATATTTTATACTCTTCTGTTAATTATGCTGTTATAGCAATTACTCTCAGCGGGCTTCCAGAGCCTTGAACAATTTTAAGCGGTGCGGCCACGATCAGCGCCCCCTTTGGTGGCAATTGATCCAGATTGGTCAAAGAGGCCAGCCCAAATTTATTGTTGCCGTGCATAAGATGATGGGCGGGAAATGCAGGATCAAAGGCAAAGGCCTGACCCGCATCAGTGCCAATGGTTTCCACGCCGAACCCTAATATATCACGTTCTTTTGCTAAGAATTCCATGCATTCTACCGATGGTCCAGGGGTATGAGGGCCGTCTTCGGCATAATTGAGAAAATCCTTTGTTGATCTTTTGCTCCAATCGGTACGCATTAAAACCCAAGTTCCCGCTTCAATCTTACCATGTTCCTTTTCCCATTCCTCTATTTTGGCAGAGGATAACAGATAATCAGGATTTTCTGCGGCCTCTTTGCTAACATCAATGACATTAGCAGCAGCCACAAGTTTTGCAGGGGGGATGGTATCTGTGCAGCCGTCTTTATAATTTTGTCCCGTAACCCAGTGAGCCGGTGCATCAAAATGTGTACCCGTATGTTCACCGCACGAAAAACTATTCCAATACCAAGCGGGGCCATCCTTATCAAAGTGAGAAATTTTTTCCATTTTAAAAGCGGGTGATTGCTTGAATTCTTCTGGTAAACCAATGATGGGCGTATCTGCGCTGAGCGGAACCGTAAGATCCACCACCCGTATGGAACCCGCTGCCATTTCATTGACAAGATTAGTTAATGTTGAATTTTTCATATTCTTGACCTTTGATTATACCTATAAATTTATGCGAGGCGAGTATTGTTATTGTATTATTTTTAAGTTTAAATTACTTATAAGAATACAATATAAAACATTTCAAAATATTTTTCTACTAGAAAAATATATATGTCGTACTTAGCTGTTTAGGTTTAATAATGGCCCTTAAAAATTCAGAGTCAAAAGAGCAATTCGGGGCATAAGTAAAATTCATGAAAAAGATGCATAATATAGATAAAGCCTGCGCTATATGAACAATGCAGTGGAAGGGGTTCGCAATAGGAGTGCTTATTTCTTTAGAGTTTCTGAGGGAGATTCACCATAAATCTTTTTATAGGAGACGGCAAAACGACCAAGCTGATTAAATCCCCATTTAAGAGCGATATCCGTGACAGTTCTATCAGATCCCGATTTTTGCAATTCTTTACGAACCTTTTCAAGGCGGAGCTGAAGGATATATTTCATGGGTGTTGTACCACGAAAATTTTTAAATCCTTCAAAAATTGACCTTTGACTTACGCCTGTGACTTCAACGAGATCATCAATAGATAGAGGGTCTTTCAGATGTTCATGTATATAGTTTTCAGCCTGACGCACATGTTTAGGAGCCACCTGAATTTCTTGCGCCAACAGGGCATCCGAATAGTTATGGTTGAAGGAATATAGCAGATTGGTGAGCAGGTTGCGTTCCATATCTTCTAGGATATGATGAGAACGCCAAGGATTCATGCCATTATCTAGATCATTGACAAGATGTTGAATTTGCTGCCACCATTCGGTTGCCTGTTTATTATTTGTGGTAATACAGGGATCAAATAGAATAGGTTTTTCAACGGGGCGCATCAAGAGTCGAGAGAGTCTCATTTCCATCGCTTCTGCTCGAACCTGCACAAGTAATTTTTTACAGTCATCATTCCACTGCATTTTTGTGTAATCAGTGGGATTGATTGCGGAAGACATGCCAGCGGTCGTGATAAAATCTTTATTTCCTGTTATGATTCTTGCTGCGCCTTCAATGGGAAGCTGAAACAAGAAAAAACGGCCAAGGTAGCCGGGTTCTACACAAATATCTGTGCCATATTGCATATAGTTAACCGACATTGATGATAGCCGTGCCCGATTATGGCAGGCATCAAGCGGTCCCGAGTGGCTTGGCTTTAGTGTGTGGTCACAGTAAACTTTGCTGACGAGTTCTCGTGCCTCATCCGCATCGCTCGTTTGAAATAAACTGTATTTATCTAGTGGCTTGACCATAACATGCTCACAATCCCTTTGAATAGAATGTAGCATATTTTTTTATCTTTCGCTAATCTGAAAAATTAGGGGCTTTTTAAATCTTTTTACAGGCATTATGGCGATTTCCAATTGAATCCAACTTGCCGCCACATATCACGGTAATCATAGTCTGTTTTAAGGGCTAAATTAAGCCTGTTATAAGAGGCAAAATCACTGACGAGATTAACGAGCTGAACAATACCCTTATCGGTCAAACCAACTTGCCGCAACCTTTCTACTTCTTCATCTGTTATATCATGCATTTCCTTATTCACCCTGAGGGCGAAATTGATGATGGTTTTTAAACGGTCATCAAGAATGATATCTGTTCCTTTTTCCAAGAAGCTTTTGGTATAATCCTCGTCTGTTTTCATGCCATAATTTAATATGGTACAAAAGGCCGCTGTGCAATATGAACAACTGTTGGCCTTGGATACGGCAATACCCACATGCTGTATCTCGGTGAGTGACAGCTCTCCGAACTGCCATAATACCTTAGTGGCGGCAAGTTTCGCCTTAAAAAACTCGGGAAAATTCATTTCTATGAAGAAATGGTTGGGTACTGATCCTTCCATTTCCGTGACCCAGTCACATATTTCCCGAATTTCATCGTCCGCACTCAGTTTGGGATCAATAAGATCTACACGAGCCATATACCCACCCTATATCTTAGAAATTTGCGCGCATGGTAATATACCATTCACGCCCTCTGTCATACAGGCCTTCATAGGATTGGAAGGCATCACCAATAATTCCGGTATGAAGATATTTTTTATTGGTAAGATTCTTTCCACCTGCAACAATAGAGAAGCTTTCATCTGTATTTTGCCAAGTAATATTGGCATTTAAGATGCTATAGCTTTTTTGGTGAATTTCTGGTGTGTTAAAGGCATCATTGTCAAATTCTGAACGATACGCCCAATCAACCCGTGGAATGAATGTACCATTATTGTCAAAGGAGAACTCCTTGGATAGGGCGGCACTTAACGTCCATTTGGACACGCGGTCTAGGTTGTTATTGCTGTCCACAAAGGTCGTATCAAAATCAATTTTATCATATCCTGCGTCCAGATAGCCGACAGCTGCTTCAACAAACCAGCCATCGGCGGGGGTTGCCTGCATTTCAATCTCAAATCCCTTAATTGTTGCCGCCCCTGCATTCTTGGTGATCGGAGCTACACTGGTAAAGACCTGCACCTGCATGTCGGAATAGTCCGTATAGAAAGCCGCCGCATTCAGATGCATCCGACCTTCCATACCTGTATATTTAAAGCCCAGTTCATAGACTTGTACAAATTCAGGCAAAAATGTTGGAATGAGATCAATATCAGCTGTTCCAGGCGGTGCCGTAAAGGGTGCAATGATGGGGGGGAATACCCGCTGAGAGAAACCGCCAGATTTAAAGCCTTCGGAATAGCTAGCATAAACCATTAAATCATCGGTCGCATCATAAGATAAATTCACATAGGGATCAAAATTATTGTAGGAGAGTTCTTTTTCCAAGAAGGGAAGAATTCGACCGCCAGCCTGCATAAAGGGGGCGTCCAGTTGGGGATGGCCTGATCCTGCAAAATAATTTTCATGAATAACCTGATCGGGTTTGAATTTTTTCTTCTCGTCTGTATAACGCACGCCCGCTGTAATATGGAATTGATCGGTTGCATCATAGGTGCCTTGGGCAAAGGCTGCTACACTGCGATTATCAAAGCTACCGCCACTGCGGAAACGTGATACGGTGAAATCAAGCTCATTGACGTTATTACCATCTTCCTTGAAATAATAAAGCCCCATGATCCAATTTAGTTTTTCTTCAAATGCTGTACCTAATAATTGCAATTCTTGAGTGAATTGTTTTTGATCCAACATATCTCCAAATTGGGATATGCGGAAAGGTGAATGATCGCCGTCTCGGGCAAAGGTTGATTCAAGGTCACGGTAGGCTGTGATAGAGCGCAAAGAAACGCCATTTCCTATTGTCCAGTCAATATTCAGGTTAGCCGCCCAGAAATCTGTATTGGAATAGGCTGGCGCTGTTCCTGATGTTTTTTCTTCTCCTGCGTAAATATAACGATTGTCATAGCATCCCGGAACCGCAAGATTAAGCGGGGCAGGGGGGATCGCGCAAGGAATAGGAGCACCGCCAGCAGCCAAATTTGCGCCCACATTGTGAATGGTTGCCATGGGAGGGGTATCAGGATCAATAGGATTGCCAAAATTAATGCCGATCAGGGTCATGGCTGGGCCGTTTTCACGATCTCTGCTGCCCTCGAGTGAGAAATTAATTTCAATATCTTCATTGGGCATAAAAAGGAACGATGCCCGACCAGATAAACTGTCATCATCACCAAGATCAATACCGTCATCCCGTTTGACATAGCCATCCTGTTTCAAATAAGCTACAGAATATTTACTAAAGAAAGTATCTGATATTGGGAGATTAACAGTTGCCTTGAAATTCATTCTGTTGTCGGTACCAAAAGTGGCAGAAGCTTTCCCGCCCAATTCTTCACTGGGTTTTTGTGTCGTAATGCTAATGGCACCACCAATGGTGTTACGACCAAACAAGGTACCTTGTGGCCCTTTCAAAACTTCAACACGTTCCACATCAATGAGATCTAAGATGCCGCCTACTGAACGGGCGATATAGACGCCGTCCACGTAAAGACCAACCCCGGGATCCACGGTTGGCAGAAATTCCTTTTGTCCAATACCACGAATATAAATGGCGGCTGAATTGCTCGCTCCACCAAAACTTGGGTTATTTTGGAAGGAAAGATTGGGGGTAAATTGGGCAATTTCGCCTACATTGGTAACACCACGATAGTCAAGACTATCGCCTGAAAAAGCGGAAATAGCGATCGGCGTACTTTGTAGACTTTCTTCCCTTTTACGAGCCGTCACAGTAATTTCATCAAGGAGCCAGCTCGTGCTATTTTTATCAGCAGCCTCATCCTCGGCATTTGCGGCAAAGGGGACACCAAAAGCGACGGTTGACAGGATAGAACCATATAATAATAATGTCGTAAGATTTGTGTTTTTAGACGACGTAAATTTCTTGTTCATTGATAGCCTCCACCATATTTAGATCATTGTTTAAGTCAAAGATTCTGATATTTTATTTAATGTATTAAATAGTTTGTTTTTTAATATTTATTTTAATCAGGAATTTAATCATAATATTTACCCCAGTATTTTCCTATTATCTGAATCTTGCTATTCAGATAATGCAGCCGCTGTTTATATTATGCGTCTTTTCAACATTTGCCGACTTTAGAGGAGTCTTTAATTGAAGAATTAAGGCAGATTTGCAGAGGTGGTCATGATGGACTTCTCATTTTACCCATAAATCTTACGCAGAATCTAAATAGCTACCGCACCATATGAATAGACCAGTGACGCATAAGAGTTCATTCTGAATCTGAAATAGCAGGAGGATACTATAATGACCAGTCGCGTGATGCGGGACTTTGACTTGTTGCTGCCAGAATCCGTAGCAGAAGTATTAGATTTATTGGCTACCCACAAAAATAAAGCAGCAATATTAGCGGGAGGAACCGATTTACTGGTTGCTCTAAAATTTAATTATTCTGTTGATAATGTCATATCATTGGCTCTTGTGCCGGGGTTGAATGGGTTATCTTTTGATCCTGTACAGGGATTAACCATTGGGGCTAAGGTCACAATAGCAGATATCCTGAAATCAAAAGTCGTAAAAGAACATTACCCAGCTCTTTGGCAGGCCGCAAAAGTTTTTGCGACACCGCAGCTGCGTAATACGGCCACGGTATTGGGGAATATTCTTAGGGCGTCTCCAGCGGGAGATTGCAGTTTGGCACTTTATGCCTGCGGGGGAAGTTTGACCTTAAAGAGCAAAAGAGGAAGCCGTCAGGTTAATCTTGATGATTTCTGGATTTCATACGGTCTTACCGCAAGGCGTGATGATGAACTTGCCATGGCTTTACAGGTTCCCGCACCAGTTCGGGGTCAGAAAAGCGCATTTCGCCGCATGACAAGAACCAAGGAAGATTTATCAAAAATCAATGCGGCAGTCAGCCTTCAGATGGAAGGTGATGTTTGTATGTCAGCAAGGGTCGCTATGGGATGCGTTGGACCCACATTGCTTCGTCTGCCAAAGATTGAAAAAATGATGAAAGGCTCTGCTGTAACGGATGGGTTATTGCAAAAAATATCAGATCAGGTTGCCGCCGAAATTTCCCCAATAGATGACAAAAGATCTTCGGCGGAATACCGCAATAAAGTTGCTGGTGTTTTGGTGAAAAGGGTGATTGCATTAGCGTTGAATGGAAAGGGAAATGACCAATGAAAAAACATGCCATAACATTGACCGTGAACGGAGAAGATCGGGATTTGGTTGTCTCTTCTAATCGCACCCTCTTGGATGCTTTACGGGACGATTTGGGATTTACCGACACCAAATATGGTTGCGGTACGGGAGAGTGCGGGGCTTGCACTGTTTTGGTTGATGGAACGACAGCTATTAACGGTTGTCTGACCTTGGCGGCCACTATGAACGGTAAGTCAATTACGACAGCAGCGGGACTTGCCCGCAGTGGAAACCTTCATCCAGTACAGCAGGCCTTTATTGATAATGATGCCATTCAATGCGGATTTTGCACACCCGGTATGGTGCTTAAAACTATCAGTCTCTTGGATGAAAACCCAAAGCCGACAGAGGCGGAAATTCGTCATGGCTTAGAAGGTAATATATGTCGTTGTACGGGTTATACTAAAATTGTCGAGGCGGTTCAGGATGCCAGTCGACGTATGTCTGGGGCGGGAGAATAAAGATGAATGATCTTACAATTGTTGGAAAAAGAGTAGAGCGGGTTGATGTTCGGGCCAAAGTCACGGGCGGGGCTCTTTATGCGGCAGACGTGCAAATGGCAGGAATGCTTTATGGCAAGATTGTACGCTGTTATGACTATGCCCATGCAAGGGTCATAAAGCTTGACCTGTCAAAAGCGGCAAAATGCAAAGGTGTGGTTCGGGTTTTGGGCCCAAATGATGTGACTAAAAAGGAATATAATGCCTCTGTTCTCGATATGATGGTATCTGCGGATATGCGGGGGGTATTGGGTGATATTGATGACCAAAATATTTTCACAGATCATGTAAAGCATTACGGTGATGCCATTGCGGCTGTGATTGCAACATCGGAGGAGGCTGCAGAAAGAGCCGCAGAAAAAATCATTGTAACCTGTGAGGAACTGCCTGTTTATATGACGGCAGAGGCCTCTAAACATCCAGATGCCATGCAATTTCGCCCAGAAAAACCAGGTAATCTCGCCTTTCAGTTACCTGAAATGGCTTTTCCCAATAATACCTATGCTTGGGGTGAGGTGGATGACAGTTTTAAAGAGGCTGATATTATTGTGGAGGATGTTTTTTATGTATCAAAACAGAAACAATGTCAGATGGAGCCGGGCGCCTATATTGCGCTTTATGATGATCAAGAACGCTTAAATTGCTGGACATCGACCCAGATGCCAAAATTGGTTCAGAAAAAACTGGCCAATCTGTTTGAGTTACCCATGACGCGGGTCAGAATAAACGCCACCGTTATAGGCGGCGGTTTTGGGGCACGACTCGGTATGGTGCTCGAGCCTGAAACCTGCGCTCTTGCTATGGCTGTTCCAGGTCGTCCCGTCAAGGTTTTGTCCACACGGGAAGAAGATTGGGTCACATCACCATCCCGTCATCCTGGAAAATATTGGATGAAGATGGGCTTTAAAAAGGACGGAACCCCCGTTGCCTGTGATGCCAAATTTGAAAATTACAAGGGGGCTTATTATGTGGATGCCTCGGGTACGGCCTTTACCACAGGGGCATGGCTTGGAGGTATGTATAAATTTGAAAGTTTGCGCTATCGGGGAGAATCTTATTACACCAATCAAAGTATTTGCGGCGCCTTTAGAGGATACGGTAATCCCCAGACAAATTTTGTCATGGAACAGTTGGTTGATCGTGCCTGTGATAAGCTTGGTATGGATCCTATAGCGTGGCGTAAAAAATGGCATAAGACTGTAGGGGACGATGGTTGGTGTATGGGCGTTCCTTATAATAGTTGTGCGCTCGATGAATGTTTAGATCGTGCCGCAGAGGCCATTGGCTGGACAGAAAAGCGGGAAAAATATAAAAATCAAACAGGCGTTAAGCGTCGGGGTATTGGTGTTGCTGTTATGAACCATACCAGTGGTGCTATGCCGATGTTGCTTGAGCATACGGTTTGTGATGTTCTGCTCCATCAAGATGCTACAGCCACTATCAACCTCGCTTGTTCCGATATGGGACAGGGATCCCATACGACCTTGCGACAAGTGGCAGCGGAAAGCTTGGGCTTTCCTTACGAAGATGTTTATATTGCCACGGGAAATACCGATGCGGCGGGCTTTGATATTGGCGCCCATGCGAGCCGGACTTTATATGTGGGCGGCGGTGCGGTAAAACAGGCGTGTGAAGATGTCAAAAGACAGCTTTTTGAGCGTGCCGCTCTCGAACTCGATGAGGATGTGAATAATCTTTATATGGAGGATAAGATTATTCATGTTAAAGGCGCATCAAACAAATCAATTTCTGTGTTGACCATTGCCGATCAGGGGGTGAATAATTTTATGAACCCCGAAAATGGTGAACTTATAGGTCAGCCAGGACAAATTAAGGGTTATGCCAGTTTTTTCCCCCCTCATAATGCGCCGCCCTTTGGTGCCAGTATTGCCGAGGTGGAGGTGGATATGGAAACAGGGGAGGTCACGGTTATTGAGCTTGTCAATGCCCATGATGTGGGCAGAGCCATTCATCCCGGAATTGTTGAGGGACAGTTAGACGGTGGGGCGCAGCAAGGGCTTGGTATGGCACTGACAGAGGAAACTTATTATGACGACAAAGGAATATGTCTGAATAATAGCTTCACGGATTATAAAATGCTTGGCCCTTCTGATATGCCGAAAATGACCAATATATTAGTGGAAAATTCAGATCCCACGGGACCATTTGGCGCCAAAGGTGTTGGCGAGGCAGGAATTGTGCCGCCCGTCGGGGCAACGGCCAATGCTATTTTTAATGCCATAGGAATACAAATTCTAGAGGCTCCCATTACACCAGAAAAGATACTGAAAGCCCTTGAGAAAAAGGGTAGGTGAAGATTTTAATCATAGTGGGAATAAATGCTCTTTCTCTATTATATATTTTATGGTAGTAATAATAAGTAATTTAATAATAAAAATACTATTAAAAAAATATTAAATGCTATATTATCAATTTTAAGTCAGAAATGGCATTAAAGTTCTATGGAAAAATCTTGGGAGAAAACCAATGAATAATCAAACCCCCGTTCAGAATTCGATGAAGGCTGGAACTTGGAAAAAATCTTCCTGTAAGATGTGCATTCATTCTTGCAATACCATTGTTCATGTGACCGATGATGGTGTTATTAATAAAATAGAAGGTGATCCAGATAGCCCATCAAATATGGGAAGGCTTTGCCCTAAGGGTAATGCGGCCATAATGCGTCATTATGACCCAAGTCGCTTTAAAACACCCTTAAAAAGAACCAATCCGGAAAAGGGACCAGGCATTGATCCTATGTGGGAGCCGATAAGCTGGGAAGAGGCTATGGAAACCACTATACGGGAGCTAAAAAAATCCGTTGATGAGGATCCTAGAAAGCTCTTACCGTCTATTGCGGATTTTCAAAAACTTTATTTATGGGCATGGCCGCTTGTGGTGGGTAACAGCAATTATTTCTCAACCGCAGGAAGTTTTTGTGGCGGTGGTTATCACCCCATGAATGGCTTTATTCATTCGGCTTTTGCGGCGGCAAATGACGTAAACTATTGTAATTATTGGATTAATAATGGTAGTGGGGATGGTTTTTCTTCTCATCTTCATACGGCGGCACAGGCCTTTCATGTGGCTAATGCCCGTGTTGACCGTAATATGCGCGTTGTTTGTATTGAACCTCGTTTATCTATTGGGGGCGCTAAGGCAGAGGAATGGATTCCCATTAAACCAGCGTCAGATCGTCATTTTGCCCTTGGCATGTGTCATGCGTTGATTGATGAAGGACTTTGTGATTATGAAACTTTGAAAAAAGATACCAATGCGCCCTATTTGGTGGGTGATGACGGTTATTTCGTTCGGAATGGCGACGGCAAAATTTATGTCTGGGACGGCAAAGACAACAAGGCCAAAAGCTATGATGATAAGACGATCGGCGAATTTTCCCTTGAGGGCTCTTATGAGGTTAATGGTAAGAAATGCAAGCCTGCCTTCCAGAGATTTAAAGATATTTTGAAGGAATGTACGCCTGAACAAATGTCCGAGATTACAACAGTTCCCGCGGCAACAATTCGGCGCATTGCGCGTGAATTCTCAAAAGCCGCCCAAATCGGCAGCACCATAACAATCGAGGACCGTACCTTACCGTTGCGTCCTGCGGGTTATAATTATTATAGGGGGGCTCATGCTCATAAATACAGCACTCAGTCCAATCATGCTTTCAAGCTTGTTAATATGTTGGTGGGTAGCATTGATGTGCCAGGTGGCCATGTGGGGGCAACGCTTGACGACCAAAAGATTGACAATGGTCATGTTGCCGAGGGTGATAGCGGGCAGTTGCTCGGAACGCCTCATCAATTAGGCCCTCATCCAGGGTTCTCTTTCCCGCCCGATAATATGGATTTGATGAGCTATTTTCCTTTGGGCGTGCATCCTGGTCATTTGAATGTGGAGGTATGGAAAAACCCAGAGAAATATAATCTGGAGTTTAAGCCTGATGTGATGTTGATTTGTCACTCAAATCCGATTTGGAGTTTGCCAGGAAATCGGGGGGACTGGTTTGATATCATGCGCAGTATGAGATTTATTGTCTCTATTGATATTATTCCAAATGACACCAACATTTTTGCCGATATTATTTTACCGGGTCATGATGCGTTGGAAAGTTGGAATATGACCATGATAGAGCCCCCCCAAACAGAAGGCATGTGTTTGCGTCAACCCATGACCGAACCACTCTATGATACCCGCAGCGAAGAAGATATTTTCAATGATATATCTGAAGGACTGGGACTTCTAGAGGTTTGGAACAGTGTGTTGAATATCGTTAATGGTTTCGAGGAAAATTCAAACCTAAAATTGGAATTGGACAAGAAACATGGGGATAAGGAAATAGCCCGTCGCAAGGGTCTTAACTGGAATGGTAAGGATCTAGATTGGTATATTGAACATGGTCATTCCGTCACGCCAAGAAGGCCAGATAAATGGTATAAACCTTGGGATGGATTGCGCCTGTTATTTTACATAGAAGACATTGTCCGTGAACGGGATAATCTGAAACAGGCCATGGAGAAAGCTAAGGTACCTATTCGAGATGAGTGGCATTGGGAGGATTACCAACCCCTACCAACCCCTATGTTGGAGCCAGTCTTGCGGGATAATGGCGAGTATGATCTTTATGCGATTACCTTTAAAGACATACAGCTTAACTTTGGCGAAAGCCTTAGTAACCCTTGGATTAAGGATATTGTTTACCGTGATCCTGTGCATACGGCCTTGCAGCTAAACAAAAAGACGGCTGCCGAAAAGGGATTGAAGGAGGGGGATCTGGTGCTGGTAGAATCCAAATATGGCAAGATATACGGCAGGCTCGGTTTGACCGAGGGAATTCATCCAGAGACCATTGGTGTGTCAAATTCATTATCCCGTATGATGGCTCAAAATTCGGGAGTGCCTTATGGTGGGGGGCATTTTAATGATATGCTTCCGTCCGATCTTGAAAATACTGATGCCTGTAGCGCCCAGTGCGAATCCGTTTGTCGTGTAAAACTGACAAAACTTGATCATATTCCCGATGAATTAAAGGGAGAGGGTAGTCTCTACGCCTATAGTGACAGAAAGGCCATGCAATGACCAGTTATGGAATGGTATTTGATGTTAAGCGCTGTATCGGGTGCAATGCCTGTACGGTAGCTTGTAAGCAGGAAAATTCTTTGCCGGACGGCGTGTTCTTTACCCGAACCCTGAGTGCAGAAAGCGGTTCATACCCGAATGTATCCCGCACTTATTTGCCAACAATTTGCAACCATTGTGAAGATGCCCCGTGCGAGAAGGTTTGCCCTAGCGGGGCGACCTATACCCGTGATGATGGTATTGTCATGGTTGATGCGAAAAAATGTATTGGTTGTGGCTCCTGCGCTGTTGCCTGCCCCTATGATATGCGCACCCAAATTGAGGAAACTCAGGTTAAAGGGGGTCTTTTCGGTGATGGACAATTAACACCCTTTGAAGAGCAGGGCTATTCCCGTTTTGAATGCGGAACCTTTACCAAATGTGATTTCTGCTCGGAACGGGTGGATGCGGGTAAACAACCGGCTTGCGTGGCAACTTGTCCCACCGATGCTCGTATTTTTGGTGACCTCGACGATCCAGACAGCAAAGTAAGTCGTCTTATTCGTGATCGTATGGGACGTCAGCCATTACCTGAAAAAAACACACGACCAAAAGTATTCTATATTGAATAATCCTGAGGAGAATTACAATGTTTGATGTGAGTTTAAAAAATGTACTTCGTCTCGGATATGCAGGCCGTACATTTAAATCTGGATACCGTTTTCAGAATTATTGGGATACACCAATGGCGACCGCCTTCTTTTGTGGTGAGACGGGGGCGGGATTGTTTATTCTGTCTATGTTGCTGAATTTTATGCCGGGTATTATTCTTGGATTATTGATTACAGGTGTGGGAAAAACTTTTTTCCATTTGACCCATATGGGTGTGCCAAGCAAATCATGGCGGGCTATATTGCGCCCTGATCGGTCATGGATCAGCAGGGGACTTTGGGGGATTATCTTTTTTGTGGGTTTTGGGTCTCTTCATGTTTTGGATCAGATATTTGGTGTTGTGCCAGATCAGCTCGCAAAGCCTGTATATTTGCTTGCCATTGCGGGAGCTATGATGGTTGTGGTTTATCAGGGTTTTGCCATGTCTCATTCAACAGCCATATCTTTTTGGAACACGGGATTAATGCCTGTTTCCAGTATGCTTTACGGATTTCTTGCAGGATCATCTTTGGTGATGGCACTAAACGCTTTGGGTTTTGATGTTGCCGATGCGGGACAGTTTGCAATGGTAATTACTGGACAGAAAATCCTGATGGTGGCTGTGTTGATGACGGTCTTAAGTCTTTTACATAATGCTAAGCATGGTGCTAAAGGGGCACATCAGTCTTATTTATTGCTCACCAAGGATTTTCTATCGAAACCATTTTTGATTGGCGTAATGGGGATCGGAATTATTATACCATTGGCTATATTGCTTTTCGCTCCTGTGAATTTTATCACAACTATGACCGTAACAGGAACCATGTTGGTTGGATTTTATCTTTACCGTATATTGGTCTTTAAGGCGGGCGTTTTGGATCCTATTTTAAGTCCTGCGGATATATTCAAACGGTAAATAAATATTATTAAAAAAAGAAAAGCCCGACTGATACCTCTATTTCAGTCGGGATTTTTTATGAAATTCTCAGACCTTTTGTATTTCAAAGATATAAATTTAAATAAAAGAATTTTGTTATTTCAGAGAGGCTGTTCTGTAGAAAATAGTGATTGACAGAGACCATAAATATATTTTAAACTTAAATTAATTATAAAAATGCCTATAAAAAAACAATAAATTCACATACTATAATTTTATTGATGGTTTCGGCATTATACATGCCGACCATTATTATTTAAAAATACCATTTAACAGGGAGAAAAAACGTGTTTCAAAAGACCTCAAAAGGATCCAATTATTTATTGAATAATTTACTGGGTTATAGCGCCTTCGTTGGCCTTATGTTTGGTATGGCTTTGCCATCTGTTGCACAAACGAGCGAAGAAAACCAAAAACCAGATAATTCTGTACTAGAAGAAATTACCGTAACTGCGCAAAAGCGCTCGCAAAATTTACAAGAGGTTGGTATCGCAATTGCGGCTTTTTCTGGTGGCATGCTTGATAAGATGGGTGTTACACAGAGTTCCGAGGTCGCTGATCTTGTCCCTGGCGTCCATATCAGTGGTAATCTTGCGGGTCAGAATACCCAGTTCACCATTCGAGGTGTTACCCAAAATGACTTTAATGATATTGTAGAATCGCCTAATGCGGTTTATTTGGATGAAGGATATATTGCTATTGCCCAGGCACAGTCCTTTGCTACTTTTGACATTGATCGTGTTGAAATTCTCAAAGGTCCACAAGGCACCCTTTTCGGTCGTAATGCTACTGGCGGATTAGTACATTATATCAGTCGTCAACCGACTTTTGAAGGAACTGAAGGGTATGTTGATGCCACTTTGGGTCTGTTTGATACGCCCGCTAATGCTGAAAGTTACGAGGTTACAGGAGCTTTGAATACCCCATTCTCGGACAAGGCAGCAGCAAGATTTGCTGTTAAATACCGTAAACATAACGGGTTTTTGAAAAATAATTATCCAGCAGGCCAATTCGGAGGATCTCCTGGTGATGGCGCTGGGGCTAATTTAGGGGATGATGATACTTTTTCCGCTCGTAGTACTTTCCTGTTTCAACCTAATGAAAATATGTCCGTTCGCATTTCTGGAAATTATTCAACCAGCAAACTTGCCACGGGACCCTATCAGTCTAAGCCTACTATTGCCGTATTTGAAGACGTCAATGGTTCTGCGGAGCTTTTGAATGTTATTGATGCAGCATCCAATGAAACCCGTGCCTCCATTGCGCCTGATGGTTCTGATTTTGGTTCGGATTTGGATAATGACGGTGTTTTTGGCTTAAATGATCCTGATGATGCGTTTCTCACATCCCGTTTTGGTGTCGGTACTGACTTTTTCGGTTATGTTGATCCTGATGGCGCTGACTTTACCACGTCAAGCGACTTTGCCTTTAAAAATATAGGAAGCGTTGATACTTACGGTGTCAATTTGAATATAGGCTGGGATATTGATGACAGTATGAGACTGACGTCTATTTCTGACTTTAAAGACTATGAGAAACTGCTTTTTATTGATGTGGATTCGGCTCCCGTTAACCAATCTGCCAATTATGCTGGCGTTAATGCAACCAGTTTTATGCAAGAACTACGTTTGAATGGTGAAGGTGATAAATTCCGCTGGGTAACGGGCTTATTTTATCTAAATATTGATAATCAGTCAGATAATGGCTTGAAATTCCCAGTGGGTAGTGTTGTTCCAGGGGCACCTTTTGATCTTGGATCTGATGCTAGCCTTAAGACAAATTCATATTCTGCCTTTGGTCAGGTGGAATATGATATGAGTGATAAAGTGACCTTTATTGTTGGTGCGCGTATCATAAGAGAAGAAAAGAAATACGAATTTTCTCAAAGTCTTTATTTTACCCAAAATTCCTTTGAAATTCACCAAGGGGCGCCTGTTCAAATTGGTCCACTATATAATGGACCAGGTGGGGCACCATCCTCCTTTCTTGCCGATACTGGTAATACGCTCTGGGCGGGAAATGTTCAGCTGAATTATCATCCAAATGATGATTTGCTTGTATTTGGAGCCATAAAGCGCGGTGTCAAGGCGGGGAGCTTTAATGCGCATTTAGCAGGCGGAGCACAGATCCCGAATCTGGTAAATGCCATCCCCTATAAGGCAGAAATTCTCTATAGCTATGAAGCGGGCTTTAAACAATCATTCGCCGATGGCCGTGGCCGATTTAATGGTAACTTTTTCTATTATGATTATAATGATTATCAGGCATTCCTATTTACAGGGGTTTCTGGGATTGTTGTCAATGCCGATGCCAAATACTATGGAGCCGATTTTGAATTGCAGTTTACACCCACTGAGGGATTGTTAACACAAATTTCTGGCTCATGGATTGATGCCACAGTTAAAGATGTTCCGATGCGCATTGGTGGACCAGTTGTACGAGATGTAGAGCCGACCTATACACCAAAATTCCAGTTTTCGGGCTTAGTGCGTTATGAATGGGAAGCATTTGATGGAACGATGTCCATTTTGACGGATGCGTCATGGTCGGACTCTTTCTTCTATAACTTGAGAAACTTCGATGCGGATAAATTTGGCAGCTATTTCTTGATGAATGCTCGCTTGGGATGGACCAATGCCGATGAATCAATAGAGGTGGCTTTACAGGCGCGTAATTTGACAGATGCGCGTGCTGGAACACAAGGATTTGACCTTGCCACATTATGTGGGTGTAACGAAGTTGCCTATCGGGCGCCACGTTGGTTTGGCCTGAATGTTAAATATAATTTCAATTGATGGTTATAAAGCTGCGCCGTATCTTATAAGTCTTTTGGTACGGCGGGCGCTCTAAAGATAGAAAAAATGCCCTGCCTGAATTAGAGCAATATCAGACCAGATTGAATCATTCTGCCTGTTATGATTTGGTTCAAGTTCAAGGTTTTTGACGCGGGGCGTACTGAACGTACGGCCAAGCCAAGAACCGTCGAAATTGGGCCAAAGCAAACCGGCCCGGCGGGTTTCCGTCCAGCGGGCGCCCGCTGCGTCAAGCCGCTTGATCGATGCCCCGCATCGCTCTGTACGCCTTTCCTGCCGGATCGCTACGCTGGGCGAGAAACAGAATTAGTTCAATCTGGTCTGATATTGCTCTAGATATGAAATAAGGTCTAATTCAGGCTTTGGCTTATCTGATGTAGAAGAAACTTTCAGGATATATAAAGCCTTTTTATGTGATGCTTGACCAGTTCTGGGTAATATAGTCAGCGGAACGTAGGGTGACCGCATGAACGGTAAAGGTTGGATTGACCCCGCCACTGGTGGGAAAAAGTCCAGCTCCTGCAATAAAAAGATTATCGATATCGTGGCATTGCCCATATGAATTGGTGATAGAATTTTTCGCCCTATCTCCCATAACGGTGCCACCCATGATATGCATGGGCCCCAAAGGTCCGTTCCAAGCCTGTCTGGCTTCTGCGGCCTTGAAAATCTCAAGGCCTTCTTGCTTGGCTCCCTGCCATAAGGCATACGAATCCTTGTGAGATGTATGATGTACTTTGGCGCTGGCCATACCATATTTATTTTTGTTCGTTGAAAGGGTTACGCGGTTTTCTTCTAAGGGTAAATCCTCAACACAGCCTGTCATGGTTCCAAAATGCTGGGCGGCATCGGTCATAAATTCGGTTAGTTTCTTGCCATAAAGACCAGGATTACTGCCGCCAAAGCCAAGCAAGTCATTGGGCTTAATGGCCTGTGCAATCATCCATTGATAACTACCGAAACCCGCTTTTCGTTTATCTTTGTTGTCATAAGAATCCTGATTTAGCATTTGCCCGCCCGTGGCTCCCATATAGGGTTCGGTTTCTGGGGTAAATAAACCATAAACAAGGGCTGCCGCATGATTCATAATATAAGAACCCAATAGTCCACTGCTGTTGGCAAGACCACCCTCAGCAGAATTCAAAAGTAAAGTGGGATTTTGTATGGCATTGGCGGCAAGAATAACCATGCTTGCCCTTTGGGTAATTTTCATGCCGTCTTTATTATGGTAAAGAGCACCGATCGCCTTTTTGCCGCTCTTGTCGGTTAAAATACGTGTGACCGTGGCATGATGAATAATTTTACAGCCCTGTTTTATGGCTTCTGGCAAATAGCGGGCAAGGGGATTTGCCAAAGCCTTTGTTGGGCAGCCCGCATCGCACCAGCCATCCCAAAGACAGCCTGGACGACCGTTATAATCCCTGCTATTGAGGGCAAGGGGAAGGGGAGATATTGTCTTGCCAAGTTTTCTAAAGCCTTGTGCAATAACTTCACTTTGCTGAAAGGCGGGAACAGGAGGAAGTGGGTAGGGCATTCCCTTTGGTCGCCAGACTTCAGTGGTATGATCGCCAGAAATACCAACCTCTTCTTGGATTTTATCATAATAGGGTCTTAAATCATCATAATTTATGGGCCAGTCTAAAGCTCGTCCATAAAGGGTTTTTACCTTGAAGTCCTCTTCATGGAGCCTTGGCCAAACCGCATAGTGATGTAAGGCAGAGCCACCAGTACCGTAACCCGAATTAAAGACATTACCAATGGGCTGTGATCCTGTTTCTTCAACGGGGTCGCCAGACCATTTCAGGCGTCTTGCCTGAATTTGTGAACTGACCAGATCATTAAGGCCTCTTTCGGGGCCCGCTTCTAATAGGATGACATTTTTTCCAGTCTTGGATAATTTGGCGGCCATCAAACTTCCTGCTGCACCAGAGCCTATGATAAGAATATCGACCTTTTCATGAGAGGGTTTCATGATTTGATTCCCAAGTTTCGAGGGGGTTCAATATGTGCCATATAAGGAATATCGAGGGTATCAAAACCTGCCCTTGTGCCATAAGTCACATCAATGGCATCGCTGCGTAGAACAAAATAGAAGAAAGCTGCTGGTGGAGCATTTAGCCATCCTTCAGGATTATTCTGCATGATAAGGGGGATGAATTCTGAAAGTTCCGCCTCAGAAAGATCGGTGATTTTCTTGTTATATCTTTTTTCGATTGCCGTTTCACAGGCGGTGAGAGCCGAGAGATAAAAATCATTAAAGGGAGGATTTACTCTTAGGTAACGCAAAATCAAAAGATTGTCCTTATCATTTGCGGACAATTGATGATCAATAAAATGAGATAACCCCGCAGCATTTGCCCCAGGGACAATGGCATCTCCCAAAATATCAATGAGCAATGCCTGATCTTGGGTAAGATTTTGAAAAGGAATATTTTGTGCTTTGGCGTTTTCTGGGGTGAGCAGCTTGAATTCACTCTGAACCAAAAAACTTAACGTAAGGGCGCCACATCCAAGGGAGAATTTTCTACGACTGACTTGCATGGCTACATTCTCCCTTTTAGGGGTGAGGTAAGATTTTAGATTTTTTAATCTTCTTCATTAAAGGTCGGTCTGTGAGTTGCCGCAATTCTGGCTCCTTGATCGTACATTCCTGTCATAATATCCAAAATCTTACTTCCATTGGCGAATTGATCGTCTATGGCACGAATGGCCTCTGTCATTTCGATCAGTAATCCTTTGCGAAGGGCAACGAAACGATTCACAACCTCATTTCCAGCAGGCGTCGCTCGGTAACGCACGCCCTTACGGCGCTTATCGCTTGATGTTTTTTCAACCAGTTTATCTTGGGTGAGTTTGCGGATGGAATATTGAATATTTGTATTATCATCACGGTTTAAAAGGCGGGAAATCTCCGTGATCCCCTTGGATCTGCCCCGCATGGCAATTAAGTTGAGAATGGCGCAGTCATTGGCACTCATATTAAAGCCAGATGCCGCAACCATACATTCCTTCATCCATCTGGAGAAACTTTCATAAGATCTCAGAAGAGAATATTCCAATTCAGTTAGGGCAATTTCATGATCATTGGTGGCAAGATGCCAATGTCTATCCAATTCAAGCGTTTCCTTTTTTAAATTAATAATTTCTTTATCAGACATTAAATACATCACCCTTTGCTATTTTTTACATGACCAAGGTAATCTGTCTTGCGTAAATTACAATATAAAATAACAATATGCGCAAATAAAATAGCAGGATACACGATTTTTTAACATATGTTTTAATAAGTAAAATAAGAAGTAAATAAACAGTATTTTATTTATATTATGATTATAGTGGAATAGCAAAGTAAAAAAATAGAGAATTCACCTCTTAGAAGCCTAGATGTTCATCACGACCCGAAGGGCAGGGTGGCGCCGAGCAGCATAGTGTACCCCAATCCATGCTCAGATATAGCACGAATCCTGTCAGAGATATATTGGGTTGCCGCCAAAGAATTTAACGATCCCGAATGATTTCTTTTGCGGAATTATGACCGGGGGCCCCCGTAACGCCGCCGCCAGGGTGGGTTCCAGAACCGCACATATACAATCCCTTTATAGGAGAGCGATAGTTGCCATGACCTAAAATTGGGCGGGCGCTGAACATTTGGTCCAATGATAGATTGCCGTGCATGATGTCCCCTTTCGTCAGACCAAAGGTTCTTTCAAGATCAAGAGGGCTTAGAATTTGTCGCCCAAGAATAAGTTTCTTGAAGCCGGGGGCAAATTTTTCAACCTGATCAATAATCGCATCAGCGGCCACCTCACGGTGGGTATCCCAATCCACATCAGGATCAAATTGTTGGCAGAAAAGACTTGCCACATGCTGCCCCTCGGGCGCAAGTGTGTTGTCTAAGGTGGAGGGGATGAGCATTTCAATAATGGGTGCTTTGGACCAGCCATGCTCTTTCGCATCACGGAAAGCCTTATCCAGATAGGCCATGGTTGGGGCGATGACTATGCCGCCCGTTAAATGATCCGCCGTTGCCCTCTTCTGTTGCATAAGGCAGGTGAATTTGGGCAGGTCTTTTAACGCCACATTCATGCGGAAAGTGCCAGAGCCATTTTTGTAATGTTTCATCCGCCGACTGAAATCGGTTGGCATATGCTTTTCATCAACCATTTTATTATAGAGTAAGCTTGGATTAACATTAGCCGCAATTATTTTTGCTCTGATCACGGTTCCGTCTTCTAAAATGACTCCGCAAGCTTGATCATTTTCAATCAGTATTTTACTTACGGTACGATCTGTTTCAATTTCTGCGCCAGCTGCCATAGCGGATTTCGCCATGGCTTGGGTGATGGCGCCCATACCACCAATGGCATGTCCCCAAACGCCTTTTTTGCCATTTACCTCGCCAAAGGCATGATGCATTAAAACATAGGCAGAACCAGGTGTTTGTGTATCCGCATAATTGCCAACCACACCATCAAAGGCAAAGGCGCCTTTCACATATTCATTTTCAAAATAAAGATTTAAGAAGTCAGAGACATTTTTTGTAAAAATGTCCATAACAATTCTTTCATTTTCAAGGGAAAGTTTTCGCAAGCGATTGCCAAATTTTGCAGCCTTGAATATATCTCTTATGCCTCCGCCTACATTAGGTGGAGTTTCCAGAATAAAATCCCGAATGAGACTTGCTACCATTTCAATGTCTCTGAAATAACGCTCTAACGCTGCGGCATCTTTCTCGGAAAATAAGGCAATCTCAGCTTTTAAATTCTCATGTCCGACGACAAAAGACAGGTAATTACCGTTCTCATGGGGCCACAGATTGTTTACTCGTCTTTCGACAATTTTAAGACCATAGTCATGCAATTTTAAATCTGCGATAATTTTTGGGTTGAGCAAGCTTACCGTATAGGCCGCCACCGAATTTTTAAAGCCAGGGTGAAATTCTTCCGTAACGGCGGCACCGCCAACCACATGACGCCTTTCCAGAACACGAACTTTCAGTCCTGATTTTGCTAAATAATGTGCGCAGACAAGACCATTGTGTCCGCCGCCGATGATGATGGCATCAAGTGTCATAAAAATCCCCTTTGTTTTATTTTATATGGCATTTATATTGTACAACCACACCGCTTTGTCAATAATATAAAGCGGTAACGGATAGGAATGCGGAAAATTAAATTTATGGCGGTGCCTCATATGATCACAAGGATATTGTTATGCTGAAAAAACTCATTAATGACTATCAATATGGCTTTTCTTTGGAGCAAGATTTTTACACAGACCCAGAAATTTATAAGGCAGAGATTGAAAATATATTTCTGAAAAGCTGGTTATTTGCGGGCCATGCATCACAAATTCCAAATTCTGGTGATTTTTTTCTGTTCGAATTTGATCAAGAATCCATAATTATTGTAAGAACAAAAGACGGCGCAATCAAAGCTCATCTTAATGTCTGCCGCCATAGAGGATCGCATATTTGCCTAGAGAAAAAAGGCACAGCAAAGGCTTTTACCTGTCCCTACCATGCGTGGAGTTATGATTTGAAAGGCTCGCTGATCAGCGCTCGCTTAATGAGCGATGATTTTGACAAGTCAGACAATGGGTTACATCAAGCGCATGTTGAACTTATTGGGGGCTTGATTTTTATCAGCCTTGCGGAAAAGCCATTATCACTTAAGGCCATGCGAGACGATCTAGGTGATGTTTTTGATACATTTGGCTTTGACAACATGAAACTCGCGGCACAGAAATCTTTTCCTATCGCCGCCAATTGGAAGCTTGCGGTGGAAAATTATCAGGAATGCTACCATTGTGCACCTTCTCATCAGGAATTTGCAAAAGTACATGCCATGGCTGCATCGCCTGCAATATTTAAAAAGAATAAAGAAAATTACTTAGATAGAGCGGATGAAAATATTAGGACAAAAGAATCCAGCTATTATTTTGACTTGGCAAAGAACGGCGAAGAAGGATACCAATATGGGCGTAACCCCTTGCTGGAGGGTAAGAAAACTGGCAGTTTTGATGGAGAAGGGCTTGCCCCTTTTCTCGGAAAAATTACGGCCTATGACGGCGGCGCATCCGAATTTATGGTGGGACCCGTTAATTTCTTTCTAATTTATAACGATCATATGCTTGGTTATCGATTTATGCCCATGTCACACGGTACGTGCTGTTGTGACGTATTCTGGTTTGTACGAGATGATGCCATCGAAGGTAAAGATTATGATGTTGAAAAACTTACTTGGCTTTGGGATATTACCACCCAAGCGGATGAACAAATTATTATCAATAATCAGAAAGGTGTGGCGTCTCATTTTTATAAACCAGGAAAACTATCTGAGATGGAACATTTTGAGCAAAATTTCTTGAATTGGTATTTAAAAACAATGCGTTGAGAGCTACTCTAGGAGAACTTTATCGTAATAGGCGCTCCATTTTTCCCGCTCCGCAGGTGTTTCGTGAATATCTAGGGTATAATAACCAACTTGGTGATAATAAGTTATGCGCGCACGAATATGGGCGGCGTTTGGTTCAAAGCCATATTGAATAAACATTTCAGTGAGTGCGGCAATGCGTGTGTTGTCCATCTCTTTAACGAGTTTGGCGACCTTTTTATCATGTCTGGCCCAGTCACGCATGGCGGAATCAAATTTAGGAAAATAATGTTTTTCTTCCGTTAATAGATCAGAAAAATATTTAAAATCTTCCTTGTTGCCTCGGCGTCCAGACAATTCTATGGCTTCAAGCATAGGTTTTGTATTGGTTTCTTTCCAATCTTCAATAAGAGCGGAAAGTAGGTCCGCCCGATTTTTGAAGTGCCAATAGAAACTACCGCGGGTAACTTTGAGTTTACGGGCAAGAAGATCAATTTTAACCCGGTCAATGCCGTTGGCGATAAGCGTATCTCGGGCGGCATTTAGCCACGTGTCTTTACTGACACGCCATAGGTCGCGTTGCGAATTATTGGTTTTTTTATCCTTTTCCATAAAACCTATATGGAGAATGATTTTTCAGACGTCAAGCTCTTACTATTAATATTCTATTATGTTTTTATAATATATCAAAGAAAGATACAGTAGTGTATTGTATGTTGTTGTATATTTTGGGCGAAGAGTATATGTTGTCTGTGGGGCTGAAGAATACAACATTTAGTACAGGATAGAATGAGTAAATATTCAATTTTTTCTTTGGTAAAGGGTGCGGCAGACGGCCATATGAAGTGGCCTCTGATGTGGCGCGCCCCTGATTTGAAGCCCAAATATGATGTGGTCATTATTGGTGGCGGCGGACATGGGTTGGCAACGGCATATTATCTGGCTAAAGTTTATGGCATACGCAATGTGGCGGTTATTGAAAAAGGCTGGATTGGTGGTGGTAACACGGGACGTAATACGACTATCGTGCGGTCCAACTATTATTATCCAGAGAGCGCGGCCATATATGATTTCTCATTACGTCTATACGAAGGATTGTCTCAAGATCTGAATTTTAACATTATGCTTAGTCAAAGGGGTGAACTCACCTTGGCTCAAAGCCCAGAAGCTGTAGAAATTCAGCAGAGGCAAGTCAATGCAATGCGGCTCAATAATATTGATGCTGAATATATTACCGTTGCACAGCTCGCTCAGTTAGAACCCCTTTTAAATCTATCGCCCAATAGTCGGTTTCCTGTCCTTGGCGGAACATTACAGCGGCGCGGGGGGACGGTTCGCCATGATGCGGTGGCATGGGGGTATGCGCGGGCTGCGGATCGCCTAGGGGTTGATATTATACAAAATTGCGAGGTGACTGGCTTTAAGCGAAATAGTTTGGGTGCCATTGAGGGCGTTGAAACGACGAAAGGTACGGTGTTGACATCAAAAGTTGGCATGGCGGTTGCGGGACATTCATCGGTTTTGGCGGCGCGTGCTGGATTTCGGCTGCCCGTTTCGAGTTTTGCGTTGCAAGCAATGGTAACCGAACCCGTGAAGCCAACGGTTAATACAGTGGTATCATCCCTTATGACGGGCGTTTATATCAGCCAATCGGACAAAGGTGAGTTGGTGATTGGCGGAATGCTTGATCGTTTTCCCTCCTATGGGCAGCGGGGGAGTTTTGCCACAACAGAGGCCGTTCTTGCGGGGATTTTAGAGATGTTTCCATGTTTTAGCCGTTTAAGAATAATGCGGCAGTGGGCGGGCATTGTGGATTATACCCATGATTCATCTCCGATTATCGGCCCATCTCCCGTGCCAGGCTTATATCTTAATTGCGGATGGGGCGGTGGTGGATTTAAGGCAATTCCAGCGGGGGGATATTGTTTGGCGCATATTTTAGCAACAGGAGTGTCACATGCTTTTGCCGAACCTTTTTCACTTGATCGTTTCCGTACGGGAGCCTTGATTGATGAAGCGGCGGCGGCGGGTATTGAACATTGAGAGTTTATTATGCATTATATTGATTGTCCTTGGTGTGGATTGAGAGATGAGAGCGAGTTTTCATACGGCGGGCCCGCTGATTTGATTCGACCAACGCTTGCGGATGATGTCAGTGATCAGGAATGGGCTGACTATCTTTTCACCCGAGACAATCCCTGCGGAGAACATCATGAACGATGGGTGCATACCTTTGGCTGTGGGCAGTGGCTCAGGCTTGTTCGTGATACGTTATCTCATAAAATATTACGGGTTGATGTTCTCAGAAAAAAACAGAATATTTTCCCTAATATTACAGATGAGAGGGGAATATGACAGGATATCGTCTTGATTCTACTATAAATATGGGCAGTCTTATTGATCGTCGTAAAAGCTTAAGCTTTACCTTTAATGGTACCCGTTATAAGGGATACGAGGGGGATAGTTTAGCTTCAGCGCTTTTGGCAGAAGGCGTTATGGTGGCGGGCAGGTCATTTAAATATCATCGCCCACGTGGTGTATTTGCAGCAGATTCGCAAGAGACGAATGTTATCGTACAGCTTGAAACGGGTGCGATCACGGAACCTAATTTAAAAGCAACGCAGATCGAACTTTATGAGGGGTTAGTGGCCCGTAGCGTCAATTGTTGGCCGTCCGCCCGTTTTGATCTTGGGGCTCTTATTGGGTTGATTAAAGCATTCATGCCCGCAGGTTTCTATTACAAAACCTTTATGTGGCCTAGTTGGCATCTTTTCGAATCCACCATTCGCCGTGCAGCTGGGCTTGGCCTTTCTCCTATCCAGCCAGATCCTGATCGTTATATGGTGCAACACGCCACATGTGATCTTTTGGTCGTTGGAGCGGGGCCCGCTGGATTGATGGCAGCGGATCAGGCGTCGGCTCTTGGAATGCGGGTCATTCTTGCGGATGATAAAAAACAATCTGGGGGATCATTATTGTGGAATGGTCAAGAGGTAGGGGGTGAAAAGGGTCAAGTCTGGGCAAAAAACAAGGCGCAGACAATCAAGAAAAACCTCTTATCACAAATATTGAACCGAACAACGGTAGTGGGATATTATGATCACAATTTCCTACTTGCCATCGAATATTTACCAAACGCAACAGGACATAGCCCAAGACAAAAATTATGGAAAATCAGAGCAGGGCACGTAATTTTAGCAACGGGATCCTTTGAACGCCCATTGGTTTATGCGGGCAATGACTTGCCAGGAACCATGTTAAATTCGGCTATTATACATTACGTGAATGCTTATGGGGTGGCACCCGGAGAATGTGCTGTAATTTTCACAACAAATAATACGGGCTATGAGACAGCGCGTGTTTTGACAGCGATGGGGGTTACGGTACGGGCGATTATTGATACACGTGCGGCAGTTACCTGTGAAAAGCAGGCATGGGCAAATGAACAGGGTATAATAATTTATCCTCATACGGTCATCAAGACTGCAAAGGGCGGTAAAGCCGTGCGCTCTGTTCAGATTGAACAGATTGGCGGCGGCAAGTGTTTAACCCTTGAATGTGATCTTGTGGGATTGTCGGGGGGCTGGAACCCTGCGGTGCATTTATTTTCCCAATCGGGTGGTAAGTTGGAATTTGACGATCGCCTCGCAACATTTATTCCGACCACATCGGCTCAAGATGTGACTTCAGTCGGCAGTGCCAAGGGTGCGTTCGATCTTGGGACTTGCCTGCTACAGGGTCGTGATGCGGGACTTGCGGCCGCTGCCAGCCGTGGCTTTGTTGGTGAAAGTACGGAAGTGCCAGAATTCGAACAATGGGATAAAACGGATCAAGATATGATGTGGACTGTCCCGGAGACATCTCTTTCATCGGCCTTTGTGGATTTCCAGAGTGATGTCACGGCGGCTGATATTGGGCTTGCGGCTCGTGAAGGATTTGTTTCTGTTGAACATCTGAAACGTTATACTACCTTAGGCATGGGGGTTGATCAGGGAAAGTCATCTAATATTAATGCTATTGGTATTATGGGGGATTTGACCAACCGCACCCCTGAAAAGGTTGGAACGACAAAATTTAGACCGCCCTTTACGCCTGTGACCATGGGAGCGATGGCAGCCAGCAGGCCACAGGGTGAATTGCTGCGGCCCCGCAAATATATGCCAGGTCATAATTGGCATATCTCAAAGGGTGCACATATGTTGGATTATGGTTGGCAACGGCCCTCTCATTACCCAATAGCGGGTGAGACGATGCAACAAGCGGCCCTACGAGAAGCAAAAAATGTACGGAACGCCGTGGGTGTCCTTGAAAGTTCACCGCTCGGTAAATTTGAGGTTATGGGGGCAGATGCGGGCAAATTCCTAGATCATATTTATGTGGGCACCATGAGCAACCTCAAAGTGGGCAGTATTCGTTATGGTTTAATGCTGAACGAACATGGCACTATCATTGATGATGGTGTTGTCGCAAAGTTATCAGATGGGCATTTCCTGTTAAATGTATCAAGTGGTCATGCGGATCGCATTATGGACTGGCTTGAGGAATGGCGGCAATGTGAGTGGCCTGATCTTGATGTGGTCATTCAGAATGTCACACATTGCTGGGGGGCAATTACGCTCGCTGGACCCAATGCACGGGCGGTTCTAACGGCATTAGGCTGTGATATTCCACTCAAGAACGATCAGTTTCCTCATATGCGGTGGCGCATGGGGACGCTCTCAGGCTTTGACGTTCGCATTTTTCGGGTCAGCTTTTCGGGCGAGGTCAGTTTCGAAATAAATATACCTTCAAACCATACGGTGGAATTGCTGTCACGCATTGAGGTTGAAGGAAAGGCATATGGATTGGCACCTTATGGAATTGAGGCACTTGATATGTTGCGTATTGAAAAGGGATATCTGCTTATTGGCACCGATACGGACAGTTCTACTATCCCGCAAGATATTGGTTTTGGCCGTGCTATCAATAAAAAAGCATCGGATTTCATTGGTCGCCGTTCCTTGAAAAGAGAAACGGCCTTAAGTGATGATCGTTATCATCTGGTGGGGCTTATGTCGGATCAAATGATGCAATCAGGATCTCATATTTTGGATCAGAATAAAAAAAGCCGTGGTTTTATCACCAGCGCTTGTTTTGGTGCAGGGGTTTTGCGTCCCATTGCCCTTGCTCTGCTTCGTGCGGGGCATGACCGCATGGGGGAAAAAGTCACTCTTTACACACAAGGCACAGAATCGGCGGCAACCGTATGCCAAGCCGTTCATTTTGACCCAGATGGAGAAAAGCTTAATGACTGACCTCAGCCTTCGTGCTCTTAAGCCATGGGGAAGGGTGGATAGTATCGGCAACGATCCTTCACAACTTCTCATTCAAATGGAGACATTTTCCGCTATTGTACGGGTGACGGCGCTGGATCACTGTTTGCAAAATCTTTCTGAACGGCTCACGTCAATTGGTTTTCCTGTGCCACGGGTCAATTCAGCGGTGGGGGAGGAGCCGTGTGTTATTTGGCTGTCCCCCCGTGATTTTCTGATCCTCCATAAAACGCATCCCGCAGGCGACGTGATTGAGAAACTCAACAGTATTATTAAGGAGGACGAAGCTCTGATTATTGATCAAACGCACGGTTTGGGCATTCTGTCCTATGCGGGGGATCGTGCCCTTGATCTTCTTTCTCAGGGAACATCCCTTGATTTTTCAGAAGTTTCTTTCGGGAAGGGCGAAAGTCGGCGCACCTCTTTTGCCCATTTAAAGGTAACGATTTTTAGTTTTCAAGCCACCTCGACCATCGGCCAAAATATGTGGATGATGGTATTTGATGCTCCCTATGCGGATTATTTATCCCAATGGTTATTGCATGCTCAAAAGAATATCACTTAGCTTTTTTGATGTTGTGTCAGCTCATCTTGCAAAGTTTTTGACAGATGTGGTCTTATACGGCCGAGCACATAATTGCGAATATCAAGGCTCGTATCTTCCATGGGGGCATAATAGCCGAAATGATTAACGCGAGATTCCAACCCTTTTTGCACCCGCACACAAATTTCCCAGTCCTGTAAATTTACAATATGCCAGAAATCAACAGCATCAGAAGCATCAAAGTCCTCTTTTTCCATTTCCTCTGGGGCAAAAAGAAAATGACAAGTCACAATAGTTTGGGTGGGTGATTTTGCCTCAAGCACAAAAGCGGCAACATGATCGCAGGACAGGCTTATCATGACGCTTGGATAGATGATTTCACCTTTATGGAGAACTTTTTCATCTTCGCTAAGGCCATCAAAGGGCGCCCTATTGGTGGTTCCTGTTTTGGTAAAGGTATAGGCTCCCTCACGATGGGGAACGCCCCTTTCCCAATCAAGATTGTCGCCGCCATTTTGACGGAAGACGGGAACAATCTCGCAAAGTTCTGGGTGCACAGGGCCACAATGATAACATTCATTATAATTTTCCACGATGATCTTCCAGTTGGCATCGACTTCATAGCGAATGCTTTTGCCAATACGAAGGCTTGATAAGGGGTAATTTTTTAAGCTTTTGACGACTAATTTGTGGCTTTCTTCAAAAGGGGTTGCTGTTGCGGGCGTAAGATTGATAAAAATAAATCCGCCCCAGCTTTCTATGCCCACGGGATGCAGGCCAAAGTCTTTTTTTCGCACGTCATCTTTCACATCCATATGGGGAACGGTTACAAGATTGCCGTCAAAATCATAGGACCAGAAATGATAGGGGCAAACAATGCGGTTTGATGAAACGCAGCCACCGCCGACAAGAGGTCTCCCTGTTTCAGGGTTTTGGGTGGGATCGGTTGTACATAAACGGGAGCCACGGTGACGGCATACATTATAGAATGAGCGAAGCGCACCGTCACGATTGCGGAGCAGAAGAATACTTTCTCCCGCTATTTCTATGACTTTATTATCCCCCGCATTGGGAATATCTTCTTCACGGGCCACACAAAGCCATTCTTTGCAAAAGATTTGTTCCTGCTCAACTTTAAAAATGTCATTCGAATAATAAAAAGTGGATGGTAAAGATTTTTCAAGATTTCCAAGGTTATTCGTTTGAGGCGTCTTTTTATTTTCCATCATATATCTTCCCTATAGGTTCATGCTGTTTTTTTTAAAATATCTTTTTCTGTTTAATATCTTTCAAGACCTGTGCCGCGGCATTATGTCCGGGAGCACCGGTGACGCCGCCGCCAGGGTGGGTGCCAGCGCCGCAAAGATATAGTGCGGTTACGGGTGTTCGATACTGGGTCCATTTGGGCAGGGGGCGCATAAAAAAGAGTTGGTTAAAACTTAAATCACCATGAAAAATATTACCCTCTGTTATGCCATAAATTTGTTCAAGATCTAATGGCGTGAGTATTGTTCTTGCTATGATTGAATCTGGTACATTTGGGGCATAACGGGCAATATGTTCAATCACCCGATCACCAAAACTTTCCCGATGATCGTCCCATGTGCCTTCCTTAAGGTGATAAGGCACATATTGGATAAAGCATGTCATCATGAAACGATCGGGCGGGGCAAGGCTGTCATCAATCATGGACGGTACCACGCAATCGACCCATAACTCATCGGGAATTTTTCCTAATTTTGCAATGTCATAGCATCTTTGTGCTTCTTCTAGAGAGGGGACAAGTGTCATGACGGCCCGTTCTTCTGGGCTGGAATTTTCGGGCATGCCAATGAATTTCGGTTCTTCTGAGAGTACCAAATTAACTTTGGCACTTGGGCCAGCCATTTTAATGGCCGCCACATCTTTACGAAATGAGGCGGGCAGTTTCTCGGCCTCAACTAAACTAAGGAAAGTGCGCTTTGGGTCGGCATTTGACAAGACAACTGAGGCAAGTATTTCTGTGCCATCTTCAAGAAGAACACCGTAGGCTTCATTGTCTTTAATAAGAATGCGCGCAACAGGAGCGGAGGTGATGATTTCGACCCCAGATTTTTTTGCTGATGCGGCAATGGCCTGTGTTATTGATCCCATGCCGCCAATAACATGACCGCTGAAGCCTTGACGCCCGTGATCCCCGCCGCTCAGAAGGTGAAATAACAGCCCCAGTGCCGAGCCTTGATCATATGGCCCGCCATGTTTGCCATAAACATTATTGGCAAGAAACAAGAGCTTGGTTTCCTCTGCTTCGAAATGGCGATCCAGAAAGTCACCGAGACTTCCTGTTAAGAAATCCACGAGTTGTGACATTTCATCACCTGTAATGCCGTAAAATCTTTTGGCAAGGCGCCATAATTCTTTAAATCGCTCAAAGCCTGTGGCAGCAAGATTTGGTGGTGGTTCAAGAAAGAAGGGTTGAAGATAGGCGGCAAGCTTTTTAAGATCCCTATCCACGCTGAGAAACGTTTCGGCGTCTTTCTCTGAAAAACGCCTTATTTCGTCAGAGGTACGTCCCAAATCCGCCCACCAACGGATGACACCGCCCGCCTTATCTGGAATAGCCAGTATAGGATCGCAAGGCACCATACGCAAACCAAAGGATGCCAGATCAAGATCATCAATCACTTTTGGCAACAGCATGCTCGCAATATAAGAGGTGGCCGAAACGCGGCATCCTGGTGCCACATCTTCTGTCACGCAACACCCACCAATTATTTCGCGGCGCTCAACAACCAATGTTGAGAGTCCTGCACGTCCCAAGTAGGCAGCAGCGGTTAAACCGTTATGTCCTGCACCTATGACGATCGCATCATATTTACTGTTTTTTGATATTTTTTTTGAAAAAGCCATTTTTGTTTAAGCCTTATTTGAATAAGTTTTTTTTCTTATCCTATTCAGATATAACAAAAGAATAAATGTAAATAAATACAAAACTGTATTTATTTACATTTATTGTGGCAGATAGGTGTTTAATCTATTTGAAGTTGACATAAATAAGCAGAGGTGTATGTTTTTAATTAGTTAAATAATATCTTTAGCCCAATATTTAAGGGAGACTATCTAGTGAGCCGTTCGAATAAATGGATCGTTATGATCGTGTTGTCTCTTGCGGGAACAGTGATCTTTATTCTGCCTTACCTTAGGGAAATATATTACCTGCCTTTACAGCGCGCATTAGGAATTAATAATACCCAGATTGGCATGTTGATGTCGGTGTTTGGTGTTTCTTCTATGCTTAGTTATATTCCAGGCGGTTGGCTAGCTGACCGTATCGCCCCACGTTTGTTGATTAGCCTATCCTTAATTCTGACGGGGGCGCTTGGATTCTATTTTGCAACCTTTCCGTCATATCCGGTTGCGCTTACCATACATGGGTTATGGGGTATTACGGTTACGGGTATGCTATGGGGGGCTATGATCAAGGCAACCCGTGAATGGGCGCCGTCTGATGAGCAGGGCCGCGCTTTTGGTTTTCTAGAGGCTGGACGAGGTGTTTCAGAAGCCATCATATACTCATTTTTCCTATTTGTTTTTGCTTGGTTAGGCAGTGATACACCAGCATTGAGTAGCGTTATCATGCAATTTTCAGTGCTTCACGTCGTTATCGGTGTTGTAGCGTGGTTTGTGCTTGACCCAGAAAATCCTGTCCGAGATCAAGACAATAATACTTCCTTCAGTGACTTTATTATTCTGTTTAAAATGCCCGCAGTATGGTTGATCGCCGTTATCGTTATGACCTGTTATTGTGCCTATTGGGGGGCTTATTATTTCACGCCTTATGCGTCAGACGTCTTTATGCTTAGTGTCGTCACAGCGGGTGCCATCGGGGTGGGGAAGGTTTGGTTGAAACCTTTCGCCGCACTCATTGCGGGTTTTGTGGCCGACCGTGTCGGTATTAATAAGGCGGTATCGGTATGTTTTATATTATTGATTTCAAGTTTTTTGGGCTTTGCCCTCATGCCGAGTGGTGCCACATTCATTGTTCTGATGGTGATTAATGTTGGTGTTGCCTCTCTTGTCATATTTGCGATGCGGGGTATTTATTTTGCCTTGCTAGAAGAATGTAATATTCCCCATGCGTTGACGGGTTGTGCGGTGGGTATTATTTCGGTTATTGGTTTTACACCAGATATATTCATGCCGTTGATTGGGGGGCTATTACTTGATAATTATCCGGGGCCTATGGGGTATCGCCTATTTTTTGGTGTGATTGCTGGTTTTTGTACGATTGGTCTAATGGCAAGTTTAATGATCAGAAATAGTAAATAAATAAGTTAACGTCCTTAAATATAAGATAAAAACAGGGACATTTGTGTCTATAAACCCATTCTTAAGGTGAGATATTTAATTATGCGATATTTTCTAATTTTGACGACTTTATTACTTGGCTCTTATCAGTCTTTAGCTGCACAAAAGCAGCTTATATCAAACGATACGGTTGGCTTGAGTTATGTTCATGCCGGAAAATTAGTTGATGTTGAAGCAGGAACGGTTTTATTCAATCAAATGATTACAATACGTGGGGATAGAATAGTTGATGTTGGCCCTTGGACGCTCACCAATAAATCCGCCAACGTGATAGATTGGTCGGATTATACGGTGATGCCTGGCATGATTGATGGGCATACACACCTGCTCGGTGATATTCAATCAGAAGATGTTTTGGCTCCTTTAAATTTATCACCAGAGGAAGATGTGGCCTTAGGTGTTATTAATGCTGAAAAAACATTGAAGGCTGGTTTCACAAGTGTGATTGATGTGGGGAGTTACAGAGCCTTTACTGACATCACACTTCGAGATGCCATAAATTCTGGTCAGATATTGGGACCACGTATGTGGGGGGCGGGCGCTTATATAACGCGAACTGGTGGCGGCGGCGAGGTTGTTGGGCTAGATATGGGTGTGAAAATCCCGCTGGATTTCAGACGGGGTGTTGCCGATACGGAAGAAGAAGTGCGCAGCCGCATTCGTGATCTTATTGAAGGAGGCGCAGACTTTATTAAAATGATTGTCACGGGAGCCGTCTTAACTGTGGGGACAGAACCTGGTGAAGTGGAAATGAATGAGGATTTGATCCGTGCAGGTGTAGAGGAAGCCGCTAAATATGGTAAGTATGTTACGGCCCACGCCCATGGTGCTGAAGGTATAAAAATGGCTATTCGTGCAGGGGTTCGATCAATCCAGCATGGTTCACTTATGGATGATGAAGGTCTTGCATTGATGAAAAAGAAGGGAACTTGGCTTGTTGCTGATATTTATAATGGGGATTATATTAAAGATGTTGGTACGGCTAAGGGATGGCCTGCAGAAATACTCAGAAAAAATAATGAAACAACAGAAACACAACGAGCCGTCTTTACTAAGGCGGTAAAACTTGGTGTTAATGTGGCTTATGGAACAGACAGCGGTGTGTATCCTCACGGTGATAATGCCCGTCAAATGACCTATATGGTACGCTATGGTCTCACGCCAATGCAGGCCATACAATCGGCGACCATATGGGGGGCGAGATCTATGTCATTAGAAGCAGATGTTGGATCTATTGCGGTCGGAAAATTTGCCGATATAATTGCCGTCAAAGGCGATGTGCTTCAAGATATTTCCATACTTGAACATGTTGATGCCGTGATGAAAGATGGAAAAATTATTCAATAGGATAACGATCCAAAACGGGCCCTAAGGCTTCTTTTAAGGGGTCAAGATGGGCTTCAAAATTGCGCCATTGTTCAATGCCCTTATTGTAAATTGGCTGACGGACTTGCTCGGAACTTGGGGTTCGCACGGCTCTTTCTGTTTCATAAAAGCGTAAACAAGACTCTTCGAATTCTAGGCCGCAATAATCCAGAAGGCGTCTGATTTGATTTTCCGTATCGGCAACCATTTCTTCATATTGAACCCGCAAGACACGACCGGGTAACACTGCGTCCCAATGATCCATAAGTTTAACATAGTCCCTGTAATAATGGCCGATATCAGCCAAATCATAGGTAAAGGTCTGCCCACGGGCAAATAATTGTTTAAAGCCTGAAAAACATCCTCCCATTGGATGGCGTCTGGCGTCAATAATTTTGGCATTGGGCAATATTAAATGAATAAGTCCGATATGTTGAAAATTATTGGGCATTTTATCAATGAAGAAGGGGGTGTTGCTGCGTTGAACGCGCGTGGTTTCAAGGTAGCGTTCGCCAAGTTCACGGAAATCATCAGCCGTTAATTCTGCCAGTATTTCCGGATATTCTGAGGCTGTCCTTGCGCTTTTTTTACCGCCTAATTCACGGGACATTGCGATGATGTCGATGAGCTCTGCCGTCCCTTCCACACATGAATGGCTTGCCAATATTTGTTCAAGTAGGGTTGAACCAGCACGTGGTAGTCCCACAATAAAAATGGGATCAGGGGCTTGTGTACCGTAACCCATGCGACTTTCAAAAAATGAAGCATCACAGCATTTGATCTGTCTCACGGTGTCATAGATATTGAGTGTTGGGTCATAGGGATGTTGAATACGCCTGATGGCATTGCCCCTTTTGTAAAAATGAAAGGCTTTATCGAAATCCTTGCGGTCTTCATAGGCTTTTCCTAAGGCAAAGGCCAGATGAGATTGATCATCGGGATCGCCACCTTCTTTAGTGACATGGGCTCGCATTTTTTCCACATCTTCATCGGTGAATTGGAAGGTTTTAAGGTTGGCAAGACTCCAATAAGCCTCTCCTATATTGGGGCTTATATTAATGGATGCGCGATATGCCTCAATAGAATCATCAAGCCTACCCACGGTTTTGAGCGTATGGCCATAATTCATCTGTGCCGCCGCTTGATTTGGATAGTCTTTTAAGATTTTTTCATAAATATCGAGGGCTTGTGGATGGTCTCCTTTGCGAACAAGAATGCTCGCTTTCAGGATCAGATAATTTGGATTATTGGGTTCTAGTGACAATAATATGGCAATCTGTCCGAGAGCAGCTTCGAGTTCTTGTCGCCGAAAAAGAGTAATAACATAATTATGGCGAGCCAGATGAAAAGCAGGCGCCAACTCAAGGCAACGCTCCAGCAAGTTTTTTGCATCTTCATACTGGTTAACTTTGATACCGATACTCGCCAAAAGGCGCATGGCGGCAACATCGGCGGGGTATTTTTTAAGAATATCACGGGCAAGTTGTTCGGCCTGTGCCACTTTTCCGTCCTGAAGCAAACGAGAGGCCTTGATGAGGTCTGGGTGACTAGACAAAGCCTTTAAATGATTTTCATGGGCGAGTTCGCCGCCTTTTATATCGCCTATAAGATTAAGCAAATCCCCAAGACTTCGCCATGCTTCGGCATTTTTGGGATTAAGCTCAACCACTTTTTGCAAAGTTATAATCGCTTCATGACCTCTTCCTGCGGCACTTAGGCATAGGGAAAGTTCATGGAGAATGGGTGCCGCCGTGGGAAGTTTTATAGCAAGGGGCTCCATAATGTTTAACGCTTCTGGCAATAGTCCCTGAAATCGGTACGCCGCCCCCAAAATATGGCGGGCTGGATCTAAACTCGGCATTACTTTGAGAATTTCCAGTGCTTGCTGTTCGGCGAGCTTTGGGTTTTTCTGTAAAAGACTAGCCGCATGCTGAAGGGCGGTTCTTGCATCTCCAAGCTGTTCTTGATTGGGTTCGGTCATATTTTTCCCGTCTATTCTGTTATCAGAACCTATTTATTATCATTATTCTATAACAGATTTTAAAGCCGTTTGGATAGTGTTCCGATAATTTATTTATAGGGTATGGCAAAAAAATCTACAAGAAATAGCGGATTTTTAAAAAATATATTAGAAATAAATACAGTTCTGTCAAGAATAGTGGACAAGGGGTTGTAAATTATGTAATATCCGTCTAGAAATCAGGATTATACATTAATAATAAAACTAGGGAGTGAAAATAATGGGAAAAATCTATTCCTATACGAAACCAGCATTACTTGCCTCAACCATATTATTGTCAGGTTCCTTAACGGTTCAGGCCGCTGATGACCAAAAGGTATCATTAGAAGAAATCGTTGTGACCTCTCAAAAACGCGAATCCAATCTTCAGGATGTGTCGCTTTCGGTTCAAGTTCTCGGAAATCAACAATTAGAAGACTTGAACGTTAATGCGTTTGATGATTATATCCAGTTCCTTCCGACCGTTTCATTCCAAAGTTCACGTCCTGGTGTTGCACAAGTGTATATGCGCGGGATATCGAGCGGCGGTGACGGCGTCCATTCTGGTTCTATGCCGAGCGTGGGTGTGTATCTTGATGAACAACCCATCACGACCATTAACCAAGTTTTAGACCTTCATGTTTATGACGTGGCTCGCATTGAAACATTGTCTGGGCCCCAGGGCACACTCTTTGGTGCTAACAGCCAAGCAGGAACCATGCGTATATTGACCAATAAACCAGTTTTGGGCGAAACGTCTGGTGGATTTGATGTGGCGGTTAATACCATAAAAGATGGCGAAATGGGCTATACATTAGAGGGATTTGCAAATATTCCCATTTCCGATAATGCGGCAATTCGTCTTGTGGCATGGCATGAAAAGGACGGCGGTTATATTGATAATATACCTGCTGAAATTACCTATCTCGGCAGTGGTATTGTTGTGAATAATGATGCCTTGGTCGAAAAGAATTTTAACGACACCTCAACCACGGGTATGCGGGCTCTATTGAAAATTGATTTGAATGATAATTGGACAATAACCCCAGGACTTACCTATCAACATCAGAAATCAACAGGCGTCTTTACCCATGATCCTGAAGATATTGGCGATCTGAACTCTCGTACATTTTATCCAACGGTTTATGATGAAGACTGGTATCAGGCCACATTGACCGTTGAAGGCAAAGTCGGTGACCTTGATCTGGTTTATGCGGGTGCCTACCTTAACCGGACGGTAGACAGCATGTATGACTATTCTGGTTATTCCGAATATTTGGAAAGCTTTGGTTATTGTTATTATTATGATGCGTCTGGCGATAATTGTGTTGATCCGTCGCAGCATGTTACGGGGGATGAAAAATATACCCGCCAAAGCCATGAATTCCGCCTTCAAACACCACAAGAGAATAAACTTCGTGCTATTGCGGGACTTTTTTATCAACGCCAGGTTCACGACTTTGACTTACAGTGGGTTGTACCTGCTATGAATTCTGAGGATTCTGTTGTGGAAAATGGTCATACAACATGGCAAACAAAGCAAATCCGTATTGACCGTGATTATGCGGCCTTTGGTGAGGTAAGCTATGATATTACCGATAAGCTAACCATTTTGGGTGGAGCCAGATTCTATAAATACCGCAACACTCTTCACGGGTTTAATGGCTGGCTTAAATATTGTACGGGCTCATACATAGACGGTAAATTTGTTCAGGATGATGCGGGAACGCCGCAATATCCGTGTTTTGATACCAAGATTTTGGATGGTAAAAATGAAGATACGGGGCAGACATTCAAGGTTAATTTGAGCTATACCATTGATGAAGATAAGATGGTTTATGCTACCTTCTCACAAGGGTTTCGCCCAGGCGGTGTGAACCGTGCCCGTGTTCCTGGAGTTCCGGGTTATAAGCCAGATTTTGTTGACAATTATGAACTAGGTTGGAAAACCACATGGCTCGATAATCGTTTGCGGTTTAACGGTGCGGCCTATTATGTTGAATGGTCCGATGTACAACTTGGGGTGTTGGATTTTGCGGTTTCTCCGCTAACCATTATTCGTAATGCGGGTAATTCAAGAACTTATGGCGCTGAATTTGACTTGGTTTTTGCCGCCACCAACAATCTTACACTGTCTTTCTCTGGTTCTTATAATGATGCAAAATTGACAACACCGTATCTTAAAACAGAAATCGATGAAGATACAGACGAGGTTACGATTACAACCCTTGCGCCGGTGGGGACACGTATGCCTTACGTGCCAAAGGTTCAGTTTACGGCGATTGCCCGTTATGAAGAAAATATTTCTGATTTCCCTACATTCTTCCAAGCTGCTTATTCCTATACAGGAAACAGTACAAATAATTTAGAGACTTCTCTTGTCGAAGATCAAGCGGCTTACGGCATATTGAACTTGTCTGCGGGTGTTCAAAAAGATAATTGGACGATGAGTATTTTCGCCGATAATATTACCGACACGCGGGCTGTTATTGCGCGCTTTTACCCTGGTTACCCCAGTGAAAAAGACACGACAATCGGCACCAATCGCCCCAGAACATTGGGTATCAGATTTGGTCAGAGGTTCTAATCAAATTTATTTGATTTTTAATAGTGAATTACGGGTGCTTAGGCACCCGTTTTTACATCTGTACTAAACCGAATTCTCCATAATCGATGTCATTATTTCTCCCCATAAATTGAACTCTAGATTAAGTCTAGAGTAACGAATTATTATGGAAAAAAATAGCAATTAAGAAGATGTTAATATAATATTTGACAATATTCCGTCAGTGGTTCAAAATCACAATAATACTGATGAGATAAAGGTGATGTATAATGATATGTTGCTTTTACGGACTGTCATAAAGGGGCAGTATCTCATCAATAGATTGATGTTGATGGATTTTTCTATATTTTATTTCTGATCATTACGCTTCAATATTTTCCCCTTTTTGTTCATTTATAGTTTTTATTGTTGTCACGGTAGCAATCAAAAGACGAATTAATATGCGTTCTTAGATGAGGCTGTTACTTTTTAATTAGAGAATATAGTAATTTATAATAATTATAATCTTATAAATAATATATTGTAATTAAACATTAAATTATTATAATAATCTTATTATCAAGATAAAAAGGAGATTTAGATGTTTAAAAAAACGATACCTTTAATGGCTGTTCTTGCGGTTGGATTATCTTCGGCTATGCCGATCAGCGTTGTGCAGGCGCAAAATCAAACCATGTCCAATCAACTCTGGTGGCCAGAGAAACTGGATCTTAGTTCTCTTCGCCAGCATGACGTTAAGTCCAATCCTTATGGGGACAATTTCAACTATGCTGAGGCCTTCAAGACACTCGACCTTGAGGCCGTGAAGCGGGACATCCAGAAAGTTTTAACCACGTCTCAGCCATGGTGGCCTGCTGATTATGGCAACTACGGCCCATTTTTTGTTCGGATGGCTTGGCATGGGGCGGGCACATATCGCATGGGGGATGGACGTGGCGGTGCGGACGGCGCAGATCAGCGCTTTGAACCGCTTAATAGTTGGCCCGATAATGTAAGTCTAGACAAGGCACGGCGTTTAATATGGCCGATCAAGCAAAAATATGGCCGCAATCTTTCTTGGGGTGACCTTATGGTGCTGACAGGTACGGTTGCGATGGAAAGCATGGGCTTTAAAACCTTTGGATTTGCTGGTGGTCGTGCGGATGACTGGGAACCTGATTTGGTTTACTGGGGGCCTGAGCGTAAATGGCTTGATGATAAACGTCATTCTGCCGATGGAAAGCTTGAAAATCCTCTTGCCGCTGTACAGATGGGCTTGATCTATGTGAATCCAGAAGGCCCGAACGGTAATCCTGATCCGCTTGCCGCCGCAAAAGACATTCGTCTGGCCTTTGGTCGCATGGCCATGAATGATGAAGAAACCGTTGCCTTGATTGCTGGTGGGCATACCTTTGGTAAAGCTCATGGTGCCCATAAGCCAGATGAATGTTTGAGTGCTGATCCCGCTGGTTCCCCAATAGAACAGCAAGGTCTTGGCTGGGCAAATAAATGCGGCAAGGGTAACGCAGAAGACACTATCACCAGTGGCCTAGAAGGAGCGTGGTCGGTCAATCCGATTGCTTGGACGACGCAATATTTTGACAATTTATATGCCTATGACTGGATAAAGACAAAAAGCCCAGCAGGCGCAACCCAGTGGATACCCAGTGATAAATCAGTAGCAGATCTTGTGCCAGATGCCCATGACCCGTCAAAGCGTCATGCGCCGATAATGTTCACAACCGATCTCGCTCTGAAATTTGATCCGGCTTACCGTAAAATTTCTATGCGCTTTCAAGAGAATTCTGAGGAATTTGAGCTGGCCTTTGCCAAGGCATGGTTTAAACTGACCCATCGTGATATGGGTCCGAATGCACGTTATCTCGGTGCTGACATTCCAAAGCAAGTCTTTGCGTGGCAAGACCCTATTTCTCCAGTTGATCATAAATTAATTGACGAAAAGGATGTTGCAAAACTGAAATCTGACATACTTGCCTCTGGTTTAACCATTCCTGAACTTGTTAGAACCGCTTGGGCATCAGCCGCAACCTTTAGAGGAACGGATTATCGTGGCGGAGCAAATGGGGCGCGTATTCGCCTTGCACCCCAAAAAGATTGGGCTGTCAATAACCCGAAAGAGCTCACCAAGGTGATGAAAAATCTTGAGAAAATTCAGGAAGCATTTAACAAAGCTCAAAAGGATGACAAGAAGGTTTCACTGGCTGATCTGATTGTTTTAGCGGGTTCTGCTGCCGTTGAAAAGGCCGCGAGTAAAGCGGGTTTCGATGTTCCTGTTGACTTTAGACCAGGTCGTATGGACGCAACACAAGAACAGACGGATGTAAAATCCTTTGCTGTCCTTGAACCAACAGCAGACGGCTTTCGTAATTATTTTGGAAAAGATAACTATGGGTCACCTGCTGAGATGTTGGTGGATCGGGCAAACAAATTGACCTTAACGGTGCCAGAATTGACGGTTCTTGTTGGAGGCATGCGCATGTTAAATGCCAATGTGCAACAATCCGCCCAAGGTGTGTTCACCGATAAAACAGAGGCACTGACCAACGATTTCTTTGTGAATCTGTTGGATATGTCAACGATGTGGACGAAGTCGGAAAAGGTTCAGGGCATTTACAATGGCGTTGATCGTAAGACAGGAAAAATCAAATGGACAGCGACGCCAGTGGATCTTGTTTTTGGCTCAAATTCCGAGCTACGTGCTGTAGCAGAAGTCTATGCATCTGATGATGCGCACGAGAAATTTGTGCGTGATTTTGTCACCGCATGGACCAAGGTTATGATGCTTGACCGTTTTGACCTGCGTTAATTACAGTATCCGTTTACTGATCTGAATTTCAGGGGGATTCCCATTTTTACGGGAGTCCCCCTTTATATTTATCAACATTGGGATAAAAATTTTCTAGTCTTTGATGTCCTTTCCGTGCCAAAGATAAAAAAGAGCAGGAAGAGCGATTAGGGTTAAAATGCTGGCACTTATCATGCCTCCCACCATGGGGGTGGCGATAGGTTTCATAACCTCTGATCCTGTACCGTCACCAAGCATGATGGGTAAAAGACCCGCAATAATTGTAATGACCGTCATCAATAAGGGACGAAGCCTCTGGCCCGCACCCTCCATGATAGCATTTTTCACATGGTCATGATTTAAGGTCACGTTTTTATCTCGCTCCTGCCTTAATGCATTATTCAAAAATAAGAACATCACCATAGAAAGCTCAATCGCTACACCGCCAAGGGCAATAAAGCCTATGGAAACCGCAATGGACAAATGAAAATCAAGCAGAAATAACAGCCACAAACCGCCACTCAAGGCGAGGGGAAGGCTGATGAGGATTAATGCCACATCCAAGACACGCCTGAAGGCCAAATACAGAATAAAGATAATCAACATAAGCGTAAAAGGAACAATCAGTTTGAGCCTTTCCTTGGCCCGTTCCATATATTCAAATTGTCCTGACCAGCGAAGAGAATATCCTGCAGGTAGCGTCATTTGGCTGTCCACGGCGTTTTGCGCCCGGGCGATATAGGAGCCGATGTCACCGTCCTTTGTATCCACATAAACCCAACCGTTAAGACGGGCATTTTCGCTTCGGATCATGCCGGGGCCGTCAATGACACGAATATGAGTAATATCGCCAAGCCGCACATGCGCTCCTGCCTTTGTGACAACAGGAATATTTTTTAGTCTTTCGGGGCTGTCCCGTTCATCGCGGGGAAAGCGCAAATTAATGGGATAGCGTTCACGGCCCTCAATAGTTTCTGAGATATTCATGCCCCCAACCGCCGAGCGAATGATGTCCTGTACATCTGAAATATTCATACCAAAACGGGCGGCGGCAAGTCGATCGACCTCTATGTCAATATAGCGCCCACCCACGACCCGCTCTGAATAAACCGATGCGGTGCCAGGGACCTTTTTGAGTATTTTTTCCAATTTTTGTCCCAAATCCGATATTGTTCCAAGATCAGGACCAGAAATTTTAAGACCAACGGGCGTTTTTATACCTGTGGCGAGCATATCAATGCGACCCTTTATGGGATAAACCCAAGCATTGGTGAGACCTGGGATATTGACCGCCTGATCTAGCTCGTCCCGAATTTTCTCCAATGTCATGCCGTCCCGCCATTGATCACGGGGCTTTAGGCGTACGGTGGTTTCAATCATGGTTAAGGGGGCGGGGTCGGTTGCGGTATTGGCACGTCCCGCCTTGCCATAGGTGGACAAGACTTCGGGCACGGTCATGATCATACGGTCTGATTGTTGAAGCAATTGGCGTACTTTGCCGACGGAAATGGCGGGAAAGCTTGAGGGCATATAAAGAAAATCCCCCTCGGCCAAGGGCGGCATGAATTCGCTGCCAAGCCGTTGGGCGGGATAGACTGCGGATAAGGCAATGGCTAAACACAATGATAGTGCCATCTTTGGAAATTTTAAAGTAAGGGATAAAATTGGTTTATAGAGGGCTTGAAACATCCTGTTTAAGGGATTTTTATGTTCAGGTCGCACATGACCCCGTATCAAATAACCCATTAAAACCGGCACTAATGTAATGGATAAAATCGCTGCCGATGCCATGGCATAGGTCTTGGTGAAGGCCAGCGGTTTAAACAATCGCCCCTCCTGCGCCTCAAGGGCAAAAACGGGCATAAAGCTTACGGTAATAATCAGCAGAGAATAAAATAATATGGGACCCACATCACGGGTGGCCTCACTGATAAGTTGCCAACGGTTTTCGGGTGTGATTGGTGTCGTTTCAATCTTCTTATGCAAGGATTCGATCATAACAATGGCGGCATCAACCATGGCACCGATGGCAATGGCAATACCACCGAGCGACATGATATTGGCATTGATGCCCTGTAAATTCATGATGATATAGGCCGACAATATACCAAGCGGCAGGGTAAGAGCAATCACGAGCGATGAGGTGAGATGCAACAGAAATAGAATACAAATAATAGATACAACAATAAATTCTTCTATTAATTTATGGCTTAAATTGTTTACCGCGCGGTTGATAAGACTGGATCTGTCATAAACTTCGACCACTTCAACCCCCTTGGGCAGGCTTTTCTTCAAAATCTCCAGCTTGGCCTTTACCGCATCAATGACGTTCAGGGCATTTTCACCAAAACGGGTAATGATAATGCCACCCACGGCCTCACCCTCACCGTTAAGGTCGGTCACACCACGGCGCATTTGGGGACCTAAGGAAACAGTGGCAACATTTTGAACCAAAAGCGGCGTGCCTTCTTTGCCAGTTCTTATGGGAATATTTCTGATGTCGTCCAGATTTTGAACATAGCCTCTTACCCGCACCATATATTCGGCTTCGGCCATTTCAATGACGCTGCCGCCGACTTCCATATTGCCGCCTTGAATGGCCTGTCTTACCTCGGCAAAGGTTAAGTTAAATTGGTGAAGTTTCAGGGGATCAATGACAACTTGATATTGTTTTACCATGCCGCCTATGGTCGCAACCTCGGCCACACCACCAATATTTTGCAATTCAAATTTTAAGAACCAGTTTTGCACGCTGGTGAGGTCGGAAATATCATGTTGTCCCGTATGGTCGACAAGGGCATATTGATAAACCCAACCAACCCCCGTGGCATCAGGGCCAAGTTCAGCCTTGGCCTCTTTGGGTAAAAGTGCAGATACCTGATTGAGATATTCAAGCACACGGGATCTGGCCCAGTAGGGGTCGGTGCCATCCTCAAACAGAATATAGACATAACTATCGCCAAAAAAGCTATAACCACGCACGGTTGTGGATTTAGGCACCGCAAGCATGGCAGAGGTTAGGGGATAGGTCACTTGATTTTCCACAACGTCGGGTGCCTGTCCCGCATAGGATGTTTTAATAATAACCTGCACATCAGACAGATCAGGAATGGCATCAATGGGTGTTTTTTGGATGGATATGACGCCTATAATAGCCAAAACCAAAGCGAGGAAAAGAACCATACCTCGGTGGTTAAGCGAGCCTTGAATGATACGGCTAATCATGATGTGTCTCCAAAAGTCTGAGTTTCTCACCTGTGAAGCTGCTTTCGCTATCCAACATAAATTGGCCAGATGTTACAATTTTTTCACCAATGGATAATCCTTTTAATACCTGAATTCTGCCCTTGGCCGATTTTCCAAGCTTTATTTCGGCGGCTTCAAAGCGATTTTTATCATGGGCAATGATCACATGATTGCCCGATCCTAACCGAATGACGGCATTTTCGGGAATGGTGAGGGAATGTGCGGGATTTTCTTTAATATTAACGGTGAAAAATTGTCCGGGCCTTAATTTTTGGGCAGGGTTAGATATATTAAATCTGACCTTTATGGTGCGGGACAAGTGATCAAGTTCTGGATAAATATGGTCAATTTTGGCCATTTGAATAAGACCGTCCTGTCCGATAATTTCAGCAGAAGCATTTTGGTTTAAGCCAAAAGCATCGGTTTCAAAAACGTCCGCAATCAACCAAAGATTAGAAGGATCCGTAATTTCAAAGGCAATGGTATTTTTCACCAGATTACTGCCCTCCCTAACCCCAAGATTTGTGACCACACCATCTTCTGGGGCATAAAAAATGATGGCATGGGTAAAGTCCCCATCCGTGAGAGCTTCGTTAATGGATTGTTCCGAAAGTCCTAGTGATATTAAGCGGTTTTTGCTTGCTTTTTGGCGGATTTTTGATGAACCCCGCAGGGTCTCTTTATATTCTCCAAGAGCCGTTGCTATATCGGGAGAATAGAGGGCAAAAAGCTTGTCACCCCTTTTTACATTTTCCCCTATAGCTTGGATGAATAGCTTTTCCACCCAGCCTTCTGCTCTAACCTGAAGACGAAAAATTCTGGTTTCATCATAGGCAAGCCGACCCGTGGCCTCGATAAGAGGGATGAATATTTCTTCGGTAACAGGGGCTACTTTAAGACCAAGATTGGCCTGTATATGGGACGGAATGGTAAAGCCCACATCATGTCGTATTTCAGAATTATTATCCTCATAGACGGGGATAAGGTCCATACCCATCGGTGATTTTCCGGGAGTATCCCGCCTGTAATTTGAATCCATGGGGGCCACCCAATAGGCGATTTTTTTCTCATCCTCTGGCTTTTGGACTGATCTCTGTGGGTTATTAAAAAGTATAAATCCTAGAAAAACACCCAAGATCAGAGCTATGAATGCGATTATTGTTGTGTTTTTATTCATTGGATGTCTCCTTTAAAATAATCCAATTCAGCAAGACTTTGTGCTTGCATCATTTTCATTTCCTCAATTTTTAAACGTACGTCTTGTTCACTCAAAAAAATGCGGATCATATTGTCATAACTGCTACTGCCTGCGGCATATGATTGTTCGGCGGCATTGGCAGCGGCACTTGTTCGATTTAGAATATTTGTTTCATAAAGAACGAGCCTTTCTGATAAACGCTGCCATTTGACATAGGAAATTCTAAGGTTGCGGCGCATATCCTCTTCTATTGCCTGACGATCATATTCTGCGGCTTGCTTTGATTTTTTGACCGCATAAAGCTTTTTATCCTGCCTATTTTCGGTAAAGAGTGGCACATCAAATGTGACCATAGCGGTCAGCAAATCAGAACGATTATTTCCCCGAAAACCATAGCCCAGATCAACCCCCCAGTTGGGTTTATAATCTTCACGGGCAAGCCCAATGGCTTTGTCTTCACGACGAATTTTGGCGTTTTGGTGCAAAAGAGCAGGATGGTTTTGTAAATTGTCCTCAAGTAGGGTAAGAACATCGGGGCTATGCAATTGCAGATAATCACCCGTCGGTATAGCCGTTAGGGCAATATCTCCGATATAGCGGTTGAGCCTAAGACGAATGATGCTTTCTTTTTGAGAAATCTCTTCTTGTTTATCAGAAAGTAGGGCGAGTTCTGCCTCCAAAAGCAACAGATCCTGTGCGGTGCTTTTGCCGCCAATATATTTTTCTTCTTGGGATTTTATCAAGGTATTTAAGGATTGTTCTTTATCCTTCAGAATGACTTTTGAACGCATAAGATACAATAATTCCAACCATAATTGCCGGACATCCCGAATGATGATGAGTTGCTGCTCTTTTGATTGATAATCAAGAATATGACTAGATTCAATGCCCTGCTCACGAATAAGGCGGCGTCTTGTTCCGCTTGGAATATCTTGATGTAGACCAAGTGAAAATTGGCTCATGGGTTCCTGATTAAAATCAAAACTATGGGCAGCAATATTGTTCACGCCAATTTTGACCTTAGGATCGGGAAGGCTGCTTTGTGACAGGCTTTGTGACCGAATGCTATCTGCCCTTTCAAGACTTGATTGGATTGTGGGGTCACCACGATTGATGGATAAATTAACCGCATCAGCCATTGATAGGCCGGTTTCATCGGCCTGTGCTATAAAGGTTATTTGGGTCATAAATATTATGTGGGCCAGAAAATAGAGTGCCACATAGAATAATAATCGAGAGTAGGACATGGTAGAAATCCTAAAAAATGCGTAAAACAGACCGATTCTATGTACTTAAAAGACAACTAAAATCGAGTGATGGTTTTGTTTCTTTAAGGATTATATTTGGGGAGGTGGGGTATTATGTATCTGATCAATTTCAGTAAAATGGGTGATGAATTCACCATGAAGCTGAACAAGCGGATTTTTTATAGTTGAAACTACCGATGCTATTATGGCAACAGAAAGCCCCATGCACGCGGTGGTGCAGGTTCCCTTGTCACAGCAGGACGATTTGGAGGATGAGTTGGTGGCCAAGGTGGAGTATGATGTTTCCCCCTTGTTCATATCCATATTGTCACAATGAAGCTGAGAAGATATTTCGGGTGATATTGTATCAGAAGATATCATGTCATGAGGGGTCATAGCCATGGACGGTACGCCATAAAATACTAGCGCCAGACAGAGAATGACGGTGCGAAGAGCAGATATAAAGAACAATTTTTTATTTATCATCGTAATAGCATTAGTTCTTAGAACATCATAAAAGTCAAGTGCCTTATAGACTTATCTAAAGTTATTTATTTATTACATTATATTACCAAAGGGATGTGAATATAAAATTAAGAAAAAAACGTCATTTGAAGCATAGGGAGGCTTGTGGTACAATCTGAAAAGAGGGCTAGGGCGTTGCTTTGAAATTCGTGAAATGGATTATGATATGCTCATTCTGCAAAGTAAATATTTATCTTTTGTCATTTTATTGATGGCAACCCTTAGTGGTTGTAGCAGCTCTTATGCATTGCGATCTCCTATTTATTCGATTGATAATATTACGAAAAAAGACCTTTTATCGGGTGAGGCATTATTCGGGGATAAGGCTCATGATATTATTTTACCCGAAGATCATGTCATGAGCCTTGATGAAGATATGAAGACTTTTGTGGACAAATATCTTCCTCGAAATATGGCGCCTGCTAGTCAGGTCAGAAATTTAATGAGTTTGATGTTGAGAGCCGATGCACTTAATATGAAATATGATGCCACGAAAACTTATACGGCGCATGGTGCCTTTAAGGCATCAGAGGGTAATTGTCTTTCCTTTAGTTATTTATTTACAGTCTTAGCCCGTGAGCGGGGATTGCGGGTCAGTTTCCAGGAGGTGGCAATTCCCTCTGAATGGGATCCCGCAAAAGATACGTTTTATTATGTCAGTCGGCATGTGAATGTCAGAATTAGTATGCAGGATAGGCGAGATTTAATTATTGATATAGATCGGATAAATTATAAACCACATTATGAATCGTGGAAAATATCCGATAAAAATGCTGTTGCTCTTTATTATAGTAATAAGGGGGCGGATTATATTATTAAAAATAATTATGAGAATGCCTTTCGTTATTTGGTTAAGGCTATTGAGTTATCACCGAAAGATGCCTCCATCTGGTCTAATCTTGGGATTTTATACCGATTAAAGGGGATGTATAATTATGCAGAAAAAGCCTATTTTATAGCGCTGAAATTTGATAGCGTCCGGCTTTCTGTTTTTAATAATTTGGTCACATTATATGATCAGGTAGGTGACGTAAAACGATCTGAATATTATAAAGATCTTACGAAAAAATACCAAATGGGAAATCCTTATTACAGATATTATAAGGCCTTAGATGCCTTTGACAGAGAAGAATATGATATAGCTCTCGGCCATCTGAAGAAAGCCATAAAGAAAAGAAATACCGAAAAAATGTTTTTTGATCTTCTTGCACAAACATATAGGAAACTCGGCGATGATAGTCACGCCGAGGAAATTTTGGAAAAAGCCAGAAAATTATAAAAAAACCAGAAATTATAATATGTTAGATTAAATCAACGGGTCGGGATGGGCTCATCGCCGCGATAATCATAAAAGCCGCGTCCGACTTTTTGTCCGATCCATCCTGCCTCTACATATTTGACCAGCAAGGGGCAGGGGCGGTATTTGGTATCGGCAAGTCCCTCATAAAGCACCTGCATAATGGACAGACAGGTATCAAGGCCAATAAAGTCCGCAAGCTGTAAAGGCCCCATAGGATGATTAGCACCAAGACGCATCGCCTTATCAATGGCCTCGACTGATCCTACGCCTTCATAAAGGGTATAGATGGCCTCGTTAATCATAGGCAGCAACAGACGGTTCACGATAAAGGCAGGGAAGTCTTCTGAATTAGCAGATATTTTATCAATTCTTTTGATGAATTTTTCGGCGATTTGGTAGGTTTCCTCGCTGGTGGCAATACCTCTAATCAATTCAACCAGTTTCATAACCGGCACAGGATTCATGAAATGTAGGCCGATAAATTTTTCGGGGCGGTCAGTTGTGGAGGCAAGGCGTGTGATGGAAATCGAGGATGTATTGGTTGCTAAAATAGCCTCTGGTTTTAAAATCGGGCATAGGTCTTTAAAAATAGCAATTTTGACAGATTCTTTTTCCGTGGCCGCCTCAATGGCAAGATCAACTTTGTCAAACCCTTTAAGACTTATATCAGTTTTGATGCGGTCGAGTGCGGCCTGAGAAACTTCTTCTGTGATTGAATTTCTGGCCACTTGACGGTGAAGATTGATTTTGATCTTGGCGATTGCTTTTTCCAGAGCTTCTGGGTTGGTATCGCTCAGAAGAACATCAAAACCCGCAATGGCAAAAACATGAGCGATGCCATTGCCCATTTGACCTGCGCCAATAATCCCGACATGTTGTACCATCTTAGTCGACTTTCTTTAAATGACATACCTTTATACATTAAAGGCCAAAATTATATTTCTTAGGATAACGCTTTTTCAAGCTCAGGCAAAGCCTGAAATAAATCGGCTACCAAACCATAATCGGCCACCTGAAAAATTGGTGCTTCTTCGTCCTTATTTATGGCCACAATTACCTTGCTGTCCTTCATACCAGCAAGATGCTGTATGGCACCCGATATACCAACCGCAATATAAAGATCAGGTGCTACAATTTTACCCGTTTGTCCCACTTGATAATCATTGGGAACAAAGCCCGCATCAACGGCGGCTCGGGAGGCTCCTATAGCCGCACCCAGTTTATCGGCAACCGCCTCAACCAGAGCAAAATTCGCCCCACTGCCCATACCACGACCACCAGATATAATAATTTTTGCACTGGTGAGTTCAGGGCGCTCTGATTTTGATAGTTCTGCGCTCACAAAACGGGATGTGCCTGAATTTTCCGTGGTCTCAATCTTTTCAATTTTTGCTGAACCACCTGCGGATGCGGCCATTTGAAATGCGGTTGTTCGAACTGTAATAAGCTTTTTCGCATCGCTTGATTTTACAGTTGCAATAGCATTCCCCGCATAAATCGGCCGCTTGAAAGTATCATCACTTTCAACGGAAATAATGTCTGAAATTTGCGCCATGTCCAAGAGAGCTGCAACACGGGGCATAAAATTTTTGCCAGATGTGGTTGCTGCAACCAAAATAGCCTCATATCCATCAGAAAGACCAACGATCAAGGGTGCTATAACCTCGGCTAAGGGGTGGGCATAATCTGCGTCATCGGCCACCAGAACCTTTGAAACACCCGCAATTTTCGCGGCCGCTTCGGCAACGGCAGAACAATTTGAACCCATAACCAGAATATCCACATCACCCAATTTGGCGGCGGCTGTAACGGCGTTTAAGGTGCTGTCTTTAAGGGCCGCATTATCATGATCGGCAATTACAAGTGATGTCATGATTAGAGTACTCCTGCTTCGTCACGTAATTTGGTGATAAGGTCGTCCACGCTTTCCACGATAACACCTGCCTGCCGTTTGGAAGGCTCTTCTACCTTAAGCAACGTAAGGCGTCTGGCAACATCAACCCCATAATCAGAAGGTTCTTTGGTGTCGAGTGGTTTGCGCTTGGCTTTCATAATATTAGGTAAAGAGGCATAACGGGGTTCATTAAGACGCAAGTCAGCGGTGATAATGGCGGGCAGGGTAAGCTGAATGGTTTCAAGTCCGCCGTCCACTTCCCGTGTAACATCAACAGTTCCATCATTCAGGGTGACCTTTGAGGCAAATGTGCCTTGCGGCCAATTCAGAAGAGCAGCCAACATTTGACCCGTTTGATTACAATCATTATCAATGGCCTGTTTACCCAACAATACTATTTCTGTATTTTCTTGTTCCACCACAGCTTTGAGAATTTTTGCAACAGAGAGTGGTTCAACTTCTTCATCGCATTTGACTAGGATGGCGCGGTCAGCACCCATGGCCAGTGCCGTCCGCAAGGTTTCCTGTGCCTGTGTTGGTCCAACCGAGACCACAATGACCTCTTCGGCTTTTCCTGATTCTTTAAGGCGCAAGGCTTCTTCAACAGCAATTTCATCAAAGGGGTTCATGGACATCTTGACGTTGGCGAGCTCTACACCCGACTGATCCGCCTTTACGCGGACTTTCACGTTATAATCAATTACCCTTTTCACAGGAACTAAAATCTTCATTAGGGTCATTCTCCCATTATTGTTTCAGTAATGTTATTTCTTAAAAACTGTAGTTTTCTTTATAACATATCATTGTGGTTTGTTGCAGCGCAATATAATTACAGTTACCTCATGAAAAGGTCGCTGTCAATTGAATCAGCAAAGTATGATACAGGAGACGAAAAAAAAATAAACGGTTGTTTGGTCTTTTATTGTTTATTTTTGATTTAATATCCAATCATTAATAATTTCCTCCAATATGGCAATAGGGGCAGAGCCGCTTCCTAGTACAATATCATGGAAGGTGCGCAAATCAAATTTTTCGCCGAGTTCTGTTTCTGCTCTTGTTCTCAGTTCTCTGATCTTTAACTCGCCAATTTTATAGGATAATGCCTGTGCAGGCCATGTGATATAGCGGTCAATTTCTCGTTCGACCTCTTGTTTGGACAGGGCCGTGTTGTCAAGCATAAAAGCAATAGCCTTTTCTCTTGACCAAGAAAAGGCATGCATGCCTGTATCCACCACAAGTCGGCAGGCGCGAAAGGCTTCGTTGGTTAGGCGGCCAAAATCACTGTAAGGGTCTTGATAAAATCCCATATCAAGACCTAATCTTTCTGAATAAAGACCCCAGCCTTCTGTATAAGCAGAATGATTTAAGGTTTTGCGAAATTCAGGCATATCAAGCTCCATAGCAAGAGCCGTTTGCAGATGATGTCCTGGAACGCCCTCGTGATAGGTCAGTGCCTCTAACGTATAAAGCGTCTGAGCGGATAGATCCTCGGTGTCCAGAAAATAAGTCCCCGATGTGGTGCCATCCCCTGATGAGGGCATATAGAAAACACCGCGGTGTCCACCTTTTATTTTATAGGTATTGCGGGGCAGAAGGCCAAAAAATTTGGGTAACTCACCCTCGGCATCCTTGGCGAGCAGAGCAGCATTGGCAAGCAATTCATGCTCCGTTTCTGCATAAAATTTTGGATCATTACGTAAGCTATTGAGAAATTCCTTGAAACTGCCTTTAAAGCCCACTTTAACGATAATATCATTCATTTCGCTCCGAATGCGTTTCACTTCACTCAGACCCAATTCATGAATTTCCTTTGGCTTCATGTCGGTTGTGGTAAAAAATTTAATCTGGGATTGATAATATTCAGCACCATTTTTAAGGCTCGTGACGCCAACATCTTTCCGGCAGTTAGGTTGATATTCCTTGGTAAAAAAATTATATAGCGCCTGATATTCTGGGATAATTTTTTCTGTGATGAGTTTCTTGCCCTGTTCGGTAAATTTTTGACGCTCCGAGGGGCTCATTTGGGCAGGAAAATTTGTGAAGGGCAGGAACAACGCACTATCTTGAGCATCTTTTACCACATATTGGCTGATGGTATCTTCATAACCTTCCATGGACTTGCAATATTGGGTATAACCTTTTGTAATGGCATCCTTCAGTATGAGGATGAAATCTTGATTATAGCGCGGAAAATCAGCAAGGCTTATGAGATAGTTTTTATAATCCTCTGATTTAAGAAAGGACATATTGGCCGGCGCATCGGCAAAATATATATGATATCCATAAAGACTTGCTATGGGAAATAGATAGCTTAGGCGGGTGGTGCCATCGGCCTCGGATAGGCGTTCATATTTAAATATTTTAAAACTAATGCGATCTTCTTTATTGAGTGATTTTTCATCAATTTTTTTTAAACGGTTCAGAATTTCTTGATTGAAAGCAGTTCTTCGGTCACGGGCTGTTTTGCTAAAATCTGGCAAACTTCCGTTCATGCGAAAACCATCGGGGTCTGTTCTATAAAAAACTTTTTCTTGGGAGGCATGGGCCCAATGATCTGTTAGTATTTTGTGAAAATCTTCAGCGCTACCCGCAAATACTCTTTGCCCTATTAGAGCAAATGAGAGCAGTATTATTGATATTATTATGATATTATAATGGTTTTTAAGAGAGATTGCATATGTCATATTATTCCCCTTTTTTGTGGTGATTAGCATTAAGATGTAACGTAAAATCCCACAAAACAAAATATATATTTCCGCAGTGTCAAGAAAACCTTATAACATACTTATGATGAAGAATTAAATCGGGACATAATCAATGAAAAAAATATTTAAATATTTAGGATTGCCGGTTTTTCTTTTGGGCATATCGATTATAATATTGCTCAGTATGGCGGGTCGATATCTTTATCAGGAAAAGGCTCAGTTGGTATATATGCGGGCGACACAGGCCGAGGTTGCTTGGCAATCTGGTAAATTTCCATCCCTTAAATTTGTCTTTGATATTCTGAGGTTCCCTTATAGTGTTGACCCCGCTAAAACTTTTGAAACGCTGACATCTAGCGACATTACGGCCAAGATTTTGATAAAACCGCCCCTGCAAGTGGGGCCTTCACCAGACCGGTTGACCAAAGCACCCCAATCAAGTTTTTTCACCACCACCGTATCAAGCAGTTCTGAACTATTTGCGGCCATAAAGAAAGCCTCCGCAGATGATGTTATTGTTGTTACGGCGGGGGAGTATGTTATCAAAGCCCATAATATTCCCTTATTAAGAAGTGGTTATAAAGATCACCCGATCACGTTAAGAGCTGAAAAACTGGGGGATGTTACGCTTTATCTTAATACCCTTGAAGGTTTTTATGTAGCAGGCGCCTATTGGAAGATTGAAAATTTTATTATAAACGGGGCATGTAAAAATGATGCAGGTTGCGAGCATGCCTTTCATGTTGTGGGGAATGGTCATCATGTTATTTTAGAGAATAATATTGTTAAGAATTTTAATTCTCATGTCAAAATTGGTAACGTAAAGGGAAAGTCTCCTGATTTCGGTGTTATAGAGCATAATATTTTTTATAATGATGCACCCCGAAAAACGGATACTTCGGTGACATTGATTGATGTTGTTAATGTAAGTGACTGGCGAGTTTCAAACAATATCATTGCAGACTTTGCAAAACTTTACAGTGATAATACTAGCTATGCGGCCTTTTTTAAGGGCGGTAGCAAAGGTAATATATTTGAAAAAAATCTTATCATGTGTGAATGGCAGCATAAAGGAGGGATACGGGTTGGGCTTTCCTTTGGTGGTGGGGGAACGGCGGCACAATATTGCCCCAATAAGGACTGCAGCACAGAACAATTTGGCGGCATTATTCGCAACAACATCATTATGAATTGTCCTCGGGATGTGGGAATTTATCTGAACAAAAGTGCGGATACCTTAATCCATAACAATATACTTTATAATACCCACGGTATTGATGCCCGCTATGAGACCACAACGGCCAGAATATTCAATAATGTTATTGATGGCAGAATCAGAAATCGTAATGGTGGTACACATCAGGCGCAAAATAATGTGATGAGCATTATGAAAGCGATAAAATTGGATAGTATCACTGAGGAAATATATCAAAATCCAGCCTTGGGAAATTTTGAACCTCGTCACAGTGAAGATTTAAAAATGCAGGGTGTCTCGGCTCGAAATTTGGGAGAGGATTTCTGCGGTCATGAGCATCCCGAACGCCAAAGCGATATTGGCCCCGTTAATCTGCAATCTGGAGAAAAATGTTCCATGAATCTGGATTTTATTAATTATTATATCAGGTGATGGCTCTCATTTTGAGCGTAATTATTTTTGAGTTTTAATCCATTCGTTGATGATTTCTTCCAAAATGGCGATGGGTAGGGCGCCTTGACCAAGAACCGCATCATGAAAAGTGCGCAAGTCAAATTTTTCGCCAAGCTCTTGTTCGGCCTTGCGGCGCAAGGCGGTAATACGCAATTCACCAATTTTATAGGCGAGTGCCTGTCCGGGCCAAGTGATATAGCGATCAACTTCTGTTGTGATATTATGGATACTTAATGAGGTGTTATCGGCCATGAAATCTATGGCTTTTTGGCGAGACCATCCTTTGCTGTGCATACCCGTATCAACAACAAGGCGACAAGCGCGCCACATTTCATAGGCTAATCTGCCAAAATCACTGTAAGGATCTTTGTAAAAGCCAACCTCAAGCCCAAGCCTTTCTGCATAAAGTGCCCAGCCTTCCACAAAGGCGGTAAAATCTCCAAATTTACGAAAAAGCGGAATATCCAGCTCTTTTTGGATGGCGATTTGCAGATGATGGCCGGGAACTGCCTCATGAAAGGTGAGGGCTTCCATATCATAGAAGGGTCTGCTTTTCCGCAAGGATGTATTGACGTAATAATTCCCAGCCGTCCTGCCTTCTCCTTGAGAGGGCATGTAATAGGCTGTTGTCGTTTTTTCTGCAATATCGGAAGGAATTTCTTTTATTCCATAAGGATTGCGCGGCAGAAAGTTAAATAAGTTAGGCAATTGACCATCCATGCGTTTGGCAATTAATGCGGTCTTTGCCAGCAAAACTTCTGGATCGTCGGTATAGAAACGGGGATCATTGCGCAGGAAGGTTATGAAATCTTTGAATGTTCCTGTAAAGCCAACCTTTGTGATGATCTTATCCATTTCTGTTCTGAGCCTTGTTACCTCGCTCAGGCCGATTTGGTGTATGTCATCAGGCGTCATATCGGTTGTGGTGAAATGGCGGATCAGATAGGCATAATAGCGATCACCATCTTTAAGACCAGAAATACCAACCGTATTTCGGCAATTCGGGGAATATTTTTCCCTATAGAATTTATAAAATGTCTCATAGGCGGGGATGACTTTATTCATGATCAGGGCAATGCCCCGTTTCGTTAAATCTTGTTTTTTTTCATCTGATATTTTTGCGGGAAAGATGGTAAAGGGTTCATAAAAGGCGCTTTTCGTCACATCATCCACAATATGACTGGAAATCGAGGTCTCATAATCCTTCATAGCGGTGCAATAATGGGTGTATCCTTGTCCGATAGCCTCATCGAGTATGGCAATATATTCTGCATTATAGCGAGGGTAATCGGCCAGTCTCCCTAAATAATTTTCATAATCCGCTTCTTCTTGAAAGGACATATTGGCGGGTTCTTGGGCAAAGGACATGTGCCAGCCTTCACGGTTTGTAAGAGCAAATAAATATCCAAGATAGTTATAGCTTTCCTGTTCTATCAGGCGTTGTCTTTTGAATATTTTAAAATTTAATAAAGCGGTTTTGTCCAATTCTTGAACCTTGACGTGATTCAATCGTTTGAGAATGTCTTCATTATAGGTTTTTTGCCTCAAGCGATCCTCTTTCCTGTTATGGGAAAGTTTTCCATCATAAGCTCTTATCCCAAGATCAGAGGCAAAGGTCGGATTTTTCTCAAGGCTGAAGGCCCAATGATCATCGAGAATTTTCTGAAAAACTTGGGACGCCTTTTCTGCCCATGCGGCACAAGACAAGGCAACGATCAAGGCTGCTGTCATAATGATTTTTTTCATGATGTATTCCTCCCATAATGCTTTACAATAGACTATAGATGTCTGGGCTTAGGAACAAGATGGAAATATTTATTTGTCCATATATGGGGGGGCTTAAAAAAAACTTTACTCATCAGTAACATTTTGGCATACTGCGCCGCAACATAGTTGTATTGACAGAGAGATTGCAAATTTTTTATGACCGACAATAGACGCAAAACAATCACGGACTGGCAGAATTTAGTTTCAAAGGAATTACGTGGAAAACCGCTTGATGATCTTATTTGGCACACCCCAGAAGGCATTGATGTCAAACCGCTTTATACGGCCGATGATGTCCGTGATATTCCCCATATTGATAATTTACCAGGCTTTTTCCCCTTTACCCGTGGTGTTAAGGGCAGCATGTATGTGGGTCGTCCATGGACGGTTCGCCAATATGCGGGTTTTTCTACGGCCGAGGAATCCAACGCCTTTTATCGCCGTAATTTGGCAGGTGGGCAAAAGGGTTTGAGCGTGGCCTTTGACCTTGCCACCCACCGTGGTTATGACAGCGATCATCCCCGTGTGGTGGGCGATGTGGGTAAGGCGGGTGTTGCCATCGACAGCGTTGAAGACATGAAAATTCTGTTTGATCAAATTCCCTTGGATCAGATGTCGGTTTCCATGACCATGAACGGCGCCGTTATCCCTTGTCTTGCCTTTTATATTGTGGCGGCTGAGGAACAGGGCGTCGGTCGGGATAAGTTAAGCGGTACAATTCAGAATGATATTCTCAAAGAATTCATGGTACGCAATACCTATATCTATCCCCCAGAACCCAGTATGCGTATTATTGGTGATATTATCGAATATACCTCAAAAGAAATGCCAAAATTCAACAGCATTTCCATATCGGGCTATCATATGCAGGAAGCGGGTGCTACCCAGTTGCAGGAGCTTGCCTTTACGCTTGCGGACGGCATGGAATATGTGCGCACCGCCATGAAAAAGGGGATGGATATTGATGTTTTTGCCCCAAGGCTCAGCTTTTTCTTTGCCATTGGCATGAATTTCTTTATGGAGGTTGCAAAACTCAGAGCAGCCCGCACTATCTGGGCGCAAATTATGGAAAATTTTGGCGCAAAAGACCCCAAAAGCATGATGCTGCGTACCCATTGTCAGACATCAGGGGTGTCCTTGACGGAAAAAGACCCCTATAATAATGTGATCCGCACCACGGTCGAGGCCATGGCGGCCATGCTTGGTGGCACCCAATCCTTGCACACCAATGCCCTTGACGAGGCCATAGCTTTACCCACCGACTTTTCCGCCCGCATTGCGAGAAATACCCAAATCGTGCTGCAAGAAGAAACGGGCATGTGTAATGTGGTTGATCCCCTTGGTGGTTCTTATTATATCGAAGACTTGACCAATGCGCTTGTGCAGGAAGCATGGAAAATCATCACAGAAATCGAAGAAATGGGCGGCATGACACGGGCCGTGGAAAGCGGCATGCCAAAGCTTAAGATCGAGGAGGCCGCTGCCAAAAGACAGGCCCGCATTGACCGAGGCGAAGAGGTGGTTGTGGGGGTGAATAAATACCGCCTTGACAAGGAAGATGCCATTGACATTTTGAACGTGGATAATGATGCGGTGCGTGTTGCCCAAATCGCCCGTCTCACCAAAATGAAAGCCACACGGGACGAAACCAAATGTCAGGCCGCACTTACGGCCTTGACAGAGGCGGCAAAGGGCAGCGATAATCTGTTGGAATATGCTGTTGAGGCGGCGCGCGCGCGCGCGTCCCTTGGTGAAATATCGGACGCTATGGAAAAAGTTTTTAACCGCCATCGGGCCGAGGTGAAATCCATTTCTGGTGTTTATGGTGCGGCTTACCGCGGTGATAAGGGGTTTGAGAAAATTCAAGAAGATATCGAAAAATTTACCCAAAAAGAAGGTCGTCGCCCGAGAATGCTTGTGGTGAAAATGGGGCAAGATGGCCATGATCGGGGGGCAAAGGTTATCGCTACGGCCTTCGCTGATATTGGCTTTGACGTTGATGTGGGGCCGCTTTTCCAAACGCCCGCAGAGGTTGCCCGTGAAGCCATTGAAAATGACGTTCATATCATCGGGGTATCGTCCTTGGCCGCCGGTCATAAGACGCTGATCCCGCAATTAATTGCCGAACTGAAAAAACAAAATGCGGATGATATTATTGTGGTGTGTGGTGGCGTTATTCCCGCGCAGGATTATGATTTTCTTTATGATGCGGGTGTTGCGGCAATCTTTGGCCCTGGCACCAACATCCCCATCGCCGCTGCTAAGGTGCTTGAGGTATTGGGAGAGCGGGGGTAGGGGTTTGCAATCCCCACAATCATTATTCCTGCCCCATCTTCGTTACTCTTGCGTAGGAGTGACAGAGAAGAGGGTCGGAGCGGCGAATAGGGGCGAAAATCCAGTGAGATCAAAGAAATGAACTGCGGGCTTATGTTCATATCTTAGCCAGCAAACGCAACGGCACGCTTTATATTGGAGTGACAAGCGACCTTGTTCGGCGGGTGTATGAACATAAAAATAATCTCGTCGAAGGTTTTTCGGAGAAATATGCGGTTCATCACCTTGTTTATTATGAAAAACATGAGGAAATTGAGGGGGCTATCATCCGAGAAAAGCACCTTAAAAAATGGAAATGGGCTTGGAAAATTAGATTTTTTGTAAGTTGAAACCTTGATTGAATTGCTCATACGGCTAGATTAATTGTCTGGTTGAACAGGAACAATGATTTTTTTTTGAACGGCAAACTGTTTAGTCGTAACATTGCCTTGGTTTCATATCTGAGATGTGTCATAATTTTTTGATGAGTAGATCAAAGATATAGAGAAATAAGATTAATGATTGAAAGCAAATATCAATGAAGATTATAGGACTTATTTTTAGTGTAATAGGCCTTGCAGCTTGCTCTTCTGGCTCTTCGAATTTTTCAGAATTGGAAACGGTGCCGTATGTTGATTTAAAAAAATATACGGGGGAATGGTTTGAAATTGCCCGTATAGACCATTGGTTCCAAAAAGGTTGTGTGAATAGCAAGGCGACATACATTATTCGTGATGACGGTGATATAGACGTTATTAACCAATGTTGGATAGGATCAGAACAGGGCAAGATGAAAGAAGCCAAGGGAAGAGCATGGGTTGTCGACAAGAAAAGCCAGTCGAAACTTAAGGTGCAATTCCCGCTAAGTGCCATCAAGTTACCGTTTCTTGCGGGAAATTATTGGATAATTGCTCTAGACGAAGATTATCAATATGTGATGATTGGCGAGGAAAGTCGTAAATATCTATGGATATTAAGCCGTAATAAACCATTACCCGCAGAAATCCTAGAATCTCTTGTTGAGAAAGCGAAAGTTTTGGGCTTTCCTGTTGAAGAATTAATTTATCAGGACTTCTAGGCGTGAGAATTTGGTCTTTAAATTTAGACTATATGGATAGTAAAGGACTTGTCGCACTTTGGAGAGAAACATTACTAGCACAAAAGGTTCTCCAAGGTAAAACAAAGGGTTATAAAAATCATCCGCAACTTTTAAGATTTAAAAAACAAACGTTACCATTAGCATATATTTGTTATTATCTGCATTCTGTTTGTGATGAGGCCGATCGTCGTCATTATAGATTTGATCGATCAAAAATAATTTTACCCTGTGACAAATCCTTGTCATTAATTTCTGTGACCGATGGGCAAATTACTTATGAATGGCAGCATTTGATGCAGAAACTAGCCATTCGTGCGCCAGATAATTATGCTCGATTGGAAAATATAGCTGATGTTAAGTTGCATCCCCTCTTTTACATGATTGCTGGTGAAATTGAAGATTGGGAGGTCGTTGCAACCAAATGACCTCTGTTCAAATCCCGTGGGCAATAATGGAATCAATTTTTTTGTTGTGGCAAGTCAAGGGGGGCGCAAAGGCCGAAAGATTACGATGTTTCATTATCTCGACATTTTTCGTGATGGCGAATAACCTCTGTAATAATGAAGTTAAGAAATTTCTCAGAAAAATCAGGGTCTAATTTTGCCTTCTCAGACAAGCTACGTAGACGTTTAATTTGGTTTTGTTCCCGCCTCTTATCGGCGGGGGGCAGACCGTATTTTGCCTTTAATTTTCCAACGGCTTTGGTAATCTTAAAACGCTCAGCCAGCATGTGGATAAGGGCCGCATCAATATTATCGATACTATTTCTGTATGAGGCGAGAAGGTCGTTTTTCTGATCAGTCATGGGTTCTTCTTTTTCGTGTGAACTGTTTATGACGGTCATGACAGTATTTCTTTAAGCCGCAATAAAAACAGTTGGTTTAACAGACGTTGTCTTTGTACTAAGAATATCAGAGCAGGGGTCAATATGACAATCACAAACCAGAAAAATAAGCTTGGTTGTCCTATAACACAGGCAATGAATATGGCGATCGTACGATAATTGGCGCACATCATTGACCATCCCTTGACGCAAGGCGCATAAATTTCTCGGTAAAGCGATCTGATGTCAGCATCTTTTTGGGGGTTGTTTTTGAGGCTTTCTTTGAGAGATTGTCTGAAATCTGTGTTGATGCCAGAAAATCGACGCTGCATACGGACATAGCCGATATGGAGTTGGCTCATCATAAAGGATAGCCAATTCTTATCCTTGAGATTTTCAATCATCTCCTTGATTTCAGGTAGGGCTGAAGATTTTTTGTCATATCCCCAATAATCATATTCCCCCCGTTGCATTTCATAGGCACCAGATTGAATGGCATGTAAGGCACCCGCACCAAAGACCAGATACCAGATATTGGTATCGCCTTGGGCAGAAAGAGCAAGGCCAATGCCAACATAAACACTTATGAAGGTTACGTAATCGCATATTCCGTCAAGGATCATGCCAACTTCGGAATAGCTTTTGGTTAGGCGAGCCAACTGACCATCTGCCCCATCCATAATATGCCACAAAACCATACAGAGGAAACCCGCAAGAGCCATATAGGGCATTTGATAATGATTATAGGCAACGCCACCAAGGATACCGAACGTCATACCTGTTAGGGATACCATATTTGGTGTGATATTAAGTTTTGCGAACTTTGGAACAAGCCAGCCACTAATGGGGTGAATAAAGTGAAGATTAGTGAATTCTTCAATTTCATTTGTACGCTTTATGGAATTTGGCATGTTGTCTTAATTTCTATAATATTTTTGTTTTTTTGAAATTCTTGGCGAATAGTTCGCTATTCTCTATCATGATGTTTTTGAGATGATACACAACTCTTATCTGATGTACAAAGAAAGTTATTATTCCATATATCCCTATAAATAATAAACCAACAACCCATTGATTATAAAGAGCAAAGGGCAAGAGACTCCACATATATGTGTTACGTCCGCCTGCAATAATTTCGAATTTTCGATCAAAAGGGTCTGTATTGCATATTTCGGTGTTTGTCATGCGGCGGAAAAATTCACTTTGAATGATATCAGCAAGGTTAAATAATATCAGAGTTGTTGCTATGATCAGGGGGAGTAGCCCGTAGAGATTAGACAAATAGGCTGCAATGGCAATATACCAACAATATTCAAGAGTTTTGTCTATGAGTGGTTTTAATTGCTCTGTTTTTGATTGAAACATTTTAAGATAAGCCAATTTGGTCTCAACACCAGACAATATGAGTGCAAGATAGGCACCAACCAAGGCGGGTATCATAAATCCATTCCAAAATAGATAGATGATTAAAAGACTTAATATGCCATTGGCTATTATGATGTAAGGGGGGATAATCGGAAATTTGCAAAGATATTTGATAATAAAATCTTCAAGAGGGCTGTGGATATATTTTGCGGGCCAATCTAAAATATCTTTATGGGCATGGCTCAATAAAATCTTGGTACCCTTGTCACCTTCATCACGGCGGGTTATGGGCAGCCAAACCAAGTCCACATTGCGTCTGTTTTCTGGGACATAAAGCGGGATTTCGGTCACATTTACAATGATACAATCATTTGCCCGTGAGATGGCATGCAAGGCATGGGGCAATCCCTCCAAGCTATTGAGTTTACGCACATTAGCCGCCAACGTCTGGCTTGATAATTTTGCGATTGATCCGAAAAACCCCTGTTGTGTTTCAAGGTGTAAAACAATGGCCTTGGCGGTGCGTTCTTCTAAAAAATCATTATGGCCAATGAAGCTTAGTACTGTTGGAGAAGAATGGTGATCTATGAGCCGAATAATGCGTTCGTCAAGGATGACGCCTTCTTCGATCAAAAGCCACTGATTACCCTCGTTATTATGTTCCAAAAGTTTTAAGGGGGCATCTTTGGTGCTGTGGATGAAAATATTTGCGGGTCTTGATGAGCAGTTCTTAATTTCTTTTTCAAAGTCCGGGACAAACCAATCGGTGACCACATGCATTTCATCAACGCCAATGGCCTTCATTTGTTTCATCTGTCGGGCAAAAATGCTCATGCCTGCTACAGGAATAAGGTTCTTTGCCAAAATACTAATGGTTTCGGATTCTTGGCCTGTAATCAGAAGCGCTTTTTTGGTCATTTCTATTTCATCCCATAACAAGCTTTTAAATTATCATATATCATCCCTATAAGGCAATATTCCGGCAGGGAGGAATTAATATATTTTAATAAACTTTCAGTATATATATTTGGTTTATACCTGTCGTTTATAGCTATGCTTGACTAGAATTGATATTTTTAAGTTACCTTAGATCAATTATTTTAATAAGCAGAGAGGTTCTTAAATGAATATCAAATTAAAAAGCATTACCGCCTTACTTATAGCAAATTCCTTGTCATTGACAGTATATGCATCAGATAACAAATGCGATGCGGGTCCAAAGTCTGACTGGATGACAAAAGAGGCTATCACGCAATCCCTAACAGCGAATGGCTATACCGTCAGAAAGATAGAGGAAGAAGATGGCTGTTATGAGGCATATGCCCTAAAAGATGGCAAAAAAATTGAAATATATATCAATCCCAAAACAGGTGATTTTGTGAAAACTAAAGAAAAATAATCTTTATCAGGCGTATGAATATTTCAAGCAGGAGAGATGAAATGCAAGACATTAAAGTGTGGGATCTATTTATACGCCTTTTCCATTGGTCGGTGGTGGCTATTGTTTTGATTAATTTTGCCCTCTTTGATGAGGGTTCAATTCATGAATTTTTGGGCTATATTTTAATAGGTTTATTATGCCTTCGGTTTATTTGGGGATTTGTTGGATCAAAATATGCCAGATTTAAAGATTTTTTTCCAAGCCCCCATAAAATAAGAAAATATATTAAAAATAGGGACGCAGACAGCAGGCCTCAGTATCTTGGTCATAATCCCATTGGGGCGGTCATGATATTTAATCTGTATCTTACCTTGATTCTTGTCAGCCTGACGGGATATTTGGCTATTACAGATCGCTTTTGGGGTGTCGAGTGGGTAGAGGAGGTCCATGAATTTTTTGCCAATTATCTTTTGTTTAGTGTGGCGATACATATTGCAGGGGTTATTTTTGAATCCTTTCGGTCTGGGGTAAATTTGATTTCTGCGGTGGTTACTGGCATAAAGAGAATTCCTTGAAAAAGTTGGATAAAATGATTAAATTTTCAAATTTGTTGCAAATTAAACTATCCCATGATTATTCCAAAAGAATAACCATATTATGGATTGGGATGATTTTGTCCACGGTTTGTATGGTATTTTTTGCATTGGATGTTTTTGGGGATGTGTTTTTTGGACATGATTTCCCTAATGAAAAGGCTCATCTTATTATTGAAAGTTTTGTGGTGGTTCTATCCCTTGGGGCGTTCATTTTCCACATTCGGGAGCTTAATATCTTTTTTAAACGGCATCATAAAATGAACGATCAAATGAGGGTAGCGTCAGGTCAGTTTGCCCTTGTGATTGAAACCTTGTTTGATGAATGGACATTAACGCCCGCCGAGAGAGATGTGGCTATTTATCTGATAAAGGGTATGAGTTTTTCAGAAATAGCGGACATAAGACAGTCCAAGGAAGGCACCATAAAGGCACAGACCAACGCGATTTACCGCAAAGCCAACGTCGGCAGCTGTCATGAATTGCTTTCCTTATTCCTTGATGAGCTTTTGACAGATATTTCACTGAGGAAATAAACAATCAATACAGTGATTCTAAGGCAAGTTTTTGCCTTCACTCAACAAGATTGGCCTCTTGCAGGCCATCAATATATTTCATCAGATCTTCTTCCCGCCTAAACCATTTGCGGCATTCTTTTTCTGCATTTTTGGGAAAATCAGGATAGAGTCTTAGGACATTTTCCCGAGACTCTATCATATTTTGTTTTTGGCCGAGTTTGGCATAAATAATGGCTTGCAAGGCATGGGGCCAGAACCAATTTGGCGTTTCGATAATGCGCACCTGTTCAATGGCCTTTTTATATTGTCCCCGAATGTAATAATCGTGACACAGGGCAAATCGGCACCAACTCGGATGTTGGGGATTTAATTCCATCGCCTTTTTCACCAGCGATAACCCCTCATCCAGTTTGCCCAAAAGACAAAGATAAACCCCACTGTCGGCGAGAATGGCGGGGCTGTTGGGGGCGATGCTGAGGCCAAGTTTAATATTATCTTCAAATCTTTCAATATCACCCCGATGAAAATTGATGATGGTCATTGCATACCAAGCAATAGAATATTTCGAGCTAAGGCCGATGGATTTTTCCGTATATTCTAAGGCCAGTTTAAGGGGATCATTTGCCCGAACATTAAAATTAAAGCGATATTCATCAAGAGTGAGAAAGGCAAGACCCGCCCAAGCATCGGGATAGTTTGGATCAATTTTAACGGCCTTTTCAAGACTTTCCCTTGCCTTTAAATGTGATTCAGGAGAAAGCTTGAACAGATAGTCATGGAGCAGCAACATGCTTTCATAGGCTTCCATATATTCTGTGCTGCTGCGCTTCATGTCAATGGCACTTGTGCGCATGACGGCGCCGTAGGTGTCGCCGATTGTTGCGGCTACATGGGTTGCAATTTCATCCTGAACGTCAATAAGATTTTCAGGATTGAGTTTTCGGTCATAATTTTCTGACCATATGACGGCGCCATTCGTTGCATTAAGCAGTTGGGCCGAGACCCGTAAATGCTCACCAGCAAGGCGAATACTGCCTTCAAGGATATAGTGAGCTTCTAGCTCTTCGCTTAATTGTTTGATATCAATGGCTCTGCCCTTATAGCGTGATGTCGTTCGTCTTGATATGACGTAAAGAGAAGGACTTAAGGAAAGGTGATTTATGATTTCTTCGGTGATGCCGTCACAGAAAAGTTCATTTGATGTTTCACCGCTTAAATTATCAAAGGGCAACACCGCAATGGCAGGCCCCGTAGGAGGGGCGGCTGCAGCAGAAAAAACGGGGTCTTTTTTTGTGGCTGGGGATGTGTTTTTTATAATCTCAATTTTTGGAACATAAGATCCCTTTGGTAAGGTGATTCTGACCTTATCTTCTTGACCTTCTTCCATATAATAATGTTCAAGAAGCCGTCGTAATCGACCTGCTTCCACCCGAACAATGGCATCCGCCTGCGGGTCAAAAGTTTCAAGCTTGTCAAAAACTTCGATCCCAAGGGAATAGCCCTTAATTAATTCAGCCCGACCCGCAAGATATTCTTCAACCACATATTTAAGAAACCGTTGAATACGGATCTTATTATGAAAGGTATCGCTCTTTACGATGCGCTCTAATTGTTCTGTTGTGTTAATTTTGGTTGGCAACAGGTTCTGCCCTATTTATATTGTCTATATATCTTATAGAATGGACATTTCGGTAACAAATTCAATAGTTATTACAATAAAAAGATATTTCAGGATGGATTAATCATTGACCGATTGATGATCATGCGTTGAATGTCCGATGTTCCCTCATAGATTTGACAAACACGCACGTCTCTATAAATGCGTTCCAAGGGGAAATCTTTTAAATAACCATAACCGCCGAGCGTTTGTACGGCCGCCGAACAGACCTCTTCAGCAATTTCAGAGGCAAAGAGCTTTGCCATACAGGCCTCGGTCAAGCAAGGAACGCCTTTATCTTTAAGGGCGGCAGCACTTAGCACCATAAGCCGTGCTGCTTCAAGTTTCGTTGCCATGTCCGCAAGTCTAAAACCAACCGCCTGATGCTGGATGATGCTTTTGCCAAAAGATTGCCGTTCATTGGCATAATGTATGGCGTGATCAAGGGCGGCACGCGCCATGCCCACACTTTGGGCGGCAATGCCGATGCGGCCTGTTTCCAAATTGGCTAAGGCCACACGGTACCCATTGTTTTCAGTCCCGAGCAGCATATCTTCGCTCACGAACATATCCTCAAAAATAAGGGTGCAGGTATCCGATGATTTCTGGCCTAATTTTTCTTCTATACTGGCAACCGTATATCCTTTGAGATCAGTAGGGATAAGAAAGGCTGAAATACCCTTTTTGCCTCGCTCTGGATCCGTTACAGCGAAAAGTACCGCCGCACCGCCAATTTTTCCCGATGTGATAAATTGCTTGGTGCCATTAATGAGCCAACCGCCCTCTGTTTTCTTGGCACGGGTTTTGAGCATGCTCGCATCGGAACCTGCTTGTGGTTCTGTTAAGCAAAAGGCACCAATGATTTTTCCTTGGGCAAGGGGTTTTAAATATTCTTCTTTTTGAGCATCACTGCCTTCCTTTAGGATAGCCGCACAAACGGGGGCGTTATTGACACTCATGATGGTGCTCACGCCGCCGTCACCACCAGCAATTTCCATGAGGGCCAAGGCATAAGAAACATAATCCGTTTCCGCGCCGCCCCATTGTTCGGGTATGGTCATGCCCATAAGACCAAGTTCCCCCATTTGATGGAGTATATTCATGGGAAGATTACCCGTCTTGTCCCAGTCTGCCGCATGGGGAGTCAATTCATTTTGGGCGAATGTACGGGCCATATCCCGTATCATTTCCTGCTCTTCGGATAAAATCATCCTATATAATCTCCACAGCCATAGCCGTTGCCTCACCGCCACCAATACAAAGGGAGGCTATACCGCGTTTTTTACCATGGGTTTTTAGGGCAGCAATTAATGTCACAATAATACGCGCCCCCGATGCACCAATGGGATGACCCAAGGCACAGGCACCGCCGTGAATATTGACCTTGTTATGGTCAAGTTTAAGATCCCGCATAGCCGCCATCGTGACCACGGCAAAGGCTTCGTTAATTTCATAAAGATCAACGTCTTTATCCGTCCAGCCGACTTTCTTATAGAGTTTTTTAATGGCATCAATGGGGGCGGTGGAAAACCATTCTGGTGCGTTGGCATGAGTGCTGTGGCCGATAATTTTGGCGATTGGGGTAAGATTACGTTTTTTGGCTTCGGATTGTTTCATTAAAATGAGAGCCGCTGCCCCATCTGAGATGGAACTGGAATTTGCCGCCGTGACGGTACCATCCTTTGCAAATGCAGGCCTCAGGGTTGGAATTTTTTCAGCTTGCGCTTTCCCCGGTTGCTCGTCTGTGTCGATGATCCTGTCGCCTTTTCGGCTGGTAATCGTTACGGGAGAAATCTCGCCTTTAAAATAACCTTTTTCAATGGCCGCATTGGCGCGGTTCAATGATGATACGGCGAATTTATCCTGTTCCTCACGGGTAAAACCGTAATGCTGGGCAGTCTTTTCTGCAAAAACCCCCATGAGCTTCCCCTTGTCATAGGCATCTTCAAGTCCGTCAAGAAACATGCTGTCTTTCACGTCACTATGACCAAGTCTTGCTCCGCCCCGCATTTTAGACAGAAGGTAAGGTGCATTTGTCATGCTTTCCATGCCACCCGCTATCATGATATCAGCAGACCCCGCAAGAATAGAATCATGCGCCATCATAGCCGCCTGCATGCCAGAACCGCACATTTTATTAACAGTTGTGCAGCCCACATGCTGTGGAAGGTTCGCGCCTAATATGGCTTGGCGAGCGGGTGCCTGTCCCTGTCCTGCGGGTAGCACACACCCCATATAGGCCTCGTCAATGTCGTCAGGTTTTAGACCAGAATGATCAAACGCCCCACGAACCGCCACCGCACCAAGCTCTGAGGCTGTCTTAGTCGTAAAATCACCTTGAAATCCGCCCATAGCTGTTCTAGACATGCCAACAATGACAATGGGATCTGAGGAATTAGTGTGGGTCATTTTGATATTCTCCTAAAAATATGTTGAGTTTAAGTTACTCATGGGTAACAATATAGGGATGATAAACAAAAATGGCAAGATAGGAATATGAACAAAAAAATAGAATTATCGAAGCCGGCGCTTAATCGTAAAGCAAAAAGACAGACAAAACTGGATGCTATTCTGCGGCATGCGGCGAAAGCGTTCATGGAAAATGGTTATTATAAAACATCTCTTGATGATATAGCAAAATTGCATAATGTCACAAAACCAACCTTATATTATTATGTCAAAAATAAAGAAGATATTTTGATTAAATGCGAAGATGTGGCGTCTAAGCGCATCAATGGTCTATTGGATGAGGTAACGGCAACAGATGAAAATGGCTTTTTGCAGCTAAAAAAATTCATTGTAGGATATGTGGAAATTGTCACTGATGATATCATTCGTTGCCATATTCGCCACCGTGGGCAACGAGAAAATAGCGATGCTCGTGAAGCAAGCCTTAATATGCACCGTGGCATAGAGCATCGGGTGAGAGAAATCATACGTCAAGGTGTCAAGGATGGCTCTATAAAATCCTGCAATTCAACCATCATCGCCATATTATTATTTGATGCGCTGAATGGTATTTCAGCATGGTACCGAAATGAGGGAGAATTGAACCACGAAGATCTTGTGGGGCAGGTTCTATTGCTTGTTACAGATGGCTTAAGAAAATAAAAATATAAAATTTTTTAGGAAGAAAATAGTTATACTTTTGGTAATGTTTATCCCTTAGAATAGCGGGAGATAATTATAATTTAGGCTGGGAATATTGATGTTTACAAAAGCAGAAGAAGGTCAAAAAAGAGTTGATGACCGATTGGATGTCTTGTGGGATGCAATCGCAATCATTGATGGAAAGGAATATCCCTGTGAGGTTGCCAATGTTTCAACAGGGGGTGCCTTGATGAAACTTGATATTGATTTGGACTATAAACATCACTTTATACTGGATGTGCAGGAATTAAGTGATTATGCAGCAGAAGTCGTTTGGGTCAATCGGCCTTTTTATGGATTAAGACTATTGGTGGGTGATAATATAAAACTAAAGGAACATGCTGATAAAATCGGGCTAAGAACGCATAAAACACCCTGAAAATTCTAATTTTTTACCTCATGCCTCATAACCAAAAGGGTCGTCTATGCTGTGGCTTGGGTTTGTAAACCATTTTGGGCCACTTTCAGTCATATAGAAATGATCCTCCAACCTGATACCAAATTCACCAGGCACACAGATCATGGGTTCATTGGAAAAACACATGCCTGCGGCAAGGATCGTATTATCACCAGAATTAAGGTAAGGCCATTCGTGAATATCCATGCCTATTCCATGTCCTGTTCTATGGGGAAGACCCGGCAATTTATAATCAGGGCCTAGTTGATATGTTTCGAGACATGCTCTTGCGGCAAGATCAACATCGCCGCATCTTGTCCCAATTTGAGCCTTATTAAAGGCTTGGGCTTGGGCTTCCTTTTCTATGGCCCAGATTTGCCGCTGACTTGCATTGGCCTTACCATAAACATAGCTGCGGGTAATGTCTGAAACATAGCCATAATATTCACAGCCCGTATCAATGAGTACCATGTCATTTTCTTCCAATGTTTTTGGTGCGCTTACGCCGTGAGGGTAGGCCGTATCCGCACCAAAAAGAACAATCACAAAATATGATCCAGCAGGGGCGCCAACTTTTTTATGGGCCTGATGGATGAAATTTTCAACTTCTTCGCTTGTGATGCCAGAACGCAGTATCCGTGCCGCAGCCTTGTGGACTTCTAATGTCATATCTTTGACCCGTTGCATAAGGGCAATTTCATTTTTGGATTTTATTTGACGGCAAGCAGCGGTGATACAGGCGCCATTAATATAGCTAAATTCTGGTGCGGCAAGTGCGATGCCATTGCTTATAAAAAAGGGACATGCCTCATCAAGGGCTATTTTTCCCCCTGTAGGAACATGAGGTTCAATTATTTTTTTGAAAAGATCATAGGGCTGCTCATGTTCCTGCCATCCATGGACTTTGCCAGAAATTTTCATATACTGCTTAAGCGTGCCTATTTCAAATACGGGGGAAATATACTCTATATCACCTTTTACGGGAATTATGGCGCCCACCATACGTTCGCTAGCGCGCCACTGGGTTCCTGTAAAATAAGTGAGATTAGTTCCCGCATGGATATAGAGAATAGCAATGCCTTTTTCTTCCATTAATTTCTGAGCTTTTTTTATGCGCTCAGCCCTTTCAGCATTTCCAATAGGCATAAGATCAGCGGCCATGTTTGACAGTTTGCTTAACTCTGTTTCTGCATTTGATCCGCCAACACCTATTGTCATAATATTTTCCTTGTTCATGTAAATTTGTCAAATAGTCCGAATGGTTGGTCAATGTTTTGACCTTTTTGATTTTTATATATAAGATGTGCCTATCATTTAATCCATAAAAAAGAATTTGTTTAAATATGGCAAGAAAACAAGCAGAAGATTACGATGAACGACGCCTTAATATCCTCGATAAGGCCGCAGAGTTATTTGCAGAGCGAGGATATGCAAGGTCATCAATCTCGGAGTTGGCAACGGCGTGCAATGCCTCAAAATCATGGCTATACCATTATTATCCGTCAAAGGAGGCGATTTTATATGACATTATGCGGCGCCATGTATCAGAGCTTGTTGCCATGGCCGAGGAAGCCTTGGCTCATAAGGGCAGCCCTGAACAAAAATTTCGGTTGCTTGCCCGTAATTTTATGAAAATTTATGTCAATGCAGGATCAAAACATGTCATTCTTCTGAATGATAGGGGCTGTTTACCAGACTCTATGCGGGATGATATTTTAAGACTGCAAGATCAAGTCGTCAATTGTGTGGCTCGTCTTGTTCTTGAACTAAATCCTGCCATAGACCAATCGAAAGACTATAAAAAACCCATTACGATGGCCTTTCTTGGTATGATTAATTGGACTTATATCTGGTTCCAGAAAGACGGTCCGATCAATGAGGAACAGTTTGCTGATCTTGCGGTTGAAATTTTTCTGAATGGCTTTGCGACGTTAGATGGCAAGCGTTTATCCAATATATAACATTGAGGTCTTGAAATGGCGCTGATTTTAAATATTTTGTGGTTATTATGCGGCGGTGTTTTTATGGCGGCGGCGTGGGTACTTGTGGCCTTTGTTATGGCTATTACAATTATAGGGCTGCCGTGGTTCGTTGCCGCCATGAATATGGCTCGTCTTAGCCTTCTGCCCTTTGGTCATGAGGTGGTTAATCGGGAAATAGTTTCTGGAGAAAAGGATATCGGGACAGGCCCGCTTGGTGTGATCGGTAACATAATCTGGTTTTTATTTGGCGGAATTTGGCTTGTTTTAGGGCATTTATGCTGGGCAGTTGCTTTGTCTTTAACGGTCATTGGTCTACCGTTTGCTTTTCAGCATTTGAAGCTAGCGGGCCTTGCTCTTGCCCCCATTGGCAAGATTGTAATCAGTTTGAATGATATTCCAAAAGCCCGCTATTAATACTGTTAGACCCGCTCAATAATCATGGCGATTCCTTGGCCAACGCCAATACACATGGTGCAAAGCGCATAGCGACCACCTCTGCGGTGAAGCTCATACATGGCCGTGGTGACAAGTCTTGCGCCACTCATGCCCAAGGGATGACCAAGAGCAATAGCCCCCCCGTTTGGATTTACATGTTCCGCATCATCGGCAAGGCCAAGGTCCCGCATGACAGCAAGCCCTTGTGAGGCAAAGGCTTCATTGAGTTCTATGACGTCCATTTGATCCAAGGTCAGACCCGTTTGGGCAAGGAGCTTTTTAGTAGCAGGGGCAGGACCAAATCCCATAATACGGGGAGCAAGTCCAACGGTTGCCATGCCCACCACACGCGCCTTTGGTGTGAGGTTATGTTGCTTGATCGCTGTATCAGAGGCCAATAGGATGCCGCAGGCACCGTCATTAACGCCTGATGCGTTGCCAGCGGTCACTGATCCTCCCTCACGGAAGGGCGCACGGAGTTTGGCTAAATCTTCTAATGTAGTGCTCGCACGGGGATGTTCATCTTTTGAGACAATAATGGGATCGCCCTTTCTCTGGGGGATTGTAACGGGCGTTATTTCTTCGTCAAAGCGGCCTGCCTTTTGTGCGGCGGCCGTTTTTTGTTGAGAGCGCAAAGCAAATAAATCCTGATCGGCACGGGAAATATTAAAATCTTCCGCTACATTTTCAGCCGTTTCTGGCATGCTGTCGATCCCATATTGGCTTTTCATCAGGCGGTTGACAAAACGCCAGCCTATCGTTGTGTCATATATTTCCGCATTGCGAGAAAAGGCCTCTGTTGCCTTACTCATCACAAAAGGAGCACGGGACATGCTTTCAACACCACCTGCTATCATGAGATCTGCTTCGCCTGATTTAATGGCACGTGCGGCAATGCCCGTGGCGTCCATACCAGACCCACAAAGACGATTTACCGTCGTTCCTGAAACATTGATTGGCAGACCAGAAAGCAGGGCGCTCATACGGGCCACATCACGATTATCTTCGCCCGCCTGATTGGCACAGCCCATAATGACATCGTCAACAAGTGACCAATCTACTTGTGGATTTCGTATCATCAAAGCTTTGAGGGGAATAGCGCCTAAATCATCGGGCCGCACAGAAGACAAGCTTCCGCCGTAACGGCCAATGGGGGTGCGAATGGCGTCACATATAAAAGCGTCTCTCATGAATTATCTCCTAAAACTTTATCTTTTGTGGAATGGGATTTGCCGCGAAAAGTGGCAATCAGATGATCATGTTGATTTGTTATCATAATATCGTAAATACCTTGTCGTCCGCGTCCTCCTTGGAATTTCCCCGTTGCGGTTAATGTATCACCAGGAAAAGATGGGGCAAGATATTCGATAGAGCAGCCAGAGGCAACCGTGATAAAATTTTTACTGTTGCAGGCATAGGCAAAAACCGCATCGGCAAGGGCAAAGATCGCTCCCCCATGGGCACTGCCATAAACATTGACCATATCATGGGTCAGGGTCATTTTCATGGTTGCCGTACCGACGCCAATGGTGACAAATTCCATATTCAGATATTTATCAAGGGTGCGCCGTTCATTGAACTTACGGGCGATTTCATCGGCCTGTTCTTGGGTGGGTTCGGTCATATAATGCTCTTCCCCGCTGTAACGGCTCTTCTGATGAGGGGAGAGGTGCGATAGCGGTCTTCCCCATAAAAACTTTCCAATGCACTTAATACCATTTCAATATGCTCAAGGCCAATTTCCTCTGCCCAAGCCATGGGGCCTTTGGGGTAGTTTACGCCATTGACCATGGCAATATCAACGCCTTCTGGACTTGTAACACCCTGATAGACGGCGTCACCGCCTTCATTGGCGAGCATAGAAACAATACGCATGACAATAAGAGCTGGACAGTCATCAATGACGGATACTTTTTTACCCAAGGTCTGAAAAAATCCGACAGCGATCTCAAGATTCTTGTCTGATACCTGATCACCCTTAGCAAGGGCAATACGGGAGGCTGCCCTGTAATCAAGAGCCAAATCAAAAACAATAACTGGTTTCCCCAAGAAACCCGTCATTTCCGAGGCCGTCGTACCATCGGTGAGCAAGATTAGCGTATCATCAATCCTAAAACCTGATAGGTTCTCAACGATTTCAAGCTTTACGGTAATGCCCGCCGTTTTGGCAAGCTCTGTTAAGGGCAGAAGAAGGGGGTTCTCGCCTATTTGGGTAATGGATTTAGGGGCTTTTACCGTATCTGCTGTATTTGGTTCAGGGTTGATGGCGCCCGCACGATAATCATAATATCCTTGACCAGATTTTCGGCCAAAACGGCCTGCCGCCACTTGTTCCTGCTGAATAAGGGAAGGGCGGTAGCGAGGTTCCTGAAAATAGGCATTATAGACGGATTTTGTCACCGAAAAATTAATGTCATTACCAATTAAATCCATAAGCTCGAAAGGTCCCATGCGAAATCCGCCAGATTCCTTGATACAGCTATCTATTGTGGGAATATCGGCGCCGCCCTCTTGTAAAATACGCAAAGCTTCCGAATAAAAGGGACGAGCCACACGGTTTACGATAAAGCCTGGTGTGGATTTGGCGTGAACGGCCTTTTTTCCCCATGCTACGGCGGTATCAAAGACAATATCGGCAACCTGCCTGTCGGTGACTAATCCATGAATGACCTCGACCAGTTTCATGATAGGGGCTGGATTAAAAAAATGCATACCCACCATGCGTTCTGGGCGTTTTAATTGTGCAGCGATTTCTGTAATCGAAATGGATGACGTATTAGAGGTCAGAATGGCGTCTTCGGACAGGATATTTTCCAATTCACCAAAAACAGACCGTTTCACATCAATATTTTCCACGATGGCTTCAATAACAAGCTTTGCAGGGGCTAAATCCTCAAGTTTATTACAGCGATGAATGCGAGCCAAGATTGCGGTGCATTGTGATTCTTCGAGCCGACCTTTGACGACGGATTTTTTTAAAAATTCTTCGATTTGGGTGATGCCACGGTCTATGGCGGCCTCTGAGGTGTCAAAAAGATATACCGAATGCCCTGCGGTGGCGGCCACCTGCACGATACCCGCCCCCATGGTTCCAGCACCAATAACAGCGACAGCGTTCGAGACAGAAAGTGCAGTCATGTAAAATACCTTTATTGTTTTAAGTATGAAATTGTTTAATCAATCTCGCATAATATATCAATATACAAGAGCGTTATAAGGGCATATTTTATTTTCCAGTGAAAGTTGGTTGGCGTTTTTCTAGAAAGGCCGCGACGCCTTCTTGGTAATCATCTGAAAAGCCAGCCTGCTTTTGATAGTCTTTTTCCAACGATAATTGGGTTTCAAGATCATTATTAGAACTGCACCTTATGGCTTTTTTAATGAGTGATAATCCGAATGTGGGCTGGGTTGTAAAATAACGAGCCTGTTTTAAAGCCACGTCCATCAGATCTTCATCATCCACAGCTTTCCATATCATGCCCCATTCCTCGGCCTGTTCGGCCATTATTGGCTCCCCCGTGAGGGTAAGCCCCATTGCCCGTGCCGTGCCCACGAGTCTTGGCAAGTTATAGGTGCCACCACAATCAGGAATAAGGCCAATTTTACAGAAAATCTGAATAAATTTAGCGGATTTGGCCGCAAAAACCATATCACAGGCAAGGGCTATATTGGCTCCGGCACCTGCGGCAACGCCGTTTACGGCACAGACTACTGGTATTGGTAAGTTGGCCAGTTTTAAAATCAAAGGGTTATAGTTTTTTTCAAGAGTTTCTGTTAGATCACGACGTTCTGTTCCTGGTTTCGTCGCCCGATCATTAAGGTCTTGCCCCGTACAAAAACCCCGACCATTTCCCGTAATCAGCAAACATCTGATGTTTTTGTCATTTTCGACTTTTGTAATGGCATCACGCACTTCTTCATGCATTTCTCCGTTGAAGCTGTTTAAACTTTTGGGACGGTTAAAGGTTAAAATAGCTAAACCTTCGGTAATATTAAATTCAATATTTTTATAAGACATGTGCACAACCTTTATTGTTTGGGATATATCATATCACACCAAAGAAATAATTATTTAATCTATTTAACTTGAATTATCCAACCGTTCGGTCTATTAATTACAAAATAATATCGTTTGGTCAATAAATATGTTAAATAATAGTAATAATATTTTGGATTTTAATCCATAAATATCTCTAGAATTATAGCAGGAGCAATGAAATATGTCACAATCTTCTTTATTTGAACGTCATAAAAATACTCTAGAAGAAGGAATACGTGCAAGCCGCACACGGGAATATTGGACGGCATATCCCGAAAATCCAAGCCCACATGTTTATGGTGAAAATGCGAGCGCAGAGGGTGAGGCGGCCTTTAAGTCTTATCTTAACAAGGCCTTTGATATAGATCAAGCCGCAACCATTGGTGCGATTGGCTCCGAAAAATCACCTTATGGTTTTGATTTGGGAATTACCTATCCCAAGGTGGATGTGGATGGGCTTATTATGCATGTGGAATCAATTCGCGGGGATTGGGCACAGACTTCTGTTGAAACCCGCACAGGTATTTGTCTTGAAATATTAAGTCGCATCAATAAACGTAGCTTTGAAATTGGTTATGCGGTTATGCACACAACTGGTCAGGCTTTCATGATGGCCTTTCAGGCGGGTGGTCCCCATGCACAGGACCGAGGTCTTGAGGCTGTGGTCTATGCTTATGAGGATATGAAACGTACACCAGCCGTTGCCCGTTGGGAAAAACCACAGGGCAAACGTGACCCCATCGTTATGGAAAAACATTTCAGCATAGTACCTCGTGGTATTGGTCTTGTTATTGGCTGCTCTACTTTCCCCACATGGAACAGTTATCCTGGGTTATTTGCAAGTTTGGTTACAGGCAATGCGGTTATTGTGAAACCTCATCCTGGGGCAATTTTACCCGCGGCTATTTCCGTGAAAATTTGTCGTGATGTTTTAAAAGAAGAAGGTTTTGATCCCAACATCGTCACATTGGCGACTGATAGTGCCAATGAACCCTTAACCAAGATACTCGCCCTGCGCCCCGAAGTAAAATTGATTGATTTCACAGGCAGCACAAGTTTTGGCGACTGGCTGGAAAATAATGCACGTCAAGCCTTGGTCTATACGGAAAAGGCGGGTGTTAATTGTGTAATCATTGATAGCACGGATAGTTTTCGGGCTATGACGTCTAATCTTGCCTTTACGCTTAGCCTTTATTCAGGACAGATGTGTACAACACCACAAAATATTTTCATTCCAAAGGGAGGTATTGAAACCGACGAAGGTCATAAAAGCTTTGATGAGGTTGTAGCGGGTCTTGCGGGTGCTGTAGATAAGCTGCACAGTGATGAGGGGCGAGCTTGTGCAATTTTGGGTGCTATCCAGAGTGAGGCAACGCTTAATCGTATCAAAAAATACGGCGCTCAGGATAATGTGGTTTTACAGTCTCGCGCGGTTCCTATGGCAGGATTTGATAAGGCAACAATTCAGACGCCTCTGATTTTGAAGGCTGTCGATAAAACGTCTCATAACAGTGAATTGTTTGGCCCAATATCCTTTGTTGTACCAACAGAAAATACGCAGGATAGCTTGAAGATAGTTGAAGACAGTGTGAAAAAACAAGGTGCTATAAGCTTTGGAATCTATTCCACATCAGAAGATGTTCTGGGTCAGGCAGAGGGTGTTGCTTGCCGTGCGGGTGTTGCGGTGTCTTTTAACTTAACGGGTGGTGTTTATGTGAATCAGACAGCGGCCTTTAGTGATTTTCATGCAACGGGATGCAATCCTGCGGCCAATGCGGCATTATCGGATACGGCCTTTGTCTCAAATCGTTACCGCGTCGTTCAGAGCCGTAAACATATTTAATCTTCTGAATATAGTTCCTTAAAATATCCTCTTAAAACATCCTCTTAAAACATCCTCGGTGGCAATATGCTGTCGGGGATTGTTTTTTTATGCCATTAGGATTACCCTATATAAAATTATAAATAGATATATTGTGAATGGGTGTAAATGTTTAGGGAATTTATCAAATATATTCTGGTGATGATCACAATCTTTGCGGTGTCTGCTTGCGGGAAGAATGAAGAAGAGGTTTATGAGGGGACACGGGAAACGGTTCGTTTGATAAAAAGCTTTCAGAATGCAACGCCAGAAATGCAGGATTATATTGATGAAATCATTAAAGAGGCGAATGATCTTAACTATCAAGATGCCATGAATAAGCTTGCTCTGCTATCTGCGACACATAAAACAACAAAACAACAAAAGATCGCCATAGAACTTATGGTGAAACAATTGCGTTATGATATGGAAGAAGAAATATTCAAAGCACAGGCGCAAGCTGGCGGAGAAAATGAAAGATGAATAAGTCAACCTTAAATCTTATTTGGAAGCTTCTTTTGGCCTCTCTTCTTGTAGGACTTTTGCTTGATTTTCTCGGTATTAGTCCTATTGATCTTATTCACAATATTCCAGAAACAGTGGGAAAGATTATTGATTATGTGGTTTCGGCTGTAAAGTGGGGTGGAAAATATGTTCTGCTTGGCGCAATTATTGTTGTACCGGTATGGATATTTATGAATTTGGGTTCGATCAAAAATATATTTAGACGTAAAAATTAATTTTATCATGCAAACAAAATAGGGTGTAAAATGGACATTAAAAATACGAATACTTCATATGGTTCTATTGCAAAATTATTTCACTGGGGGATGTTTTTGATCATTGCAGGTTTATTGATCTTAGGTATCTATATGGGTGATTTACCAAAAGACACACCCGAACAGATGAGTTATAAATATAGTCTTTATGATTATCATAAGTCGTTTGGTGTATTGATACTTTTGCTTGTTATTGTTCGGCTTGGATGGCGCATGAAAAATCCTGTTCCAGAGATGCCAGACAGCATGAGCAAAATTGAAGGATTAAGTGCCCATGCCATGCATATTTTACTTTACGTTATTATGTTTGCTCAACCTTTATCGGGTTGGATGATGAGCAATTCTGCGGGAATTCCTGTGAAAATCTTTGGTCTGGAAATGCCATCATTAATAGATAAAGATAAAGCTATGTCAGATTTTTTCCATGAAGCACATGAAGTTATTGCGGCCCTTCTGATGGTTGCTATAGCTATTCATGTGGCAGCAGCATTATTCCATCATTTTATTCGTAAAGACGATGTCATGGAAAGAATGTCACCCCATCCCAAAAAAACAAATTGATATCATGTCATCGTGAAACATTAAAAATATGTTCAATAAGGATAATAGATAATGGACGGGGAACGATTGGTTAAATTTATAATATGGGTGTTAAGTCTCGTCCTAGCCATTGTGTTTTTTTATAATGGGATTAGTAAAATAGCAGAAACCTCTTCTCAGACGGAGCAGTTTGAAGCTTTGGGCATTTCTTCCAATGTGATGAGGCTTGTTGGCATATTCGAATGTCTGGGAGCTTTGATGTTGACCTTACCCCGTTTGGCCTTGTTTGGCGGGGGGATTTTGGGCAGCATAATGTTGGTGAGTGCAGGATTGCATTTTTTTCATGGTAATATGATGTCCTCTTTCAGGGCTTCGGTCATAATTTTGATGCTGGTGAGCATTTGTTATCTTCGGTATAAATATCGGGACACAGCAATAGAAGATGAGCAGTCGTAGAAAGTTAATGACTTTAGACGAGAGGAATATAGCATCATGTTAGGTATAATTGGATTGATAGGGGGGCTTGTTCTTCTTATTATACTGACGATCAGGGGGATGAATATTTTAATTGCAGCACCGCTTTGTGCGCTGTTGGTTGCGATTTGTAGTGGTATTGCCCTTATGCCACCAATGACGGATGGCCCAAGTTTCACTGAAAACTATATGATGGGGTTTGCGGGTTTTCTGAAAGACTGGTTTATTGTATTTTTGTTAGGCGCCATGTTTGGCAAGGTCATGGAGGCAAGCGGTGCCGCTGATAGCGTTGCCCATTTTGTTGTCCAAAGGCTTGGCATGCGTCATGCCGCCCTTGCGGTTATTGCTGCTTGCGGCATTTTGACTTATGGGGGGGTGAGCGTTTTTGTTGTGGCCTTTTCCGTTTTTCCCATGGCACTCAGCCTTTTTAAAGAGGCCAATCTTCCTCGCCGTTTTATCCCTGCAGCCTTGGCCTTTGGATCGGTGACTTTCACCATGACCTCTGCGGGATCAGTGGAGATCCAGAATTTTCTGCCGATGGAATATCTGGGCACCACGCAATTTGCGGGATGGCAGGTCAGCATCATTGTAGCCATAACCATGGCTTTGAGCGGATATTGGTGGTTTGAAAAAATGATTAAACGGGCCAAGGCTCAAGGCGAATGTTATGATGAGCGAGCAGATGATCCTAAAGAAAAATCCTATGATAAATTGCCCAACCCACTTTTGGGATTAATTCCTTTGATTTCTGTTCTTGCGACGTCCTTTTATTTTAGTGTGATTTTACACTACGGCAAGTCATCTCTTATTATTGCGCTGCTTGTGGGATTGCTGCTTTCTATTGGTCTTTATTGGAAAAAATTTGATAATCTTGGACTTGCTCTGTCTTCTGCGACATTTGGGGCATTGGTTGCCATCGCCAATACCTGTGCGGTTGTGGGTTTTGGCAGTATTGCAAAATTAACCCCCGCCTTTAATGATGCCCTGATATATATGACATCAATTCCGGGAAATGGGCTTATTGGAGCGGCGGTCGCTATTAGCGTTATTGTGGCCTTGACGGGGTCGGCTTCTGGCGGGCAGGCCATTGCCTTACCTCTTATTGCTCCCCATTATTTGGAAGCGGGCGTCGATCCAGAAGCCTTACACAGAGTAATTGCGCTGACCTCAGGGGGACTTGATTCCTTGCCTCACAATGGCTATGTAGTGACAACGATCCGTGCCATTTGCGGGGAAACACATAGAACGGCCTATATGCCTTTGGCGGCCTTAACGGTTATTATTCCCTTTGTGGGTGCTATTTTTGCCATCTTTTTATTCGCTCTTGGATTATAAGGTAAGATGATAAACCCTTATGCAGAGATTATCAGGACGCTAGGTCGTGGCCCCACAAAATCAAGGCATCTCACTCGTGAAGAAGCCCGTTTTGCATTTTTAGGTGTATTGAACGGCCAAATGGCTGATATGCAAGTGGGCGCATTATTGTTGTTGCTGCGCTACCGCAGCGAAAATGCAGAAGAATTAGCAGGGATCGTTGATGCCATTAATGAGCATCTTTCCCTTATAGACACCCTCCCAAATAATAATATAATAGACTGGCCGAGCTATGCATCAGGCAAGAGCCGTGGACTGCCGTGGTTTTTATTGTCGGCAAAATTATTGGCAGAAAATGATATCAAAATTTTTATGCACGGCTTTAACAGCCACTTGGATAATGGTCTTTTGACAGAGTTTTGCCTTGATGCCGTGGGGGAAAAACCCGCAGTGTCTCTAGCAGAGGCTAGACAAAGACTGGAAACGGAAAATTTTGTTTATCTGCCGCTTCGTTGTTTTTGTCCGAAATTACAGGAATTATTACAAATAAGATCCGTGCTTGGGGTGCGTTCCATTGTCAATACGGCGGTGAAGCTCGTTAATCCCTTGCGGGCGAAATTAATTTTTCTGGGCATCTTTCATCCCGCCTATATCAGTTTGAACATTGCAGCCGCAAGACTTTTGAACCAGCCAAATCTTGGGGTTATCAAAGGCGGTGGTGGCGAGGCGGAACGCAATATTTTAAAACCCATAAAACTTTTTACGCTTTGTCATGAGCAGGAAAATACGAGCCAGTGGAAGGCGTTGCCGATGGATGCTCCAGATTATCCGATGACGGTCAATTACTTGGCGGATATCTGGCGGGGAAAAATCCACGATCCTTATGCAGCGGCCATGATCACGGGCACGGCTGCACAGGCGCTTTATTTAATGGGGCGGGCAAATAGCGTTTTTGATGCTGAAAAAATGGCCGAAGACTATTGGGGCAAGCATATAGATGCCTGTGCCTAAGCGGGTGCCATCCCCCGCACGGTTTTCATAATCCAAATATAGGCGATAATACCCGCCAGAATATTAGACAGGCAGGATGCCGCATAGACATAGGTCATGTCGGAAATGAAAAATGTTGCAATGAGAACCAAAGGCAACTGAAAAATTACAACCCGAAAACTTGATATCAGCACACCAGGCAGCGGATTTCCTATGCCATTAAAGGCAGCATTAGCAATCATAACAAAGCCATAAGCACCATAAGAAATAGGCACAATATATAAATAGCTGTTGGAAAATCCTTGTATAGCTATAACATCGCTAAATTCTTTGGTGATGTGAGGGGCAAGGAACGCCATAATAAACGCTAGACATATGCCCCAAAGGACTGAAAAGATAGCGCATTGTTTCAGGGCGACCTCTAGGCGATCAAATTTATTGGCCCCGATATTCTGTCCAGCAAAGGGGCCGATGACGGCGGACAGGGCATAAAAAACAATCAAAATTATAGATTCTATGCGTATGGCAACATTGGTTCCTGCAACCGCATCATTACCAAAGGTGGCAATAATCGCAATGACAACACCGCCTGCAAGCGGAATGATCATGTTGGTGCCCATGGCGGGAATGCCCACATGGGTGATCTTTTTAAAGGATTCCTTAAAATGGCCTAAGACCTCGGATGAAAATTTAATCACATGGAAACGATAGGTCAGAAAATACATAACGGCGATGAGCGTTCCCGCACGGGTAATCAATGTGGCGAGGGCGGCACCAATCATTTCTAAACGAGGGAAACCAAACAGGCCAAAAATCATAATGGGGTCAAGAATCACATTAAACAGAGCACCAATAATCATTAGCTTACCTTGCAGTGCCGTATCGCCAAGAGCCCGCATAACGCCCATGGCAACCATAGGAATTATGATAAATACTGGCGACCAATACCAGACCAGCATATAATCATGAATCATCCCTAGGGTCATTTCATCGGCTCCCATCATTGTAAAAAGCGGATCAATGGTCAAAAGCCCAATCAGGGTAAAAAACAAAGAAATGATAACAGAAATAACGATGCTGTTGGTGGCAATTTTTACAAGCTCATCATGGCTCCCCCGTCCAGATGCCCGTGCCATAACAGAGGATGCTCCCGCACTAAGTCCAATAGAGGCTGATATAACAATCATGACAATAGGACCGATGAATCCCATGGCGGCAAGTTCGGTGGGCCCAAGTTGTCCAATAAAATAGGTGTCAGCCAATAAAAAACCCATGGACGCAAATATTCCAACCATCATGGGTAAACACATACGGATCAAATGTTTGATGATTGAGCCGTCAGTAAGATCGACGTGGCTATTATGTTTCTGAATTGGCCCTGACACTTAAATTTCTTTCTTGATGGTTTTATTTATAAGCGAATAAGAGAAGAATTATATGATTTGGTGAATATAATATAGTTATTTTTTAAGGTATTAAAAAATATTAAAGTTAATTACGCTGTTGTCTTTTGTCTGTTTTGGTTGCTATTGTGTGATTTATACAGGGTATTAAAACAAAATAGAAACAGGAAAAAGATGCTAGTTACAACCTCTCCCGCCAAGAAACTTGATTTTTCAGAAGACGTGACAAGGTCATCATGGTCTGTACCGCATTTTCTGGATGATAGTGAAATTTTAATTGAGTCAGCAAAAAAATTAACCCGATCTGATATCGCAAAACTTATGAAGATCAGTGATAAACTTGCCGATTTGAATTATAAGCGATATCGAGCCTTTTCCACACCCTTTACGCCAGCCAATTCAAAACAGGCAATTTTCGCTTTTACGGGGGATACTTATGTGGGGCTAGCTGCAAATAGTTTAAGTGAAGATGATCTTGATTATGCCCAGAACCATTACCGTATTTTATCTGGTCTTTACGGTTTGTTACGTCCTTTGGATTTGATGCAGCCTTACCGCATGGAAATGGGGAAAAACATCGTGACTGATCGGGGACGCACATTATATGATTTTTGGGGAAATAAACTTACCGATGATCTTAATCATCTTATGAAGGCACAAGATACAAATATTTTGATCAATTGTGCTTCTCAGGAATATTTTAAGGCGATCAATCAAAATAAGTTAAACGGTCAGATTATAACGCCTGTTTTTAAGGAAGTTAAGGATGGTCATGCCCGTATTCTTAGTATGTTTGCCAAAAAGGCTCGTGGTATGATGACCCGCTATATCATTCAGAACCGTTTGAAAAAATTTGATGATCTAAAGAGTTTTGATTTGGGGGGATATAAATTTCAACCCACATTGTCAGACCACAATATATTAGAGTTTCACAGAGTTATGGGCTAGGGAAGAATGACAGACCCGCTTTGGTTTTTTATACTTGCCGTTCCTGTTGTTTTGCTCACAGGCATATCAAAGGGGGGCTTTGCGGGCGGGCTTGGAACCTTGGCGGTGCCTTTACTTACGCTGATGGTTGATCCAAGACAGGCGGCGGCTATTATGCTGCCTATTTTATGTGTTATGGATATTTTTACGGTATGGCGTTACCGAAGAGGCTGGGATGCAAGGTCGCTCAAAATTTTAATACCAGGTGCCTTAATCGGAATCGTCATCGGGGGGGTAACATTTCGTATGATGAATGAGGATATGATCCGTGTTCTTGTGGGGTTAATGGCGCTTTATTTTGTGGGGAATTATTGGTTTGTGCAAAGACATAGGGGGGAGGTGGAACCCCATGGTCATAATATGGTCAAGGGCGGACTGCTTGGGCTGCTGAGCGGCTTTTCAAGCTTCATTGCTCATGCGGGTGGCCCACCTGTGTCTCAATATCTTTTTCCGTTAAAGCTTGATAAAACCGTTCTTGTGGCAACGTCTGTGATGTTTTTTGTGACCGTGAACTATGTGAAACTCATTCCCTATGCGTGGCTTGGTCAATTTTCAAGTGCAAATCTTTCTCTATCGCTTTATTTACTGCCTTTTGCCCCTCTTGGGGTATGGTTTGGCATTTGGCTGCATAATCGGGTATCCAATATTTTATTTTACCGCATCTGTTATGGGCTTTTGTTTTTGGTTGGTCTTCGGTTGTTGATCGAAGGCATGCTTGCCCTTTTATCGTAGGAATTGTAAAAAATCTTGACAGATTTGGCGGTTTTTTATGAATTATTTTACAGCATTTGAATTGTCTATACTATAACATATTGATTTTTAAGTATTATTTTATTGGCACGATATATGCATATCTTAAAGGTATCTTTTTTTGTATTTTAATAACTTTTTTAGAGGAAAATGAAATGAATAAAAATATTTTGGCTTTGGCTGTTACTGGACTATTATCCTTTTCAACTTCTGCTTTGGCAACACCAATTATAGGTCAAGGATTGCCAACAGACAACGCAAATTTAACCGGTGGTACAGTTATTGATTTTGAAGGTGGAGCTTCGAATTCTGCCACATTGACACTTGGCAATGTGACATTTTCTGGCGATGCCAATATTATTGTGGATGGTGATTATGCGGGTAATTATAACACCCGTGGTCGTTATCACATTACAAATTATGGTGACGTACCTACGATGTTCCGATTTGATTTTGCCACAGCTGTAGATGCCTTTGGCTTTTTATTTGGCGCATCGGACGTGGATTGGTATCTGTCTGCCTATGATGCAAATGGCTTACTTGAAACATTAACGGTTAATCCCGTGCATGGCAGCAATGCAGGAGACTATTTTGGTATTGCCCAAAGTGGTATGACCTATGCGACGTTGACAATTAGTGACTATGTTGACTATGTCTTTATCGATAATTTCACCTATGCAACATCAGACGTGCCAGAACCAGCCCCAGTTGCGCTTTTGGGTCTTGGTCTACTTGGTCTTGGTCTTGCTCGGAAACGTCGCGGCTAATTTCAATTTGATTATGATATAAGAAAAGGCGGTTTCCTTATAATGGATGCCGCCTTTCTCTTTGTGTTATTATTGATTAAAAAGGTAACCAATCTCTTTTTTTGGTGAAGTGAAGATAGCCTAGATTGACGCCCGCCCGAAGTCCGACACCAACGCGGATTGGGGCAATGATGATATCACCACGTTGTTGATAATTCATCCCAACGCCACCAATATAGTAAAGGCTGCCTTCGACAGCGGGGAAGCGCTGATAAAGTTCTTCCACATCATGAAGGTTATAGACAAGGGCGAATACCCGTGATCCATTGGCGCCAACATCAAAACCGATGCTAGGGCCTTTCCAATAAACTCTGCTGTTGCCTTCTATTTTATGAGATAAGGTGCCGTCACCATAGCGCAGTCCGACCACAAGGGCGGCACTACCCTCGGTGCCGATAATATAACCATTGGGTCTGCCGTTATCTTTGAAGGCCTTCTCGATAACCTTGGCAATGGCCTCAGATCCACCACCCAAGAAATCAGAGGCCGCATTGACAATGCTTTTTTCATCATAAGTCGTGGCATAATTGGTTTCATCCATATTTTGCCTCACCTGTTGGGTTTCAGAGGGTTTGACCGTATTGTTACTGCATCCCATAAGAATAAGCGTAAGGGGTACGACTAAAGTTTGGAAAAATATTTTCATAGCATCCTCTATATATTATTTGTTTTTCTTAGGTCTATACCACCAACGGATAAACCACATAGCAGGAAATATCCAGCCAATACCTGCTATGGCATAAAAAATCATTTGCAGGGCAATGTGACTTGGTAAAAAGGCCTCAATAAGGCGGGCTGCGATTAAAATGTATAATATCAGCCCAAAAAGTCCCAAAAAATAGCCCAATAATTTTTGCATTAGATTATACTCTATAAAATGGTTTCGACATAACGTACGAACCATATCAAAATATGAACCAGAAAATAAGCTGCCATACCAAAGGTGACAGCGATAGCCGCAACGCGTAAATGTCCCTTTATGGATTTTAGCAGGCGCTCTAGTAAAAATTCTTTTTCATCTGTCATTTTTAACCTGTCTGGTTAATGTTTCAAGTGCCTTGTGTATGATTTTTTCTGTTTCTATCCAAAGATTGTAATCACAAAGTTTATCTATGGGAACCCATTTGGCATCCCTTGCATCATCCCCAGCATTTAACGTGCCAGAATGATAATAGGCACCGTAGTCTACAAGGGTATAATGATGTCTTATAGCGTTATTTTCATCCTGATCTATATAATCAATAATGTCCAGAAAAGACAGATTTTGAATAGTAATGGCGGTTTCTTCCATCACTTCACGGCAAGCAGCCTCTATCACTGTTTCGCCAATTTCCTGCATCCCCCCAGGTATGCTCCAACTATCTGGTTTTGGGGGTTTTGACCTTTTGATCAATAGGACGCTGTCTTCTTTTATAACAACAACCCCTACACCGATATAGGGTCGGGTTGGATATTCTCTTTCTATAGTATAATGGGTCATATTATAGCGGGCCAATAAAATTGGTGATTTCCTGTATACTAATGGCTTCATTCAGGTCGGGGGCATGGCCTCGATTGGGCACGGTAACTTGGGCGAATTTTGGGTGATCTATCGCCATTTTATAAACCGTTTCACGAGATAATATATCACTATTCTCACCCCGCAATATCATGATAGGGATATCTTGCAGGCTATTCCATACTGGCCAAAGATCCACAGGCTCCACATTCTCACTATTTTCCTTCATAGCCATTCCAATGGCGGGATCATAATCCATAATTATGGTGCCGTCATCTTGCTCACGGAAAGAATTACGGGTGAAAATTTCCCAATCCTCGTCAGTATAGTCAGGAAATAAAAAACCACTGACAATTTTTATGCCATTTATGGTCTGTTGCCAATTTTGCAGAATAACTTTGTTGCCAACATATTTGGCAATGCGGTCCAATCCGCTCGGGTCAATTTCAGGCCCGATATCATTCAATATTATGGCCTTAAATATGTCTGGCTTAAAGGCGCCAAGCATCATGGAAATAAGCCCACCCATAGATGTCCCCACCGCAATCACTTGATTAATTTTTTCATGACCTAGAAAGGTCATAATATCCTGAACATAAACGGGAATTTGATAATTCTGGTAATTTTTGTCATAATCAGACCGTCCCCGTCCTCGGATATCAAGGCAAAAGACTTGCCGATCCGTAGAAAAATAACGGGCAAATTTATCAAAATCTTTTGAATTACGGGTCAGACCATGCAGGCATAATAGAGGGGTTTTAAGGAAATTTTTTTGACCATATACTCGGTAATAAAGTTTTAAATTATCCTGACTTATGTAATATTTTTCTTGAAAAGATAGTTGTTGGTACATTTTCTGAGGCCTATTTTTTTAAAATGACATTAGGGTTCATAATCATATCAGGATCAAGGCTATTTTTTATTTTTCGCATCATATCCAATTCAATTTTTGATTTGTAGCGTTCCATATCATCAATTTTGAGCCGTCCAATACCATGTTCGGCACTGAAACTGCCGTTATATTCCTTAACCAGATCATGGACATGATGGTTGAGATGTTCCCATTTATCCAGAAATTCTGCCTTGTCCATGGTGATGGGTTGACTGATGTTATAATGAAGATTGCCGTCCCCCAGATGACCAAAGGGAACGGGGCGTGCCGAAGGGATTACTTTTTCCACAACAGCACCCGACTTGATTAAAAATTCGGGAATAGCAGATATTGGTAGGGATATGTCATGTTTTATACTGCCACCTTCATATTTTTGGGCATCAGACAAATGTTCCCTTAACCGCCATAATTGAGCGCTCTCTGTTTCGTTTTTGGCAATGACACCGTCCAGTACTAACCCCTTATCCATGGCCGACGATAATATATGCTCCATAACCTGTTCAAGATTAAGCAGGTCACGACCAAGCGATGATGTGCATTCCAGCAGGATGTACCAGTCATAGGATGTCTCAAGAGGATCACGATTGTTCGGAATATGGCGGATTACAATGTCTAGACCAAGACGGGGTATGATTTCAAAGGCGGTAATCATATTGCCACTAATACGGCGGGCGAGGGTTAAAAAATCAACTGCGGCCTTGGGGTCTTTTACCGCCACAAAGGCGGTTTGTTTTTCGTGGGGATAGGGAAATAGTTTAAGGGTCGCCGCTGTGATAATCCCCAATGTTCCCTCAGCCCCAATAAAAAGCTGTTTTAAGTCATAGCCTGTATTATTCTTGCGCAAGCCATTGAGCCCATGCCAAATATCGCCGTTCGGTAGCACAACCTCAAGACCAAGGACGAGATTTCTCATATTGCCGTAATGCAGCACATTAACGCCCCCCGCATTGGTGGAAAGATTACCCCCAATCATGCAAGAGCCTTCTGCGGCGAGGCTTAAGGGGAATAAACAGTCCACTTCTTTTGCCTGTTCTTGAATATGGGCGAGAATACAGCCCGCCTCCACGGTCACGGTCTGGTTGTCGATGTTTACTTCACGAATGTGGCTGAGCCGTCTAAGGCTTATGAGGATTTCATCACCTGCGCTTGAGGGAATTCCTCCGCCCACAAGTCCGCTATTGCCGCCTTGGGGGACAATAGGTATTTTATGTTGTGCGCAGTAACGGACAATTTCAGAAACCTGATCGCGATTTTCTGGCAGCAGAATTAAATCCGTATGGCCTTTGAATTTATCACGTGGCTCTTCAAGAAAAGATTGCATATTTGATGGATTATCAATCCAGCCTTTGGAGCCCGCAATTTCTTTGAGTTTTTCAATATGGGTGGGATTTATGGTCATAATATTTCTTGTATCTCATCCGTTGCGGCGGCGCGCTGAAGCCTGTCATTTATTGCGACGCCCAGTCCCTTATTTGGAATGGGGCTTACGGCAATGGTTGTACATCCCGTATCATCCAGTTCATGGAGCATGGAAAATAAATTTGAGGCCGCTTCCAGAAGGCTGCCTTTGGGGCTTAAATTACGCATGATTTTGGCTTCTTTTGGATAAAGACTGCCAAAAGCGAGCAGGGCTTCACCCGCTTGGACGGCTTCTGCATTAAGCCTAACCTTCGTTTTTGGGGCATAATGGCTGACAAGTTGCCCGGGCGCTGTTGGGTTTTGAGCATTTTCAAACGCCATTACCCGAAGACCAGTAAGATTTTCTATGTCGCGTTCTGTGATATTACCAGGGCGTAATAGCCGGATCTCACTGCCCCAAACTTGGGCTATGGTCGATTCTATGCCATTCCGACAAGCACCGCCATCTAATATCATCGCAAGCTTTGAGGAGAGATCACGGGCCACATGTTCGGGTCGTGTGGGGCTCAGCCTTCCAGAGATATTGGCACTTGGGGCTGCTATGGGATATTTGAAATGGTCCAGCAATTGTCTTGCCACGGGATGTTCTGGCACCCTTATTGCCACCGTATCAAGACCCGCAGAAACAAGTTTGGATAATATGCTGTCTGGTTTTTTCTTGAGAACCAATGTGAAAGGACCCGGCCAAAAGGCCTTGGCCAGTTTGCGGGATATAATATCAAATTCCACATATTTCTCAGCCTCCTCCAAGGAGGATACATGAATAATAAGGGGATTGAAATTTGGTCTTTTCTTGGCTTCAAATATAGCGGCGACGGCTGTGTCATTGGTGGCGTCTGCGCCCAGGCCATAAACCGTTTCGGTGGGAAAAGAGATTAATTTTCCCTGTAAGAGATATTTAACCGCCAGATGATAATTGGATAAGTTTGGCGGCATAATTTTTTTATATAACTCTTCGGTCTTGGTTTTTTTATTTTCACTATGCATTTTTGGGTGTTGTTGCTCTTTAAATGTCTTTGCTATAATGCGCTTGTCTTCGCCTGTTCATTCCTGTAAGTTTAATTTTAAAACGATTGTTTTAATTTTACATATTTAAAAGAATATTATCAGATTAAATTTATAATAGCATATTGATAAATTTACGACCTAAATAAAGAAAAAAAATAGGAGTCTGCCTTGGTTGAATATATTGCCCCAACCCGTGAAATGAAATTTGTGCTGAATGATATTATTGATATATCGGAAATCTCGCAAATCGATCGATTTGAGGATGCAACGCCTGATATTATTGATGCGGTGTTGGAGGAGGCGGGAAAATTTTGCGGTGATATATTATCGCCCCTGAATGTGGTGGGGGATACACAAGGTGCCCGCTTGACTGATGACGGGGTTAAGCCTGCTCCAGGCTTTAAAGAGGCCTATATATCTTATGCGGAAAATGGTTGGACGAGTGTTGCGGGCGATGTGAATTACGGCGGGCAGGGTTTGCCCATTACTTTGGCCTCGGCTGTCTATGAATTTGTTGATGCTGCCAACATGGCGTTTAGTTTGAATGCCATGTTAACCACGGGTGCTATTGAATCTATTTTGGCACATGGCTCAGAGGAACAAAAAAACACTTATTTGGAAAAAATGATTTCTGGTCAATGGGCAGGTTCCATGAATTTGACGGAACCTCATGCGGGAACAGATGTGGGCGCACTTCGTACCAAGGCCGAACCTTTAGGGGACGGCACCTACCTCATTAGCGGTCAGAAGATATTCATCACATGGGGTGATCATGATATGACGGAAAATATCATTCATCTTGTGTTGGCGAGAACCCCTGGAAGCCCAGAGGGGACACGGGGAATATCGCTTTTTATTGTACCGAAATTTCTGGTGAATGAAGATGGGAGCCTCGGGGCACGTAATGATGCAAAATGTGTTTCTCTGGAACATAAGCTTGGCATCCACGGCAGCCCAACCTGTGTTATGGCTTATGGAGAAGAAGGAAAATGTGTCGGTTATATGATCGGTGGTGAAAATAAGGGCATGGCGGCCATGTTTACCATGATGAATAATGCGCGACTTAATGTGGGTATTCAGGGTGTGGCGTGCGCTGAGCGGGCTTGGCAAATGGCGGTCCTCTATGCCAAGGAAAGAGTTCAGGGTGTGGCTGTTGGGGCAACAAAACCGGGGCCTAGTGCCATTATTGAACATGCCGATGTGCGCCGCATGCTGATGACCATAAAATCCACGACCGAGGCGGCACGCGCCATAACCATGTTAAATGCCAAGGCACTTGATATGGGGGAACATCATGCTGATGCAGAGGTGCGGGAAAAATATAAGGGACTTGCGGATTTATTAACCCCTCTGTCCAAGGCCTATGGGTCGGATATTGGGGTCGAAAATGCATCGCTTGCCCTTCAAATTCATGGGGGAATGGGTTTTATTGAGGAAACAGGAATTGCCCAGATTTATCGGGATTCAAGGATAAATCCTATTTATGAGGGAACGAATGGGGTGCAGGCCATGGATCTTGTGGGACGGAAATTATCTATGGCAGGCGGTAAGCATTGGCGATCATTTCTGGCCGAAATTGATTCATTTTGTGATGATTTACCTAATTCACAAGAATTTAAATCTATTGGCAAAAATTTAAAGATAGCTGTGATGACAACAATGGATTGTGCCGAATGGATCTTGGCGCAGCATGTGAATAATATGCGTTCTGCCCTTGCGGGGTCTTCCCCCTTCTTGCGTCTTTTTAGTGTGACGGTCGGGGCCTATCTTTTGGCCAAGGGGGCGAGGGCGGCTCGTACTCGTCTGGATAATAATGATCAGGATAAAGTTTTCCTAGAATCAAAAATTATCACTTGCCGTTTTTATGTGGAACAAATTATACCTCCATGCATTGGGCTTAAAGATAGCATTTTAGCCGGGGATGATTTGTTTTTTGCGATAGAATCAGAAAATATGGCGTAACAAATTTATTTTTATGATAACTTAATGAAAAATATTAAGTCATAAGAGTGGAATTATGGAATGATTCAACGTCCTTGGTTGTCAAATTACCCAAACCACGTAAAGTGGGATCAGAAATTTATCGCAAAGCCGTTGCATACAATGGTGGAGTCTGCCGCTCAGAATTTTCCAAATTCCGTTGCCTATGATTTTTTGGGTAAAGAACTTACCTATAAAAACTTTCTAAAGGATGTAAATCACTTTGCCAAGGGATTGCAAAAACTGGGTGTCGGCAAGGGCACCCATGTTGGTATATTTATGGTTAACTGTCCTCAATTTGCGGTTGCTTATTTTGGGATTTTAAAGACGGGGGCTACAGTTGTAAATTACAGTCCGCTTTATTCGGAAGATGAGCTTATCCATCAAGTGGAGGATTCTGAGACCGATATTATGGTCACGTTGGATCTGAAAATATTATATCCAACCATACAGGAGGTGGCAAAGAAAACCCGTTTAAAGCATTTGGTGGTGGATCACTTTACCAATAGTCTACCTTTTCCAAAGAATATTCTTTTTAAACTTTTTAAAAGTGTGCATCTTTCAAAGGTTGTTCACGATGAATATTATATAGATTACCGTACCCTTATGAATAATGACGGCCTTGTTGCTCCTGTGGAAATTAATGTGGATGAGGATATTGCCGTTATTCAATTTACGGGGGGGACAACAGGATTTCCAAAAGGGGCTATGCTCACCCATTCTAATATCTATTGCAATGTTCTTCAGCTTGAAAAATGGGCTATTGATATAGAACGGGGAAAAGAAATTGTTATTGGATTTCTGCCTTTTTTTCATGTTTTTGCTATGACCGTTGTTATGGATCTAAGCGTTCATATAGGGGCTAAAGTTTTTATTGAGATGAAATTTGAACCTCTCGCCGCCATTGAATTGATGAAAAAAATAAAACCAACCTTATTTGCGGCTGTTCCGACCATGTATACGGGTTTGCTTAGTAACAGCAAATCAGCAGATATAGGGCTGGACAGGATCAAGATGTGTATGTCGGGTGGTGCACCGTTGCCTGCGGAATTGGCCTTGGCCTTTAAAAAGAAGATGGGGGTCGCTATATCGGAAGGCTACGGCTTAACAGAAACATCTCCCGTCTGTATTTCCAATCCCTATGATAGAGAAAGTAGAAGTGGATCAATAGGTCTGCCTTTACCCGCAACAGAGGTTATTATTGTGGATCGTAATGATCCGTCAAAAGTCATGCCTTTGGGCGAGGCTGGTGAGATTTGCATCAAGGGGCCACAAGTGATGAAAGGCTATTGGAAACGACCAGAAGCCACGGCGGAAGTCATGATCAATGGGTTGCTCAGAACCGGTGATGTGGGTTATATGGACGATGAGGGCTATACCTATATTATTGACCGTAATAAGGATCTTATTCTTGTGGGTGGATTTAATGTTTACCCTCGGGTGGTAGAAGAGGCCATCTATAAACATCCCTCCGTTCATGAGGTGACCGTTATCGGTGTTCCAGATGATTATCTGGGCGAAAGACCAAAAGCTTTTGTCAGTTTAACAGATCCAAACGAAAAATTGACCGAGCAAGAATTAATGGCTTTTATCAAGGATAAACTCGGTAAGCATGAGCGACCAAAGGAAATTGAATTCAGAGCAGAATTGCCAAAAACGATGATTGGAAAATTATCCAAAAAAGAACTTGTTGCTGAAGAAAAAGCCAAATATGAACAAAATAAGATCAATGCTTAACGACGAAATAGATTGTTAAGTTATGAAGAGTGACAGGAGATTTTTTTGACGACAGGTTTTTTCTTCCATTCAGAATGTGAAGGTCATATCACACCAGAGAAACATCCAGAGGCAAGCACGCGATTATCTGTTATTTTTGATCATCTGGATAGGCCAGAATATAAGGATTTAAAAAGAATAGAGGCGACTGCGGCCACAATAGAAACACTCAATCTTGCCCATGATAAGGACTATATCCAATATGTTTTGGATAATGTCCCAAGCGAGGGGCATTTTAGCCTAGATGATGATACTTATCTTTCGAAAGGCTCCGTCCTTGCAGCATTGCGGGGCGTAGGGGCGACGTGTCAGGCCATTGATCATATTATGGACGGGCGGCTTGATAATGCCTTTTGTGCCATTCGACCACCAGGACATCATGCGGAACCTGATCGGGCGATGGGCTTTTGTTTGTTTAATAATGCGGCAATCGGGGCGCTTTATGCCCGCACCACTCATTTTTGTCATCGTGTTGCTATTATTGATTTTGATGTGCATCATGGAAATGGCACCCAAACCATAGTGGGACGTAACAAAGGTCTTTTTTATGCCTCAACGCATCAATCGCCCCTTTTTCCAGGCACGGGACATTTGAACGACACAGGGGACGGTGTGATCGTTAATGCGCCCTTAGCGGCAGGTAGCGGAGGGCGCGCATTCCGTATGGCTTTTGAGACCCGTATTTTTCCAGAGTTAGAGAAATTTAATCCTGATTTTATTATTATTTCAGCTGGGTTTGACGCCCATGTTATGGATCCTTTGGCGGATTTAAGACTTGAGGATGATGATTTTTTCTGGGTAACGGACGAAATCATGAAATTAGCAAAAAAATATTGTAAAGGGAGGGTGGTATCTTGCCTAGAAGGGGGATATAACCAAAATATTCTAGGGCAAAGCGTCGCAACACACATTTCTGCATTGATGCAGTAGGCAAATTTCCCTTATACCAAAGCATTAATAATTCATAGGAAAGGAATATAGCGTGTCAAAAAATACAAATGATCCTCACGTTATTCCAGAAGAAATTGCACAGATGAGCTTTGAAGAAGCCTTGAGTGCGTTGGAGGAAATTGTCAAAAATTTGGAAAGTGGACAGGTATCACTAGAAGACTCTATTGATATTTATACCCGTGGAACGGCACTTCGACAACATTGTGATAATAAGTTAAAGGATGCCAGTGCCCAAATTGAGAAAATAACCAAACTTCAGGATGGTTCCCTTGGGGTGGTTCCATTGGATTCGGATCAATAATTTATGTTTATTATTAAGGATGATTTAGACAAAGACGCCTTGCAAAATGCCGCAAAAAAAGTTGAAGAAAAATTTCTGAAGCTTTTGCCTAAGGCTGTTGATTTGGAACAGCAGGTTGTTGATGCCATGACATATGCACTCATGGCCGGCGGAAAACGCATCAGACCCTTTCTCGTTATGGAAAGTGCGCGTATTTTTGGGGTGGGGGAATCGTCCGCACTTCGGGTAGCGGCGGCGGTGGAATGTGTGCATACCTATTCGTTGATTCATGATGATCTGCCCTGTATGGATGACGATGATATGAGAAGAGGACAGCCTTCCGTTCATAAGAAATTCGACGAGGCAACAGCTGTTTTGGCTGGTGATGCTTTGCTAACGTTGGCTTTTGAAATTTTAGCAGATGAAAAAACCCATGCGGATCCACGGGTGCGATGTGAACTGATAAGCTATATGGCAAAAGCTTTGGGTGTGAATGGTATGGTCGGAGGGCAAATGTTTGATCTTTTGGCTGAAAATCAGGAATTGGATAAAATTCGCATCACCCGATTGCAACGTATGAAAACGGGGGCATTGATTGTCTTTTCAAGTGAAGCGGGCGCCATATTGGGTAAGGCTGAAGACAAACGGCGACAAGCGATTAAGGGCTATGCCCATGACGTGGGACTTGCCTTTCAGATTACCGATGACTTATTAGACGAAGAAGGTAGTTCAGAAGAGGTTGGTAAAACGGTTGGCAAGGATGCGACGTCTGGCAAGGCAACATTTGTGTCCTTATTTGGCATTGATCAGACACGAATTATGGCGACTATGTTGATCAGTCAGGCTATCAAACATCTTGATGGTTTTGGAAAGAAAGCAGAAAACTTGCGCAATCTTGCAAAATTCATTATTAATCGTGCCCATTAAATAAATAAGGTAGGTCCGTTGGGTATAAAATCAGTAACACCATTGCTTGATCAGATATCATCTCCTCAAGATGTGAAGAAACTCCGAGAAGATCAGCTTCAGCTGCTCGCCGATGAAGTGCGGGCTGATATGATTGATAAGGTTTCCAAAACGGGTGGACATTTGGGAGCAGGTCTTGGTGTCGTGGAATTAACGGTTGCGCTTCATTACGTCTTTAATATGCCCAAAGATAAACTGATTTGGGATGTGGGACATCAATGTTACCCGCACAAGATTTTAACGGGTCGCAGGGATCGCATGACGACCATTCGGCAAGGCGGTGGATTGGCCGGATTTACCAAACGCAAAGAAAGTGAATATGATCCCTTTGGAGCGGGGCACAGCTCGACCTCAATTTCTGCGGGGCTCGGTATGGCGGTTGCCCGTGACTTGCAAGGTCATGATGAAAATATTATTGCCGTTATTGGGGACGGCTCTATGAGTGCTGGCATGGCCTATGAGGCTATGAATAATGCGGGCGCTTTAAATTCCCGATTGATCGTGATTTTAAACGACAATGATATGTCAATTGCGCCCCCTGTTGGGGCGATGAGTGCTTATCTTGCTCGCCTGTTATCGTCTCGTTCCTTTTTAAATCTTCGGGATTTCGCCAAGAATATTGTCAAGCACTTTCCCCGCACCATAAGCGACAAGGCCAAACTTGCCGATGAATATGCCCGTGGGATGGCCATGGGCGGGGGAACCTTGTTTGAAGAAATGGGATTTTATTATGTTGGTCCCGTTGATGGCCATAATATGGAACATCTTTTGCCTGTTTTGGAAAATGTTCGGGATGCGGGTATGGGACCTGTTTTAATTCATGTGGTAACCCAGAAGGGGAAAGGCTACCGCTATGCAGAGGAGGCTGAAGATAAATATCACGGCGTATCCAAATTTAATGTGGTTACGGGGGCACAAAATAAATCTACACCAAACGCACCGAGCTATACCAATGTTTTCGCCAAGGCATTAATTGCCGAAGCCAAGCAGGATGATAAAATTGTGGCGGTTACGGCGGCGATGCCGACAGGCACTGGGCTTGATAAATTTTCGGAAATTTTTCCAGACCGTTGTTTCGATGTGGGAATTGCGGAACAACATGCTGTGACCTTTGCCGCTGGTATGGCAACAGACGGCTATAAGCCTTATGTGACCATTTATTCCACCTTCCTGCAACGGGCCTATGATCAGGTTGTTCATGATGTGGCGGTGCAAAATTTGCCCGTACGCTTTGCCATTGATAGAGCGGGGCTTGTGGGCGCTGATGGCCCAACCCATGCGGGCTCATTTGATGTGACCTATTTGGCATCGCTACCCAATTTTGTTGTTATGGCCGCTGCTGATGAACTTGAACTAATGAATATGATCGCAACATCCGCCGCCATTAATGACAGACCGTCTGCCGTGCGCTATCCAAGGGGCGAGGGAATTGGGATAGCTTTGCCAGACAGGGGTGAAATACTAGAGATTGGTAAGGGGCGTATTGTAAAGAAGGGCTCTCATATTGCCATATTATCCCTTGGAACCCGCCTTGCGGAGGCTTTAAAGGCGGCTGAGATTCTTAAAACTCACGGCCTGACCACAACCGTTGCCGATGCGCGTTTTGCCAAACCCCTTGATATGGATATGATACGGGAACTCGCCCTTAATCATGAGGTGCTTGTGACCATAGAAGAAGGCTCGATTGGCGGATTTGGCAGCCATGTATTGGATTATCTGAGCAATGAGGGCTTGATTGAAAACGGGTTGAAGGTGCGCACCTTGAAATTACCTGATGTTTTTCAGGATCAGGACAGCCCCGACGTCATGTATGAACAGGCCGGACTTTGCGCCAAGGATATCGTTGAGGTATCCTTAAAAGCCTTGCGCCGTAATGATACCAGTTCATCATTTATAGGATAGGCTATGGCCATTAAAAAGATGCGCGTTGACCAGATGTTGGTTGAACGGGGGCTTGCGGAAAGCCGATCAAAGGCGCAGGCTTATATTATGGCGGGGGCGGTCTTTAGTGGGGATATAAAAATCAATAAACCTGGTACGCAATTTCCAGAAGATATCCCTCTGGAACTTCGTACCAAAGACCATCCCTGGGTGAGCAGAGGCGGTCTGAAACTGATGCAGGCGATTGAGGAATATGAGCTTGATGTTCAGGGCAAGACGGTGATTGATGTGGGGGCATCCACGGGCGGATTTACGGATGTTTGTTTGTCTCACGGGGCAAAAAGAGTTTATGCCGTTGATGTGGGGCATGGACAGCTTGCATGGAAATTACGGGGTGATGAACGGGTTGTGGTGCTGGAAAAAACCAACGCCCGCTATTTGACGGTGGATCAAATTCCAGAGCCTGTTGATATGATTGTCTGCGATGCAAGCTTTATTGGTTTGCAAACGGTTTTGCCTGCCGCCATGTCTTTGGGGAGTGAGGGTTGCATTTTGGTGGCCTTGATCAAACCGCAATTTGAGGTTGGTAAGGGAAATGTAGGTAAAGGCGGAGTGGTGCGGGACCCTGAACTTCATGAGAGCGTCTGTGAGAAGATAAAAAACTGGATAAATCATGATATGGCGGGTTGGTCTGTGAGGGGTATAACCACAAGTCCGATCAAGGGGCCCGAAGGTAATATTGAATTTCTCATCATAGCGGATTATCACTCATGCGTATAAAAATAGATCATATTGGTGCGGGGGGTGATGGGGTTGCTATGGGATCTGATGGGCCGATTTATGTGCCTTATGCAGTGGATGGGGACGATATAGAGATTAAATTTAAGGGAAAACAGGCTCATATAAGCCATATTCACACCCCGTCCTCTTATCGTACTACGCCCAAATGCAAGCATTTTGGACGTTGCGGAGGTTGTGCTCTTCAACATGTGTCGCCCGATTATTATATCAGTTGGAAACAAAAGCAAATCAAGCTTGCCTTGGGGCATAGGGGGTTTGAGGATATTACTATATTGCCTCCAGAAATCAGTAAACTTGGCAGTCGCAGGCGGGCAAGATTTTCGGTTCTGGGGCAGGGCAAGGGGATTGCGCTTGTGGGATTTTCAGAAAAATCCAGTCATAATATTGTGAATGTGACCGAATGTCCCGTTCTTGATCCTAAAATTTTGGCTTTGACGGATGATTTGCGGAAATTTTTGGGCAAGGCCTTGGCTAAAAATCAGAAAATGGCGATTCAAGTCAATCTTGCGGATAATGGGTTGGATATAGTTTTTGAAATGGCGGGTGAGCCTGATCTTGAGATGCGTATGGATAGTGCGGCCTTTGCGGACGTCCAAGATATTGCCCGTATTTGTTGGCTGGATACCAGGCTGAAAAAGCCCTTTAATGAAATCTTGTGTGAAAGACGAAAGCCTTATGTGACTTTTGACGGACGGCAGGTGTATATACCTTCTGGCGCCTTCCTTCAGGCCACAAAAGAGGGCGAGGAAGCCTTGAGCGGTTATGTGAAGCATGCTCTGAAAAATGTGGGTAAAATTGTTGATATTTTTTCAGGCTGCGGCACCTTTGCTATTGCTCTCATCTCTGATCATGGGGTGCATGCGGTTGACGGCAATTTGGAGATGGTGACAGCCTTAAAAAACAGTGCTAATCGAATGGGTCGAATTCGTAACCTCACCACAGAGGTGAGAGATTTATTTTTGCGGCCTTTGCTTGTTCATGAATTGAAGAATTATGACGGTGTGGTTATTGATCCACCAAGAGCAGGCGCACGAGAACAAATAGAAGAAATTGCCAAATCTGATATTAAAAATATTGTGATGATTTCCTGTAATCCCGCAACCTTTGCGCGGGATGCGAGAAGATTGGTTGATGGGGGATTTATCATGGGTGATATTCTGCCCGTTGATCAATTTCTATATGCCGCGCATCTTGAAGTCGTTGCTTCTTTCAGCCGTTAAACGGGAAAAAGGGTAAATTTCTTTATATCTTTAATTCTCCTTTAATTCCTCTTTATTATACTGTGACATAGGCAATAAATGCCTTATTTTATAGTTAATAAAGTATTAATATTGCTTTATTAACAATATGTTAGGTTTTAATGGCTGAATTCTGCCGTATAAAGGAAAGGAGCGTTTCTGGCACGTTATTTGCTTAGTCGTAAGGGCAGATTATTATAGCGAAAGTTGAGTAATGATTATCAATAAAATATTTTCAGATGCAGGGGACATTATTCGGCAGGATAATAAAACCCTTCTTGAGCAGACAAAGAATGCTGTTCGTGATGTAAAGGTAGACAATATAAAAAATAATTCCCCCAAATTATTATCAGAGCCATTATCAGGACCATTATCAGAAAAAGATAATGTATCGGTATCTGGCATTTGGGCAAAGGTTGCCAAAGAAATCAATGTGAGAGAGGCTCGCCCAGGAGATATTATGACTCTGAGCAATGCGCTTTATAAAGCAGGGGCAATCAGTTATGATGACCATATTAATTTGAGCTTTCAGCCAGAAATTAATCACGATACCCCACTTGAAAGTAAACCTTTTAGCCATGAGCAAAAAGATTATATTGCGCTCTGGCAGACTAAGGAACGAAATGTTCTTCGCTTTGGCGGCGATCGTCAACAAATAGAAGATACCCACCGTATTCAGGCAATATTGACCTATGTTGATAGTCTAAAATAAATAGGGTTAAGTATGCCGTATCAGATCAATTTATGGTAAGGCGCAACCCAGCTCTTATTTTTTTCTTATCTTCCTAATGAACTCATTAAATCCCGATAGTTCGGCCTCAAATTCAATTTGGGATACGCGTGCGCTGTCAAGAATTCTGCCCAAACTATAATTGGGCATGTCATAGTCTATTAATTTTGGTTCACATGTTGTTGCGGTTAGGATGTCTTGTTCTGCCAATATGGGCCAGTGGTCTTTGCTCCAGTCTCCACTTGGATAACAAAAATGGGTCATAGGAGTGGGCAAATGATTATTGATGGTCTGTTTATTTTTTTCAATTTCATAGGTTGCCACCTTGTGTTCTGTGGGAAAACGGTGTCTATGGGTATGTAATTGTATGTCTATTCCGCCAGCCATTAATGCCTTCATTTCAGCGAGGGTGATCAGGTTTAATGTGCGGCTTTTATTAAGATTGTCATAATCAACGTCTAATAGCTTGCCCAGTTTTTTTAAAATAATAATGCGCTCTTCTTCGGTTGCAAGCTTCTTACCAAAATCAATGATTTTTTGGACGGCATCAGGATCATTTTGAGAACTTGCTCCTGAAATGGCCAGACTTTTCAAGTCAATATCAGTCTTTTGGGTTTTAAAAAACATATATTGGGTGGCAAGATTAAAAAGAGGACAATCTTTGTCGAAATAATAAGAGGTCAGATATAGTGTTGCGGGAAAATTTAAGTTTTTAAGTATGGGGAGCGCTTCTTTGAAAACGCTGTAAAAACCATCATCAATGGTCAAAACAACGGCATCATCGGGAAAATTTCGCTGTTCTTTATAATCATATGCCTTTTGCAGTGTGATGATGTTATATTTCTTATCCGCCAGATACTGCATGCGCTTATGGAAAATCTCAGGCTGAATGAATAAACCGGGAACAAATTCATCTTCATCCTTCATTGTAAAGCCATGATAGCATAATATTCGGAGCTTACTTTTGAACAGCATGCGAGAAATCCAAAAGAAACCAAGATATTTACACAGATGCAAAAAATAAATTTTAAATTTATAAAACATTAAATGGTTCCAAATATTTATATAATGCTCTTGGTAAGGCTATGTTATAGTATTGTAAATTAAAAAATATGTTAATATAATATTGTAATATAAGCTTAGGTTTTTTTGTAATAATTAGTTAAGAGTTAAGAGTTAAGAGAGTAATGAAGCGTTTTTCTAAGCAATGGATAAAATATCATTTTTATAACAATCGCTTGTCGCTATGGATCAAGAGCAGCCGTTTCCAAACCATATATATGGTTAAAGAAAATGATATTTTAGACCAAGACATCCTATACAATTTTAGCATCAACAGTATGGATCATATAAAATCTTTTCAGGAAACAGAAAGATGGCATGATTATCATATTTTTGTATCCAAGGCGGAAGAAAATATAGCCGCAGGCAATTATTGCATCACATTTGTTGAGAATAATATTTTGTCTTATTGTGGCTGGGTTGCTTGTGATGCTGTTCAAAGTAAATTTTCTTATATTGGACAAACGGTGAAATATCCTCCCAAGACGGTCACATCTTATTCCGTTTATACACATCCCTTATGCCGTGGCAAAGGATTGAGCAGGGAGGCCGCCAAATTTGTTGTAAAAACCTTCATCTCAGAAGGGAACCAAAACCAATTGGTTGCCGCTGTTGATGGTAACAATATTCCCGCCCATAGATTTCATCTTTCCGCAGGCTTTGAAAGGATTGCGGTTTTATATACCCATTGCCTTATGGGGCGTAAAAAATACCATCTTGAAAATATTAAAAATTCTTTTGGGGCATTCTTAAAAGCCGATGAAGAGGCCGTTTGGATATTGGACAATAATGAATGATAAATATTCTCGTTCCGGAGGCGCATACACGGGCGAATATTGCTGCTATTCGTTCATTGGGTCGTGCGGGCTATAGTGTTCACGCCTGTTCCTATCAAAAAAATGCTTTGGGTTTAAAATCAAATTATGTGACATATGCCGTGATACAACCCGATTATTCCGCACCTGAATATCTTGATTGGCTAGAAGATTATATTCGTCATCATGACATTAAAATGATTGTACCAACGGGTAATTTCCTTAATAGCATTCGTTCCCATTTTGAAAAATTCAAACATCTCCTGCCTGTGAGTCAAAATCCCGATATTTTATACAAATTTTTTGGCAAAACCGACATTGTTGATTGCTATCAAAAGGCACCGTCCGAATTGCATTTGATGGATCATCATCCAGACTCTGTCATTATTGATATAAAAAATGATGATGTAAAAATTCCTAAGGAAACACCGTTTGGTTATTTTGTAAAATTTGAAGATCGGGTTGAAAATGTCTCTGATGAGGAAAATATCCCTGAGTTGAATTTTGCCAAAAATCCCGCCGAGGTTAGGGAGATAATTGATAATGCCCGTCATGTTTGGCAAACTGCATTAATCCAGAGCGGTTGTACGGGGCGCCAAGTAGGGGTCAGCATTTTGATGGATAAGGGCGAGGCCTTAGCGGTTTCCTGTGTTAGAGATGTGCATTTGAAGCCCCATAGTAAGGGAACCATGTCCTTAAGAGAAACCTGTTGGTATGAGGATATCGTTAGTGATGCCATCAAAAGATTACGCTTTCTTGATTGGCAGGGCTGTGCGATGGTTGAATATCGGCGAGAGGAAAATGGCAATTTCACCCTTATTGAAATTAATGCCCGCTATTGGCAGTATCTTCATCTGGATATAAAAAGTGGTGTCGACTTCCCCAAATATCAGGCAGAATGGTTTTTGGAGGGTAAAAAGGAATTTACCTATCGCCCCATTTTGGGCACAAAGTCCCGAGATACATGGCCGGGGGAGGTGGCATGGGCCACCAATGAACTAAGAGATAGTTCAAATGCGGGACTAAGGAAACTAAGGGTTATTGAGAAATTTATCGCAGGATTTATCTTGTATGATGATGACTTTAATTTCACAGGGGACAGAAAATTGTATTTTTATAATTTCCTGAAATATATAAAAAGTGAATTTACAGCATTAATCCATAAAACCCATGTGGGTTGAGGGCATTTTTTTAAAATGAATTTTCACAAGACATTTTTTAACTTTTAAAAAAATATTTTATAGAATAATTTTATATATAAGGGATATTCTTTATTTTCTTTTTATCATATATCCCTACAACAGGGTATTAAAGTTTAATGCAGTAAGGCGTATCTAAAATAGTATGAGCGAAACCGCAAAAAATAATGATGATATAGATCTATCCAGTACCATGATACGGGGTTCAATTTGGATGCTCAGTATGAATTGGCTGGTTCGTATTCTTGGCATTATCAGCACATCTATTCTTGCAAGACTCTTGGTTCCAGAAGACTTTGGTCTAATGGCTATGGTCATGGTTATCGAAGGAATTACGTGCGCTTTCTTAGACTTTGGAGTTATTTTTGCTCTCATTCAGAAGAAGAATGCAGAACGAAGACATTATGATAGCGGTTGGACAATACGGATCATTCAATCCTTTACTATTGCTTTTATTTTAGCATCCTCTGCCCCGTTAATTTCTTCTTTTTATGGCGAGGAGAGACTGAATATATTGGTTATTATAATCGCCCTTTCTATTGCTGTAGGAGGTTTTGAAAATATTGGTACGGTTCTTTTCAGAAAGAACATGGATTATAAGAAAGATTTTATTTTTAATATCACAAAGAAAATGCTGTCGGTTATTTTTGTCCTATCCTTAGCCGTCTATTTTCGTAACTATTATGCCTTTGCAGTGGGTATTCTCCTGAATAGTATCGCTCTGGTTATTCTTAGTTTTATTCTAAGTCCATATCGACCAAAATTAACGATGAAGGGCGCCAAAGATATATGGTCTTTCTCCCAATGGAACATGCTAAAGGGCATAGCCCAATATCTTTATATGCAGGGCGATAAACTCATTGTTGGTAAAGTTTCCAGTGCTCAAGATCTTGGCTTTTACGTTGTTGGTAAGGAAATATCATCTCTTGCATCCACTGAAATTATTTCACCATTAGGCCGTGCCTTGGTTCCTGGATTTTCTGTCATCCAACATGATATTGAACGTGTGCGGAGCGGATTCTTAAAATCTTTTTCTGCCATGCTTTTGATCGCCCTTCCCGTTGGTGTGGGCATTTTTGCCATTTCAGCAGATGCCATTCCTATACTTTTAGGGGATGGATGGGATGATGCTATCCCTTTGTTGCAAGCGTTGTGTCTATTTGCGGTGACACGGGTTCTCTCTGATTTTGCCGGAAATATTATTATTGTGGTGGGGAAAATAAAAATTTCTTCTTTTCTGTCATGGCTGGAACTGATTATCTTTTTCTCTCTTGTTTATCCCGCTTTTCTATGGAATGGCATTATAGGGATTGCTTTTGCCCGTGTTCTTACAGGCTGTTTTTCCGTTCTGTTTAATTTAAGCGTTTTGTCCCACCTCATTAAAACAACAGTTTTAAATTATTTTATGGCGATGTATCGCCCTGTACTGGCCGTGGCATTTATGATGGTTGGTATAGAAATGACCCATATCGCCTTATTGCAAGGTACCCCATATGAAGTCAGTATATTTTCACTTTTATTAAAAATTATTGTTGGAGGCCTAGTCTATGTCATTTCGGCACTGACATTATGGGCTGTCACGGGTAAGGTTGAGGGTATCGAGAAAATAATTATACACGCTGTCATTTCTAAAATTAAACGCCCTTCGTAATTGACGATAAGAAAGCCTGTAAAATCATCATGGGTTGTGATCTGGTTATAGTTTGCGTTGTGGGATGTTAGGCAAGCATATCATACATGTCTAGGGGCGTTTTGTGCTCTCCGCCGATTTCATTGATAAAGAAATCATAAAATTGATCCATATCTTGTAAAAATATTTCAAGTTCCTTGGTATTTGTAACGTAAGGTGTACCGCCAATTAATAATGAAGAACTATGATATGAATAATTAAAATGATATTGTCCAATATGGATCATTTTTCGAACCATTCGGGTAATATCCTTAATATGAATTCCCTCTGATGTTAACGGAATGCGTTCTAAAAGTCGGGTATTAGCAAGTCCTCCAGCAACAAATGCCCGGAACCCAGTGGCGCCTGCAATTTTTGGATAGAGGAAACGTCCCCATCTTGCCAATAATCCATCATAACCACGAGAATTAGGCAGTTCGAGGATTTTTACCCCGTCAACATCAAACCAGTAAGGTTGGGTTGGTAATCCAATAAAATTTGGTCCATGATCATGAGAAAAATTGGTATCTGCGATAACGCTGACATCAACTTTATAATCAAGTTCCTTTAATATACGCGCGGTATTTGGGCCTGCTCCATATCGTCCAGCTTTAAATATCTTTGGACGCTGGCCAGTTTTTTCTTCTATGGCATTGGTCAGGGTTTCTATCTTTTCCTTTTCTATGTCATAAGGCAAATTACCCGCATAGGAATTATACCGATTAACTTCCTCAACATAGGGAGGGGATACCCAAGGATGAAGATGAGTGCCGATAAGGCATTCCCCCTTATCCGCCCAGTCTTTTAAAACGCCAATGGCTTCGTCATTTTCAACCACTGGATAATCAACGCAATAGGTTGGTACAATCCCATATTTCTTAAAAATATTTTGCGCCAAATGTTGAGAAGAGATATTATGAACAGATCTGCTTTTTCGATTGAAATCTTCAGACCAGTTAAATTCCTCTTCCGTATCAATGACCACTGTTAATAATGGCTTTGACCTAAAACAATGTGCTTTATTTTTCTTAGAAAACAAAAAGACACTCCAAATACATATAATTAATATGATTACAATAAATAAATATAATAAACATTTGATTACAGAAAATAAGATTTTTCCCTGAATATAGATATACATTATTTTCCACGATTGAGTATCTCTATTTCTTTCTTATTTCTTTATTTTGCGAATGTTTTTAATAAACCCGTATACTATAGCCTTAAATTCAATTTATGATCTCCTTAATTCATAGGTCAACAGATCAACATAATTTGGAAAATATCTAGTTAATGGCATATGGGTCTGATGAGGGTTTCTTGACATAGACTTGGAAAATGCATAAAGTTTTATATATGAACAATTTGAGTATGGTATGGATTCAATTCAATCATCATTCATATGGTTTGATCATAAATATAAGGAAAATATGATGAACAGAATCGCAATCCTATTACTTGTTATGGTTTCTTTCGTTGTCTTTGGGGGGATATCAAAGGCAAATGAAACCGATAAAAAATTTTACAGTCGGTTATCACAACTTAACGATGAAATAAGAGCAATAGATGGAGGAACATCTGTAAAAGGTACAGCCTGCGAAGCACGGTTAACAATTTTAATAAATGAATTCCCTGATTTATATTTACAGAATTACGTTTGTGAACCCGATTCAAACGGGACAGCTCAAATCATGCTAAGGCAGTGGTAAAATTCAGGTAAAGACGGCAATATCATAAATTAATAAGAGATGACGTATGGTTAAGAAAATTATTTCCTTTATAGCTTTTGTGACAATCTTAGCTCAAGCCAGCGTCATGATAGGTATGGGGCTCGCCAATGGGGCCCCTCAAAGCACTTATGGTAGAATTGTTATAGGACACAGTCAAAAATGTCTTGATGTACCAAATGGTACGACCGATGATAATATCCCTATCAATCAATTTCAGTGTGATGGCTCACCAGAGCAGAACTTCACTCTTATGGATGTGGGGGGCGGTTATTTTCGTATTGTAGCCTCCCATAGCGGTAAGTGTCTTGATGTGCCGAACGCTATGATGAACGATAATATAACCATCAATCAAACGCAGTGTGATTATTCTCCCGAACAGAGCTTTAAGCTCGTTCCCGTTGGTAACGATTATTATAATGTTGTGGCAAAGCACAGTGGCAAATGCGTCAATGTGTGGAATGGCTCAAATGACGACAACGCCGCAATCACCCAGCAACAATGCGACGGACAACAATATCAGATGTTTTGGTTCGCAGCATTGCCCGCAACAAACACGGTGCAGTCAACGCAGCAACAATCCACACAACAACAATCAAATCAGCAGCAGCTCGCCCAACAACAACTAGCCCAGCAAAAATTGGCGCAGCAGCAGCTCGCTCAACAACAACTCGCTCAACAACAACTAGCCCAGCAAAAATTGGCGCAGCAGCAGCTCGCTCAACAACAACTCGCCCAACAAAAATTGGCGCAACAACAACTCGCCCAGCAGAAATTGGCCCAACAACAGCAACAACAGCAACAGCAAATCCAAACTGGTGGGGTGATCAGTAGGCTGACGGAAATGCTTAATGTTAGTACCGAGACACAGACCATCGCCATTAGCCCGAATAGCTTGCGCATGGTCAGCGGGGGATGGGATAATATTCTCACAATCTGGGATACCTCTGGCTCTTCATTGATCAAGGCCTTGACGATCCCGCTTCGGGGTCGTGGTGATTTGCTGCTTGATACGGCCTTCAGCCCAGACAGCAAGCGGATCGTGACGGGAAGCCGTCAAAATGGTGCTACCCTCGAAACAACCGTTCATGTGTGGGATGCTTATTCGGGGGCAGAGCTATTGGTTCTTCAGGGTGCTCCTGCTGAATTTTGTCGTGATGTGGCCTATGATCCAAGAGCACTCTATATTGCGGCTGGTTGCTTTAATCAGACGAGCGGGAAAAGCACACTTTATATTTGGGATGCGAATACAGGTGCTCAATTATTGAATATTGATGGCGTGGCGGGTCCCGTGGTGTTTAGCCCTGACGGTAAACGTCTTACGGGCGGAAATGGCCATGCTCAGACATTAAAACTGTTTGACATGGATACGGGCAATGAACTCATGACCCTTCAGGGAAGCGGCGTCGGAGGATTTCAGAGTGCAGTCTTTAATGCCAATAGCACCAGCATTTTGACCGGCAACGGTAATGGTACAATGACATTTTGGAATGCAAGCACTGGGCAAGAGATTATAAACTTTTTTGCCCATACAAATGCAGTTAATGATGTTGCGGTCAGCTCGGACAACAGCCGTTTTGTCAGTGCAGGCGAAGATGGGACTCTTATATTATGGGATGGGAATTCAGGCCAAAAGCTCGCAACCTACAAGAATACGAAAGCCATCAGATCCGTGAGTATCACTGCCGATAACAAGCATATTATTGCGGGCGGTGATGATAATATGCTCAGAATATTTGCTGATGGTGCCGTTGCCAGCACATCGCAAACAGGAACCCAAACAACCTTAGCCCAGCAGCAGCTCGCTCAACAGCAGCTCGCTCAACAACAACTCGCTCAACAGCAGCTCGCTCAACAGCAACTCGCTCAACAGCAACTCGCTCAACAGCAACTCGCTCAACAACAGCAAGTCTCAACCGCGAGCAGCAATAATTTGCCCGTGACTCAGTCCACAAGAGCCTACCTTCTCTATAACGATACCGCCAATAAGCTTTTCTTTGACACCTATGATCCCACCAGAGGAACATGGATGCCCATCAGCCTTGATCCTCATATGCAAATTGAAGTTGTTGGCATGACAATGGGCTCAGGAGGGCTTCAGGTGCGCATAGAAACCCAAGGTAAAGGGTATAATCAATATGGCATGGAAGTGGGCGGCAGCTATCGTCTTTATGCCAATCCCCAAACCGGCATGTGGGACGTTAGCACAACACAGGCACCAAATGCTGTTGCGGTAGCCGCCGCCCAACAACAAGCTCAACAACAAGCTCAGCAGCAAACACAACAACAAAACCAACAACAGCTAGCGCAACAACAGAAAATTCAGCAGCTGCAGCAGCAATTGGCGCAACAGCAACAAGCGCAACAGCAGGGGCAAGTATCCAATGATCCATTAGCCAATGATCCCTATGTGCAAGCAAATATAGCTGCGGAAAAACTAAAATTACAGAGACTGACTCAGGGTCTGAATCCCGATGGTACGAAAAAGGAACCCGCTTGGGGGACTCCAGAGTATGACCTCTTGATGATAGAAAGAAGTAAACAACAGAAATATATTCGCATGGATAATGGGCCCCTTCCTGCGGTTGTTGCGCTTCATATTGAATATGTTGTTGCCAACAGGGTATCGAGGGGGACAGATACGGCGACGTCCGTTTTGTTTAATACTCTGGATATGGCCGTGAGCAAGATTGGCGGCAAGGCTGCTGGTGTTGGGGGGGCGTTGACTGTTGGTGCCCTGAGAGGCGTTGGCGTGAGCTTTGATGACTTATTGGGTTCAGACATTGTGGCTGGTAATGATGACCTGTTAATTAAGTTGGATAATATAGGGCAGTGGCCGCCGGCGTGGACGGGGTCCGATTCCATCTCAATTTCGAACGGGGAAAAAGTTGCTGTCCATATGTCATGGAATCTGCCGACAAATAGAGGTCATCACATAGAACTTGAAGAGCGCGATTCTGCCAGCGACAATGATCACCTAGGATTTATTAGGTTTCCCGTTGGGAGCCTCAGGCCTGGGTTTGTTGAGGAATATGTGCTTCCCAATAGGAGTGAAGGAAGTCTGTATACGGTCAAGGTTTCTGTTACCAACCGTTTGGCAGATGAGCGAAATGGCTATGTCCACGCTTCTATGTGGCACAACAATAAGGCCTATTGTTTCGCTGAGTTTGGCTGTAATTGAATGAGCCGATCCATGATCGGGTGTCAGCAAGACATTAGGACAGAACAATCAAGAGATTAGCAGCGGCTGATCTATTTGATTGCATTTAAGTTTGGCGTTGCGATGAAGTGTGCAAGTGTGATGCATGGTAATTGGGCAACTTTTGTCCATATTTAGCTGCTCAAACCCTTAATCTAAGAATTTTTCTTTATATATAAAAAATATCTGTTACGCTAAAATTGACTTCGATCAAAGACTTTAGAAGATGTATTTATTAAGTATCTTTATATGAAGGGGTGTATCAACTTTTTCTAAATAATAATAACGCAGGAGAATTCTATTATGTCGGAAGGAATGACTAAGACTGCTGCCCGCAATATATTTTTTGGCGGGACAATTTTCTTTTTCGTTATATTCGTGGTTCTGACGGCTCAGAGCCATTTTTATATTCTGGAAGAGAGTACAGATGTGAGCACATTAACGGCATCTGTTGAAAGAGGCAAAAGGGTGTGGGAGGAAAACGCCTGTATCAATTGTCATACTTTATTTGGTGAGGGCGCTTATTTTGCCCCTGAACTTGGTAAGGTATGGGTGAAATTTGGTGGTGCGGATGATCCAGAAACGGGTCGTGAAACGCTCAAAGCATGGATGAACGCCATGCCAACAGGCATCGAAGGTCGCCGCCAAATGCCTCAATTTAATTTGACAGATCAAGAACATGAAGATCTTGCTGCATTTTTTGAGTGGATCAGTAGGGTTGACACCCAAAACTGGCCACCAAAGCCAGCAGAATAAGGGAGTGGATTAATATTATGAAATATCAAACACAAAAACTGGCTTATCCATATTTTATAGCGGCGATGGGCCTCTTCGTGGCACAGGTGCTTGGCGGTGCGATTGCCGGTACAATTTACGTTTTCCCGAATTTTTTATCGGAAATTATGCCATTTAACATTATTCGCATGATTCATACCAATGCCTTGATTGTATGGTTATTGATGGGATTTTTTGGGGCGGCTTATTATCTGATCCCCGAAGAGGCTGAAACAGAAATTTACAGCCCGAAACTTGCATGGATACAATTCTGGCTCTTTTTATTCGGAGCGGCGGCTGCGGTTGTGGGTTATTTGTTTGGGATACACGAAGGCCGTGAATTTCTGGAACAGCCTTTGTGGATTAAAGTAGCCATTGTGGTTGTGGCGCTTATGTTCCTTTTTAATATAACCATGACCTTGTTAAAGGGCAAAAAAACCGTTGTTGCTATTATCCTGACTATGGGACTTTGGGGATTGGCTTTATTCTTCTTATTTGCCTTTTATAATCCTTCCAATCTGGCATTGGACAAAATGTATTGGTGGTATGTTGTCCATCTTTGGGTTGAGGGTGTATGGGAACTTATTCTGGCCTCTATCCTTGCCTTCATGCTGATTAAAATGACAGGTGTTGACCGTGAGGTTATTGAAAAATGGCTTTATGTGATCGTGGGTCTTGCCCTATTCTCTGGGCTTTTAGGAACGGGTCACCATTATTATTGGATCGGCACACCCGGTTACTGGCAATGGCTCGGCAGTATCTTCTCTACTTTGGAAGTATTCCCTTTCCTTGCTATGGTGATATTCTCTTTCTATATTGTTCGTAAGGGAAATCGTAACCACCCCAACAAGGCAGCAATTCTGTGGATTTTGGGCTGTACCGTGCTTTCCTTCTTTGGTGCAGGCGTATGGGGTTTTATGCATACACTGGCGCCCATTAATTACTATACCCACGGCACACAGATAACGGCATCTCATGGACATTTGGCCTTCTTTGGCGCTTATGTTATGATTAACCTTGCCATTATCACCTATGCCATGCCGCATTTGCGGGGTCAACAACCCTATAATCAGACCCTTAATATGTGGAGTTTCTGGATTATGTGTTCTGGCATGTGTTTCATGACCTTTACCTTGACGGCGGCGGGTGTTTTACAAACCCATCTGGAACGGGTTATGGGGTTGGACTTCATGGAAGTGCAGGAACAGATCGCTCTCTTCTATTGGATGAGGCTCGGGTCTGGAGTGGTTGTGATACTGGGTGTCTTGCTTTTTGTTTACGCAACCTTTAGCAAAGGCAAAGAAAAACAAGCCAGCTAATACAAGGATCACGATCCTTAAATTTAAGGCGGTGGCGGCTTTTCCTGTCACCGTCTTTTTAATTTCTGATGATTATCTAGAGTAAAATAAAATGACTGATGAAAAAATTCCGTTCTATCTGCCTTCTGCCAATGAATGCACGCTTTTTGAGAAAGCCTATGAGAATGGTCTGCCGGTGATGTTAAAAGGCCCGACAGGATGCGGCAAGACCCGTTTTGTGGCCCATATGGCGGCACGACTTGGTCTCACCCTTAATACGGTTGCCTGCCATGATGATTTGACGGCGGCTGATCTTACGGGGCGATATCTTTTGAAGGGCGGTGAAACCCATTGGGTTGATGGTCCCCTTACCCAATCCGTTCGTCATGGCGGTATATGCTATTTGGATGAGGTGGTCGAGGCCCGCAAAGACGTTACCGTTGTGCTGCATCCCCTTACTGATGACAGACGGTTTTTACCCTTAGAAAGAACGGGAGAATTGTTGATCGCACCAGATAATTTTATGATGGTGATTTCCTATAATCCAGGCTATCAGAATATTTTAAAATCTTTAAAACCGAGTACTCGTCAACGTTTCATCGGTATTCACTTTGATTATCCTAGTGCAGATCATGAAGTGGATATTATTATCAAGGAAACGGGCATTGATAGGGCACGTTGTGTGCCGCTTGTCAATCTTGCGCGGCGTATTCGTTCTTTAAAGGATCTTGATCTGGAGGAGGGGGCATCGACACGGTTATTGGTTTATTGTGCAACCCTCATTATGGCAGGAATTTCTCCATTAGAGGCGACTCTGGCCACCTTAATAGAGCCTTTGAGTGATGATGAAAGTGCAAAGGATGGGTTGATGGAAGTGGTGCAAGCCACCTTTGGTTAAGACTATTGCATAAGGAAACGGCGTGTTTGAATTTTTTGAACCTGAAGAATTGGTCGGTAAAAAATGGCATATGCTTGTCCGTGACCAATCAAGCTATCCCCATTATAAGGACTGCGCTGTAAGGCTCGAAGACATCACGGAAATGATCAGTATATTTTTCCGAGGGATCGGTGGTGATCCGGGGATTGATGTTTCAAGCGTCAGTGAAACGTCCCAAAATCACAGACTTTCGTGGCGTATGCGGCTTGGCATGGATAATGAACGGCTTCCCATGGCACGACGGGATAATGACAGTTTGTTATTGCCCAATGTTATAGATTATTTTCCAGATAAAGATTTAAACAGATCGCTCTATCTTTGGCTGGCGACTTTTCTGTCCTATGAAAGAGAAAAAACTACCATTACACCGTGCAATGCCTTGCATGGGGATTTGTTGTTTATAGCCGAGGCATGGCACACCACGGAAATTATTATGGAAGAATTTCCGGGTCTTCGAAAGAAATATAAGGATCTCTGTTGTGCCTTAAAGCAGATAAGACCCACGAGAAACCTCCCCACCTATGAGGCACGGTTAGAGAAAATCATTGGTGACTTGCTTTTCGAGGAAGGATCAAGCCATGACGAGGCCGTCGATTTGATGCGATTGATTGTCCGTAATGAAAATTTGCCGAATTTTCCAAAAATTTCCAGAAAATATAAAAATTTTCTGCCCATTCCTTTGTGGGGAAAAATTGATGTGAGCCATAGGGATATTATGGAATCCATGGACTATAACGAAGAGGATGAAAGCGGAAATAATATTTTCAAAGATTTAAGAGATGGGCGTAAACATACAGGTGTTCGCGAGGAAAACGATCAGACGGAAAAGGATGATCCCCTTGTGCTTAATCGCTTTGAAAAGGTGGTGTCGCTTGCGGAAATGGTCAATGTTAATAGGGCTATTGATGACGAGGAAGACGAGGATGTGCAGTCTGCGGTTGATGATTTGGATGAACTTTCATTGACCCGTAACAAAAAGACAGTGGCCTCAACCATTAAGCTTGATATGTCCGTTGCTGGCCAGGGCATTGAAACGACGTCGCTGATTTCGGAATATTGTTATCCTGAATGGGATTACCGTTTGCAGGGCTATAGAGAAAATTACTGTGCTGTTTTTGCGGCTCTTGCCAAGGATGCCACGAAAGAGGAGGGGGAAGAACAATGGATGCAAGATACGGCCTCAAAACGTCGTATCAAAAGAATTCAACGCCAGTTCGAGGCATTGCGCCCCAGAAGACAAACAATCCATAGGCAGCAGGATGGTAAAGAACTTGATATAGATGCCATGATAAGATCACGCTGTGATATTGCCGCCATGGGGGAGGGAAGCGATCAGATTTATACGGATTACAAGAATCAGACCCGTGATCTTGCGGCGGCAATTCTTGCGGATGTATCCCTGTCCACGGATTCATGGCTTGATGGACGACGGGTTCTTGACGTGGAAAAGGAGGCGCTGCTGACTTTGGCGCTCGGATTAAAGGCCAGCGGCGATGACAATGCCATATATTGTTTTTCTTCTCGTAAGCGTCATAACGTTAGAGTGGACTGTCTTAAGGAATTTGATGAAGTAATGTCAGAATGTGTACAGCACAGAATTGCCGCACTAAAACCTGGATTTTACACCCGTATGGGGGCTGCAATACGTCATGTGACCAATGAACTTAAGGATCGCCCCAATCATCATAAACTTTTGCTTTTACTTAGTGACGGCAAACCCAATGACATGGATCATTATGAGGGACGTTACGGCATCGAAGATACCCGTATGGCCATTCGGGAGGCAAGAAAGATTGGTATTGCCGTATTCGGTGTTACGGTTGACGAGAAGGCACGGGATTATTTTCCCTATCTTTTTGGTCCAGGAGGAGGAGCCATTATTCCTCATATTGACAATCTGCCTGCGGCACTGCCTGCTATTTTCAGGAATCTTCTGGCCTAAGGTTATTTGACAATCACAGAACCCAACATTTGCGGATGGGGACCACAGCGATAGGGAAAAACGCCCACTGTGTCGAATGTTCTGCTATAGGATTCGCCTGGAAAGAAATAATCAGGTTCAGGTTCCGCCAACTGTTCAAACCAGACGCTGTGATACTGGCGTTTTTCCTGATTAACCCAAATGACCGTATCCCCCTTGTTGATTGTGACGTCTGCGGGGACAAATTGAAATTTTATAATATCAACCTGAACAGTCTTGGCCAGAGAAGTCACGGGCTGCGTTGGTCCTTCACTTCTGCAGCCACTGACTGAAAAAGCGATCAGTATTAATAGTAATAGGTTTTTCAAAGCTCTTTTTCCTCGTCATATAATCTATTGAGATTTTGCATTTACCTCAACCGTATCATTATCAAAGCCCAATTTATAGCCAAGTGAGACATGATGGAAGCGTGAATCGCTGTAATCATCATGAATGGCAAAACCGAAATTATATACTTTGTCCAAGGACAGAGAAATATCGCCAACCTGATCAGAGGTTAATTTACGTTTCATGATGAGTGACCATTTTCCAGCCTTTAATACGGCATCAAATTCAACATCCTGACCACCAGTCATTTTTCTTTCTGCAAAAACATGACCGTTTTCAGATATTTTTTCACCAGATTTATAACGGATCAGATCAATATATTTATCAGCATCCATTTCTGCCTTTAGGGCATCTGTCTCTTTCAGTTTGTCCCAACCTCCCCGTTTTTTACCACGACGGCCTTTGACTTCTATATCGGTACGGCTTTCTTTCACATATTTGGTTACGCCACCACTCAGATCAAGCTCTGCGGCAAAGGAGCTTGCCGTTAAGCTGTCCATGTCAGGAGTATCGGGCATGTTCCTTGCGTCATGATGGCAACTGCTCCAACAACCTGCACGGTCTGCATACTCCACATCATCTGTGGTGAGCATGATGGCAAGTTTCATGGGGTTGTTTGGGTCCATTTTTCCACCCTCCACAAAGGGAACAGGAGCATGATTATCTTCATCCCAACTAAAGCGCATATAAAGATAGTCATTATCATGGGTTGCCTGAACCGTCACAGGGATACTGCCACGTTTGCCGGGAATGGGGTTTGTTTCCGCCTTTTCACCGGTAACCATTTTCTGTCCCATGTTGGCAGTCTCTTTGTCATGGCATGTTACGCAGCGGTCATTACCTTGCTCAAAAGGACGAGCACCACCGTGATCTTTACCGTTCAATACCCATTCTAAAGATGTCTCCCCAGGATAGAATAGGGTAATATTGCGACTTGATGCCTTTGACCAATCAACATTTATGCTGCTATTATTTTTGTCGCTTTTGGTTTTTTTCTCGCTCATTTTGGCGGCTTGTTGTGCAAGAGCTTCTTTTACGGCGACTTCTATTCTTTGTTCTTCCTTTTCTTTGGTATTGGCTAAGGTTTGTTTTTCAGCTTCTGCCGCCGCGGCTTCTTTTATGGCTAATTTTTTCAAGCCTTCGGCAAACATTTCAGGAACATCTCTTATGAAGGCGGGATTTGGCTTTTCCAGTTCCTCCAATTCTTCATCAGTAAGCAGATTGCGAACATTGTGATGAGCGATTCCTTTGTGGCAATCAATACAAGTCTGTCCCGTTGAGAAGGCATTAAGATGTTGCATCCGAGCACGAGGTTTCTGAAATTCTGAATTCATGGTGTCAAAATGGTGACAGTTACGGCATTCACGAGAATCCGTTTCTTTCATTGTTTTCCAGACCCGTTTGGCCATGGTAAGACGATGTGCATTAAATTTTTCAGGAGTATCAACAGTGCCCATAACTTTATGATAAAGTTCATTTGTAGCTTGAATTTTGCGAACTATTTTATGAATCCAAGGATCAGGGACGTGACAATCAGGGCATCCCGCCCGTACGCCTGTACGGTTTGCATAGTGAATGGTGGGTTTATATTCCTGATAAACGTTATTTTCCATTTCATGGCAGCTGATACAGAATTCCATATTGTTGGTCGCTTCCATGGCAGTGTTGAAAAAACCCCAGAAAATAATGCCAAAAATAAAAAAGGCAAAGGCTCCGACGATGGTTGTGCCAAATATCATTTTACGGGAAAAAAAGGTGTCTTTATTAAAACTAAACTTTGCCATTTTTTTTGCTCACAGGAAATAATCACAGGGTGTAATCACAGGAAATAATCACAGAGTGTAATCACAGGGTAATATTGATTAAAAATTAAAAAATAAGCGGGCCAGACATAAAATAAATTAGGTATCAGCCCGCTTATAACTTTTAGGATCATCTATTAGCTAACATGGTTTACACGGTTATAAACATTAAATTTACCTGTAGGTGTCGTTAGTCCTTTGATGCGATATAGTTCTTTCAAGCTATTGGCATCATAAACCACGATTTCACCATTTGGCAGACTAGATTCCTTACGGTTCCAGACAGAAACCCATACCTCGGTACCGGCGGCATTGAACTCCATGTGAAGAGCAGCTTTGCCATCTTCTTCGGTTACACGGATTGTTTTAACAATTTCGCGTGTTTCCTTGTCAATAACCTGTACAGATTGTTGTACTTCTGGCTCTGGGTGTTTCAACTGATCAGCCCAAACATATTTGCTTTTTGGGTGTGTACGGATGAAAGCTCCTGCACCGTCTGTTTCAACTTCATAGCAGATTTTCCATGCTTGGTCGGGGTGATCTGCGGGATCATTACCCCATACGGTCACTTTACCTTCACCAAGATGAGTTGTTCCACCGACAGGACCGCATTTTGCATCCAGCCAGTTTGCACCAGGGCCAGGATGGGGTTTAGAGGCAGTGTCGATGATTTTCTCGAGTTTACGTTTCTCGGTATCAATCATAACCATCTTGTTTGATGCATTGGCGGCAATTTGGAAATAACGACCCGTTCTATCGAAAAATCCATCATGAAGGAATTTTGCCGTATCCATCGTATCAATGCGGAGGTTATTAAGATCGCTGTAATCCACTTGCCACATTTGACCCAATTCCTTTACAGCAACAAGGAATGTTGGTGCATTGGGCGTGGTGTAAATTGCGGCCACACGGGCTTCGTTGACAAAATCACCATCCACATTTACGCCTCGAGTAGAAACAACTTTGAGAGGTTCCATGGTTTCGGCATCAAGAATAACAAAATGAGGGGGCCAATATCCGCCGCCGATGACATATTTCCCATCACCTGAAACCGCAACATCACGGGCATCATAGGCCATTTGTGTTTCTGCAACCAACATTTTGTCAGGGGACTGCCACAGGTCAATTTTGGTCATTTTACCGTCGCGGCCTTGAGTGTACCAGAAACGACCAAGAGCATCTTTTGGATGTTGGGTGCTATGGTGTTCTGTTCCTTTTAACACATGAACCGCATAGCCCGTATTAACATGGGTTACAATTTTATGGGTATCGCCGTCGATGATGGCAACCTTGCCCGCATCGCGTTCGATTACGATAAAGAAATTTTCCCAGTTAAGATTATGCATAGGCTTTGTAGGGTAATCTTTTGGCTCTATATAAACTTTATGGCGTTCTTTCATTAATGACAATGGCATTTCTGGTGGAACGGGTGGTTCAAGTTGGATATAGGTCGCAAGGAGAGAGATTTCTTCTTTGGTGAAGATATCGTTGAAGTTATTCATACCACCTTCAGTGCCAAAGGTCAGAATTTTTTCAAGACGTGCCTGTCCCAATTTGGCGGTATCCTGCGGTAATAAACTTTTTCCTGTTGCACCTTTACGTAATACGCCGTGGCACCCAGCGCAACGCTGGAAATACATTGATTTTGCTTTGTCGAAATCAGCTTCAGAGAGGCTTGGTTCCGCTGCTGCAGCATTCATACTGAATCCTGCTGTCAACAGTCCGAACGCTACTCCTAGAGCTGGGAATTTGAAATTAATTTTTGTCATCTTTGGTTCCCTCTATCTCGTTTGGAAAGGTTGTCGGGCTACGCATTGTAATGATGTACCCGAAATGCATGTTATTACATTAAACCCTAAAAACTTTGATACATATCAAGAATTTTAGGTTATTAGATATACTATCCCATGTGCAAATAGGTATTGTCTTTTATGTATTATATAATTTCAATAGTTTGATGAATATCAATGTTTAAGAGCAAATCTATACTAATGCTCTAAATAAAAATAAGGATCATTATTATGTTACAGAATTACTATATATATATGGAAGTATAAGTATTATGAGTATCATTTGTACGGAAAATCAAAACAGAACAATTGAGTTTAAAGATAATAAGTTGGACTTAAAATTTAGAAAATTAATATTATTAACACTCAGTGGATCAATCATAACATTTTACCCCTTATCTTGTTCTTTTGCTAGAGAAATATCATATAATGATGATGCCGCACTGGATGAAATTGTAGTTTTTGCCCGTAAACGCCGTGAAAAAATACAAGATATTCCTGCATCCGTGAATATATTATCCGCATCCCAGATAGAAGGTTCAGCAATCAGTGGTTTAAAAGATGTTGCATCATTTACCTCTAATTTTTCTTATGATGAGGCCTTTGGCCGTAATAATTTACAGCGACCCGTTATTCGGGGAATGTCCAATATTTTGGGAACAGCCAATGCGGGCTTTTTTATTGACGGCGTTTATGTTTCGGGGGGCATGGCCTCAATCCCTCTTTTTGATCTGGCAAGAGTTGAAGTGTTGAAGGGGCCTGGCACTGCACTTTACGGGCGATCAACCTTGGCGGGAGCCATAAATTACATAACAATGCGTCCATCGGACGTTTTGGAAGGACAGATTTCTGCATCTGCGGCAAGTCATAATGAATTTGAAGCAACAGGCAGGATTTCTGGCCCCTTGATCAAGGATAAGGCGGGGTTTTCTTTATCCGCCCGTCACTATGAATATGGGGGTGAATATGAAAATACAGGCCCGGGCGGCGGTAAAGTCGGTCAAGAAAAAAGCCAAAGCATAGCGGGTGGACTAACGTTGTCACCAAGTGATAATTTCGGCGCATATCTGAGGGTTTTTTATCAGCATGATGACGATGGGCATACGGTAAATACGGTGCAACCCGCTACAGATAATAATTGTTATCTGGATAAGGGGGGGTATTTTTGCGGTGAAATAAAATCACCTGATTCTGTGGCTCTTAATCTTGATATTTTTGATGATCCAGGTATTAAGCGCGATATCTTCCGCACCAGCCTTCTGATGGATTGGCAACATAATTACACACGCATTTCATCCATTTCCTCTTATAGCAAGGATCGTCTGAAGGATCAGCGGGATAATGATTATTTGCCCATTGCCGCCTTGGGTGGGGCTTTTCATGTTTTGTCGGATACAGAAATAAAAACTCTCTCGCAGGAACTCAGATTAAATTATAATAATGGCGGGGCATTGCGTTGGCTTTTTGGCGGATATTTTTACACGGAAAAGATTGATGACAGCTTGTCAGCTCCCTTCACAGCAAGACCTTCTACAACGATTTCTCCTGTGGGCAAGGTGACGAATTATGCCATTTTTGCCTCCCTTGAGTATGATATTCTGGATAATTTGAGTGCGACAATGGAAATGCGCAGCAATTGGGATAAAATTTCTATTGAGCCTGAATCTGGCCTTAGGTCAGAAACCTTTAAATCAGTAACACCGCGTTTTGCCTTAAGCTATAAATTTTCGCCAGATTTCAATTTATATATGACGGTGGCCAAGGGAACAAAGCCTGGTGGTTTCAATGGGGATCTTTTTAATTCAGCCGTACCAGAATCAGAACGCACAAGGCTTAGAAATTATTTGACCTTTGCCGAAGAAAAGGTTTGGAATTACGAAATTGGCCTAAAATCAAATCTGATGGATGGCCGGGTCCATATTAATGTTGCTGGATTCTTTATAGATTGGACGGATCAGCAATTAACAACATCCTTGCCCATTATTGGACATCGTCGAGCCAGACCCCTTATCCATAATGCGGGTAAAACCGAAATATGGGGTTTTGAGGCCGAAATGCAGGCAAGACCCAGTGACCAATGGAGCCTTTCGGCAAGTTATGGCTTTGTCAATGCGACATTCAAGGAATTTGAGGACGAAACTCAAGAGAAACTTACTGGTGATGCGTCTGTTGTGGGAAACCATAGTCCTCGGTCGCCAAAGCATAGTTTTAATCTGTCTTCCCGATATACGTATCCTTTGAAAGCCAATATGGATTTCTTTTTACAAGGTGATTTAAATTATAAATCGAGCCGTTTTGTGCAGGTGCATAATTTGGCTGTGATCGGAGATGTGACCAAGGTTAATATTCGAAGTGGTGTTGAGTGGCAGGATGTGCGCGTGAGCGCATTTGTTGAAAACTTGTTTCAGAATGATACACCAGCCGATGTCACAAGATATTTTGATGCTTCTTCGCCCTTCATGCCGAGAGCCTTTCTGATCACCTTGCCAAAGGGGCGTGTGTTTGGCCTTGATATCAACTATTCATTCTAAGAATATATCAGAGACGTATCTTTAAAACTATTTACAGGCACTTAAAAGATACCATATGCAACAAATAGATAGGGCCTTTGCAACATTATGGGTCGTGTTGCGTTCGTCTTTTGGTGCCTCGTCTTTTAAAGTGTTCAGCTATTGTCGGCGGAATGCATGGCCTTTTGCAACTTTTCAAAGGCACGTACTTCAATTTGACGAACCCGTTCACGGCTAATATTGTAAATTTTGCTTAAATCTTCAAGCGTTGCTGGATTGTCCTTTAGCCGTCTTTCCGTTAGGATATATTGCTCACGTTCGTTAAGGCTTTGCATGGCATTAGCCATCAGGGCGCGGCGATAGGTCATTTCCTCATCTTCGGCATAGGCTGTTTCTTGGTCAACGGCATCTTGATCCTCGAGCCAGTCCATCCACTCGCCTTCGGAATCGGCACGCATTGGGGTATTAAGAGAATGATCAGCACCCGTCATCCTACGGTTCATTTGCACAACATCATCTTCGCTCACGTCAAGACGTGTGGCAATTTCTGTTACATGTTCCGGATGCAGGTCGCCTTCTTCTATGGCCTGAATTTGACCTTTGACTCGGCGCAGATTGAAAAATAATTTTTTCTGGGCGGCTGTCGTGCCAATTTTAACCAATGACCAAGACCGCAGAATATATTCCTGTATAGAGGCCTTTATCCACCACATAGCATAAGTGGCTAGCCTAAATCCTCGATCAGGATCGAAGCGTTTTACGGCCTGCATCATGCCAACATTTCCCTCAGCAATAAGTTCCCCGATGGGAAGGCCATAACCACGGTAACCCATGGCAATCTTTGCCACAAGACGCAGGTGGGATGTGACAAGTTTATGGGCGGATTCGGAATCACCATGCTCCGTCCATGCCTTCGCAAGCATAAATTCCTCTTCAGGTTTAAGCATAGGAAATTTGCGAATTTCCTGAAGATACCTTGTTAGGCTGCCTTCTGGGGTAATTGATGGGGCTAATTCCTTGGCCATATAATCTCTCCACCTTTCGGTTGAATTTATTTTTTCTTAATTTTCAGTCTTGGATAATTTATAAGTTATCTTAATCCCTTTCCAAGGCCGAAATAAGGCGTTTCATATCATTTGGTAATTCTATTTCAAATGTCAAGTCTTCGCCAGTTGTGGGATGAACAAATCCAATCACATAAGCATGGAGGGCTTGGCGTTTAAAGTCAAGAATGGCGCTTTGTGCCTTTTCAGAAAAATTCTTGGACTGAATGGGGCCAGACTTGCCATAAGAAGGATCGCCAACAAGGGGATGTTTGATATGGGACATATGAACCCGAACCTGATGGGTGCGTCCCGTTTCAAGCCGACATTCCACAAGACTTAGACTAGGCGGCAGCATTTTAAGAGCAGCTCCCTTCTCGAATGTTTTGCGTTTTGGTTCTAAGCGTTTGATGACCTGATAATGGGTGATCGCATCTCGTCCCCGTTTGCTTTCAACGGGAATAACGGACATTTTAAGGCGGTTTTTTGGGTCGCGGCCAATTTTTTCGTGAATGGTGCCAACGGCGGGATTCGGGACGCCCCAAACAATCGCCATATAGGCCCGCTCTAAACTATGTTTGGCAAATTGCTTGGCAAGTTTCTGATGGGCACGGTCCGTTTTTGCCGCAACCATTAATCCGCTGGTTTCCTTGTCGATGCGGTGAACGATCCCCGGACGTCTAACACCATTGATACCAGATAGGCTGTCGCCGCAATGATGGATGAGCGCATTGACCAAAGTACCATCAGGATTACCAGGGGCAGGGTGGACGACCATGCCTGCTGGCTTATTGATCACAATAACCTGATCATCCTCATAAATGACATCAAGCGGGATATCCTCGCCTATGGGTTCGGGGTCTTCTGTTTGTGGCACCGTAAAAAATATATGATCTCTGTATTTGACCCGGTAAGATGGGTCGTTTATGGTTTCCTTTACTTGCGGTGTAGAGGGACGGACAAGCGTTATCTCTCCGTCTGTAATTAATTGTTTTAATCTGGAACGGCTAAGATCGCTTACGCAAAGAGCAAGATACTTATCAAGGCGTAAACCTTGAGAGTTTTCTTCCACCGTTAAGTCGATGTGGACGTCATTTAAATTGGAATTTTGTATTGTCATGAATGAAGAAGTGCCAAAAAACCATGGGTTTCTCAAGTTTATTGTGATTTTTATGGGAATATTAATTGTTTTAGGACTGGGCGTCGTCGTTTGGAAGGTCATAGATCTGGCTAAACAGAAGGCTGCACGTGAAAAACAGGCGGCGATGCAAACAGAACAACCTTTTGTTTCTCAAGCATCAAATCCTGTATCTTTCGAATCGTTTTCGGTTGATTTGCATTTGGAGTCGGGGGAAAATATACAGGACACATCGGCAACATCTGGTGGTCTTTGGCTCAGGATTGGCAAAAACGGCGAAACAAGCCGCCTAATTCTTGTGGATTTATCGGGCAAGATTATCGGAAATATTCACATAAAGCAGGATCATGAAAAAGCTATTTCTGCCAACTGAAATTATGGGGCAAATTCAGCAACATTGTGAGGCAAGCTATCCGTTGGAGGCTTGTGGACTTCTTATAGGGCGTCATGACGTCAATATTGTTACGGAGGTTATACCATCGGGAAATCTATCGCCAAGTCCTGAAAAATCTTTTGAAATTGATCCAGCCCTTATCGTTGATTGTCATAAAAAATCCCGCAACGGGGGCAACAAAATTATTGGTCATTACCACAGCCACCCCGATGGTGATGCAGAACCCTCTGTCCATGATGAGGCGCAAAATTATGACAGGGATATGATTTGGCTGATTATTCAGGTGACAGATGGGAAAAGCCAAGCAATGAAGGCCTTTTGCACGGATAGAGCAAAAAATGCGTTGACCGCTATTCCTCTGTTGTATCCTGAATGGGAAGGGAAAGTTTAAAATAAATCAATGAGGTCAGAGCCATCGCTGACCCTATTGATTTGGAGGTAGAATAAAGACAATTTTTCAATTTGTCTCATAAATTGTTCTTTTCGTCTCAACATAATTGAATGGTATGAGCCAAATCGACAAAATATTAAGGGATAGTTTTAATGCTCGTCTGTCATTTAAGTTGATGAAGATAGGCATATAAATTCATTTATAGTGAGGAAACTTAAATTGAAATCAATCAAAATATTAGCGATTGTTATCGCCTGTTCAGTTTTATCAGCCTTTTTAGCCTTCGGCCAAGATAATAGCACGCCTAAGGCGTTCGTTGCCAAACCTTATGGACCGATAGGACAGCGAAACCCAGAGGCACCTGCTGAGGTTTCTCAATATGATTTTGTCGTGGGAAATTGGAACGTCGATATTACCCTGTTTCCGAAGAACAGTGCTCCCGTTAAGCAAACGGGCGAATGGCATAATCACTGGATTAACAACGGTTATGATATTGCTCAAGAGTATTATGGTGATATTGCAATTGGCTCAGAGTTTCGTCACTATGACACCGCATTAGGCTATTGGGTCGGAAAAAACCTGTACGTTGGATATGGCAGCTGGGCAGACGTCACCGCGCGTATGCAAGGTGCTAATATGGTGGTCACAGTCGATAATAGAACGCCAGAACAAGGTGGTTTCTTAAACCGTGAAACTTATTATGACATTACGGAAAATCAATGGAAGATGAAGTCCGAACAGTCTTTTGATAATGGTGTAACTTGGGTCAAGGGCTTCTATGAATTGGTGGCCACACGCAAATCCGAAACCAGTGAGCTGAAATAGACTGGTGGACGTGGAATTCACTCTATTGATTACTGACAAATATTCTGCCAGATCCCATTAACTTGCTTATATTCACATTCGGTTGCACCCAGTGGAGGTAAACTAACAGAAGGCAATTGAATTGCCCCTAGTTTATGAGACATTTTTGGGCGTCCCTCCCTTTGTATCCGACATTGGATCAATTTAATTTCTTAGTTATTGTTGTGATGGCAGCTATTTTTTCTGGCAATATAAAAGCCATAGCTATAATAAGCGCGATATTTTTCATACAGTGCTATTTCTTTTTGTGCCTCATCGATAATTTCCGCAGCTTTTTTATTATTGCCATTTCGTTTTAAAAAATCAGTAAAGCCTGCTTGTAGTGGCCCATAATAATTATCCAACCAACAATGTTCGGATAATTTAAAGTACCCAATTATAGTATAGCCGCTTTGTTCAAGAGCCGCTATCTTTGCTGATGCGGTATCAATTTCAGGATATATGCTTTCCCAGTACTGTTGTAGTTCTGTTGGACGGGTTGCGTGCGTCCATGTAATTTCTGATACAGCTAGTAAACCACCGGGTTTTAAAAAGCGTTTCCAGTATGTGATACCTTTTTTAAAGCCAATATTGTAGATTGCACCTTCTGACCAGATGACATCAAATTCTTCGTCTTCAAAAGGCAGGTTGTCCATAGAACATATTAGCGGTGTAATTTTATGACTTAAATTCTCATCACGAACAATGCTGTTAAGTACATCAATAAAGCCCGGCAAAAAATCAACAGCCGTGATTTGAGCATTGAGTGCATGGGCAAGATGTAGGGTGGATGCACCTGTGCCACAACCAATATCTGCAATTCTTAAGGGGGCCGATGGATCGAGCATAGCCAAATTAAGCGCGTTAAGGGTTTCCGTATCACCCCCTGGTCCTTGCCGTTTTGTTCGTTTATGTAGGTCTTCTATTAATTGATATTCATTCAGCATATCTGCCTTTCTACTCAGGTTTATTCGTGCAATATATAGGCTGGGAAGGCAGGTGTCTAATCTAAAGCTAAAACTGATCAATGGGGACAGCAGTGACTCTGACCCCATTGATTCGACCCCATTGATACTGGGGCTAGTTTTGATTGATTGCTGGGCGAGGTTCCATGCCGCCTAATCTTCAGTGGAAATAAATTATTTAGCGGCGTTACTATCCACATCAATTATAAATTTAATCAATCCTCTGAAAAATATGTCTTCATCGTCCCACTGGGAAAGATGCCCACCATTTGGGCATAGTAGAAAATGTCCTTTTGGTAGGCTATGGGCCATATCTTCCATATGCTTGGGGTCCATTGTGTCATAAGATGCACCGATAACAAGGGTAGGTGTCATAATTTTCTTAATGGCTTCTGTGCGATCCCAATTAAGAAGCAGGCCACTGGCTCCAAGTTCACTCGGCCCTTGCATAGGGATATAAACATTGGAATTAAGATGCTCAAAAGATCGATTCACGGCCTCGGGCCATTGGTTAAGAGGCATACGCAGAACATGGTGAATATAATGATGTTCCATTAATAAAGCCATGTAATTTGGGTTTTGATAATCTTTCGAGGCCTCATAGGCTTCTAATTGAGCAAGTATTTTAGGATCAATTTGGGGCATGAGAACATCGGCTGCATATTTGTTATATTCTGGAATGCTGGACATCATATTTGAAATGATTAAACCCTTAAGGTTATTTTGATATTTTAGAGCATATTCCATGGCTAATATGCCGCCCCATGATTGTCCATAAAGATAAAAATTATCAGGTCCGAGCTCTAGAGCCGTACGAACTTGTTCTACCTCTTCGACAAATCTTTCTATGTTCCAGAGGGTAGGGTCGTCGGGTTGATCAGAAAAATACGAGCCTAATTGGTCATAATAATAAAATTCAATGCCAGCTTGCGGGAAATGACGCTCAAATACCTCGAAAGCCTCATGCGTCATGCCAGGGCCACCATGGAGGAGGAGCACTTTTATAGTATCATTAGAGCCTACTTTTTTAGTCCAGACATTAAATTTTCCAATGGGTGTTGTTATGGGAATGAGGCGTCCCCCCATTGCCGCGGCCTTAGCGCTTATTACCTCTTGTGCTCTTGAGATGCTTATAAAGCTAAGGCATAGCGATAGAGAAAATACAACAAGAGAAAGAAAATAAGGTTTCAGTTTTGACATGATATGCTCCTTTGATATTTCACATAGGGTCGACCTTATCTTAGAAATTAATTTAAGTCCATATTGTGAAATATAGATTAATCAAAGGAATCAATGGTGTCAGCAGTGGGTCAGGAATGATGGCGGGGCGGTTGCTCTAAGGTCTTTTGCACCGCCAAAAATACAAATATGTTAACTGCTATTCCTCTGTCGGTTCTTTAACAGGCAAGGATAACTTAACCAGCCCCTTCATTTTATTGGGATCAATAGGGGCGCCGTGGCGCAGGATGCTGATGCGACCCGCACGGGCAAGATGTTTTGCCTGTTGCTTTACGGCCAATAGATATTTACGCCAAGCATCCTTTGGGCTATTTTCCTTGGCACGATCATCGGCAATTTCAAGAGCAATATCACGTGGATTGACAGGAGTTCCCCGTTCAACGGCGCGCATGATATAGAGGATAATGGGATCCTCTGGCTTTTCTGTGTTTTGTGTTTCTTGTGTCATGGATGCCATCTATCATGAAAATGTCATAGTCGCTAGATAAAAACTTTAAATTATCATAATTTTATCTATATAAAGGTTGGATAATGGATATTTTGGATAATAAAATTTAAAGACGGGATAATTTATGCCATTAATTTATATATTGTGGGGACTCATGATTGGCCTTCTTATGGCGGCCCCGCTTGGACCTGTGAATCTCATTTGTATCCGCCGTACACTGGCCTATAGCAAAAGAAATGGCTTCACTGTTGGTATGGGAGCGGCCGTGGCTGATACTATATTTGGGGCTATAGCCGTTTTTGGCTTATCTTCTGCACTGGGACTTGTGAACAAAATTAATGGTTGGGTTGAAATTATTGGGGGCATCGTCTTGATTGGAGTTAGTATTAACCTTTGGGTTAAGCATCCCCATCTCGCCGACGTAAAAGACACCGTCAGAGACCGCATTAAAGGGGCTGCGGGGGCTTTTTCCTTAACTATAATGAATCCTATGACCATTTTGGGTTTTGTCTTTTTATTTGGGGCATTGGGACTTGGCGATATTGGCCAGAATGTGGAACAATCTTTTGCCCTTGTGTTTGGAATTTTTCTGGGCTCAAGCCTGTGGTGGTTTACCATTACCCGCTGTGCGGGTTATATGAAAAATCGTCTTTCTGATGATCATTTGCTTATCATCAATCGGGTATCGGCAATTATTGTTGCTTTGTGTGGCCTGTGGGCTTTGGGGAAAAGTTTTCTTTAATATTTAACGCGGCCATTTGCGATGAAAAAACCATTACGGAAATCTGGTTTTTTATAGTGAAAAACAGTTCCATCCGGATTTAGGACTTGACCACCGGCAGCATTTAGGACGGCATGTCCCGCCGCTGTATCCCATTCCATTGTGGGGCCAAATCTTGGATAAATATCGGCCTCTCCCGCAGCAATCAGACAAAATTTTAAAGAACTTCCCGTAGAGACAATATTTTTAATGCCAAGTTTTTCAAGAAAAGCATTGGTTTGTTCGTCACGGTGGGATTTGCTGGCCACGGCCGTTAATCCATTCTTGGGAATGTCACGGATGGAAATCTTTTTTTCATTTCGGATAAAGCGACCTTCTTCAATATCCATTTGAACGGCGGTCTCTGGGTTTTTGGCTACAAACATGCGGCCTAATGCGGGGGCATAAACGATGCCGAATGTGGGTCTGCCATCTTCTATCAGGGCAATGTTAACGGTAAAATCGGTTCCCTTTTTAATGAATTCCTTTGTGCCGTCCAAGGGATCAACGAGCCAGAAAATATTAGCAACATTGGGCATATTGCCAGCATTGGCCTGCTCCTCGGCTATGATAGGGATTTGTGGGTTAAGGTCTTTTAAATCTCGGATGATTATTTTTTCGGCCGCTTCATCGGCCTCGGTTACGGGCGATTTATCATCTTTATAGACCACATCAAAATCATGGGCATAAATATCCATTATTTTTCGCCCTGCTTCTAAGGCCGATGCATAGAGTTTCTCGTGCAAAAGGCTGTAGTCAATAAGTTGGTGATCCATAGGACATCCTGAAAAGTTATATGATGAACCGTAATTGCTATTGTTTTATTAGATTAGTATTATAGGATCAATCCAAATTTTGTCATACTTAATTGTTTAAAAGAAAGACCTTGTGTTATGAATGATATTGAATTTTCTGCTCTGTTATGCTCTCGACTGTGTCATGATCTTATAAGTCCTGTGGGAGCGATTGCCAATGGACTTGAAATTTTGGGTGAAGAAGACGATAGAGAAATGCAGACAGAGGTTATGAAGCTTCTCAATCAAAGTGCAGAAATCACATCCGCCAAGCTTAAATTTTTTCGTCTGTCTTTTGGATCTGCGGGAGGTTTTGGGGAAATGGTACCACTGAGCGAAGCCGAGAATGCGGTTAAGGGTTTATATGCTTCGGGAAATATTAACCTCCTTTGGCAATCAGATGTTGGCGTTATGGATAAGAATGCTTTGAAGATTATGTTAAATATGATTATGCTTGCGGGAGAAAGCCTTGTACGGGGTGGAAGCCTTCTCGTTGATATTAAAGATCAATCTCCAAAAACTAAGATTGTTGTCACCGCCAAAGGTGATAAGGTTATTTTTCAAGATTCTATTCGTTTGGCCTTAACAGGGAAATTATCCGAAGACAAAATAGAACCAAAATCCGCACCAGCGTTCCTTGCTGAAAATATTGCTCGGAAATTTGCAACCAATATTGATTATATTTCTGATGGTGAGCAAAGTTTTTCTCTTTCAGTCACCTTCTCATGTAGATAAAAGGAGCCCAATTTAAGTTTTTTTTGTATTTTTGATAATTAATGCAAATCATTTTACAGCTTTTTAACCAATTTACCTGATCTTAACATTAATGAATGATAATTATTCCTCTGATTAAGTGGAAAAGGTAAGAAAATGGATGATTTATTAAACGAATTTCTCACAGAAACGTCTGAAAGTATTAATGAGGTGGATGTTCAGCTTGTTACACTTGAACAGGACCCGACAAATAAACCAATTTTGGATAATATATTCCGCCTTGTGCATACCATAAAAGGAACTTGCGGCTTTCTAGGGTTGCCAAGACTCGAGACGGTGGCCCATGCGGGTGAAAATGTGCTTGGGAAATATCGTGACGGCGAATTGGTTGTCACATCCGAATCCGTTACCTTGATTCTTGCCGCTCTTGACCGCATTAAAGAGATTCTCGCAGGGCTAGAGGCCACGCAGGAGGAACCAGCAGGGGATGACAGTGAGATTATCAATCAATTAAATGTTGTGGCGTCTGGCGGTTCGGTTGAGGTTCCTCAGAAAAAAGAAGTCATCAAAGAAAAAGACTTTGTATTGCCAGAAATCAAAAGATCTGAAAATGTTGTGCCAGGAGAAGTTTCTTTGGAAGAATTAGAGGCGGCATTTTTGGCGGCACCCGGTCCTGAGGATGACGATGAGGATGATGCCGCATCAGAAAAAGAATCAGACGATAATCTTTTGGAGAAAATTGGCGGTCAAGATGCGGTAAAAGTGATTATTCATCTTTTCCATAACCGTATTCTAGCGGATATGTCGGTTAAGGCTTTGATGGCGGGTGTCAATACAAAGGAAAGCAAGGAAAAAATGGGTGACTTCTTTAATGCCCATCTTGCCAATAATGCAAGCGGGGGACCATCTGTTGGCATTGCTTTTAAATCCTTTATTACAAATGGTATAACACAAACCCATAACGAGATAATTCGTGGTCTATTGAGGTCTGTATTGAATGAGGTTGATCTGCCGCCTTTGGATGTTGAGGCCGTCTTGGTCATATATGATGATTTTTCTAAAAATATTCTTTCCGAGGCCAGTAATCATGCTAGTCAACAGACAAAACAGAATGATAAAGATGGTGCTACCGCTGCAAAGTCAGGGGAGTCGAGCATTGCTAATCAAAGTATTCGGGTAAATGTTCAGGTTTTAGAAGATCTAATGACGATGGTTAGTGAATTGGTTCTGACCAGAAATCAACTTATGCAAATTTTACGTAATAATCATGGCAGTGAATTTACCATTCCTTTACAGCATTTAAGCCAATGTACGACAGAATTACAAGAAGGTGTCATGAAAACCAGAATGCAGCCTGTTGGAAATGCGTGGGCTAAGTTGCCACGAATTATTCGGGATTTGCAATTGGAACTGAATAAGAAAATTGATCTGCAAATGCTTGGTGCGGATACGGAGCTTGATCGTCAAGTTCTTGAAATGATTAAAGACCCTTTGACCCATATGGTGCGTAATTCTGCTGACCATGGCATTGAGATGCCAGCGGCTCGTCTTGCGGCGGGTAAAAAAGAAACTGGCGTTATTCGATTAAATGCTTTCCATGAAGGTGGCCATATTATTATCGAGATTACGGACGATGGTGCGGGTTTACCTATTGAAAAATTAAAAGCCAAGGCGTTAAAAAATGGTTTGGCGACAAAAGAAGAATTGGATGAGATGTCTGATAATCAAATCCAAAGATTTATATTTCATGCCGGTTTTTCTACAGCAGAAAAGGTAACCTCCGTCTCTGGTCGGGGTGTTGGTATGGATGTTGTTCGCAGCAATATTGAGAAAATCGGTGGAACAGTTGACCTGAAATCCATAGAAGGAAAAGGTTCAAGCTTTAGTATTAAGATACCGCTCACACTTGCTATTGTTTCTGCTTTGATTGTTAAATGTAAAAATGATAAATTTGCTATTCCGCAAATCAGTGTTCTTGAATTGGTGCGGGCATCGAAGGATTCAGAACATAGCATAGAACATATTAATAATACGCCCGTATTACGACTAAGGGATCGTTTGTTGCCCTTGGTTCGTCTGGATGAAATTCTTGGTATGGCCGATGCTGTCGGTTCGGATGCAGATGTTGACTCCCCTAAGAAGGGAGATGATTATATTGTCATCACCCAAGTGGGCACTTTCACATTCGGAATTGTTGTTGATCAGGTATATGATACAGAGGAAATTGTTGTTAAGCCCGTTGCACCAATATTAAAGGATCTCCATACCTTTGCCGGTAATACCATTCTGGGTGATGGTAAAGTGATTATGATTCTTGATCCAAATGGTATTGTAAGTCAAATTAGCGATAAAGTGGCCGATACGACCAAATTCGATATGGAAGAAGAGGACGCTAGTCAAAATAAAACGACGAGTGATAAAGAGGCCGTTCTTCTCTTTAGCGCTTGTGCCAATAATCGTCGTGCTGTTCCCTTATCCCTTGTGGCACGCTTAGAAGAAATTGATGTGAATTTGATTGAAAAATCAGATGGCCGACCCGTATTCCAATATCGTGGTAGATTGATGCCTTTACTGAATTTGGATAATTCACAAACCTTTAAGACAGAAGGGCGTCAGCCAATTCTGGTTTTTGCTGATGGTGAAAAGACTATGGGGATTGCCGTGGATGAAATTATTGATATTCTTGAAGATGATCTTGATATCGAGCTTTCCTCTGCCATAGCAGGACAAGTAGGAACAGCCATTATTGATGGACATGCAACGGAAATTATTGATGTGGCTTATTATATTGAAAAGGCCTTTGGAACATTGGGTACAAGCAGCACATCAGGCCATACAAGCATAGAAAATCAAAATCATATTTTGCTTGTGGATGATAGCAAGTTCTTCCTGAATATGATTAGACCATTACTGTCTGCAGCAGGTTATAAAATTACAGCAGTGGATAGCGCCTCTACGGCTTTGGATCTCCGTGACAAGGGGCGTGATTTTGATATTATTGTCAGTGATATTGAAATGCCAAACATGGATGGTTTTAGCTTTGCTACTGAGGTTCGTTCAGGCGGCATTTGGCAAAAAACACCAATGATTGCTTTATCATCCCATCACACGCCCAAAGATATTGCCCGTGGTCGTGAGGTTGGGTTTGATGATTATGTTGTTAAATTGGAGCGAGATACATTGATGACAACGATCAATGAGCAGATTAATAAAAAACAAAACGCAGCATAATCATAATCAAAAAAGGTATGATGGTATGGAAAATGAAAATAGAGATTTTGTAACATTAAGATTGGCTGGTCAATTGTGCGGAATTCCCGTATTACAGGTTCATGATGTATTATCCGAACAGATTATTACATCAGTTCCCCTAGCTCCACCTGCTGTGGCTGGTGTTTTAAACTTGCGGGGAAGGATCGTAACGGCTATTAATCTAAGAAAACGACTTGGATTAAAGGATAAGACAGACAATATACCTAATATGAGTATCGTTGTGGAGTTTCAAGATGAACCCTACAGCCTTTTGATTGATTCAGTAGGGGACGTTATGTCATTTCCAGAGGATGCTTTCGAGCGTAATCCCATAACGTTGGATAAAAGATGGCAAGAAGTGTCTGGTGGGATTTTTCGTCTAAAAGGAGAGCTTTTGGTTATCCTGGATGTTGAAAAATTGTTGAATTTTGAATAGAGACGTTACGTCTTTTTTGTAAATTGTCTTTTACAAAAGATGGTTAAAATTTCGGAGAAAAAATAAAATGAAATCCTGTCTGATTGTAGATGACTCTAAAGTAATAAGAAAAGTTGCAAGACGAATCCTAGAGGAACTTTCTTTTGATATCCGTGAGGCCGTTGACGGGAAGGAAGCCCTTGATTCATGTCATGAAATGTTGCCGGATGTCGTGCTTTTGGACTGGAATATGCCCGTGATGAATGGCTTGGAGTTTCTAAAGGCACTTCGAGCCTCAGCAGGCGGGGATAAACCTGTTGTCGTATTTTGTACCACTGAAAATGATATGAGCCATATTAGTGCTGCAATATCTGCGGGTGCTGATGAATATATTATGAAACCGTTTGACCGTGAAATTATCGAATCAAAATTTTCACAAGTGGGATTGCTATAGGTGAGTATAATTTCTTTAAAGGATAAAAACAGTACAGGCCAACAGGCAAGAACTGGTCAATATCGTGTGATGATTGTGGATGATTCTGTTGTTATTAGGGGACTTATGTCCAGATGGCTTCAGCAAGACCCCGCAATTACAGTGGTCGGTATGGCAAGTAATGGAGAGATGCTCCTGTCTTCTATGACGCGCTATGATCCAGAAGTCATTATTCTTGACATAGAAATGCCCGTCATGGATGGCTTAACGGCATTACCACAAATTTTCAAAATTAACCCAAAAGTTAAGGTTATTATGTCCTCAACATTGACCACCCGTAATGCTGAAATTAGCATGAAAGCCTTATCTATGGGAGCCTCGGATTATGTGGCTAAGCCTGAAAGTAAAAATGAAGTTGGTTCTTCTATGAGTTTCCAAAAGGAAATGATTGGTAAGATAATAAATATTGCGGCCGCAAGTAGAATGAGAAATGGTGGTGAGGTTTATAATGGTAAAATGAGCCTTATTGACGAGCAATTTAAGCCAGCGAACGTATCAATTAATAAGTCAGAAATTCGTAATTTTCCAAATGGAAAGTCTTCTGTTCTGGCTATTGGCAGCTCTACTGGTGGTCCACAAGCATTATTGGCGGTTTTGAAGGATTTGGGATCTGTGAATGTACCCGTTGTCATTACACAGCATATGCCCGCCGCATTCACGGGAATTTTGGCGAAACATTTGACGGCGAGCACCAACTTTGTCTGTAAAGAGGCCGAAGAGGGCGACATTCTCGAAAATGGGAAAGTGTATATCGCCCCAGGTGATTATCATATGACGGTGGTTGAAAAATCAGGTCAGAAAGTAATCTCGCTCAATCAAGGGCCACAAGAAAATTTTTGTCGCCCCTCTGTTGAACCAATGTTGAGAAGTCTTATGCAGGTTTATGGCTCGGAGATATTCGCTGTAATTCTTACGGGAATGGGGCGTGATGGTCTTAATGCTAGCCGAAAATTGATTGAAATTGGAGGAAGATTGATAGCCCAAGATGAGGAAACTAGCATTGTATGGGGGATGCCGGGTGCCGTTGCTCAAGCAGGTTTGTGTAGTGGCGTTTATCCACTTAATCAAATCGGGGCTAAAATTAAAGAGAAGTTGATGGGAATGGTACAATGAGAAAAGAAGACTTTGACCTAATCAGCAATATCTTAAAAGAAAGATCTGGATTGGTGCTTACGGAAGAAAAAATTTATCTTCTTGAAAGCCGCCTTACACCTATCGCTCGCAAGAAAGGCCTTGAAACTTTGGATGATCTCATTAATGAGATCAGGCTACGTCGAAAAGAAGATTTGTTGTGTGAAGTGACAGATGCTATGACGACCAATGAATCTTTCTTTTTTCGGGACAACACACCATTTGATTTATTCCGAGAAGATGTTATGCCGAGTCTTATGGAGTCCGCAGTGGCAAGTAAGAAGATACGTATTTGGTGCGCCGCGGCCTCCACTGGACAAGAACCCTATTCATTGGCGATTATTTTAAGTGAAATGGAAGCTAAATTAAACGGTTGGACTATTGAGATTATAGGAACTGATTTATCGCAAAAAGTTCTTGATAAGGCAAAATCGGGCATTTATTCGCAATTTGAAGTGCAAAGAGGACTGCCAATTAAATTATTAATGAAATATTTTACTCAAGCGGGGGAAATGTGGCAAATTTCTGAAAAAATAAGAAAAATGGTTACCTTTAGGCCTTATAATCTCTTGGATAATTTTACGCCGCTTGGTTCTTTTGATGTAATTTTTTGTCGCAACGTGTTAATTTATTTTCAACAAGACACAAAGGCTGATGTCTTAAACCGTATGCATCGTCAGATAAATACCAAGGGTACATTATTCCTTGGTGCTGCAGAAACAGTTCTTGGGTTAACAGAAAAATTCAAACCTGTACAAGGCAAAAGAGGGATGTATCATACTGCTGAATATAGCTCTCAGGTACGAAAAGTAGGATAATATTTCTTTATAATTATGAATTTTAAATCATAAGAAAAACCGCCTTAAAATAATTAGGGCGGCCTCTTAAAAATATTATTTTTATGATATTATAGCGTCAATCAGCTTGCCACAGCAACATTATCCTTGGCTTCGGGATCGCGCAAGACATAGCCACGTCCCCAGACAGTTTCAATATAGTTCTCTCCACAAATTGCCATAAGTTTCTTACGTAATTTACAGATAAAAACATCAATTATCTTAAGTTCGGGTTCATCCATGCCGCCGTAAAGATGATTAAGGAACATTTCTTTGGTTAAGGTTGTGCTTTTACGTAAAGAAAGAAGTTCTAGCATAGCATATTCTTTGCCCGTCAAATGAACACGCTGATTATTTACATCAACGGTTTTTGTATCAAGATTTACAGAAAGCTTGCCCGTGCGAATAATGGATTCTGCATGGCCTTTCGAACGTCTAATGATCGCTTGAATGCGGGCAACAAGTTCTTCTTTGTAAAAAGGTTTTGTGAGATAATCATCTGCTCCAAAACCTAATCCTTTGACCTTGTTTTCCAATTCACCCATACCAGATAAAATAAGAATAGGCGTGGTTACCTTTGACAAGCGTAATTTCTTTAAGACATCATATCCATGCATATCCGGCAGATTAAGGTCAAGAAGAATAATGTCATAGTCATAGAGTTTATCAAGATCTATTCCTTCTTCGCCAAGATTGGTGCAATAAATATTGAACCCTTCTGCTGTCAACATCAATTCAATGCTTTTGGATGTAGAAGGGTCGTCTTCGATGAGGAGAACACGCATTTTTTTAACCTTTAATTATTATTTGTTAATTGTATAATATTCATTATTAACCACTTGTTGTTAACAATAATTAACGTAAATGGTTAAAAATTAGTAAATTACTTTTAAAAATATCGTTTATTTGCGGGTAAAGTTAATGATTTTATTAATTGGTGGTGTTTAAAAACTAGTATAATGCCTTGTAATATAACAATATTAATTATAGTTACCAATAATTAAAGTTTATAATAAATAATGAAGAGATGATAATAATTGATCCGTTTTTTTCCATAAAATTTATGGGAAAATGCATGACTTTAGCGTAGTATGCATTTGTAATTAACTTTAACTGAATCGAAATGATGTGTTTACACTCAATGCAGAAATAGAAAAAATGCACTCTTGGCGTTATTACGGAAGAGTTGTGGGCATTCAGGGGCTTTTGGTTGAAGTGGCGGGTGCCCAGCATTCGTTAAGTATTGGATCTAGGGTTAATCTCTTGTCGCGTCAGAAACAGAACATTGCCTGTGAAGTTGTAGGATTTAAAACAAATAGTGCCTTGCTCATGCCATTTTCTATGTTGGAGGGGGTTGGTGTTGGATGCCAAGCCTATGTGGAGGGAGAGACACCTGTTGCTCATCCATCCAATCAATGGTTGGGCCGCGTAATTAATGCCATGGGAGAACCCATAGACGGCAAAGGCCCCATAAGATCAGGGCCAATTGCTTATCCCATTCGGGCGCAACCACCTGCAGCTCATTTGAGAAAACGTGTCGGCGATAAAATTGATCTTGGCGTTCGGTCACTTAATACCTTTGTCACCTGTTGTAAGGGACAGCGTATGGGTATCTTTTCAGGTTCTGGCGTTGGAAAATCTATTCTTCTTTCTATGTTTGCACGCTATTCCCAATCTGATGTTTCCGTTATTGGTCTTATTGGTGAGAGAGGGCGTGAGGTTCACGAATTTATTGAAGATGATTTGGGTGAAGAAGGACTTGCTAGAAGCGTTGTGGTGGTGGCAACCTCTGATGAAACGGCTCTTATGCGCCGTCAGGCAGCTTACCTTACCTTAACGGTGAGCGAATATTTTCGAGATCAGGGCAATGATGTTTTATGTCTGATGGACAGTGTGACACGATTTGCTATGGCGCAAAGGGAAATTGGTCTTGCGGGTGGAGAACCACCTGCAAGCAAGGGCTACACACCAACCGTATTTGCGGAATTACCGAGACTTTTGGAACGAGCAGGCCCTGGTGTGGATAGGGGGTCAATTACGGGTTTATTTGCGGTATTGGTAGAGGGTGATGATCATAATGAGCCCGTATCAGATGCGGTAAGGGGAATACTAGACGGTCACATCGTTCTTGATCGGGCTATTGCTGAGCGGGGACGCTATCCCGCCATTAATATTTTACGTTCGATTTCCAGAACATTACCAGGATGTAATAATAATGAACAAAATGATCTTTTGGTTACCGCTCGTAAATATTTAGCTGACTATAATGATATGGAAGAGATGATTCGCCTTGGTGCTTACCGATCTGGTGCAAGCCAAGAAGTGGACGAGGCCATCCATTTTCATCCTGCGCTAGAAGAATTCATGGCGCAGAAAAAAACTGAAAGTAGTAGGCTTGAAGAGGGTTATGAGCAGTTGGCTAAAATATTGCAGAATCGCCCATAATTAATGGGTTGGAATAAATAATTAAAAGAATAGGAATGTTGGCTATGAGTCGTAAAGGTATGGCAGGGATGATCCAGCTCAATAAGTTAAGACTGGATGAAAAGCGACGTGATTTGGCTGAACTTGAAACTATGAGAGAAAATTTCACTCAAAGTCTAACAAAATTACAAGAGGAACTTGTCGCAGAACAAAAAAAAGTTACAGAATATCCTGTTGTTAGCATTGCTTATGCGGGCTATGCTCAAAAGGTTGCAGCGAGAAAATTGAATATTGTTAATTCTATATTAGAGATTGATGTCAATATCGAGGAAATGAAGGATCAGGTGGCAGAGGCTTTTAAAGAATTAAAGAAATACGAAGTTGTTGAACAGCGAGAACAAGGCCGAAAAATTGTTGAACGTAACAAACGCCAACAAAATGATTTGGACGAATTGGCCCTTAATATTCATCGTAGACGTCAAAATTTGGCGTAGTCCGCCATGAAAAGATCATGACATATAGATAAATAATATGACCACAAGAATGAAAGCCAAACCCAAAAGCCAAATGGCCCGTTTATCTTGTCCCGATGTGGTCTTCTTTTTATTGCGGTGAAATTTGCTCATTTCTTTCTCTCTTTAAACGCCTATGTCTTAGTATATTTCTTATCTTGCCGTCCAACCACCTTCTACGGGCAAGCTGATGCCGTTAATTGAATTTGCCGAAGGTGAGCATAAAAATACGGCAATCTGTCCTAATTCTTCAACCTCGACGAATCTTTTATTGGGTTGCGCCGCTAAAAATATATCATTAATAACTTGTTCGCGCGACATATTATGGACTTTCATTTGGCTTTCTATTTGACCCTCAACAAGTGGGGTGCGGACATATCCAGGACATATGGCGTTGCATGTTATTTGTTGTTCGGCAATCTCAAGCGCTACCGTTTTTGTTAATCCCACAACCCCGTGTTTTGCGGCGGTATAGGCGCTTTTAAAGGGGGATGCCACTAAACCATGGGCAGAAACAAGATTGATAATTCGGCCCCAGTTTTGTTTTTTCATGGCGGGGAGGGCCGCTTTGATCGTGTGAAAGTTGGAGACTAAATTAATATTGATGATATCTTGCCATTTGTCGTTGGGAAAATCTTCAATAGCAGAAACATATTGAATGCCAGCATTATTAACCAGAATATCAACAGCGCCAAATTTATCAATGGCATGAGAAACCATGCTTGCGATTTCATCAGAATTAAGCATATTGGCATCACTATAGATAACATCAACCTTATAGCGATCGGCCATTGTCGAACGCAAAGTTTCAATTTCATCAGGGTTCCCAAAACCATTTAGAACAATATTTGCGCCAGAATTTGCCAGAGAATGGGCAATACCCAGTCCAATACCACTGGTGGAACCGGTAATTAATGCTGTGCGTTCTTTTAATATCTTATTTTCCATATTTCCCTCATTTGTTGGGATTTAAATATTAATAAAGTTAATTTCTCACATTTATTATTGCACTGCAACCAACTATGTGACTAATATTATTTTTTTAGTAAATTATTCTTATATTAACCAAAATATAGGATGATTAAATAGTTTTAATAATAGGAAAAAATATATGCTGTACCATATGTACGAGTTTCAGCACAGTTTATTCGCACCTGCAAGATATGCCAATGACATGATGCAGAAGGCTTTTTCTGATCCATTGAATCCTTTTTCCTATACGCCTGGTGCAAAACAAATATCTGCCGCATGTGATGTTATGGAGCTTGTGACCCGTCGCTACGGAAAACCGAGATTCGGACTAGAAGAAACCATTGTTAATGGAAAGGCTGTTGCCATTTCCCCAAAAAATGTTTGGGAGAAGCCTTTTTGTAAATTGAAATATTTTGAGCGAATTTTTCCCTCAAATGCTAAGGATAATGATCCGAAATTGTTGATTGCAGCCCCAATGTCGGGTCATTATGCGACCCTGCTCCGGGGGACAGTAGAGGCTCTATTGCCTGATCATAAGGTTTACATAACAGACTGGATGGATGCCCGTGATGTACCGTTATTTCAGGGAAAATTTGATCTTGATGATTATATTGATTATCTCATTGAAATGATTGAATTTTTAGGGCCAAATACCCATGTTTTGGCCGTGTGTCAACCGTCTGTTCCTGTACTTGCCGCCATATCAATCATGTCTGCGGAGAATAATCCTTTTGTGCCGTCTTCGATGACCTTGATGGGCGGGCCAATTGATACGCGTGAATGCCCTACAGAGGTCAATTTATTGAGTGCTAAAAGAAGTATTCATTGGTTTAAACAGCATGTGATTCATCATGTTCCTTGGCCTAACAAGGGTTGTATGAGAATGGTATATCCTGGCTTTCTCCAATTGTCGGCATTTTTGAATATGAATATGGAAGATCATGTCGAGGCACATCGAAAAATGTTTAATCATCTTATCGTAGGTGATGATGAAAGCGCTGATAAACATCGGATATTTTATGAGGAATATCTCGCTGTTATGGATCTTTCGGCGGAATATTATCTGCAAACTGTTGATGTTGTTTTTCAGAAACATTTGTTGCCAAAAGGTGAGATGATTTCCAATGGTCGCCCCGTGAATACCCATGCCATTTCAAAATGTGCGCTGCTGACCATAGAGGGGGAATTGGATGATATTTCTGGCATTGGTCAAACCAAGGCGGCTCATGACATATGCTCTAACATACCAAAGGGCATGAAAGCTCATTATGAACAAAAGCAGGTTGGTCATTATGGTATATTTAACGGAAGCAAATGGCGTAACAAGATTGCACCCAAGGTAAAAGAGTTTATTCGTCAGCATAATTAAGCTATGAACATGATGTAAACACTATGATTGGGCGTATATGATGTCAAAACTTACCTGTTTTAAAGCCTATGATATTCGTGGAAAATTAGGTGAGGAGCTTAATGAAGATATCGCTTATCGCATTGGTCGTGCTTTTGGGTATTATCTAAAACCACGAAATGTGGTTGTGGGAGGGGATGTTCGGCTGACATCTGAATCTTTAAAAGCTGCCGTGTCACGAGGTTTAATGGATTCTGGTGTTAATGTGACGGATATTGGCATGACAGGAACCGAGGAAATCTATTTTGCCACATCTTATCTGAATATGGACGGTGGAATAGAGGTTACGGCAAGCCATAATCCCTTGGATTATAATGGTATGAAACTTGTGCGGGAGCAGTCAAAACCCATCAGTGGTGATACGGGACTTCATGATATTCAAAAACTTGCCGAAGATAATATTTTCCCCCCGATTGCGGCACAAGGGCGTTTGACCAAAACTTCAATACTCGAACCTTATGCTGACCATTTACTGGGTTATATTGATTTAAAATCCCTATCTCCCCTAAGATTGGTGGTCAATTCAGGGAATGGTGCGGCAGGTCATGTGATTGATGCCTTAGAGCAGAAATTTAAAAAACAGGCTGTTCCCATAGAATTTATTAAAATTCATCATGAACCAGACGGAAATTTCCCCAATGGTATTCCAAATCCCCTGCTTATAGAAAATAGACAGGCAACAAAGGATGCGGTTTTAAAACATAAGGCTCATATGGGTATCGCATGGGACGGCGATTTTGATCGTTGTTTCCTTTTTGATGAATGCGGCGAATTTATAGAAGGCTATTATATTGTAGGCCTCTTAGCCGAAGCTTTTCTGAAGAAACATCAGGGTGCAAGTATCATTCATGATCCCCGTCTGACGTGGAATACAATTGATTTGGTGGAGACTGGCGGGGGACAGGCCATACAATCAAAAACGGGTCATGCCTTTATCAAGGAAAGAATGCGCCTTGAAGATGCGGCCTACGGCGGTGAAATGAGTGCCCATCATTATTTTCGTGATTTTGCCTATTGTGATAGTGGTATGATTCCATGGTTATTGGTGGCTGAAATGATTTGTGTAAAACAAATGCCCCTGTCTCAGATGGTGGTATCAAGAATTAAAAAATTTCCGTCATCAGGTGAAATTAACAGCACCTTAGCGGCCCCAAAGGATGCTATAAAAAGAGTGTTGGAGGCCTATGAGAACGAGGCGGACAATATTGATCATACGGACGGCATTAGTGTTGAATTTAAAAATTGGCGGTTTAATTTGCGTTCGTCAAATACAGAGCCTGTTGTACGGCTTAATGTTGAATCACGGGGAAATATTGAATTAATGACAAAAAAAACCGATGAAATTCTAGCCTTGCTTAGGGCATAAAATAGTCATGGGTTTTCTGCCACTTGAACAAGAAGCCAGTCCCGAAAGGCAATGATTGGTGCATAGGCGAGACGATGAGTTGGAATAATCAAATAATAACCTTCGGTTGTTTTCAAGGGAATATCCAATAGAATGATAAGCTCACCTCTTTCTAGTTCACCCTCAATTAAAAAACGGGGTAATAGAGCTGCCCCAAGTCCTGCTATGGCCGCCTGAGTGACAAGGGCAAATTGCTCGAATATCATGCCTTTGTTCGAAGGCGTTTCTACATTATTTTGTTTAAACCAGTTTGCCCATGCCTGCGGTCTTGTTTCGAGGCTGAGTAGAGGGAGGGATGCAATATCCTTTGGATTTTTGGGAAATGCTTTATGAACAAGAGAGGGGGATGACACAGGGATCATTTCTTCACTCATCAGAAAAATGCTATCTGTATCGGGCCAGTTAGGAAGTCCAAAATGGATCGCACCATGAATATTTTCATTTTTAAAATCAAAAGGGATTAATTTGCTGGTAAAATTAACGACAATCTGGGGATTAATTTTTAAAAAATTGGCAAAGCGTGGCATAAGCCAACGCATTCCGAAGGTCGGCAAAATGGCAAGATTAAGAATACCGCCTTGTTGGTCTCGGATAGCATGCAAAGAGGCATTTCTAATTATCTTCAAGGCGGTGGCCACTTCCTCTGCATAAACCTTGCCTGCTTCGGTCAAACGAATAGAGCGGCGCACCCGTTCGAACAAGATCACATCAAGTTGTTCTTCAAGGGCGCTTACTTGTCGGCTGATGGCGCCTTGGGTGAGGTTAAGTTCTTCTGCTGCCGTCGTGAAGCTTCCACTGCGAGCGGCCGCATCAAATGCCATGAGCATACTTGTGCTTGGGATAAGACGTCGTTGATTTTGCATACAGTATTACCAAAGATCATATTATAATGAGTAAATGTGGTTTGTCTAAAGTGGTTATATAATCATATTATAGCATATGTTTCCTTGATACAATATGGAAAGCTTGCCAAATATTATAATCAAGCCCTTTCGTTAAAGTATGAGGTAAATGCATAACTGAATTGATATTGTAACCAAAAAAGAAGGGTTTTCCCATGAATATTCAACAGCCCCTAGCCACCAAAAATACCTATGGGCCCACGGAACGGGAAGCGGAATTTCTAAAATCCGTTGAAAATGGTAAATATGACCGACAAATCATTGCGGGTCTTAAAAAATTTGTCGAGGGCAAGGTTCCCGATGACATGAAAAATTTTTATTCACAGGAAGAACTCGCCGCATTAGAAGCCTTAAAAGGCACTGGTCACGATGTTGAGGCGCGTATGCCTGTTAAAATTACCCATCATTATTTTGAGCAGGCCAAAAACAGCAAGCCTTTGCAGGTATTGGTGAAGGCAAGTCCAAAAGAAACCTACGACTTAGAAGGCTCTCCTGACCCTGGGAAGCAAATGAGCTATAGTCCCGTTGAAGGATTGATCCATAAATATGAGCTTGGACTTATTTATGTTGTGGGAACTTGTTCGGCACATTGTCGCTTTTGTTACCGAGAAGAATTGATCGCCAAAAAGGAAGTTGAACGTCCTGATGGAACGGTAGCGCCAAAAGGTATGGCACAGATTCCAGAGATTGTGGCCTATATTAAGGATCATAACCGCATTGTTGCCGAAAATGGCGGACGTCATCCAAAAACAGGCCGTGAGAAGTTACGTGAAATATTGATGTCTGGTGGTGATCCCTTGGTGCTTGCCAATAAAAATATTGCCGCATGGCTTGCCGCTTTATCAGAGGCTGGTATAGAAAATATCCGCATGGGAACAAAGGAACTAGCCTTTTTCCCAGATCGCTTTGATGCGACGTTTTTTGATATGTTGGATAAATTCCATGCGAGCTATCCCGAGACAAATTTGCGTATTATGATCCATTTTAACCATCCTGATGAATTTTTGAAAAAGGATGAAAAGGGAAATTATATTGATGTTGCAGGGGGCGGCTTGGAATGGGTAGAGAGCACCAAACGGGCAGTTCGGGAACTTGGTAAAAGAGAATGGCTCACGGTGGATAATCAGGCGCCAATTTTGAAAGATATCAATAATGATCCAGATGCACTTCGTATTATGCAGCGGGAATTACGCCGTAATAAGGTTGAAAACCATTATTTCTTCTGTGGTCGTGATATTATCGGTCATAAGGCCTTTAACGTGCCGATCGAAGAGGCATGGAATGTGCTTAATGAATCTCAAAAGGGACTTTCTGGTGTTGAAACCCATGCCCGCCTTTCCATTACCCATTATAAGGGTAAAACAGAAGTTGCTGCTGTGAGTACAAAGCCTGCTCCTGGTGTTCCTGGTGGTGAAAATGGCTTTGTTATTTTGAAACTTCTTCGGGGGGCCGCAGATGCGCCTGACCGTGGAAAAATTGCGATCCTTGGTCGTAATCCAGAAGCCATATGGTTTAGTGGATATAATGATCGTGTGATTTATGACGAGGCAGGTCTTTTTGACAGCCCTCATGTATAACTTATTTCCTCATAGGTTATACTGAACTCTGAGGTGGCATTATTGGATTGATGCCATCTTTTTTATTTTTATATATATTAGCGTTTTATTAACTAAGTATATTCATAATTATTTAACATATTAATAAAAATAACAATCGGGGTCACATTCATTGATAGACGGTAAAATTACTGATTTCACGCCAAAGGATTTCAGTTCAGAAGAGCAGCGTGAACTCTATGCCTATTGGCTTAAAATAAAAGGGAATAAATCAATGCCGTCTCGCAGTGATTTAGATCCTATTGATATTCCGAAACTGCTTTCTGGCATATGGATGGCAGACGTTATATACGAAGATCCTATCCGTTTTGGCATACGTCTATTTGGTACAAATCTTGTTAAGGCATTTCAAAGAGATGGTACAAAATTTCGGCTGGATGATTTTTTCTTTACTGGTGATATGGAAAACCGGATGAGGGATTTGGTTGAGACAAAGAAAGCCTATTATTATCGAGGGAAATTTCCCATAATATCAGAGGATTATAAAGAATTTTCTACCCTGACTTTGCCATTGTCAAGTGATGGCAATCGAGTGGATATTACTATATCCTATGTGCATCTTATGCCTTAAAATTAATTCAGGCCATATGTTATTCCAAGCAATGCAACCCCTAAAATAACACGATATATGACAAAGGGGGTCATGCTGGATTTTTCAAGCCATTTCATAAGTCCCACAATGGCAAGGAGCGCCGTTAAAAAGGATAATCCAGCCCCAAGAAGTATATCAGCTCCCAAAACCAAATCCCCGCTTTTGATAAGTTCGAGGCTTTCAATGGCCCCTGCCGCCATGATGGTGGGTATAGACATGAGCATGGAAAATCGGGCGGCTTCTGTCCTGCTAAAACCAAGCGCTCGTGCAGCTGTCATGGTAATGCCAGATCGGCTTGTACCTGGAATAATGGCGAGTATTTGAGCAAAGCCGATGATCATAGCCTGCCCATAACGTAATTCCATAATGGTTTTTGTGACGGCACATTTTTCATCAAAAATATAAAGGAAAAGTCCAAAAATAATGCTGGTCCAACCAATAATTTCCAAAGTGCGCCATGCATCATTCCAGCCCATTTTTGAGACAATACCACCAACAATTACAATGGGAATGGTTGATAGAACAACGGCAATCATAAGCCGTTTATCGGTTTCTATGATATTTTTATTGCGGCTAATCAGGTGAAAGCATGCCTTAATCATGTTCATGACATCAGATCGAAAATAGAGCATGACGGCGGCAAGGGTTCCTATATGAACGCCCACATCCATTAATAATCCCTGATCAGGCCAATTTACCAGAAGCGGGACCAGAATAAGATGCCCAGATGAGCTAATGGGGAGGAACTCGGTAATGCCCTGAACAATGGCAAGCACAATAATCTGCAATAATGTCACATTAGCCCCTTAAAAAAATTATTTACGCTATCGTTGTTTTTTATCACGGGGTCTTTGTTTCATCAAGCCTGTAATGCCTAAGACTATAAGACTTATTGCGGCCAAGTCCATAATATAAGAACCAAATGATCCAAAAATATGACCAGAATGGAGATCAAGAATAAGGCGGTAAAGGCTAATCCCTTTTCCCTGAAAATCGGACAATATTTTTTCTGTAATTTCTTTTGGGGCGAATTGTGGAGGGGGGGAGGGTATCTCGAATTTTTTTGATGTTTTTTTCCATATCAGAAAATTGTCATCAGAAATAAAATTACCCTGTGCGGTATGAATCCAGATCATGTTATCAGTTGTTTTTCCAATCGCTACTATGGAATCTGGAAGCGATGCTTTGTCTATTTTCTCGACCAACGACCCATCGTTTAAAAATAGTGAAAGACTGTCCTTTTCTCCTACGATGACCAGATCATTTAATATGGTGATGCCAACAGGGCGGCTGGTATTTTTATCTATCATTATGCCATTTAAATATAGGCGACCCTCAAGCCAGCTGACCCAAATATTGGCCTCTTTAAAATGATGGGGGTTTTCTTTGGGGGAGATGCCGTAAAGAGCCGATATAATACCATTCTTGATTGTGATTTGGTTAAGGTTAAACATTTCTGTACGGTTAAGAATAAGACCCGTTATGCTTAAGATGAAAATCAGTAAGAGAGAGCTATACCCAACCCATCTATGCCATTGGCGAATTTTTCTTTGACGGATGTTTTTATTTTTTATTAGGCGTGGGGACATTTTTTTCCATCACTTTTTTATGAAGATATAGGGCGAGACGGCTCACCCTTTTCATGGCATTGGTGGAGAGCGTTGCCCCCGAAATACCATTGATCGGTTGAGAAAGGTTCATATCTTCTGTTAAATAAACGGTGTTATATTGGTTGCTATAGGCGGGAAAGCGAATTTCTGAGCCATGACTTTCCCGATAGGCTAAAACCGTCAAATTTATAATAGCATTATTTTCAATGGTAATACCTGTAGTGATGGGCATGACTTTGCCGATTTCATCCAATATCCACACCGTGCGGTTGTTCTGCCTGTAAAAGCGGTAACGTAACGGAAAATTTGATCGCTGGAGTATTTTTGTTATCTCGGGTTTAATATCTCTTGTTACCCAAAGGATCTCAGGCTGTATATCCGGTTTACCGAGGGCAGCCACAATATAATCATCTGTTTTCATATAATTTTCACTGGAAGAACTTTCATAGGCAAAAGAGGGTAAAATGATCATCAATAAGAAATATAGAAACAACAAAAACCGTATCATAAGATTATTTCCTAAAATTGAAGGCCAACACCAAGATTAATGCGTCTGTCTTCTTTATTATTATTAGTGAAATCATCAATCTGGTAATCCATTTTTAAAACAACCCGTTCATGAGGCCAATAGTTTATGCCGATCATTGTCTGTTTATAGGCGCTATCTGTATGGTCGCCAGCCTCATTATCCCATAGGCTGTAACGGGCAAAAAATCCAACGGCGTGATTATGCCTTAAGGCAATTTTATAAGAGGGTTCCACATACCATCCCCTTTGGATATTACGTCCCAGAGATTTTGCAGTATCAGAATTTACATTCCACTGTGCATAAAGGGCGCGTAAACCAAGGGTGCTGTTTTCACTGACACCCTGTTTTATATCGGTATGGATTTCAAACAACGTGGCCGATGCCTTTTCATCATCAAGGCTGCTTTGGGTGATGTCTGTTTGATATTGAAAAGATGCCGCAATATCAATACCGTTTGTAACATGCCATTTTGCCCGTGCGGTGAGGGCAGAATTTTTCCAAGGTGCCTCGCCGACTTTTTTGCGACCATTACGAATTTTATAGCCATAACCTGTGGTATCTAGGCCGGAATGAATCATGATATCATACCCTATATTATCCGATAAATTACCGCTTAATTTAGCGCCAGCCTCCCACCATGTGGCGGGGATAATATTGGTTTCAACATTGTTGCGTTCCACACCATAAAAACTTGGCGGTTCATGGGTTTCATTGATAATGCCTACGGGAATAAGCTGGACACCAAGGCTTGCCTTGTGATTTTCATTAATATCCATTTCTATATAGGCCTGTTCGATTTCAACTTCGCCGACCTGTCCTTCTCCTGAAATGGAATGTTCAATTTCAAATTCACTGAAGAAACGAATTTTTTCATTAAATTCATGACTGAGAAACACAACAAAACGGTGCAGATCAATTTGATCCTTTTTACCCGCATTATAATGAAGTTCCGTATAACCACCAACTGATGTCGCACTTTGACTTACCATGTTATTTGGCGATGATATTTGGTCTATGGCGTCTCCTGTGGCTTCTATTTTCTTTTCTGCTTCGGCAACTTTTATAGTGGTTTCATCAATCTTTTTGTTGGTTATACCTACAATTCTTTCAAGCCGTTTAATTTGTTCTTGCTGTTCCAAAATCATTTGCCACATTATTTCCTTGCTTGGCATTTCGGAAAGTTGGGATTTTTCTTGTGCTGCGGCGCTGGATAGGCATAAAGACAGCGATATCACCATTATAGATGTGCTAAGTTTTAGGGAACTTCTCAATTTTTTAGTATTTTTACGCATTTACAATCTCATTTTAATATTAATAATCGTTATTAATATCAACTGTTATCAGAAATGATTTGCATTATCAATCGCAAAAACATAATAATTACATAATTGTTGTTTTACTTATTAATTCAGATGGAATGATATCTATCAAATGGTACAACGTCGACGCGTGATTAAACTTTTAGCCGCTTCTTTGGCGGTTTATATGGTTCCTAAAAGGGGCCTTTCAGAGGTTATTGCTCATAAATCACAGGTAGAATTATATTCGTGGAATGGATTTGCCTTGGGGGCAGATGTATCCCTGCAGCTTTATCATGATGATGGTCTTAAGGCAAAAACCATCATCCAAAATGCGGTTAACATCATTAAATCTATGGAAAGTCTTTTTAGCCTTTATCAGGAAAATTCTATAATTTGCCAATTAAATCAGAACGGAATTATTTATAATCCACCAACAGAATTTATGGATTTAATCTCTATCAGCCAAAAAATAAGCAAAATGACCTATGGTGCATTTGACATTACGGTTCAACCCTTATGGCAATATTACCGGTCAAAATTTTCACAAGAGACCAATCATGACGCAATGACATTTCATGAATTCAAAGAGGTGTATGATCTTGTGGGGTATGAGGGTCTGCATATTCATGAAGATAAGATTTTCTTTGATAAAAAGGATATGGCGATAACCTTAAACGGCATTGCCCAAGGCTATGTGACAGATCGTGTGGCCGAATATTTAAAAAGTGAGGGGCTGACATCGGTATTGGTTGATATGGGCGAATATCGTGCCCTTGGTCCACGTTTTGATCATGCTCCTTGGCATATTGGTCTTGCGGATCCTTTACGGCAAGGCGGGCTTTCTGATGTGGTTGAACTCACCAAGGGCGCCATTGCCACATCGTCCTATTCTGGGGATATTTTTGATGAGAAGGGGGCGTTCCATCATTTATTTGATCCCCGCACGGGCAAGAGTGCAAATCTTAATATGTCGGTTACGGTGAGGACCGCTTTGGCGACGACAGCGGATGCCTTATCCACCGCATTTTTTGTGCTTTCTAAAAAAGATATCGAGAAATGCCTAAAAAACATATCCGATACAGAAGTCAGGTTGACCGACGGGTCTGGTGCTGTGATAATGCTCTGAATTCAAAATTACTATTTCGAGTATAGATGTCTATGTCTGTGACGCAAAAACCGTGCGATAATTTTTCTGTTTACCTTGATAACAGTCGAACAAAGGATGCCCGTATTGGGGCCTATGTGTTTGAGAATCCTGTGGCGGTGGTTGTGGCAGAGAAGGCCACAGATATTGAGCAAGCCTTTGAAGAAATCAGACGTTATCTGGCCGATGGATATTATGTGGCAGGTTGGATTAGCTATGAAACGGGACTTTTCTTTGAGCATAAATTAAATATTCTTGGGCATTCTGAATATGATACTCCCTTTTTATCTTTTGGTGTTTATCAGAACCGCAAAATTTTAAATCATGAAGACAATGAAGCCCATTGGGCGGAGAAATTCCGCCAAAATAGCTATGCCATTGAAAATGCAAGACTTAGCCTAACGCACGAGCAATATGAACAGGCCGTAAAAAAAATTCATGATTATTTGACGGCAGGTGATCTTTATCAGGTGAATTTCACCCTAAAGGTAACTTTTGATTTTATGGGCAGTGAGGAAAGTTACTTTTCAGCCCTGCGAAAATCACAAAGGGTGGATTACGGCGCCTTTATAAAATCAGAAGATTTGTCTGTTTTATCGCTTAGTCCAGAGCTATTTTTTAAGAAAACAGACCGTAAAATTACAGTACGTCCCATGAAGGGTACATGCCCAAGAGGCAAAACCTCGTATGAGGATCAGAATAATGCTGATTTTATGAAAAATGATGACAAGAATAGGGCTGAAAATCTTATGATTGTAGATTTGTTGCGTAATGATCTGGCTAAAATATCGTCAAGAGGCACGGTTAAGCTTAAAAGCCTTTATGATATTGAAAAATACCAAACATTATTTCAAATGACATCCACCATTGAATCCGAAGTGCAGGATAGGTTTGATCTTGTGGCGGTTGTTAAGGCCTTATTTCCGTGTGGTTCTGTGACAGGAGCACCAAAGATCAGGGCCATGGAGATTATTGCCGAATTGGAACAATCACCACGTGGTATTTATACGGGGGCAATTGGTTATATGGCACCTGATGGGGATTGCTGTTTTAGCGTACCTATTCGCACCATGATCGTTCATAAGGATGGACGAGGGGAGATGGGCATTGGCAGCGCCATTATCGCTGATTCTGATGCCAATGACGAATACAATGAGTGCATGCTTAAGGCTCAATTTGCCACAAGAAAATTTGCGAATTTTGACCTTATCGAAACTTTGCGTTGGTCGTCCTCTCATGGTTACTCTCTGCTTGATCTTCATCTGAAAAGATTGAAATCTTCGGCGGATTATTTTGATTTTGTCTATGATGAAGATATCATAATAAATGATTTAAACAGCCATGCGAATTATCTTGAACGGGGGTCGGATTGGAAGGTGAGGCTGCTTCTGTCGATAAAAGGAAATATTTCCATAACGTCTACACCGTTAAGCGATGTTGCACAGACCGAGAATTTGATGATTACCCTGTCCAATAAAAGGGTGAATAGCCAGAATGTCATGCTTTTTCATAAGACAACGGATCGTAAATTTTATGATCAGGAATTAAAAGATCACAAAAAAAAGTATGACAGTTATGATGTTATCTTTATGAATGAGGATGGATTTTTAACCGAAGGTGCCTTTAATAGTATTTTTCTGAAACAAGGCGATATTTTATACACGCCCTCGCTGAACTCTGGGCTATTGAATGGCACGCTTCGTCAATCATTGATGGAGGGTGGATCTATGAAGGTAAGAGAAAAAAACCTTACATTGTCTGATCTCTATCATGCGGAAAAAATATATATGGGCAACAGCGTTCGTGGGCTTATGGCGGTGACTTTCAGGGTGCCTTAACCACATAGCAATCTTGACCATTTTCTTTTAACTCTCCACAAAACGCCTCTGCCTGATTTTTGGTATCAAAAGATTTTAATTGCAGCCGCCAGAAAATGCCCTTCTCTCCAAGATCAGCATATTCAATAGCGGATTCTTTACCCTTTAAAAGGTTGGAAAGCTTATTCATTAATTTTTGAAAGGCTTGTGCTGCAGATTTTTCTGTACGAAAAGAGGCCAGTTGGATTCTGAAATTATCGGGAATTTCGGTGACGGAGTGATCGGATGGCTCTGTTTTGGGAGCCTCCTGAATAGATGGAACAGGATCGCTGACGGCGTTTTTTTCATCATCTTCGGCGATATCTTGATTTAAAGGAGGTATATCTGTGGTTATGCTTTCTTGCTGATTGACCATTAAACCCACATCATCTGGAGATATTTGCCGCATCATTAAATTCGGCGCAAGGATCCGAGCTTGTTCTAATTGTTTCTTTGTCATGTTGTTGTTGAGTTTTGTAAGCGCATCATCAGCATTGCGGAGGCCGGCCTGTGCCGCAAGTGTTATCCATGCATAGGCCTTGACGGCATCAATTTCGCCAGCTTCACCGTTAAAATACATGGTACCTGCCATAAGTTGTGATCTTGCGTCTCCATTAACGGCGGCTTTTGTTAACCATTTTAATGCTTTCTCATGATCGACTTTGCCTGTGCGACCAAAATAATATAGCGTTCCAAGATTGCGTTGTGCTCCTATATGACCCTGTTCGGCGGCACGTTGGTAATATTCTTCTGCTTTGATATAATTTTCCTCTACCCCTCGACCCATCCGGTATAGTTGTCCCAAATTATAAAGGGCATTGGCATTCCCAAGTGCCGCATAGGGTAGCCATTCTTCTCTGGCTTTTTGATAATCCCCTTGTTCATAAGCAAAAACACCATCCGCGACCGTTGCATGGGCTGGTGAATATAACCATATTCCAAGAATTGCTATGGATAAAAAAAGGCGTCCTATCATGATATTATTCATCTTTTTTATTCCTAAACTAACTATTTGCGCTATATGGTTAAATTCTAATTTTTATAGTGTTAACGATTTATATTATTACCCATTATAGAGAAATTTTTATTAATAATCTATTATTTATCAAAGTGTTAGAAAATTAATAAATAGATTTATTTTACGATTTCTTAAGACCTGTCCGTCATAATCCTATTTTAATGATGATATTCATATGATTAATGGCGGAAATGATGATTATTCATAAACAAATAGGGTTAATAATATGCGTGTGTTAGCATTTACCTCACAAAAAGGTGGATCGGGAAAGACAACTCTTAGCGGTCATATAGCTGTGCAGGCCGAACTTGCAGGCGCAGGCCCCGTAGTATTGGTTGATACGGATCCACAAGGAAGCTTAACAGAATGGTGGAACGAGCGTGAGGCTCCGACACCCGCTTTTGCCCAAACAAATGTGTCACGTTTGTTAACAGACCTGGACGAATTACGGGAACAGGGATTTAAGCTGGCTGTCATTGATACGCCGCCTGCGATTACTTTGGCCATACAAAGCGTGATTGCGGTATCGGATTTGATCGTCATTCCAACGAGACCTAGTCCCCATGATCTTCGGGCGGCGGGTGGAACGGTGGAATTGGCCGACAGAACAGATAAACCATTTATATTTGTGGTGAATGGGGCAACCCCACGGGCAAGAATTACGTCTGATGCTGCCATCGCATTGTCACAGCATGGGACCGTGGCACCCATTACGCTTTATCACCGAACAGAATATGCCTCATCCATGATTGACGGCAGAACGGTCATGGAGGTTAGTCCAAATGGAAAATCCGCAAAGGAAATAGAAGAACTTTGGGACTATATCAATGATCGTTTAGAAAAGAATTTCAGAAGAACAGTATTCCAAAACCAGTCAGTTCAAACCAAGCCGCATCAAGCAAGGGGTGGTTTTGGTCGTAGACAAATACAGGCTTAGAAAAATGGCAAATGAAAAAAACATTAAACAGGTCTCGCGTTTAACAGGAGCCCTACTCGCAAGGAAGGGTGCTGCTGCACCTTCATCTCCTGCTGCTATTATGAACCAGCAGGCGATAAATCGTTTTGCACCTCTTCAGCAAGAAGTCGTGGAAAAGGTGGATAGTTCCTTGGATCTCGTTCCTGAGAAACCCTATAAACAAAAAAATAGATCATTGGAAAAGGGAATTGTTTCGACCAAAAAAATAAACCAGAATAAATCGTCTCATAAGGCTTCTGCGAATCCTCGCATTGCGATGACATTACGTATGGAAGAGGATATCCATTTAAGATTACGGATATTTTCCGCTCATACACGCAAAAGCTGTCAAGTGATTCTGAGTGAAGCTTTGGAGCTTTATCTTGCTGAAAACAACGATGAAGTTTATTCACAAAGAATGGCGTCTCAAAATGGATGAGGTATATATACCTTATGAATGGAGTATAGGATGATAAAGATCGATTCAAATATAATGATGAGAAGAAACAGTAAGAAATATAGAGCGAATATAGGCAGGATTTTAGTAACTGTTGCCGTACCTCTTTTTCTTGTGGCCTGTTCTAGCAGTGCAAATCAAACCGTAAGTTATGAAAATACCAGCAGTCGTAGTGTTGCGGATGTGGCGCCAGCAAATTCGGCCGCATCCGAAAGCAGCTTTCTGGCTTTGGCTAATGAGATGGCCTCTGAAGGCGATCATAATGCGGCCATTCCTCTCTATAGACGTGCTATGAAATGGCATCCCTTTGCCTCAGCACCCCTCATCGGATTAGGCGATAGCTTGCGTGCTGTGGGTCAATATCAAAATGCGGAGACAGCCTATCAGTCTGCATTATCCCATGATGAAAAGAATGTTGCTGCTTTGAGAGGACTTGGTAAAACATATATTGCTCTTAACCGTCCGACTATGGCGGTTCCTATGCTCAATGATGCGGTTTCTTTAAATCCACGGGATGTGGATTCCATCAGCAGCCTCGCCATGGCTCTTGAATTACAAGGAAATGCCTCTGCTGCTCTTGAAGTTTACAAGGATGGCCTAGGCATTGATCCCGATAACTTAAAGCTTTTGAATAATTTCGGTTTGTCTCTGGCGTTACAATCTCGCCATGATCAGGCTATTGACGTTTTAAAACAAGCGGCACAACATAAAGATGCAGGAGCCTCTCATCGGCAAAATCTTGCCATGGCCTATGCCCTTGCGGGAGATGAAGTTATGTCATCTCGCCTGCTTTCCATTGATAACGGCCCTGATATGACCGATGAAAATCTGAGCTATTTTCGTGTGTTGGCCAGTCTTTCTTCAGATGACCGGTTTGATTCTGTCATAAGACAATCAACAAGTCCTAAGACCGATGATGCAAAGCCTGCTAATGAAATTTATGATGATCATAGTCGTGTGAAAAATATTACAGTCGCACGTCTTGTGGAAACACCGCCCGAGCCAATGGCAATGGTTGAAGAAGAAGAGAATGTTCCCCCGTTGCTTGGGCCACAGGGTTGGGCATTACAGATTGCGGCTTACCGCAAAAAATCGGAACTTATGCCAGGATGGGAAAAACTCAAAAAGAAATACTTTGACATTATTGGCGACTTAGAGCCACGCCGTTCTGAAATTGATTTAGGGGAACCTCCCAAGAGATCAGGTGGCCCACATGGGTTTTATTACCGCCTTAATGCGGGACCTTTAACCAGTCTGGAAGAGGCGCAGGATGCCTGTAAGAAAATAAGACAGCAGGGTACAGATTGTTGGGTACGTGTTCCAGAGGTTGCAGAAGGCAGCGTAGCAGAAGAAGACAGTAAAAAAGCCGAAAAATTCCGCAATAAAGTTTATTCTGATCAGAAAACAGAAAAAGTGGATGGTGGTGCCTAAGGTTAAACCCTAAGACGTGTTATAGTCTCATAAATAAAGCCACCCGAAATATCAGGTGGCTTTATTTAATTTAAGTGTTCTCAATTTACTTAAGCCGCGTGACTAGATTGAGAGACAGAAGAAAGTATGGCATAAATTGCGTCGCCCCCCTCAGAACCTCTTAATTTCTCACAGGTAGACTTATCCCGCAGAATTCTTGATACCTTCGCCAGAGCCTTCAGATGGTCGGCGCCAGCGGTCTCAGGAACAAGAAGCAAAAAAATCAAATCTACCGGTTGATCGTCCAATGACTCGAAATCAACAGGGTGGGAAAGACGCGCGAAGATCCCATAGGGACGATCAAGGTTTGGAAACTTGCCGTGCGGTATGGCGACGCCATGACCAACACCCGTTGTTCCTAGTCTTTCCCTTTCCAACAACACATCCAAAATATTATGATGTGTTTGAGGAACTATTTTTTCCGCATAATTTGCCAATTCTTGCAAGGTTTGTTTCTTGCTAGAAGTTTTCAGGTCTGGAAGTATAGAGTCCAGATTTATGAGGTCAGTAATTTCCATACGGACACTTTTCTGTTGTTAATCCACTTTTGGGTCTATCCAACCAACATTTCCATCGGTTCGACGGTACACCACATTCAATCCGCCATGTGCTTTATTACGAAACATTAGGGTTTGCAATTCACCTAAATCTAGTCTCATAACAGCATCGCTAACGGATACTTCAGGTATATCAAGCTGCATTTCAGCAATGATTGCCGCTTGTAAATCTTCGTGAGGTTCTTCCATTGTTTCGTCTTCTGCGGCAAGCACATTATATTGTGCCGAAAAGATCATTGTATTATCTGAACGTTCCTTATGGTGGTTCGTAATGCGTCTTTTATAGCGACGCAATCTTTTTTCCATTTTGTCTGCTGCACTATCGAAGGCCGCATAAACATCTTTTTCCTCTGCATGAGTTTGAAGGTAAATGCCATGGCCTAAATGTACACTGCAATCAGCTCTGTGTAAATGAGCAGTTTTGGATATCGTTACAGTTCCTTCAATAGTTTGATCAAAATATTTATCGACTATGCCGTCGATATGACCCTCTACATATGATTTGAGGCTTTCGCCAATATCCATTTGTTTGCCAGTAACGATTATATTCATTTTATTCTGAACCATTCTCAGATAGCTTATTATTGATAGAACCCGTACAAAATTTTATAAAACTAGATAAATTCTTGTACAAAGGCGGGGAAGTTAGTGTTTGTAAGAACATTTGTCAAGCTCACACAAACTTCCGCTATAATTGAGGCTATAAATGACGTTTTTTATAACTTCAATTTTGCTGTTCTCCTTAGGAAACGCTACCTGTTTTTTTTCCTTTGGAATTATGTTAAAAAGCAGCATTTTTTATTCTCCTCCGTTGTATAGAGGACGGTATGTTTAAGGACTCTCTGTATTTTGCAACAGTTCGTCGAGCAATATCAACGCCTTGCGATTTCAAAATATCCACGAGTTTATCATCGGAGAGTATTTTCTTTGGTAATTCCGCATCAATCAATGACTGAATGGTATGTTTAACAGACTCGGAAGAATGACTTTCTCCACCCTCTACCGCAGAGATCCCAGTAGTGAAGAAATATTTCATTTCAAAAAGGCCACGATTGGTAGAGATATATTTGTTAGATGTCACACGACTCACGGTGCTTTCGTGCATTTCAATGGCATCGGCAATGGTTTTTAAATTTAAAGGTCTGAGATGTTGCACGCCTTTTTCAAAGAAATTTTCTTGATGTTTAACAAGCTCTGTTGAAACCTTGAGTATGGTTCTTGCCCGCTGGTCAAGAGCCTTAACGAGCCAATTTGCCGAAGCGGCACATTCGGCAAGATAGTTTTTGTCATCTTTATTTTTGGTTTTATCCTTAATTTCCATAAAATAATGGTTATTAAACAAAACTCTTGGAAGGGTTTCACTGTTTAATTCTACAATCCAGTTGCCTTGATTGTTTTTTCTGATAAAGACATCTGGGATTACAGTTTGGGAAATATTATTGCTAAAGGCATGTCCTGGTCTTGGATTAAGAGCCTGTATTTCTTCGATCATATCTTTCAGGTCTTCTGTATCAACCATACAAAGCCGAAGCAGGCTATTATAATCCCGATTAGCAAGATAATTCAGATTATCAAGAAGTATTTCCATGGCAGGATCAAGTCTGTCATTATTGCGTTGTTGAATTTTAAGACATTCCTTGAGATCACGGGCAAATACCCCTACAGGTTCCATGGTTTGGGCAATTTCCAATATCCGTTCGATTTCATGAGGTTCGCTTCCGAACCTTTCTGCAATAAGGTCAATGCTTTCCGATAGATAACCAGCCTCATCCAACATTCCGATAAGAAAACGAATAATATTTTTATCATCAACGCTACAGGAAATGAGATTAAGTTGTTCCAATAAATGGTCGCTTAAAGAAATATGTTCCGACAATTTATAATCAATATCTGTATCGGATGCGTCAAAATTCCCGCCGCTGCCAATCATAGATTTCGACATAAGGCCTGAATCCTCATCAGAGGATGTGTTTTGAATATTGTCTATGGCACAGTCATTGTTAAAATCATTATCATAATTTGTATCAAGGGCAGATTCGGAATTAAGATTTTCTGATCCGGGGTTATTAAGATAATCGTCGGCAGTGGCTATAGGGGTTGCTTCTCCAAATTCATTTCCAGATTCATTTCCAGATTCGGTTGATAACTCGTATGGCTTATCATCTGTCTTTTCACTCTCCCCTATTTCCAAAAGGGGATTCTTTTCAATCTCTTCAGCGATGAAATCCATAAGGTCCATGTTGGAATATTGCAAAAGTTTAATAGCTTGCTGCAACTGCGGCGTCATAACCAGAGATTGGGAAAGTTTTAATTCAATACGAGGTGAAACTGCCATATTTTTTATCCGCTTTATAAGCTAAAGCTGTTTCCTAAATATACCCGCCGTACGTCCTCATTGGCGACGATTTCTTTTGGTGTTCCAGACATCAATACCTGTCCATCATATATTATGTATGCCCTGTCAATAATATCAAGTGTTTCACGAACATTGTGATCGGTGATTAAGACACCAATCCCACGGTCTTTGAGTTGTGAAACCAGATTACGAATGTCAGAAATTGCAATAGGATCAATACCGGCAAAGGGCTCATCCAATAAAATAAAGCTCGGTCTGGTGGCGAGTGCACGGGCTATTTCTACTCGCCTGCGTTCCCCACCCGATAATGCCAGTGCCGAGGCATGCCTGATATGGGTAATGGAAAATTCATTGAGGAGACTTTCTAGCATTTCCTCTCTTGCTTTTTTGTTTGGCTCGCACAGTTCCAATATGGCCCAGATATTTTCTTCTACAGTCAGACCCCTAAAAATCGAGGCTTCCTGAGGCAAATAACCAATACCAAGTCTTGCCCTTCTATACATGGGAAGGCGGGTGATATCATGACCATCCAACAATATACGTCCCGTATCTGGCTCAATTAGCCCAATCATGGAATAAAAGGTCGTTGTTTTACCAGCACCATTAGGGCCGAGCAAGCCAACGACTTCACCTTTTTCCACTTTAAGGCTGACACCTTTCAGTACAGGGCGCTTGCGAAATGTTTTTTCCACGGCGTCAATCACAAGGCCAGAGCCTAATTGCGGCGCTGTCTCGGTTGCAATATCTTGGAGTAGTGATGCTTGTTTTTGGTTCATATCTTATTTTACTGTATAAATGTTAATAGACTACTGCCAAATTTCATTTAAGAGACTTTTTTTTAAATAAATAGAGCCCTGAAGATTGTCTTATTTATTTTTTCTCTGGTAGCGTGAACTGTCCTTTTACGCGGTTGTTGTTTTTTGCACTTCCTTCAATAGTAATGAGGCCTGAATCCAAATTATAAATCAGTTTTTTACCAGTCACTTCTCCGTCACTTCTTTTTAAAATGACTTTTCCGCCAAGGGTAATAATCTTATCGGTGAAATCATAAATACCCCACGTGGAGTCGATGGCTTCAGTTTTTGTCGTTAAATGAACACTGCCCGAGGCATCAATACGATTGATGGAAGATTTTGTATTTTCCTCAGTTTGATAGAAAACGGTTACCCGATCTGCGGTGAGCAAAAGATCCTTTTGACTAATGGCAACGTTTCCCACAAATACAACAATATCTTTACGTAAATTGGCCTCTAGTTCATCGGCGCTTATCTCCACATCTTTGCTGAGATCGACAGATTCCTTTGTCTCAAGTTTTATTGGTGTTGTATTTTCTGTTTGAGCGTTTGTGGCTATAGGAAGCATAAGGATTGCGATAATTAAACCCGCTCCGAGCTTAGATAAGACCATAGTTTTTTTCATTTGTTTATATATGACCAACATTAATATTCCGTTCAAGGGTTAAATGACTTACTCAGTCTCAGGCTTAGATAAATTAATTTGTTTTTCGGGGTCAAAGTGTAATTTGACATGTTTTTTAAGACGGATAATTTCTTGATCTACATCCACATGAAACTTGTCAGCCTTGAATGTGCCAAACGGGACCTTTCCCGCAACACCATTTTCACCCGTGGCAATTTTCTCATTGATGAGAAATACAGCCTGTTCCGTTGTCAGGCTAAAGTCGTTATCGGTTACAATATTAATCTTGCCATCAAGTGTTATTTCCTGTGCCTTCGCATCAAGCATTCCGCTAGAGGCTTCGACTTTGATGGCCGTGCCATCCCGCATGGACATAAGGGCAAGAAGATTCTTCAAATAATAGTCCTTGTCATCATTATTTTTACGAAAAGCAGTTTCCGCAGAAATATTGACAGGATTATTATATTTATCAATACCCACATAGCGTGGTTTGGTTAATTTGGCGTTTTCATCCCGTTCGTCCAGCCGATCAATGGCAAGGGTAAAGCTACCCTCTTTGCTGTTGATAACAGGCCATAAAACGAGAGCGGAAAAGATTATGACGGTAAAGACGGGCATGAATTTTTTATATAGACTGATGCGACTTACCTCACGTTGCATCTGCCGATAGGTGACGGTGGTTGCCGGTAACAGATTGCTGAGATGACCAGTAGCATTATCGTGCGATTTAAATTTTTTGTCCTTTGTCACAGAATAATCCAGTTATGTTACATTAATCTCTGATTTTTACGTCATAAAGATTACGATAAGCCTATTATAGATGTAATAATTTATAGTAATCATTCAAGGGCATTTTAACTATGCGAGAAAATATCCTGATCATCCCATCCTAATAAATCAAGTTCGGCACGGCTTGGTATGAAATCAAAACAGGATTTTGCAAGTTCCATTCGGCCGGATCGTTCCAGCATAACATTCAATCGGTTTACGAGTTTATGCAGATATAAGACGTCCGATGCGGCATAGTCCAATTGTTCCTGAGATAGTTCATCAGCGCCCCAATCAGAGCTTTGTTGTTTTTTGGAAAGGTCAACGCCAATCAATTCTGCACATAAATCTTTTAAGCCATGTCGGTCGGTATAGGTGCGCACAAGACGGGATGCAATTTTGGTGCAATAAATGGAACGAACCCTAGTGTTGAGATGCTTATTCAGTGTAGCCACATCAAATCTTGCATAATGAAAAATTTTAATCAGATGATGATCTTCCAACAGTGCCTTTAGATTGGGGGCTTTGATAGGGCCTTGTTTAATTTGGACAAGATGAGCGCTGCCATTTCCGCTAGATAATTGAACCAGACATAATCTATCCCTATGGGGATTAAGTCCCATGGTTTCTGTATCAATAGCAACGGATCCTGTAAATTTTACATTATCAGGTAAATCGCCACGGTGAAATTCAATGGACATAGGCTTCCCTTTTTTAAATGACTTATGTTGTGTGTTAGATGAATTATATCGTTAAGTAACCATAACAGGCAACCACTATCCCAGTATGATGTAAAATAAACGAATTTTACTTATATTTTTTTTCCAAATATTCAGCAAAATTGTCAAATTCAGGATTTCTAAGGGATAAAGCCATATAGCGTAATTTTGGGATAAAGCAGCGATCGACACAGTTCTTAATATTTTCACAGTTGTCTGCTTCTTCACATGTAATGAACTTTTTGACGGCCTCATCTAAATGACCATTTTGTAATGATAATAGTATGTCCTTGCTGATTATTGATTTTCTCATTAACTGGCCACTTCCAGCAGATAATATTGAAATAATAGTCCCCCTATTTTAAGATATATAGCTATTGAGTTTCAATGATTTTGATCAAGATGTGGGTGATTGTGGGATAGATAATTTAATCCCCTTGAAAATAAGGGGTTTTAGCCCTGCTGGCCACGGTGGAGCAGGATATGATCAGCAAGAACACAGGCCATCATGGCTTCACCCACGGGAACCGCACGAATACCAACGCAGGGGTCATGTCGTCCCTTTGTAATGATTTCGGTATCCTCGCCAAATTTATCCACGGTTCTTCTAGGGTTAAGAATTGATGATGTGGGCTTGACCGCAAAACGGCAAATAATGTCTTCGCCTGTGCTGATGCCGCCCAGAATGCCGCCTGCATGGTTGCTATAAAAGGCGGGGTTGTTATTATCATCTCGATACATTTCATCGGCATTTTCTTCACCGCTGAGGCGGGCTGCATTAAAACCCTCACCGATTTCAACGCCCTTGACCGCATTAATGCTCATCATTGCCGCCGCAAGATCGCTATCGAGTTTGCCGTAAATAGGGGCGCCAATTCCAGCGGGTAAACCCATAGCATGCACCTCGATAATAGCCCCAATGGAGCTGCCCTTTTTACGGATGTCATCAAGATAACGCTCCCACACTGGAACCATAGCCTTATCAGGACACCAAAAGGGGTTGTTGTTCACCTCTGCCCAGTCCCAATTATCCCGATTTATGGCATGCTCACCCACCTGAATCAAGGCTCCCTTGATTTGAATATCGCCCCCTAAAATTTTTCGGGCAATGGCGCCTGCGGCAACACGGCTTGCGGTTTCTCTTGCTGATGAGCGACCGCCGCCCCGATAATCACGGATACCATATTTTTCCATATAGGTATAATCCGCATGCCCTGGGCGGTATTTATCTTTAATATCGCCGTAATCCTTTGATCTTTGATCGGTATTTTCAATCATAAGGCTAATGGGTGTGCCGGTGGTAAGTCCTTCGAATGTGCCAGACAAGATTTTTACCTGATCGGCTTCTTGTCTTTGGGTCATAAAACGATTTTGCCCAGGTTTCCTCTTGTCCAGATAGGTTTGAATATCGGCCTCACAAATGGGGAGCAGAGAAGGCGTGCCATCAATGACGCAGCCGATGGCAGGTCCATGGCTTTCTCCCCAAGTGGTAACGCGGAAGATATGGCCAAAGCTGTTATGAGACATATAAAATTATTCCTGCTTTTTTATCTTTTAAACAAGACTGATATCGGGAGAATCTTCCCGTTTCATGCCCATAATATTATAGCCGCTGTCTACATGGTGATTTTCACCCGTAACGCCACTGGAAAGATCACTAATAAGATAAACGCCACTATTGCCCACCTCATCAATCGTCACATTGCGACCGAGCGGAGAATTCAGTTCATTCCATTTTAAAATATAACGAAAATCCCCAATGCCAGATGCTGCAAGGGTTTTAATAGGCCCTGCTGAGATGCTGTTAACACGGATATTTTTGGGACCCAAGTCACGGGCAAGATATTTGACGCTCATTTCAAGGGCAGCCTTGGCAACCCCCATGATATTATAATGAGGAATAACCTTTTCAGCCCCATAATAACTGAGTGTTATCATGCTGCCGCCGTCGGTCATAAGCCGTTCGGCACGCCGTGCAATGGCTGTAAAGCTGTAACAGGAAATATTCAGGCTTATGGCAAAATTTTCTGGTGTTGTGTCGATATAACGACCGGTAAGCTCCGTTTTCTCGGAATAGGCAATGGCATGAATGAGAAAATCTATTTTTCCCCAACGCTTTTCCAATTCATTAAATACCGCGTCAATAGAGGCGCCGTCCGTCACATCACAGGGTAAAATAATGTCAGAACCAATTGATTCCGCAAGGGGACGCACCCTTTTTCCCAAGGCATCTCCTTGATAGGTAAAAGCAATTTCAGCTCCTTGCTCGGCAGCCTTGCGGGCAATTCCCCAAGCAATGGAACGATTATTTGCAACACCCATGACAATGCCACGTTTTCCGGCAAGAAGACCATTTTTTTTTGTCATTATATTTCCTCAAAGACGTTATTTAGGATGGCAGTTGTACTGATCCTATAATTTTTAATATATCCTACACATTTTTGCATTTAATTCAATCACTTGCATTGCCTTTTACCATATTTCTTAGTCTTTGATGATAAAGTGCCGCATTCACCTCGGCTCCTAAAATATAGGAAGCCCCAATAAAATAAAAGAACATGAGGGCTATGATAGCTCCTGCAAGACTGCCGTATGTTACATCATAATTACCAAAATATTTCAAATACATAGAAAAACCGCCACCCACAATAAGCCATAGGATAAGTGTCGTAAGGGCCCCCGCAATAATGGGAGTTGGTATTTCGAGTTTTCGGGGTTTTAAGATATAATAGGACAGACTTAATGCTCCGAAAATTAGGCTGATACTAATGGAAAGACGAACCAAATTCCAGATAAGTTTCCAGTTTGTTTCTAGAGGGATATAGCTGATGAGTATTTTCCATGCCAAAGGTCCAAGAACCAATATGGTCATGCCAATGATTATACTGCTTGCGGATAATATGACCAGAAGCAACCCTTCGGCACGTCTCCTGAGGAATGGGCGGCGGCTTACGGTGCCAAAGGATCGAACAATGGCAAGTCTTGCCGCATCAATGGCAGAGGAGGACACCCATATGGCGCCCAAAATACTAAAGGTCATAATACCCTTGCCTGTGGTCGTGATCATTTTTTCTATGGGACCCTTTAGAACATTACCCACGTCGGTTGGCATATGGTCAAACATTTGCTCAAGTGCATGGGTTCCAGCCTCGGACTGGCCAAAAAATCCCGCAAGTGAAACCAGAAAAATTATAAAAGGAAAAAGGGCAAGCATCGTAAGAAAGGCCAAATATCCTGCCATAACCATGCCATCATGCTTGATGAAATTGGTTATCGCTTCCAAAAAATATTTGAATTTATGTAATCTCTGCTTCATAAAATCAATAGCCCTTATGCCATATGGGTTCGGACATTTTGTGTTTTATGCTTTGCCCATTTCTTGATGGCAGTTTCAAGTTCTTCGTCTGGGTCTTGGGGTAACATGATCTGAAGCTTAACGTATTGATCACCCTTCTCCTTGCTTTTTGGATCCAAGGCGCCCTTAGCCTTTAGACGTAATATGCGCCCCGAGCTTGATCCCTTTGGTATGGTCATGGTTACCTTGCCGTCAATGGTTGGGATATTGACTTTTTCGCCCAATACCGCCTCTTCGAGGGTGATGGGTAAATCCATATGAATGTCATTACCTTCACAGCGAAAATAGGCATGAGGTCTTATGGATATTTCTATTAGCGCATCACCAGCAGGTCCACCTGCCATGCCACCTCCACCTTGTCCTTTGAGTCGGATTTTCTGACCTTCTTTGACATTTTCAGGAATTGTGACGTTGAGATTTTTGTTATTTTCTAGGGTAAGTGATTTCTTGCCTCCCTTGACGGCATCAAGAAAATCAACCTTAAGCCGGTAAGTGATATCCTGCCCTTTTTGTTGGCGAGGTTGCCGTTGTCGCCGACTGCCCCCAAAAATTGAGGCAAAAATTTCTTCTGGATCAAAACCATCACCAAATTGCCCTGCGCCAGGGTGGGAGCCACCTGATCGTGGATGAAACCCACCGCCTGCGAATCCTTTCTCCGATCCATCGGGGTTAATTTCACCCCTGTCATAACGGGCGCGCAATTCTGGATCACGCAACAAACCATAGGCTGCTGAAACTTCTTTGAATTTTTCCGCAATTTCTTCATTTCCCGCATTGCTATCGGGATGAAGCTCTTTGGCGAGCTTACGATAGGTTTTTTTCAGTTCCGCATCAGTTGCCGATTTGGGAACGCCTAATACACTATAGGGATCTCTCATAATGTTAAATCAATCTAATTTATTATTTCTGTTATTATATTGTTATTGACTGTTATTATATTGTTATTGAGTGGCAATTTTCCAAGTCCCATCTGGTTGACGACAGGCTGTGCCATAAGCGGTTTCTGTTTTGCCTCCGACCGTTACGGTTTGTTGATATTCCCTGCAATATTCGTCTTTGGCGCTTGTATAGGCAGGTTGCGGGGTAATGGTGCCCGAATTTCCACTGTCGGGGTTATGCCAAGTCGACAGCTGACCAGATTGACTTTTTTCTAGTGAATATTGGGTTTGCTGTTGCATGGCTTGTCTATCGGCCTTATCCAATGATTTTCCGATTTCACTACCAATATAGGCACCAGCTAATGTTCCTGCGGCAACGGCGATGACTTTGCCTGTACCGCCGCCCTTTCCACCAATAGCCGATCCAACAACAGCGCCGCCAATAGCGCCAAGCAATGTTCCTGATTCTTGCTTAGTACAGGAAGCAAGCGGCATTGAAAGGCTAATGATCAAAGATGTTGCAACCAATGTTCTTGGTATCGCTATATTAAATACTGACATATCAATTCCTTTTAATTCTATAGATTGTATTCTAACCATATTTTGATTATATAACATTCTTACATTAATACCATATTCTAATCATAAATTTAGATGATTATACAACATGATAAAGGTAAAAAAATGTCAGAACCAATAGAACTGTTTAAAGATTGGTATGATAAAGCACAAAAATCAGAAGATTTAGGTGATGCGGTAGCACTTGCAACGGCCGATTCAAGGGGGCGCCCATCTGTGCGAATGGTTTTGTTAAAAGGTGCCGATGAAAGAGGATTTACTTTTTATACAAATTTAGAAAGCAGAAAAGGTCACGAGCTTGCTGAAAATCCCTATGCGGCCCTTGGGTTTCACTGGAAATCCCAAAAACGCCAAATTAGAATAGAGGGAAAAGTCATTGCCGTCAGCGATGATGAGGCGGATCAATATTTTGCCACAAGACCAAAAGATAGTCAAATCGGCGCATGGGCATCACAACAAAGCAGACCCATGAAAAGTCGATTTGAATTTGAGAAAGAAATTGCGAAATATACCCTCAAATACGCTTTGAAAGAGGTTCCTCGCCCGCCTTATTGGTCTGGTTTTTATATTGACCCAAGCCGTATTGAGTTTTGGGAGGACCGTCAATTTCGTCTACACATGCGCCATGTCTATGAAAAAGATGAAAAGGGAACATGGGTGATGAAGGAATTGTATCCATGACCATAGCCCATAAAAATAAGAAAAAGAAAAAAACGCCATCACTGCTTATGATGCGGGCCGCTAATGCGGCGGTGGCGGTCGCTTTTTTCTTAATTTTGATGAAGTCTTGGGCTTATAATGCGAGCAGTTCAGTATCTATGCTAGGGTCATTATTGGATTCTATCATGGATATGTTTGCCTCTTTGATTAATCTGGTGGCAGTACGCCTTTCCCTTGCGCCTGCGGATGACGATCATCGTTTTGGTCATGGTAAGGCGGAGGCCATTGCGGGATTGGTACAAGCAATGGTCATATTTTTATCCGCCCTGTTTCTGCTTCAGGCCTCAATAGAAAAATTTCTAAATCCAGAACCAATTATGAAGGCTAACTTAGGAATTGCCGTCATTATTTTAACAATTATATTAACGTCTCTTCTGGTCTTTTATCAGAGATATGTGATCCGCAAGACAGAATCTGTGACCATATCAGCTGATAGTTTGCATTATGCTGGCGATCTCTATTTGAACTTGGGGGTTTTACTTGCTCTTTTCCTTAGTGGTTATATGGGTTTTTATTATGCGGATCCCATTATAGGAGCCTTAGTTGCTCTCTATTTGATGTATAATGTAAAATTGATAGGTCTGAGCTCCGTTGATATGCTTATGGATAAGGAGATGGATGATGCGGACAGAGAAAAAATAATTGAAGTTATTAATTCTCATCCTGAAGTATGCGGCATTCATGATATGAAAACGCGTAAATCCGGTCTTAAAATATTTATTCAATTTCATATGGAAATGAAGGGGGATATTTCCTTAAGCGAAGCCCATCATATTTCCGATGAGGTGGAGGCGGAAGTTATGGTGCTTTATCCTGAGGCCGAGGTATTGATCCATGCGGACCCAGAAGACCATAAGGAAATTATTGCTTTCAAAGAAGAATGACGTAAAAATGATTATTATGGACAATAATTATGTTGATCTAGATGGGTATTTTGAACGGATAGGATACTATGGATCAAGAAATGCGACTTTAGAGACGTTAAAGTCAATTCAGCAGTTGCATATTGATGCTATTCCATTTGAAGCAATTGATGTGTTGCTTGGGCGAGGTATTGATATAACAGCAGAGGCTATTTATAATAAATTGATAGTGGCGAGGCGAGGGGGATATTGTTTTGAACATGGGGGACTTCTTAAACGTGTACTCAGCTCTATTGGTTTTGATGTTTCAGGTTTGATAGCACGTGTTAAGTGGATGTCAGAACCAAACTCAGCACCTCCTCCGCGTAGTCATATGGTGCTGTGTGTCCAAATAGAAGATAAATCGTGGTTGGTCGATGTAGGGTTTGGAGGATGTGTTCCTACAGCCCCGCTTTCGTTTGGTACCTCTGAACCACAGGAGACAAATCATGAAACCTATCGGTTAACTCCAGCAAGGCAAGGGCATTTGCTCGAGGTTATGTTGGATGGGGTGTGGAAACCTGTTTACGAAGTGAGCCGAGAAGAACAATTGGAAGTTGATTTTGTTACGCCAAACTGGTTTACATCGACTCATCCACAGTCCATTTTTTGTAAAAACTTGATGGTTGCTAGAACTACACCAGAGGCACGCTTTACATTATTGGCAAATCGGCTGACAATAAGACGCCAAGGACAAAAACTGGAGCAACATCTATTAAGTGTAGATCAAATAGAGCGTGCTTTATCAGATATTTTTAATCTTACCGTAGACCCCGAATGGAAAATCTTGATCGAAAAGGCCGCTCAGACCTAAACAAAAAAATATCTAATATCTAAACTTTAGCCACCAATTTCTTTGAGCAGGTTTTTCAGAGCCACTGATTTTCTTGCTGTATTTTGTATGGGGCTTTGGGTTGTTGTTCTTGTGCTTTTTTTATTCACTGGGAAATGAAGTGTATCTGCTAGGAAATCATTAATAACACCGACCAACTCATCTTTTTGGATGGGTTTTTGAATAAGACCATTCATGCCCGCTTGCTTATATTCTTTGATATGTTTATCCATCACATCGGCTGTGCAGGCAATGATGGGTGTACCAGATTTTGATCCTGGAATTTTTCGGATCAGTAGGGATGCGGTTGTGCCGTCCATTTCAGGCATCTGAATATCCATAAATATGAGATCAAATTTTTTTCCTCTCAGGGCTTCAATAGCCTCTAATCCTGTTTTTGCGGTGTTGATTTCATGCCCCATACTGTGAAGAAAGTTTTTTAATATAGCATGATTGATGACATTATCATCTGCAATTAATATTTTTAAACAGGGTTTGCTATCGGGCATATATATTTTTTTCTCAGGAACAGGATTATCAGTATTATGTATAAATATTGTAATCTGAAAATTCTAACCAAATAGTTAAGAATAATCTAATATAACAATAAAAGACTAAAAGCTAGGTGGTAGACTTTATATTTGGCCATTTATACAGAATGACTTTATTTACCGGGCATAGAGATTTGATAGGCGCATCTTCGGGCACCTTGGGTGATCATTTCGGATCGAAATATTTTGACTTCTTGGCCTAATATTTCTTGCAGCAGATCTAATTCCCGTGCGCATATTCCTGAACAGGCTTTTGCTGCCTCGCACACGGGGCAATTATTTTCTACAAATAAAAAATCATTCTCGCTGTTCCCCATCACAATATTAGCCATATATCCCTCGCGGGTGCGAATAGTGGACAATGATTCTAATTTATCTTTCAAAGACATTTCAGGGTTAATGTATTGAGAATATTCAGCAACCTGTTTGTTTAAACGTGAGTCGAGTAATTTTTCCATACCCTCATGACCAAACACATCAACAATGGACGAAATAAGTCCAGTGGAGAATTCCGCATGGGTATTGGGGAAATGGGTGTATGCCTTATCAGTAAGCTGCCAAAGTTTAGCTGGACGACCTTTGGGACGGGGTGTCGTGCTGTTGCAAATATCTCCCGATTTTTCAAGTGCATAGAGGTGTTGACGAACAGCCATGTCTGTTACATTTAGCTGTTGTGCCAACTGTATTGCATCCTGCGGGCCATCTTTTTTGAGTAACCTTAAGATGCTAGCATAGGTCTTTTCTGGTGCGGTTTTTTTTATCATCACTATTTTCTAAAGAAAAAACTTTGACAAGTAAAGATAATACTGTATATCTTTTTCTAAAGAAAAAACTTTATAAAAGAATAATAATGACAATTCTAATCTCAAAAAAAGTTATTATAGACCGTTTGCTTTACAAAAATAATTGAAAAATTTCATGGCTTTGGAATTTGCGGATTTATGAAATATCGGACCTTGGGTGCAGAAGTAAGCAAGAAAGAGTTGAAAAATTATGGAAGAAAATTGGGTTAAGGTAAGCAATATTGCAAAATTAGTTGAAAATGGTCGAATGATATTTCGCCATAAGGGAAAACAAATTTTACTTATTAAAAAGGATGAACAGATATTTGCCGTCAACAACCGTTGTCCCCACGAAGGCTACCCTCTTAGTGAGGGGACCCTTTCAGAAGATTGTAACTTGACCTGTAATTGGCATAATTGGAAATTTGACTTAACCTCTGGCGAGACCATTGTTGGTGGGGATGATTTGCGTCATTATCCTTTGCGTATGCAGGATGACTGTCTGTGGATAGATGTGCAGAACCCGCCGGATAAATTGATGCAGCAAAGAGCATTAGATAATATTCAGGATAGTTTTCCACGTTATGAATATGACAGAATGGCACGTGAAATAAGTCGTTTTCGGCAGGCGGGAGGCCGTTATGAGGATGTTGTTATTGATTGTATTAAAAAAAATTATGATCACCTTCAATATGGTCTAGGTCATGCTTTTGGGGCGGCGACTGATTGGTTGTCTCTGGCCGAGGAAATGGACAGCGCAGGACGGAAGGATGAGGCCTTAGCAGCGGTTCTTGAAGTCATTAGTCATGTGGCGTGGGATGTCATGCGAGATAAACTAACGCCCTTCTCGGAGAATATTCTGCCTTATAAAGATACTGTTCTTCTGGCGGCCATTGAAGCAGAAGACGAGATTAGAGCCATTGCCTTGGTGCGTGGTGCCTTTGCCGAGGGATTGGGATATGATGATTTGGAACCCGTTTTAGCCGCGGCAGCCTTGGCGCATTATAATGATTTCGGCCATTCGGCTATTTATGTTTATAAGATAGGACAACTGATTGAACGTTTGGGACATGATGTTTTAGAACCGCTGGTCTTGTCCTTAATTCGCCAAATGATTTATGCCAGAAGGGAAGACCTTATTCCAGAATTCAGTCATTACAAGGCTGCACTGGCGACATGGGATGGCAAGAATAATCAGGCTATTACAGCGCAGGATTTAAAAGGGTTGACTGTGAACAGAACCTTGGACCGGATGGTGCAATCATCGGCACGGCCTGAGGATTGCTTCAGAGCCGTTCATGAAACGCTCGGCTGGAATATGTTGCATTTTGATTTGGCTCGTGATTTGTCAACGGATCATCCTGTGGCCCATAATGTTAGTTGGTTGAATTTTACTCATGGTTTGACTTTTGCCAATGCTTTGCGGAATTTATGCGGGCGCTATCCTATCTTATGGCCACAGGCATTGTTGCAGCTTGCCTGTTTTTCTGGTCGGAATGTCAATTATTGTAAATTTGAGCAGAATATGTCTTTTTGGCATGTCAATGATCCACAAGATTTCTTTGCAAAAGAGTGTGTCAATTTGGTGGATACAGGATATCCAGAGCCTATTATATCTTGTCATCGGGTAAAGCTTCTTGCCGCCATCAGAGAAGATGTCCCGCTTATGCGAGCGGGGTCGGGATCAGATATTATTCTGGCCAGTGTCAATCGCTACCTCAATTCACCCATAAAACGCAAGCATAGCCTAAGGACGGCAAAACAGGCTCGTCAATTTGTTGCGCGTGAAGGTTGATCGCCCTTTATTTGTATCGGAGGATACAATTGGGTCAGAAGGCAGCCAGTAAATATAAGGACACAGCCCATCATTGCGCTAACACTTAGAATTTCATTATAATAAAAATATCCCGTTATGGCGGCGAAAACGGATTCTAAACTCATGATGATGGCGGCTTGTGCTGGTGGTGAGCTGGTTTGTGCCAAGACTTGTAGCGTGTATCCAATGCCCACGGCAAGGATGCCACTTGCTATGACCCATTTCCACTCATCAAAGGTAAAAAGCATGACCTTGTCCCCCACATAAAGGGCGGCAAGATAGCTGAAAATAGCACAGGCAAAAAACTGTAGGGCGGCAAATTTAATTTGGTCATGATTATCCGCCATATGATCGACGACAATCACATGAGAGGCCCAGAAAATAGCCCCAATGAGCACCAAAAGATCGCCGTACGCCATAGTAAAACCATTCATGCCTGATAATAAATATAGACCCACACAGGCTATAAGAATGGCAAGCCATAATCCTTTTTTATAGCGATAGCCAAGAAATAGGCTCATGATGGGAACGAAAATAATATAAAGGCCAGTAATGAAACCAGTGTTGCCAATGGTGGTATATTGAATGCCGGTTTGCTGAAAGCCTGATCCCAGAAAAATCAAGAATCCCGCTAAAAGTGATCCCCTTATGAGGGCAGGGGAATAGGGTTTATGTGTACGACCATGCCCGTTTATTTCCAACCTTGCCAAAGGAAGGAGAATAAGGCCACCAAGCAAGAAGCGAAAGGCGTTAAAGCTAAACGGGCCCATATAAGCCATCGCATCTTTTTGAAATATAAAGGATACGCCCCAGATGAAGGCGGCAAGTAAAAGAATGGAATTTGATCGGGTGACGGACATGATGTCTTTTCATAAATATGATAATAAAAATAAACTCATATCTTTAATGGTGATATTTGTAAAATATTAATTACTAAATATTATGTTTTAAGAGAGAACAATAAAATAATAGGATTATTTATGGATTATGTTGCCGTCTTGCGGCGTAAAATAGAGGTGGATGGCGCCATATTAAGAGGTAATATTATTTTAATGGCTCTATTTGCGACACAAGCGGCGGCGATTTATTTGGTCTTGTGGCATAATGATCTTCTTAACCATTATATACCATCCCTTTATGCCAGCATTTTGATCACAAGTTTGATCATTGTGGTATTTGTGAAAAGCGTATCTTATAGCTTGCGTTACTTGGGCTATGATGACGGAGAAAGAAACCTAAAAAGAGTTAAGGATGATTTTCTTAAGGGGTGGATTAATGTCAATTATATGGTGGCTTTTTTGCTGCCTATGGTGTTTTTGCCGACTTTTATTTCACTGTTTTCTTCTCTGAAATCTGTCGTTCATTTGATACATCCTTTTTATCTGGATGAATTTCTGATGAAAGCGGATCGTTTCATTCATTTTGGCATTGATCCATGGCGCATTACCCATGCGGTCTTTAGCACGGCATTTTTATCGGTCGTGCTGAATTATTTTTATAATTTATGGTTTTTTATCATGTTTTCCTATGTGTTATGGATGGTTGTTAATGTGCATTTTAATCAAAAACGCATGCGATTTCTGTTAACATTCATTATGATATGGACATTGATCGGGTCATTTCTTGCGGTGCTTCTATCCTCTGCGGGCCCGTGTTTTTACGGCGATGTGGTGGGGGATAAAACCGTTTATGGGCCGTTGATGGATATTTTGAGATCCTATGACAAACAATATGAGAGCAGTTTTTTTGGTATCTTTGCCTTAAATACGCAAAATATGTTGTGGATGGATTATCTGAAAAATGACACCAACATCGGCAGCGGTATTTCCGCCATGCCAAGCATGCATGTTTCGGTTGCGGCACTGTTGTATTTCTCTGGTCGTGATGTCAATAAATATATCGGTTATGGTATGGGTATATTTTTGGTTATGATACAGATAGGATCGGTTCATCTTGGCTGGCATTATGCCGTTGATGGTTATGTGTCCATTTTTCTCACATGGCTCGTTTGGCGGTTTGCAGGTTGGCTTGTGAAAAGGATTTATAAGGAGGATGAGGCTAGTCTAAATAATCAAGTCCAATATCAACCGCAGGAGCAGATTGGGTGATCCGCCCGACGGAGATATAATCGACCCCCGTTTCTGCAATGGCTTTTATGGTTTGTAAGGTGACACCGCCCGATGCCTCTAATTTTACCTGTCCCTTATATTTTTCCACGGCGGTGCGAAGCTCATCAAGGCTCATATTATCCAAAAGCAAACGATCGGCGCCACAGGATACGGCCTCACGGGCCTGATCCAAATTATCGCATTCGACGGTTATACCGATGCGGCTTGCGGTGGTGTCAAAGGCTTTGGCGGCTTCAACGGCGGCCTTCACGCTGCCAATTCTTGCAATATGATTGTCCTTGATCAAGACTCCATCATCAAGGCGCATACGGTGGTTCATCGCACCGCCCATGCGAGTGGCATATTTGGCAAGCTTGCGAAAGAGCGGAATGGTTTTTCGGGTATCAAGAAGCCTGCATTCCGTATGGTCAATTTCACGCACATAAGTGCGGGTAAGGGTCGCAATACCCGATAAATGTTGCAAAATATTAAGGGCGCTCCGCTCAGCGGTCAGAATTTTCCGCGCATTGCCCGTGACTTTTAAAATGCAACTTCCCGCCACAACCTCAAGACCGTCTTGGGCGATGACCTCGATCTGTGCGGATGGATCACAGGCTTTGATGATCTCAACCGCAACAAACATACCGGCTACCACCATATTTTCACGGGCAACCATTTGCACGGATAATTTTTGATCCAGAGGAATGATGGCAAGGCTCGTCAGATCGCCCCGTCCCACATCTTCGTCCAAGGTCGCTTTCACCAAATGGCGCAATTCTTCCTTAAAAAGCGGGCTTTCCGTTGTCATATCAATAGGCCCGTCCTGTTTTGTCGGGTCGGTTCTGGGCGGCGGGAGGTGACATCTCAAGCATACGGTCAAGGGGTTTCTTCGCGGCCAGTCTTTCTTCTTCCGAGATTTCAATGCGGGGGGTTAAATCCCGCAGGCAATCCCGAATTTTTTCCAGCGTATTAAGTGCCATATAGGGGCATTGGTTGCAGCTGCATTTGCCGTCAATACCAGGCGCCCCGATAAAGGTTTTTTCAGGCGAAGATTTCTCCATCTGATGAATGATGCCGGGTTCTGTTGCAATGATGAAGGTATCCGCATCACTTTCCAAAACAAATTTAAGAATAGAGGACGTCGACCCCACATGATCCGCATGATTAAGAATATGAACGGGACATTCGGGATGGGCGGCAATGGGTGCATCGGGATACTCGGCCTTGAGCTTGATCAGTTCCTTTTCGGAAAAGCGCTCATGAACAATGCATGACCCCGGCCACAGCACCATGTCACGTCCCGTCTCACGGGCAAGATAGCCGCCCAAATGTTGATCGGGGGCAAGCAAAATGGGCTGATCCTTTGGAATTTGGTCAATGATATGACGGGCATTGCTCGAGGTTATGATAATATCCGAATGGGTCTTTACCGCAGCCGAACAATTGATATAGGTGAGACTTATGTGATCTGGATATTTGGCACGAAAGGCGGCAAATTCATCAGCAGGGCAGCTATCCTCGAGCGAACAGCCCGCCGCCATATCAGGCAGCACAACGATTTTTTCAGGGCTTAGGATTTTGGCAACCTCTGCCATAAAACGCACTCCGCAAAATACAATCACATCGGCGTCGGTGGAGGCTGCTTTACGGGATAGATCAAGGCTATCACCGACAAAGTCGGCCAAATCCTGTATTTTGCCGTCCTGATAATAATGGGCAAGGATCACGGCATTTTTTTCTTTGCGAAGCTGATTGATTTCAGTGATAAGTTCAGCATCACGAGGGCTTTTGTTGCCCATCAAGGGTATCGACATAGTATCTTCCGGTTACGTTGCATAACAATTACCCTAGATTTAGGTCTTTCCAAAGCCCTTGGCAAGAGCTTTGATCCGTTTATTTATGGATAATTTTGCGGCAGTAGGTAAACGCGCATCTTTCACACTTGCCCATTTTGTCATGCAACCGACTTTGAAAATTAAGCCAAATGCCCTGCTTTATTTGTTTGGGGAAGATTTATTTTCCGCGCAAAAAATAAGACCATGACGCCGCTAAAGACGATTGCCGCCGTAACCAATAGGGCATAATCATAACTTTGAAAATAGTCCGTCAGGGCGACGCAATATAAGGGGGCCAAAACTTGTCCAATGCCATAGGCTGTGGTTAACGATCCCATTAATATGACAGGGTTCTTTCCCGCTATCTTGCCGCCAAGGTTCATAAATAGGGCAACAAGTCCGACAAAGGTGCCGCCATAGAGCAAACTGCTCAGAATATTTAAATATATGTTTGACGTCAGCGCCGGAATAAGGATGGCGATGACTTGTAAGGACATGGCAAAAATAATGACATTAATGCTTTCAAACCGATGAGCCAGCCGCATCCATATAATGCAAGATGGTATCCCTGCAATGCCGACGATGGTCCATGTTAATCCGCCATATCCATTTAGCCCGTCTAATGAATTGATAATATCTGGCAGGAAAGTCGAATGTACGACCATGGCGACCCCTTCCGTAAAATAGGCAAGAATGAGGAGCAATACAAAGCCTGAAAAAATAGATTTATCAAATTTATATATGGGGACGTTCTGTTTTTCATGGGTGTCATTTGAAAGAATGTAAAGGCAATATGGGGCGCATATGGTGCCAACAAGGGCTAATATGATCCAGGAGGTTTCCCAATCCCCGCCGAGAGAGAAAACAACTCGGCAAATAATGTCCGCAATTAAGATGGATAAACCAAGCCCGCTAAAGTGAATGCCCATGGCCTTTGTCTTGTCGCTAAATTGTAATTTAGTCATGACAATGGCAGACCCGACAACCAATATCATCGCCGCGCCAAAACCCGCAACATAACGGGATATAAGCCATACAACGTCATTGGTCGATATGCCAAGAAAGAGGGTTGCGATGATGCAGAGGATGATCCCGATCCTGAAATATTTAATTTTGGAATTTATATTCTTGATGAAAATAGAAAAAATAGATCCTGTTAAATATCCCGTATAATTGACAGAGGCTAAAATTCCCGCAAAAGTTAAGTTCAAAAAATCATCAAGCATAAAGGGCAGCAATGTTGTAAAGGAAAATCGCGCGATCCCAATTCCGATGATGAGAGAAATAATACCCGCAAGTAAAATGGCCGTGCTATTATTGCGGTCTAATAAGTTCATATTTATTCCGATGTTTCATCAATCATTGGCGATGTATTGGGTCGGTTCACGAGATTGAACCTGTATCCTTTTCGTTCCGTCCTATATCTCATTTAAACAGCTTTGCTTTCCAAAGCCAAGGGACTTCTTAAACCCCGCACTAATATCTTATGCCTTGAGAGAATAATTGCGCATTAGCCTTTTGTTTGTTACCGTTACTGCTCGGGATGAACAAAAGGGGACGATATTCATGGGGAGTGATCAAAAATCAAAGATAAGCAAAAATCAATCGACACCGACACCATTGATTATACCATTGATTATATGGACGCATCACATTGGAATATTTCTCATAAAAAATAAGCCTTATCAATGGGGATATGTCATTGCAAAAAAAATCAATTTCCGCTGATTTTTTTGATTATTCATTGATTGTTAACAAGTCAAAAGGAGAAAGCTATGTTCGCTCAAATAACTGAGTTCGCATCTAATAATAAGGACTTCATCCAATTAGTTTTGGCTGTTGCAACAAGTATAGCGGCTATCCTAGCCTTGTTTATTTCATTTCTACAGGGAAGTTGGCAAAGGAAACATGATCGCCTGTCTGTGAAGCCATATTTGCAATTAACGTTTGAAAATAATATTACTTCTGCAAACGTATATGAGTGTGTGATTACATTATCTAATGTTGGCTTGGGTCCTGCGATGCTGAATAAATTCACGCTTTTAAATGGCGTATCACCAATTTTGTTTGAAGATGTTTTTGAGATCTGTTTTTTCGATATCGAAGGATTCAATAGGAAGACCTATACCATTGATCCAAGCATACATGTTATCCCTGTAAATGACGAAAGAATATTATTTCATTTTGTATCAGTAGAGTTGGGAACACCTGAGCAAAAACAACACATCCAAAACTTTCTATTTGATGATCTGCCCAAAAGGTTTGCACAGTTATCAATTGAAGTTGGCTATACTTCTTTGCACGGAGGGGAGCAGTATACCTTATTTCATAAAGGGTCGGATATTCTTGATATCAAGCAAAAACAGTTAGCGTCATAATAAATGGTATCAGAGTGGTGAATTGCACTTTGAGGCACTTTAGGAAGGCTGGATTTCTGCCTGTGCAGGAATGACTAAGAAGAGGGGGCAGGAATGGTGACAACGGGTGGGGCTTAGGGCTGTGGCTTTATTCATGAAATTCGGCTTTTTCGGGGATGCGGGTGAAGGCGATTTTGCTGCCCGTATAGCGGGACAGAGGTTCGGGCAGCGACCCCATCACGATGGTATCTAGGCCGAATTTTTATTGATCATGTCCCAAACCCCAAATTTTGCATATTGCATTTTGCATTTTTGGCGCATGTGGTGTAAGAAGATGTCATGTCGTATGCTAAAATAGTTTGAGTCTAATAAAAATATATCAGGGTATTGTTCTTTAAACTTTAGAACAATCTTTAATTCAATATAAGGATTTAAAATGATCAAATTAATAATTACAGCTATAGCGTCTTTTCTTTGCCTGACACAGGCTGCCTCGGCAATGACTGACCAAGATACAAAAGAAATAAAAATTGCCCGTGCGGTATCTGCGGCACCGACCTCTATTTCGGATAATGCAACCGTTATGGACGTGGACGGTAGCCTCTTGCGGCAAGGCTCCAATGGCTGGACCTGTTTTCCAGGCGTTGGGCTTATCCCTGGCAATAAGAACCCCATGTGCAATGATGCGGTCTGGATGGCTTGGATGAAGGCGGCGGGAGAAGGCGCCCCCTTCTCAACTGATGTCATTGGCTATTCTTACATGCTTCAGGGGGATGCTCTGGTCAATAACAATAACCCTGCGGCGACAGATCCTAATGATGGTGGTGTCTGGGTTCAAGAAGGCCCTCACCTTATGATGTTAATGCCAAAAGAGATGACAAAGAATTTACCGCGAGACCCCTTCGCAGGCGGCCCTTACGTCATGTGGGATGGTACATCAATGGTTCATGTGATGGTTCCTGTCACGGTTAAGTAAAGTATAATATCTTTGGCGCGAAGACATAACCGCTATTTTTATAAAACAAGATTTTGCATTCTTTCAATTTCATGTAGTTTCAATAGATGAATTCAAGTCGCAAGTGCGACACCTGTGTTCTTTAGAAAGACCTCGTTTAGTTCTTTTATGTTGTGATCTATGTCTCCTCGATTTATGTGGGGAAGGGTTTGTGTGTGAGCTGGATTCCTGCCTGCGCAGGAATGAGGGTGTCGTATATTTAATAGGAATGAGGGTGGGGTATTTAAGTGATGGCGTTTTTAAACAATCTCAATGCTGCAATCACCGTCGCTTCCCTAACTTTATCTCTTTAGCCATCTTGAGAGGCCATCTTCCACGAGATTTTTTTATATATTTGACTGAGTGGCATTTATGCTATACATAGATAGTACACTACGTCAATATAACAATATAACGCAATAATATCCATATAATAAATAGAAAAATATAGTGAGGAGCGGTTTATGAATTCATTACAGAGAATGGCAGGAATTTCTGCCATATCAGAAGCGATTATTTATATTTTAACATTCGTTTTTTGGGGTGTTTTTTGGGCTTATCCAATGGATGGAAATGCAGTAGAGAAAATGTCTTACCTTGCCCAGAACGAAGCTATATTACTTGTTGCAGATCTGATTATGTATATATTATGGGCCGTTTTATTGTCCGTATTGGTGATTGCAATTCACGAACGACTAAAAGACAAAAGCCCTGCAATCACTCAAATAGCGACCTTATTTGGGGCAATTTGGGTTGGTTTAATTATCGCAAGCGGTATGATTTCACATATTGGACTTGCGGCTGTCGTTGATTTATCTGTCCTAGAACCTGAAAAAGCAATGGCTGTTCATTCTGTCATCGTCTTAATAGTGAATGGTCTGGGAGGCGGCAATGAGGTCGTTGGCGGGCTGTGGGTTTTGTTGCTCAGCATTGCAGCCTTAAAAGCCAATGATCTTTCGAAAAAACTTAATTATTTGGGTTTATTTGTTGGCTCGGCCGGCATTTTAACAATGCTTCCTGTAGAAGGATTGACTGAGACATTTGGCATTAGTCAAATTTTTTGGTTTCTATGGCTTGGGTTGATATTGTTAAAGAATAAGAAGCCAGCCTTTTAAAATACAAGACACCTAAGGTGACGTTATATGTTCGGGCTAGATTCCTGTCTTCGCAGGAATGACGAAGAAGAGGGGGCAGGAATGACGAAGAAGAGGGGGCAGGAATGACGAAGAAGAGGGGGCAGGAATGACGAGGGGGTTGCTTAGGGCGGTGGCCTTATTCATGAAATTCGGCCTTGTCGGGAATGCGGGTGAAGGCGATTTTGCTGCCCGTATAGCGGGACAGAGGTTCGGGCAGCGACCCCATCACGATGGTATCTAGGCCGAATTTTTTATTGATCATGTCCAAGGCGCAGGACAGGCGGTTATGCTTTTTCTGTTCCCGTGCGAGGGGGTCTTGCAAGGCTTCAAACATATCGGGCATTTTGTTGTCCTGATGAGTGAGACCATAAAGCGCCACCGAAATTTGCCTGATGCGACCCGCATTTTGCTGCAGAGCCATCTCGTCCCATAACTGGTTCAATGCTTTCAGAAAGGTAAAATTATTCTGGGCAGAGGAGAGTTTTACATGTCCTTTCCAACGGCTCCGTTCCCGCAGGTCATGACAATCAAAGCGCACATAAAGCTGATAAAAATCCGCATAAAAGCCAAGCCTGCGCAGGCGGGTGACGGCCTTAATGGTCAGACGGCGTGCCACCATACGTGCCCTATGCTTTGGCCGCATGGCGGGGGCTAAGACATGACTATGACCGATGGTGTGGCGTTCACTTTTCGGGGGATCAGATACCTCAATCCCGTGAAGCGCATACCAGAATTTCTCCCCCTCCACACTATGCCAGATATTTCGGGCATGTTTTGGGGCAAGATTCCAAAAATTTTGTATATTGGTGATCCCCGCATTGGCCAACCGCTGTTCCATTTTCTGACCAATGCCTGGCAGGTCTCGTAATTTAAGATGCAGCAGGCGGTCGGGAAGCTCATGCCCCTCAAGCACCGTAAGACCATCGGGCTTTTGCAAATTGCTCGCAACTTTTGCCAGAAAACGATTGGGGGCAATACCAATGGAGCTTCGCAGGTAACGCCCCACATTGTCCGCAATACCCGCTTTAATACGCATGGCAAGGGCGACGGCATTTTCCCTGTTCTGTTCCGCCCCCATCAGACGGCAAGCCACCTCGTCAATGGAACAAACCTTGGTGAGGGGGATATGATGCTCAATCTCGGTCATGATTTGATGATGAAAATCCACATATTTATCATGGCGTGCTGGCACCACCAAAAGATCAGGGCAGATTTTCCGTGCCTCATAAATCATGGTACCCGTTTTGATGCCGAACGCCTTGGCCTCGTAACTTGCGGCAATGGCACAGGTGCTATCGGTGCCAGAAGTGGGCACAACCGCCACAGGCCGACCCCGAAGACGGGGCTGAAGCTGTTGCTCGACACTGGCAAAATAGCTGTTCAGATCAAGATACAGCCACCGCAGAGTGGTGGGTATTTCCAACATATTCCGTTAAATTCTCTTAAATGACGAGGGGAGCATAGTATAGACAGAAAAATAAGAACAAAACAAGAACAAAAAATTATAATATTTAACAAATAATGATAGTAAGTAGGAAGGTATATATACTATAGTCTGTAATTGTTGAATTTTACCAACTTTTAGTATAGCTCAAGGTGCGATAGAATAATCACAAATTAAGGGGTCTGAAGATGTCATTTAAAGAAAATATTGATATATTAACGAATAAGATTAAAACTCAAGGAATTTCGATAGAAACAGAAGAAGCTACCAAAAATGCCTTTGTTATGCCTTTTCTACAGACAGTTTTAGAGTATGATATTTTTAATCCAAATGAGGTAATTCCAGAATTTACGGCAGATCACGGCACCCGAAAAGGAGAAAAGGTCGATTATGCAATAATGCAAGGTGGCGAATTGCAAATCCTTGTGGAGTGTAAAAAATACGGAGAGGTTCTGTGTTCAAAACATGCGAGTCAATTGTTTAGATATTTTTCAGTTACAAATGCACGTATTGCAATATTGACAAATGGTGTTCTTTATCAATTTTATACTGACCTTGAAAAACCTAATCAGATGGATGAAAAACCCTTCTTGGAATTTAATCTTGAAGAACCAGATGAAAATATTCTTCCCGAACTGCGTAAACTAACGAAATCGTCTTTTGATTTGGGTTCAATTATTTCTGCAGCAGGGGAATTAAAATATCTAAATCAAATAAAGAAATGTCTTTCAGGTCAATTTATTGATCCTAGCGACGATTTTGTGAAGCTTCTTACGGCGAAAGTATATGACGGCGTATTTACGCAAAAAGTTAAGGGACAATTTTCAACTCTTGTCAGAAAAGCTTTAAAACAATTTCTAAATGATAAAGTAAACGAACGCTTGAAGAGTGCATTGCAAAACGACGGGGTAGACGAGGAAGAGGAAATAGAAACACCTGAGGTAAATGCAATAGTTACGACAACGGAAGAGTTGGAGGCTTATTTTATTATTAAAGCCATCATTCGTGAAGTCGTTGATATTAATCGTATTGCTCATCGGGATAAGCATAGTTATTTCGGTGTTTTGTTAGATGATAATAACCGCAAACCAATTTGTAGATTACATTTTAATCGAAAACAAAAATATATAAGTATTTTTGATCAAGAAAAAAATGAGAGTAAATACCCAATTGAAAGTTTGAATGATATATTTGATTTTTCAGAACAATTGAAATCAACAGTTCAAAATTACAATGAAATTTAGGTCACTATAAAAATACCACTCTGATCCAGCTTGCCGTCACAGGTAATCTGACCTTTGCCCTGCATGTGGATGAGGTGGGACAGCACCGAGCTTGCCGCTGCGGGGTGGAGAAAGCTTGGGATATCGCAATAAATCATATTGACCATTTGGGGGATCGTTGCAGCCCCCGCCTTGATCGCATCCAAAATTTGCCTTTCCCGTTCATGGCGGTGGGCAATCAAGGCCTTCACATAGGGTTTTGGATTTTCAATGGGGGCACCGTGGGTCGGGTAATAGATTTTATCCTTGCGGGTCAATAATTTTTCAAGGCTTGTGATATAGTCCTTCATATTCCCGTCTGGCTGCGAGACGACAGAGGTTGACCAGCCCATCACATGATCGCCAGTAAAAAGCGCACCTTCCTCTTTTAAGGCGAAACAGAGATGATTGGACAGATGCCCAGGCGTATGGACGGCCTCCAATGTCCAGCCGTCACCCTTGATCACATCGCCGTCCTTTAAAATATGATCGGGGACGAAGTTCATGTCCCGTCCTTCTTCGGCGTGGTTGTCCATATCCGCCTGCGCCCCCACATCAAAGGCGTAAATTTCAGCACCCGTGATGACTTTCAAGGGATGGGCGGCGGGGGAATGATCCACATGATTATGGGTGATGAGAATATGGCTTATGGTCACATGATTGAGCATATTTTCCAAGGCATGGAGATGCGATGGTAGCAAAGGTCCCGGATCAATGATTGCGACTTTTGGTCTGTGGGGGGAACTACCGCTCATAGCTTCGCTACTTGAGCTCCCCCCGATCTTGCGATCTCCCCCCTCGCTTGGTTTATGGGGGGAACTACCGCTCATGGCTTCGCTACTTGAGCTCCCCCCGATCTTGCGATCTCCCCCCTCATTTGGTTTAAGACCTATGATATAGGTTCCTGTGCCAAAAAAGGTAAAGGGCGACGGGTTATGAGCCACGAGTCGGTGGATGAGGGGGGTAATCTGTGTCATCTCTCCATAAGCAGGAGAAAAATTTTTATTAAATTTAAGCATATTTATCGAATTTATTTCTTCTTTTGAACAATTACCATTCATTTATTCTGCTATGTCTGTAATTGCGGCAATCATAGTGTCCATATTGTATAATGTCTTAGTGATAATAACAGCATTTTACGAGGTATGCCATGTCATCAACGGACAAAAATAAAAAAGGTTTTTCAACAAGAGCCATTCATGCCTGCCATGATAAGAGCGATCCTTATAAATCCTTGACCTCGCCCATTTATATGACATCAACCTTTGAATTTGCCACCGCAGAGGAGGGGGGTGCCCGTTTTGCAGGTGAAGAGGGGGGCTATATCTATACCCGCCTTGGTAATCCAACCCTAAACGAGCTTGAGATGCGGCTTGCCAATCTTGAGGGGGCGGAGGCTTGTCTTACGGTGGCCTCAGGCATGGGGGCGATCACAAGTGTATTTTGGTCCTTTGTGGAACCTGGTGACGAAATTCTGGTGGATGAGACCCTTTATGGCTGTACGTTTGCCTATTTCCGCCATGGCTTGGCAAAGTTTGGCATTACGGTACGCCATGTGGATATGCGCAATCCCGATAATCTTATTTCAGAAATATCGTCTAAAACCCGCATTGTTTATTTTGAGACACCCGCAAACCCCAATATGCGCATTGTGGATATTAAGGCGATTGCTAAGATCGCCCATAATGTGGGGGCAAAGGTCGTAGTGGATAACACCTATTCAACGCCCTATTTGCAAAATCCCATTGTTTTGGGGGCGGATATTGTCGTCCATAGCGCAACCAAATATTTGGGTGGTCATGGAGATCTTATGGCGGGGGTTATTTTATCCAGTGCTGAGGATATGCAACAGATACGCTATGTTGGGCTAAAGGATATGACGGGGGCGGTCCTGTCGCCCATGAATGCCTTTTTGGTGGCACGGGGTCTGAAAACATTAGAGCTTCGCATGGATCGCCACTGTGATAATGCCGAAAAGATTGCGGATTTGCTTGAGGCCAGTAAAAAGGTGGCAAAGGTTTATTTTCCGGGGCTTAAGTCCTTTGAGCAGCATGAACTAGCCAAGGCGCAGATGAAAGGCTTTGGCGGTATGATCGCCTTTGAATTGAACGGCGGTCATGAGGCGGGATTAAAATTTTTAAATAATTTGGAACTGTGCAAGATCGCTGTGAGCCTTGGCGATGCAGAAACCTTGGTCGAGCATCCCGCATCTATGACCCATTCCCCCTATGAACCAGAAGAGCGCCTAAAATATGGTATTACTGAAGGCTTGGTCAGAATATCTGCGGGGCTTGAAAATGCCGTGGATATTCTCGCTGATATTGAACAGGCTTTGGCTAAGGTTTAAGGGATTAGCTGTTATTTGCGAGGGGAACTTCAATCCAAAAACAGCTGCCTTGTCCTTCGGTACTGGTAAAGTCTATGGTTCCATTCATGCACTCGATGAGATATTTGGAGATGACAAGACCTAAACCTGTCCCAGAAATATCTAAACTCTCTGCGCCTGCTCTGGGTTTTAGTTTTTAACAGATTAAATTTGCTATTTATGAAGTTCCTTTGCAATCTTAAAGCTTGCTTCAGTGCGCTTCTTAGCCTCTTCAACTGTTATATGGGGGGCAAGTTCAATCAATGTTACACCCGTTTCATCAATGGTGAAAACACCAACGTCCGAGATTACCATATCAACAACCCCAACACCCGTTAGGGGAAGATCGCAATGTTTTAAGAATTTTGGGCTGCCGTCACGGGCGTTATGATCCATGATGATCACGACCTTTTTTACGCCTGCCACCAAATCCATAGCCCCACCCATGCCTTTGACCATTTTACCAGGTATCATCCAGTTGGCCAGATCACCCTTCTCAGAAACCTGCATAGCACCAAGAATACTAAGGGCAATATGACCACCCCTGATCATGCCAAAACTGTCGGAAGATGAGAAATAACTGGTGCTGGGTAGTTCTGTTATGGTTTGTTTGCCCGCATTAATGAGGTCAGGGTCGACCTCATCCTCATAGGGGAAGGGCCCCATACCAAGCATGCCATTCTCGCTTTGGAGCGTGACGGTCATGCCGTCTGGAATATAATTTGCAACCAAAGTGGGAATACCGATGCCTAGATTCACATAAAAACCGTCTCTGAGTTCTTTTGCTGCACGACGGGCCATTTCTTCTCTTGTCCAAGCCATGATTATTCTCCTCTTGTGCGGGTTGTGCGTTGTTCGATGCGTTTTTCCAGGTTTTTTGACTGGATAATGCGCTGAACAAAGATACCGGGGGTGTGAATTTGGTCAGGGTCAAGTTCGCCGACTTCCACCAATTCTTCAACTTCGGCAATGGTGATCTTACCTGCGGTCGCCATCATGGGATTAAAGTTACGAGCTGTTTTGCGGAAAATAAGATTACCTTCCTTGTCGCCCTTCCATGCCTTCACAAGCGATATATCCGCTACGAGCCCTCTTTCCATGACATAGGTTTCGCCGTCAAAATCTTTGTGTTCTTTACCCTCGGCGATCAAGGTTCCCACGCCCGTTTTGGTATAAAAGGCAGGGATACCCGCTCCACCAGCCCGAATGCGTTCGGCGAGCGTGCCCTGGGGATTAAATTCAAGTTCGAGTTCTTTCGCCAGATATTGCCGCTCAAATTCCTTATTTTCACCAACATAAGAGGAAATCATTTTTTTAATCTGCCGCGTATTCAGCAGCATACCAAGACCAAAACCATCGACGCCCGCATTATTGCTGATAGCGGTGATGTTTCTTACGCCACTATCACGCAGTGCTGCGATAAGATTTTCGGGAATACCACAAAGGCCAAAGCCGCCCGCCATGATCGTCATGCCGTCAAAGGTTATACCCTCAAGTGCGGATGATGCGTCTGCATATGGTTTCTTCATGTTTATTTTCCTCCTACAATATATGGATAGATGTGCCATCATTTATGTAAGGCTTTATTCTATATTGTGACTATAAAATCAACCAAGACTTTGGTGTTGAGCCAAAAAATATAATGAATATTCTGTTTGGTAAAAAAAATAGCGGCGTGCCTTGATGAAGACACATGATTTTGTTACTGTATTTTGTTACTGTGCTAAATCATTAAATATATTATTTATCGAGGTTTTGACGTGAAGTTTTTTTTAAATATTGTCATTTGTTTAGTTGTTGGGATTTTTCTTATCATTGATACCGCCATTGCGGATAACCGTCAATTGCTTGGAACATATCGGGATTGGGATGCCTTTATGTTGAAAAAAAATAATGATGAAATAATATGTTATATGATTTCAATTCCAAAATCTTCCTTGCCCAAAGCATTACAACATGGCAATCCATTCTTAACGGTTTCTCATAAGCCCGCCCGTAAAATTTCAAATGAAGTTAATTTTGTTGTTGGTTATAATTTTAAAAAAGACTCCCGTGTTACGATGAAAATTGATAAAAATAAGGCATTCTCATTATTTACTGAAGGGGACGGTGCTTGGGGCGATGATTCCAAGAGCGATAATGAAATGGCGCAATCTATGAAACGGGGCAGCAACCTTGTGATGAGTGGATTGAGTGGTCGTAGTAATGAAACAAGCTATATTTTTTCACTTTCGGGATTTACGGCAGCCCATAATGCGATTACAAAAGCTTGTCGCTAATTTTTATATTTATATGCCCAATCTTGGATAGGGTGAGTTTAGAACATGCAAACATTACCTTTTGGTACGGAGCCAATCGTTGTAAACCGTCCAACGATTGGCGCGGGAAGAAGCCTTGTGGGGCTTAGCCGCACAGAAATTGGCGAGCGTCTTCTTGAAATAGGTATTCCAGAAAAACAGATTAAAATGCGCACCAATCAGGTTTGGCATTGGATATATTATCAGGGCGTAAAAACTTTTGATGATATGTTGAATGTGTCCAAGGATATTCGTCAGAAGTTAGCAGATAATTTTACCATCGGCCGACCAGAAATCATTGAGGCATTGGTCTCAAAGGATGGAACCCGTAAATGGCTGATGAAATTTTCTGACGGTAATGAGGTGGAGACGGTATTTATTCCTGATGAGGCCAAGGATCGGGGGACGCTTTGTATTTCGTCACAGGTGGGATGCACGTTGACGTGTAAATTTTGTCATACAGGCACCCAAAGACTGGTGCGTAATTTGACGGCGGCTGAAATTGTGATGCAATTTCTGGTGGCACGGGATTATCTTGGAGAATGGCCAACACCTTCTGAGGGGCGGGTGTTGTCCAGTGTGGTTATGATGGGTATGGGCGAGCCACTTTATAATTTTGACAATGTAAAGGCTGCCTTAAAAATTATTATGGATGAGCAGGGTATAAGCCTGTCTCGCCGAAGAATAACTCTGTCCACATCGGGTGTTGTTCCTGAAATGAAACGTTGTGGTGATGAAATAGGGGTTAATCTTGCTATATCGCTCCATGCGGTAAACAATGAAGTCCGCAATGAAATCATGCCTATTAATAAAAAATATCCGCTAGAGGAATTACTCACCGCTTGCCGGGATTACCCAGGCGCAAAGGCCTCTCGCCGCATTACCTTTGAATATATTATGTTAAAGGGTATCAATGATAGCGATGAAGATGCGCGTGCCTTGGTTCATATCCTTAAAAAATATGATATTCACGCTAAGGTAAATCTTATTCCCTTTAATCCGTGGCCGGGGTCTAATTACGAACGCTCAGATGATAACCAAATAAAAAGATTTTCAGAGTATGTTTTTGATAAGGGAATTTCGGCTCCCATTCGTTCGCCTCGCGGTGAGGATATTTTGGCGGCCTGTGGTCAATTAAAGTCTGAGTCAGAAAAAAAGCGAAAATATGCACTGTTAAAGCAGAAAACAGAGTAGAGTATTAGGAAATATACCATGAGGTTAACATCATATACCGATTATTCATTGCGCTTGTTGATGTATGTCGCCGTTAATGATGACAGGCTCGTGTCGATCAAGGAAGTATCTGATATTTTTGATATTTCACGCAACCATTTGATGAAAATTGTTCATCAATTGGGAAAGGGCGGCTACCTAAAAACCGTACGGGGAAAGAATGGTGGTTTTACGCTCGCCCTGCCGGCAAAGGATATTAATCTTGGAAAACTCATTCGTTTTACAGAAGAAGATCTGGATATTGTTGAATGCTTTAATGAAAAAGATCCAAACTGTATTATCGTTAACGGTTGTATGTTGGCGGGGGTATTGCAAATGGCATTGCATTCTTTTATGAGCGTGCTTGACGGACATAGTCTTGCGGATTTGGTTGAAGACATGCATTTTCCATAGGTTTTATAATAGAGGATTATTAGAAACGTCTTATAAACTGAAATTTTCTTATTAAAACACTAATAAAAATTAATGTGATAGGTATAATCCAAATTAAATAAAATGAAATTATCTCAATAAGTGTTTTCTTTATCCCATAGGAAATTGAATTGCGGTAATGCCAATTATTATCTGCACTGGCAAAGACTTCCTGCCAATGCCTTGCTTCCTTATCGGGTCTGCCAATAGCCTTGTATTTTTCAAAAACGATGTGGGGGTTAGCTTCAAGTTCTTTCATGGATAAATCAAAAGTTACATTAAAATCTGGGTCAAAAACACGCCATTTTCCTTCCAAAAAAACTTCATTAAGGACATGACCATTTAATCCAAGTATGCGGGTGTTAAAATCTTGTTCGCTAAGAATATTATTTAATATAATAGCATGTTGTGAGCAATAACCTCCGCCCATACGAACGGCTCTTTTTGTATCTGACCATTCATAGCCGCCTTTGTATTCTGCTATAGCCCATAATATATAATTTTCAAAAAAAGATGGTTTTGTGTATTGTGAATTAATAAGTAGCATTCTATCGCTGATTAGTTTCGTTAAGCGTGTTACATATTGTACCTCATTTTCATGGGGTTTAATGTAAGAATTTTGCCAAAATTCTTCTTCTGAAACAGTTCTTGGAACGGCATCATAGACATTTTTATTTTGTTGATCAATTTTTGTATAGTAAAAAAATCCAATGAAATTTATACCTATTAGGATAACGCCAACAGAAAATAATATATTTGATAATTTCTTTATTGAATTTTCATTCATACCAATATGCTCTTATGAAAAATCCCATTTTTTGATTTCCTTAACCACCCGATGAGCGGTTTTGCCGTCCCAAAGATCGGGTTTGGTGCCAGAACGCCATTTTCCAGCAAGGACAAGATCAACATTGTCCTGTAAATCATCAATGGCGACCAATTTATTGGTACCTTCCGTTATGGTAATGGGGCGTTCCGTATTTTCCCGCAAAGTGAGGCAGGGAATATTAAGATAGGTGGTTTCTTCCTGAATACCGCCAGAATCCGTAATGATAAGTTTTGCTGATTTGACAAGACTCATAAAAGGGGTATAGCTCACGGGTTCCACAAGTTTTAGATGATCTATATTTTGGATATTATCCCAGAGCCCATGTGTTTTCATGCTGTTGCGGGTGCGAGGATGAACAGCAAAAATTAAGGGTATTTTCTTTGAGACCTCTATTAATTGATCAATTAATTTTTTTAAATTATCATAGTCATCCACATTCGAGGGGCGGTGGAGCGTCACGACACCATAATGACCGATTTCTAGACCATATTTTTCTGGCGTTTTTTCTGCATTGATTTTGTCCCGTAATAATTCAAAGCTATCCATCATGATATTGCCGACCCTGACAATACGCTCTTCTGGGTGGCCTTCTCGGCGGAGGTTTTCATCAGCGTCAGGGGAGGGTGTCCATAAAGTGTCGCAGATAGCATCCGTGACGAGACGATTAATTTCTTCGGGCATTCTTCTGTCCCCGCTTCTAAGACCAGCCTCTAGATGAGCCACAGGAATATGAAGTTTTGTCGCAACGATTGCGCAGGCGGCCGTTGGATTGACATCCCCGACCACCACAAGAAAATCGGGCCGCTCCTTTTCCAAGACGATTTTTTCATAGGCTATCATCACATTAGCCGTCTGATGAGCATGGGTTCCACTACCGATGCCTAAATGAAAATGGGGAGACGGCAGCATGAGATCAGCAAAAATGCTATCAGACATATTGGCATCATAATGTTGGCCTGTGTGAATGATATGAACATCACACCAACTTTCCGCATTTAAGGCATGATAGAGAGGAGCAATTTTCATGAAATTGGGACGTGCAGCGGCAATAAGATGGACAATTTTTTTCATAAATAACTATTCCTATCGGTTTTTATCCGATGATTTAATGATCTCTTGTGGGTTTGTTGTTTTTAATTCATCATTAATATGGCTAATGAGTAATATAATAAAGGCCAAAATATAATAATATAAATCAAGATAACCTTTATTTTGTGTTAGTCCGGAAAAAGCATAGCCAGTAATGCTAAATTGGCAATAAAATAATAGGGTGGACGCCCATTTTAAATCTGGTCTATCTTGCGCTTTTTTTGCAATTCTATTGGCGGATATTACGGCAGATATAATAAGAAGTAAAAAAATAAACAAACCAACATAGCCTTGTTCTTCAAGCACCTGAAAATAATTGCTATGGGCGGCGCGATTTTTATCTATACCTGCTAAATATTTATAATAATAGGGTTGATAAAAGCGGGCATAAAAACCATTTCCAATAATCGGACTTTCCGAGGTGATTTGTACAGCATATCGCCATTGGAGAATTCGGGCGGACGCTGATTCATCCTGTTCATAGCTTTGGATGGTTTCCATGCGATCCTTCCAAGATTGCGGCATGAATATTAAAATCAAAATTCCGAATATTACAATTAATAAACCGATAATTATTTTATGTTTGCTTCTGATAAAATATACAAAGCCACTTCCCAAAATGCCTACAAGTCCTCCACGGGATTGAGTCCCTAAAATACACATAAATGAAAAAAATGTATTGGCGTAAACGCCAAAGCGAAGCACTTTGCTTTGAAATATGTCCTTCAAGGCAAAAATGAGCGGGGTAACCATAACCGAGGCGATGGCAACGCCATTGTTATCCCCCCATGTTGTTCCGGGAGCACCCCAAATTCTTGTTCCACCACCCGTGAGAACCGTAAAAATCCCCCCCTTTATACTTGTAAATCCGACCGATAAGGTAAAGACAAAAACAGCGGCAATAATCCAGTGTTTGCTATTAAAAAATAGTAACATAAGCATCGTGAATAATATTGTTTTGCTGAAATCTATCCAATAGGGAAAGGCCAAATCAAAGGAAATAGCAAAAATAGTCGTCATACAAGTCCACAGATAAAATATGATTAAGATGATCAGAACAGGATGAAAATGTGATTTTCGGACTTGGTTGAAATTAATAACGGCACTTATTAGGGTTGCCCCCGCAAGAATATCAAGTACAGGCAGGGAGTAAATCCAACCAAAAGATTCTTTATGAGGGTTCATGATGGACAGCCAAAGCCATCCCAAGATGCCAATTTGGGGTTTGCGCAACGTTGCAAGAACAACCAATATAATACCAGAGAAAATAAATATATCGCGCATGATTAATTACTATAAATTTTTATGGTTGTGGTTTTGATCATGTTTTTGCTTGTTTTTTTCTATTTTTCTATCCTCCATAAAGGCCCAGTACATGGTATAGAAAATACCAAGGTTAAAAAGTAAGAAAAGTAGATTTGTGACAATTCCCTTAATTGAAAACAATTTTTTATCCAATATTATTTTTTATAATCAGTTCATACCATTATTATATTAACAATATATATATAAAGAAGAATAATATATAGTTATCATAAAATCCCATGGAATTATGGGGCTTGTTATCTTTATTCGTCTTTTTCTGCGAGTAACCAGTTTGCAGTATTTTTTGCGACCTCTGTCCGCCATTTTTCTGTTGAGAAGGTATGATCGGAATCCTTTAAGTCAATTCTTTTTAAGATATTTTCAGCTGTAATATTGCGCCATATTTTATCTGCCTTGATAAGGTCATCAAATTCACGGGCGACCAAATCATGTTCACTTAAGATGAGTAAGGTTTTCCCCTTGAAATCCATTAAGCTTGATAACATCCTGTCTGGAAAGGGTTTTATTTCCATTTCCGAGATACTTGAAGAGTGATCTTCATTTGTCTGCTTAACGAAGGCTTTTTTCAAATTTGCCACAAACCCTGCAAGAGCAGATGTCAAATTAAGTCGTCCTGAAAATATCTTCTTCCAAAATTCAGGGCTTTTAAGCTTATTCCAATAATAATGCTTCACATAAGCCTTGGCGAGCCCCGCCTCAGATCTAACCCAAGGATTTGCTAATATTATATGGGATACCGCCTTGTTTTTTGTGGCGCCCAGTAAAATAGAGGATGCTCCTTCGCACATTCCCCAAATGGCGATACTTTTAATCTCGGGAACTTTGCTTAGAAATTCTTCTATAGCGCTATCAATATCAGAGGATACATGCTCGAAACCTTGGGTCTTACCATCGCTGTCGCCAATACCTTGATAGTCGAAACGCATAGTGGCGATCCCGTGAGCTGCACAATATCGGGCCATATGGACATATTGACGGTGAGGGCCAATACGGTATTGAGGACCACCGACAATAATCAATAATCCGACCCTATGTGTCGTATGGTCTGGCGAATGAATAATGCCAATCAATTCATTTTGACCATCATTGGTAAAGGTAAAAGCATTTTCTGTGTTATTCATAGGCATTGATTTTCATATCTTTTTATAACAAAAAACCGTTAAGGCGCGGGATATAGGTCATCACTATGACCTGTTAAATAATAGATCATCAAACCGACCCATTCATGGATAGCATAATCAAGTTTTTGAAATGTCTGCCCCGCATCTGGTGGGTTGATCTTAAAAGCATTGAGCTCAGTTCGGTAATCAACGGGATAGGGTTGTATGGAAATTAGAGCCTTGCGGTAGACACCTACGGCTCTTGGCATATGAAAGGCCGATGTGACCAATAACCATTGTCCTACTTCATCGGGCTTAATGAGTTTCTTTGCCTCCAATGCATTGGTATAGGTGTTGTAGGATTTATCATCAAAACGAATACGGTTAAGGTCGATACCAGCTTCGGTAAAGAATTTTTCTGCGATCACGCTCTCGGTCATCATGCCGTCCCGACGCCCGCCGCCGCAATATATGATGGGAAGCGTGGGGAATTGACGGGCTAATTTTGCAGCCTCAATTAATCTTTCCGCAGCATCATCCAGAACGACCTGATCATGATAGGTGCTGTAATTTATCCGTTCCGCTCCGCCAAGAACGATAATGCCGCTGTAGGGGGCATGGTCGACACTGTTGGTATAGGACGAGAAACGCTTTTCAAGCGGCACCATAAACAGATTGGTCAAAAAACTTGTCATCACCAATAAATATAGTGTCAGACAAACCCCGATAATTGATAAACCAGATTTTTTATGACCCTTCCAGATCAACAGAGCCGCAAGCAGTAATAACAAAAACAAAAAATTACTTGGCTGGATTAAAAGCCATATTCCCCGTGATATGATATTGTCCCATGCCAACTTTTAGCTCCTAATTAATTTTATGATATTGTTTGTACCAATGAATGAATTTTGGAATACCTTCCTGGATTTTGGTTTTTGGTTCAAAACCCAGATCATTTTGAATGGCGGTGATATCAGCCGCAGTTTCTTTCACGTCCCCTGGTTGGATCGGGAGCAGGTTCATCTCAGCCTTTTGTCCCAGAGCATCTTCCAAGACCTTAATCATATCCAAGAGTTTTTCCGTATTATTGTTACCAATATTATAAACCCTATGGGGGGCATTGGAGCCAATGGTATGCATGGTGCCATTATCCTTCGGCGGATTATCCAGACATCTGACTATACCATCAATAATATCATCAATATAGGTAAAATCCCGTAACATATCGCCGTAGTTAAAGACGGGAATAGGCTCACCCGCCAGAATTTTCTGGGTAAAAATCCACATTGCCATATCAGGACGTCCCCATGGGCCATAGACGGTAAAGAACCTAAGGCCCGTTTGGGGCATGCGGTAAAGATGAGAATAACTCTGGCTCATCAATTCGTCCGCCTTTTTTGTTGCCGCATAAAGAGATACAGGATTATCAACCCGATCATCAACAGAAAAGGGCATATTTTTATTGCCGCCATAAACCGATGAGGATGAGGCATAAACCAGATGTTCAAAACCATCAAGATGACGGCAATATTCCATAATATTCAAATGCCCAACCAGATTTGACTGAATATAAACAAAGGGATTGGTCAAAGAATATCTGACCCCAGCTTGCGCCCCCAGATGAATTATTTTTTTAATATTATGCTTGTCTAGGGCCGACTTTAGAGCATTAAAATCTGAAAAATCCAGTTTTAAAAATGTGAAAGAAGAGTGATGTTCAATTTCCGCAAGACGAGCCTTTTTTAAATTCACATCATAATAATCATTAAGGTTATCGATACCAATGACCTCTTCTCCCCTCTCTAAAAGTAGTCTTGAAACATTAAAGCCGATAAATCCGGCGGCTCCCGTTACAACAATGGCCATTTATTTTCCTTTGTATTATGATCGATAGAAATATTTATGAGTTATCTTCTAGCGGAATAGGCTTGTCAAATCCTTAAAATTGCGGATGGAAATAAAAAAAACTTTTTTTTGTAAAATCATCGTTGCAAGTTGGATCAAATCTGCTTATGTTCGCCCAACCTTTCAGACATGAACATTTGATGGGGTGTAGCCAAGCGGTAAGGCAACGGGTTTTGATCCCGTCATGCGCAGGTTCGAATCCTGCCACCCCAACCATCTTATAAAATTATTTTTTATACTATATCCGCTAAATTGATTGCGGATATCCGAACCCATTTGTCCTGTGTAATTTTGATTTTCTGTAAGATCGATGTGAAACTGTATAAATTCGGCTATCATATTAAGTGAAAAAAAGAGAAATATTTAACGCTTTGGGATCACTTATAAAATGATTGTTTTAATCCGATATGTTTGAATTATGTTGACGAAGCGGATAAAACCATGTCTAAAGCGGATAAGTTTGATTATTACATTCTATTAGATACCCTATTTTCTTTCGAAGTTGTTCGGTTTAGGTGAGGGTAAATGACGAAAGTCATTATCAGACAGAACAATTCAATTACACGGTTGTGATTGGAAATATACCGACACTTGCATAAGGAAAATGATATGGCAATTGGTACAGTAAAATGGTTTAACCCTACAAAGGGTTTTGGTTTCATCGAGCCTGAAAATGGCGGCGGCGATGTGTTTGTTCACATTAGTGCTGTTGAAAAATCAGGTCTTAATGGTTTGAACGAAGGTCAGAAGATCGAATTTGAAGTCCAAGAAGAAAGAGGCAAAAAGTCAGCTTGTAATTTAAAAGATGCTGCTTAATTAAAACGTCTTCTATACTATTTTTAAGAAACACGGGCTGTTTATGTGGCTCGTGTTTTTTTATTTCTGGAAGAGAGAGTTCAGAATTTAGAATCAGTATTTCCAAGACCAACGCAGTGCAAGACTGTTATCACGGGCAAGGGTTCTTCTTGTGATAAGGGACAGTCCGTGGGTAATGCCTACTTCAATTGAAGTTGCGGTCTCACCTGTTGTGGGGGATGTTGTCACCTCAACATAGATATTATTGGTTAAATATCGACCACCTGTAATGGTGGTGCCAAATTTATGGTCGGCGGCCTTATCAATTGATAGGCGATCAATGCCAAGTGCATTTCTGATCCCGCCCATAAAACCCGACCCACCACCTTTGGACAGTGAACGAATAGCCGCTGCAAGCTGCACAGCCTCAATTGCAGAGAGTTCAGCCAACGATGTTCCAAAAAGTATGCGTGATAAGACTTCATCTTGAGGCAGGCTAGGGATAGAGCTTATTTTAAGAATAGGAGCTGATGCTCGGCCTGAGATTTGCAGAATGGCCATAAGGTCGATCATTTTATGCTCGGCTGTTATATCAAGTAAGGGGTCATTACTCTTGTCATTGGGCAGTGTCAGTTCCCCACGACTTAGATCAAATCGCTTTCCTGAAAATTCAAATGACCCCCGAATGAGCGATGCTGTGCCTGTGATTATAGGAGCGGATGACATACCCGTTATGGTAAGATCCGCATCCCATTCAGAATCAAGTCCATAACTGCGGATGAATAATTTTTTGGGCGCTTTAAGGCTTAAATTTAAGGATACTGGTCCAAGATGAGCCCCTGTATCTTCAGGTAGAGTGCTTTCTTCGCCCTTCATATTAATTTCCCGAACCTTAAGGTCGATAATTTCTGATCCACCCTGTGTAATGGCACCAATATTGGCATTTTCAACAGTTATGTAGCCCTTAAGTTCTGTGATGGCATCATTTTTTTGATACATTAAAAGGGAAGAGGCGGTAACATCAATTTGTGGTTGTCTAATGATATGGGCATGGGTGGTCGTTAATTCACCCTTTGCATCATAGGTGAAATTTGGATGGATGTTGATGGCCGCTTTTGCCGATAAAGTACCCTTTTCACCGTCATTAGCTCTAAAATGATCAAGGGTAAGATTTCGGTCTAAGATACTTGCCCTCATGTCGATATTACTGGCAACAAACCCCGTTTGGGCATTCTCATAACGACCATCGGTTAATTCAAAATATCCATCAAGGTCAGGATTATTTAAGCTGCCGCTCAAATTTAATTTTGAATCAATATTTCCAGTAAGGTCGTGATTCACGAGATCTGCTAAGGGCCAAATGGGGCCAAGTTCACCCGTCCAAATAATTTCGCCGCTCAGTGCCTTATCACGGGCAAGAGCAATGCGGGTCTGTGAAACATTAATTTCTAGAGGTAATAAACCTGAGAATTGTCCATTGAGCTGATCATTAAGGTGAATTTTACCTGAAAATCGGGTATTTTTTTCCTTTATCTTTCCTTTGATTGAAATTCTGAGTTTTTGCTCATCTTTCATGGCTTGGTTCATAAAATTAATGTCAGAAAGAACAAAAGAGAAGCTGCCGTCCACATTCTCCGTTGATGCTATAATGTTTAATTCACCTGTAAGAAAACCTGTTAATGGAATTTCGGGTAGGAAAATATCCAACGGCCCGAGGTCGGCCATTGCAGCAGTAAGGTTAGTTTCGATATTATTTTTAATTTTATTCAGACCACCCATTATATAACCTTTACCAAGGTTTAGCTTAAAGGATGGTACAGAAATCCCGTCTTGCAAAATCATCAGTGTTACGGGCTGCTCTAGACTTATTCTGGTGCTATCGATTGTGCCGTCTAATCCGAGTGTGATTTGTTTGATGTTATCTTTCAAAGAAGATATTTTGCCCCCAAAGCTTAGATCATAAGGCATATATTTTGTGCCCTGAATATGAAGATTATAGGCGAGGGAATTTTCCGCCTGATCTAGGGCTAATTTAATATTTTGTGCCTGTAATTTTGGATGCATGAGGTCAAAAAAATCAGCCTTCAATGTGATCTGCGGGAAGGCACCTGTAAACAAAAGATCACCCGATATTTTGCCCTTTTTTAGGGTTGTGAGATAGGTTCTATCAAGAGATAAATTAATATCCATAAGATCGGCATCAACGGCGATCTTCTGTTTGCCCGCTTGGTCTAAGAATGTAATTTTTGCGTCAATATTACCTTGGACCGGGTTTTGTGTTTTAGGGACATTTAAGGTCTGAATAGTGATGAGGCCATTTACCGCATTATCAGCTTTTGCCTTAAGATATCCGTTGGCTTGATAAGACCCCAGAACAATATGGAGCGATGGAATATTATAAATATTATGGTGCTTATCCTCCTGATCTAGTGAGAAATTTATCTGAGCTTTCAGGGGGCCATAATTACTGTCCGCTTCTATATTTATGACTGATTTTGCCGCTAAAATAATACTTTCCGCATTTATTCTGGCTTGAAAATTATCCAGTTCGACATTTTGAATATTGAGGTGCTTCAGTGCCGTTTCAAGAACAACAGATGGCGATTGGAGAGGGCCTGTAACAACGCCTTCCGCATCAATACGGCCTTCTAGGGCAAGCCCTTTTAAATTTTCTACGGTATTTAAATCAAATAAAGAAATTTGAAAATCAGCATCATGAATATTCTGCTCTGGGGAGAGTTTTGCCTTTGCGGTGAAGGTTATATGTTTGGCGTCAAAATTAATATTTTTGACATCAAGTGTGCCATCCTTTGCAGAATATAGGGTGCCCTTCAAGGTTGGTGCATGACCAAAGATATTATCAAGAAATCCGTCTTTTAGACTGATATTCTGCGTGGTCGCTGTAAAATCAGCCTTTAACGGAGCCTCTTCATTTGCTTGTGTTATGTCCGATTTTATGGCAAGTCTGCCCGAAACTTCAGGCATAATATTTTTAATTTCAAAAAGATTACTTTTTAGCTGTGCCGATAGTATTCCCGTTTTGGGTTGATATTTTCCTTGCCCCAAAAGGCTGATAAGGGAATTGCTTAAAAAAAGATTATCAAGGTTTAAATAAGCATTTCCCTGATCCATATTTCCCTTTATGCCCCATGATAGGCCAGGCGCTACGAGGGGGTTTATGGTGGCTATTTCATCGCCCTTAATGTCGTTGAAAAATCCATTTCCGCTAAAATGGATATTGCCAGAATGAAACAGAGCCATAATCTCCCCTCTAATTCTCGCAGAGATTTTCTTTTCATATCCTAGAGTGATCTTCTCGGTCTTTACGATAATTTTTGGATCTCGTGTAAGGTCATTCAAACGACCATTAAGCGTGAAGGGCTCGATATAGCTAGGGCTGATTAATCGGTTGAAGGGTTTGGTATCTGTGACGTTGAGGCTAAAATCTATCTTATCTGAGGAGCCGATATTGGATGGAGTTAATATGCCTTTTGCCTTTAACTGGATGGTTTGTGCGATAAGTTCTAGAGAAATGTCGGACTGATCCACATTTTCCGATGGTTTAACATCAAAGGACAGGGTTGCGGTACGTCCGAGTAGGGCGATATTTGTATCCTCGACAAAGTTACCAGCATCCAGTTTTGCCTCTATGGACAGAGATTTTCCTGTGCGCCTTAATGTGGCATCAGCTATTTTGGTATCCCCAATGTGAGCTTCAAAATTTCCCGACCAGTTATTAATTGGGCCTGTGCCCTGCAGAGCCGCCTGCACATCTTGTTCTGAATTTATGCCAGAAAGCAATGCAAATATACCCCCTTTTGGTGCCTTTATTTTTATATCTGCGGTAAAATCTTGTTCCGCCTCAGGGTAAGCAATATCAACCGTAATCTCATCCTTTCCCTTGCCCTTATTGGTTAAATATATTTGAGCAAGAATACCATTTGTTTCAGTCAGTTTGAGCGCACCGTTACTATAGAATTTGGCGGATTTTCCGACAATAGACTTGGATATATCTATCTGCTCAACAGCAAAGGATTTAATATCAATATCCATGGGCAAGGACGGTAAAGAAATTAACGGGTTCTGGGATGAGGAATTTTGTTTGGTAAAGTTGGGTCGTCTAATAAAGCGGGCATTTTGAATATTGATATCTGACAGGCTGATCTTGTTATAAACAAGCATGAGGGGTGACCATTTGATATTGACCTCATGAAGTTCAAGCCACGTGTCCTTAAGGTCTGAAAATGTGATTGTCGCAACAGTGAAATGTGAAAAAATTGAACCTTCAATGCTGTCGATTTTTATACTGCTATCCTCATGCCTCAGATTATCATTGATCCAAGAGACAAGCTTTTGTTTTCCCTGATCTGAGTTAAGGTAAATATATCCAAAAGCAAATCCTGCAACAATAAGCATAAGGACAGCCGTAATTACCGTAACGATGCGGCGCCCGCTTAAATTTTTGATTTTTTGCCACAAAATTTCCATCAGAATGCCTGTCCAAGACTAATATAAAATTGGACACGACTATCACTTTGTCTGCGATTAAGGGGGAAGGCAACATCAAGTCGTACAGGGCCAAAGCTTGTATGATAACGCGCTCCAAGTCCCGCACCCCATAAAAAATTCTTGAATTTCGGGAATTGATTTTCATAGACATTGCCACCCTCCACAAAAGGAACAAGGCTAATGTCAGTCATGATCTTCCATCTTATCTCGGCGGCTATTTCTGCGACTGATCTGCCGCCTAATGGGGCATTGTCCAAGCTTAAGGGGCCAACCCTTTGAAAGGCAAAACCTCGGATGGAACCACCACCACCCGCGTAATAACGTCTTGTGGCGGGGACATCTTGATCGGCTATGCCGATGATTGAGCCAAGACGTATGCGAAGAGCCAATATGATTTTTTCTTGAGCCATGACAGGGTAATATGCACTTGATCTAAGCTCGCTTTTCAGGAATTTAAAACGTGATCCATCTATGCCAATGCTCGGTGCCGTCGTGATTGTGGCGCGAAAGCCCCGGTGGGGGTCAAGCAGATCATCAGAACTATCCCAGCGCATACCAACAGGAAGAGATACTAGATAAAAATTATGGTCATTTTGCGCCTCTGTAATATCACTATATTCAAACTCAACACCGGCAAAAAGTGCAAATTTTTCTGTGATTATTCTGTCTATACCACCTCGTGCCTCAAGCGTGTGAGAGGAAAAGGCATCGGTATTTTGTTGGCTATATATTCCTTCAAAAGATAATGTTTGGTCAAGTCTTGCGAAATTCGGAATCTCTAATCGGCTGGTTAAGGATTGTTCGATTTCCGCCGTTCTAGCCATAAGCATCAAACGGTTTCCATGGTGAAATAAATTGTTATGTTCCCATGAAACTTCTCCCCCAAAGCCTTCTGCAGTTGAATATCCACCCGCTATGCCGAGGGTTCTATGCTGTGCTTCGGCAAGGGTGACAACAACATCCACATAATCATCTTCAGTGGCCAGAAGATCAATTTTCACACTACTAAAAAGGCTTGATTTTATTAATCTCTCACGCAGATTTTCAATAAAATCCTGTTTATAATATTCGCCGGTCTGCCATTGAATAAGTTTAGTAATATAGTTATCTTCCACAGAACCAGAATTCTTAAAATGAACCTTTCCCATGCGTCGACGAACACCAGTTTCGACAACAAAAGTTACATTCATTGTGAGATTGCGGTGATCGACAACAACATCCCGTTCCATGTTTTTTGAAAAAGGGAAACCGAGTTTTGGCAAGATTTCCATAAGGTGAGCATCGGCCAAAACGACGGATTCTGATTTTGCGGGTTCACCTTGATTTACATTCAGGACAGTATGAATTTGACTGTTTATTTCTTCGGGCGGTGGGTGTTCCCCATAGTTAATTTTAATATCACCAAACCTATAAAGAGGTCCTGAGGTGACACGTATATCAATCTTAAAATGATTATCTTGTCTTATGACCTGCTCAAAAACGGTGGCATTATAATATCCCTCAGCCCGTAATATTTTGTTCATCAGAATAATATCGGATTTGATGTGACCCCGTAAATTTGTGACCGAGATTAAAGGCTTTGAATGATGTGTTTTTAATAAGGACTCTGCATCAAAAAGCCTAAGAACATTGTCAAAGGGCTTGCCTTGAAGATCAGAAATTGTCACATCATAAGATAGCTTATCCATTGCCATGGTCTGATAAGAGTTAAGGATGTAGAAAAAGAATAGAACTAAGTATAACCCCACTCTTTTACCTTTAAAAAGGTATAAAAAACGGTTCTTGCTTAAATCGTGATTTATAGTAGTTGATTTATTGAACACAGGGTTAAAGCCTTTTTTATGAATAAAGCAATCTATTCATTTCTTATAATAAATATATAGGACATTTTGTCCTTATGTACAATGATGCTACGATATTATGGGGAACAATAAAGCTTGTGATTTGACGTTTTTGGATACACCCTGTATTCTCGAATATTACGGTAACTTCAGGACAGTAATGTGACCTTATCAAAAGATGTCATTATCACTAAGCTAGCCCCGCCCATGCTAAGACAGGAACTTGTCGAGCGTGAGAAGCTCTTTGATAATTTACAGTCCTATCCATCACAAAGATTGTTGCTTATTTCCGCCGGTACTGGATTTGGAAAAACGACTTTTATGGCCTCTCTTTACAAAAAATTCGGTGAGAAAGGCGCTTGTAGGGCATGGATTTCTTTGGATGGGGATGATAAGAATGAAATTCGTTTTTTAAAATATCTTATTTCAGCCTTAAGTCTTGATGGTTATCTATCCACAGAAGACGCAGAAGTTATTCTGAGGAACCAGATACATAATCGTACAAGCAGACTGCTTGCAACCTTAATTAATGAGATGACATATTTAGATCGTCAAATTATATTGTTTCTTGATGATTACCATCTGGTGGACGGGCCGGAAATAAGCTCTATCATTGATTATTTATTGTTGCATGCGCCGGCTAATTTCAGAATGGTCATTTCAAGTCGAATAAAACCGTCTTTGCCCTTATCTTCTCTGAAAGCCCGAAATGAACTGCGGGAAATTACGGATTATCATTTGCGGTTTTCCTATGATGAAACTCGTGAATTTTTACGCACCGCCCATCAATTAAATTTGACCGATAAACTCATCATGGGGCTACTCAGCAAAACCGAAGGATGGGTTGCAGGCCTGCAGCTCGTCTCGCTTGTTTTAAAAGACAAACGTCATGAAGATGATCTGATGCGCCTTATATCGGGTGATTTTCGTGATATAATGGATTATCTGGCGAACGAAGTTTTTGCTTTTCAACGTTCGGAAGTTCAAACATTTCTTCTCAAATCATCCATACTGGACAGAATGAATGCGGAAGTCTGTAATTGGATGATGGATATCTATAATAGCCGTGAGTTATTAGAAGAAATAGAAGATAAAAATCTTTTCATAACCCCTTTAGATGCCGACCATAGCTGGTATCGATACCATCATTTGTTTCAGGATTTCTTGAAAATACGACTAGAACGGCAGGCCCCTGAATTAAAAAAAACAATTACTCTTAAGGCGAGCGAGTGGTTCTTGCAATATGGTTCTGTAAAGGAGGCTGTAAACTTAGCGCTTGAAGCAAAGGATTACCATCTTTCCGCAGACTTGATCGAGAAACATGCCGACAGTTATATCATTCGAGGCCAAATTCCCCTGCTACAAGATTGGATTTCCAGAATTCCAGCTCATATTGCAAGCGAAAGATATAAAATCCCCATGTATCAATGCTGGGCCTTATTTCATATGCGAAGACCAGTAGAGGCTGCAAGTGCTGCCTATAGAGCCGAGGAAATTATTAAAAGACATGTAAAGGCCAACTTATTATCAGGCAAGAAATTGAATTATATTTTGTCCGAGCTTAAAATTTTAAAAATCGGCGTTGCCATATCATCCGACGATGTAGAAAGAGCCAAGGCATTATGTTTGGCCTTCTTGGAAAAAAAATTGGAGGTGGTCGATTTTAATACGGGCGCCATGTATAATATGTTGGGCTATGCCTGTTATGCCTTAAGTGAATTTGATCAGGCAAAAGAGGCTCTAACCCTTGCGCGGAGTTGTCACGATCTTGCAAAATCCTCCTATGGACTGGTTTATTCTGATTGTTTTATGGGGATGAACGAGGCAGCCATGGGACGGCTGCATATGGCGGAAGCCTTATTTTTACAAGCCGAAGATATTGCAAGCGAAGATAAATTGCCGAAATCATCTGGTGTTGCAAATGCACAATTATACAGAGGTTGCGTCCTTTACGAATGGAATAAGATTAATGAAGCACAAAAACTATTAGAGCAAAATATTGACAGAGTAATTGAGTGCGGACAAGCAGAAGCCCCAATCCTTGGCTTATGCACTTACGCCAGAATATTACAAATTGCGGGGGACAATGACAAGGCGTGGCAACAGTTGGAGCGTGCCAGAAATATCTGTCGGGATGATCAATTATATCGTTTGGCCATATTGACCGATTATGAGGCGATACGCTTTTTGCTTCGACAAAATAATCTAACTCAAGCCATAGCACGGGCAGGCCTTGCCGCTATATCGGTTAGCGAACAATCACTGGATTTCTCCCTTGAGACATGGAACCGTGTGATATGTTTGAAATTATTAATCAAGATACGTCTGCTTATTGCCTTAAAAGACTATAATCAGGCCTTAAAACTTATCACTCATGTTCTTATGCTCGCGCGGGGTGTTTTCCGCACAAAACGTATTATGGAATGCTTAATTCTCAAGGCGATTGTGTTATGGAAAATTGAAAAAAGGGATGAGGCGATTTTGTCATTTGGACAGGCTTTAGAAATGGGTCGATCCGAAGAATTTATGAGAATATTTCTCGATGAAGGTGATATTATAGAGCCGCTCGTGCATGCCATTACGATCAAACAAAAATCTGCGACAGAGGATAGGGGGTACCTTAATCGGTTGTGTGAAGAGTTTAAAAATACTCAACCCCTCTCCATTGGGGGCAATAATTATCTTTTGCTTGAAGAATTAAGCCAGCGGGAACTGGATGTGATGACCTTGCTTGCGGCGGGGAAAAGTAATGCTGATATCGGGCTTGAGCTTAAAATAAAGGAAAACACCGTAAAGTGGCACATCAAAAATATTTTTGAAAAGCTTGGTGTAAACAACAGAACCTCTGCGGTCTTGGCGGCTCAAGACTTGAAATTGGTGAGTTAGGAATTTCTCGTCACCCCTACTTTTGGGTGGGTTAATTTATTTTTAACCACCCCCTCTTTTGGGTCGTGTGGAAAATATCATTTAAGAATAGTTTTACCATAAGAAAATCTTTGGGAAGAATTATGAAATTATCCGAATATTGTACCTATGATGCCCTTGCCCTTGCTGCGCTTGTGAAAAAAGGAGATGTTCAGGCTCTTGAATTGGCGGAGCTTTCCCTAAAAGCCATTGAGAGATTAAATCCCGAACTTAATGGGGTCATTGAAACATTTCCAGATCAGATTGATGCCATCAAGGCAGATAAAATACCCTCAGGTCCGCTGAGCGGCGTTCCGTTTTTGGTGAAAGATTTGGTGCTTCGTCTTAAGGGGCGAAAGAGCGAAATGGGGTCACGTTTATCTCAGGGGATGACGGCCCCTCACAACACCCACCTTGCCGAAAGATTTATCAAAGCGGGCCTTGTAACACTTGGGCGCACAACCACACCCGAAATGGGTTTTTGTTCAACGACGGAATCAGTATTCAGCGGCCCCACGCGAAATCCATGGGACAGCAATCTTATGTCTGGGGGGTCTAGTGGAGGATCGGCTGTTATGGTTGCGGCGGGTGCGGTTCCCGTGGCTCATGCCAATGACGGGGGTGGATCTATTCGTATTCCATCGGCTTTTTGCGGACTTGTAGGACTTAAACCAACCAGAGGCCGCACACCCATCGGGCCAGAGGCAGGGGACGGGCTCAATGGACTTGGTATCGAACATGTTGTCACACGCAGTCTAAGGGATTGTGCCGCTATTTTGGATGTAACCGAAGGACCAGCTTTTGGCGATCCTTACGCTATTATTCGCCCAAGCGCACCTTATCTTTCAGAGCTCGACCAAAAATGCGAACCTTTAAAAATTGGCTTTACCAGCAAGGCATGGTCCAAGGTTCATGTGGATGCTGAAATTTCTGAAAAGAGCAAGAAAGTGGCACTGTTATGTGCTGACCTTGGTCATAATGTGGAAGAGGCATCGCCCACATTCAATTATGATAATTTTCGGGAGGCAACCATCACTTTTTGGTGCGCAAATATCGCCGCATGGATAAGTCACATAGCCGAAGTGACAGGCCGCCCCACTAATGAAAATAAATTGGAGACCACGACGCTCGCCTGTTATCATTATGGTCTTACGTTAAAGGCAACGGATATGCTTAATGCCTTTGCTGTTATGAACAGCGTTAGTCGTGAAGTTGCCGTATTTTTTCAAAAATACGATGTGCTGCTCACACCGACAACCGCATTATTGCCTCAAAAGATTGGCACCTATAATGCCAATGATCCATCCTTTGATGCTCATGGTTGGACAGATCATATTTTTTCATTTGCGCCATTTACGGCTCTTTTTAACATGACGGGCCAGCCGGCCATTACGCTACCGTTAAGCATGTCTGCGACTGGCTTACCCATTGGCACGCAATTTGCGGCAAATGTTGGGCGAGAGGATGTTCTGTTTCGTCTGTCATCTCAGTTGGAACAGGCTCTGCCTTGGAAGGATCGTCACCCAGCTATCAGCCTTTGGAATAATAAATATAGTGGTAACTAATATGATAAGAAAAACAGGTTTCGTTTGGCAGGAAATATATATGTGGCATGACACAGGAACCCATGCGGGGGTTTTACCTCCTGGTGTTCCGATCCAACCTGGCACCCATGCGGAAAATCCTGAAACCAAGCGGCGTTTTAAAAATTTGCTTGAGGTGAGCGGTCTTTACAAACAATTGCATCACGTCGAGGCATATCCCGCTAGTGAAGAAGATATCTTACGAGTTCACACAAGTGATTATGTGAATGGTATTAAAGCCATGAGCAATGAAACGGGTGGTGATGCAGGAATGCTCACCCCCTTTGGTAAGGGGGGCTATGATATAGCAATCCTTGCAGCAGGCGGCGTTATGGCGGCTGTCGATGCGGTGCTGGACGGCAAAATTGACAATGCTTATGCCCTCGTGCGCCCACCGGGGCACCATGCCGAACCCGATATTGGTAAAGGTTTTTGCCTGTTTTCCAATGCCTCTATTGCCGCAAAATATGCGCAAGCGAAAGGGGGTGTGGAAAAAATTGCCTTTGTCGATTGGGATGTTCATCATGGCAATGGAGCTGAGAAAATATTCTGGAACGATCCTTCTGTTTTGACCATATCTATTCATCAAGATCTTTGTTTTCCGCCCGATAGTGGTTATCTGAAAGATAACGGCGAGGGCGAGGGCAAAGGCTATAACATCAATATCCCACTGCCCGCAGGGTCAGGGGTTGGGGCATATGAGGCGGCCTTTGACCGTGTGGTTATTCCAGCACTTCATAAATTTAAGCCGGATCTTATTATTGTGCCGTCAGGTTTTGATGCGGGGGCGCATGACCCCTTGGGTCGTATGATGATGCATAGTGACGGTTACAGAAATTTAACCACAAAAATAATGACAGCCGCTGATGCGCTTTGTTCTGGGCGTGTCGTGATGTGTCATGAGGGCGGCTATAATGATGCCACGGTTCCGTTTTACGGACTAGCCGTTATGGAAACTCTGTCTGGAATCAGAACAAAAACCGATGACCCCTTTATGGCCTTGTTTGAGGGGCTGGGCGGTCAAGACCTGCAACCTCATCAAGATCAATTAATCAGCAAAGCCGAGAGACTTCTTAAGAATATTAATACTTAACCACGACGACAAATAACACAAACGAAGGGAATGAAACGATGAAAATACGATCAAAAAAATATAATTTAAGTCAGACGCACTTATTGCTCTCAACCGCATTATGTGCTGGGGCTATACTGCAATCCGCACCCGTTATGGCGGCAAATGCCGTACTTGAAGAAATTACCGTGACCGCACAAAAGCGGGAACAGGGGATTAATGATGTGGGCTTTACAGTTAACGCCTTCTCTGGCGACCTCATGAAAGAACGGGGCATAAGCACATCAGAAGATATCGCCCAAATTACCCCTGGCCTTACCGTTAATGATACGGCGGCAACAGGTGTCCCACTCTATACGATCCGTGGGATTGGTTTCCAAGATTATTCAACGGGGGCATCCTCCACGGTTGGTCTTTATTTTGATGAAGTATCCATGCCCTATTCCGTTATGACCAGAGGGTTGGTTTTTGATTTGGAACGGGTTGAAGTCTTGAAAGGTCCCCAGGGTGATCTTTATGGTCGTAACACGACGGCAGGACAGATCAATTTTATCAGCAAAAAACCAACAGCAGAAACAGGAGCGGGCATAACCTTGGGCTTTAGCAGCTTTGAAACGTTGGATGTCGAGGGTTATTTGAATGGCGCTTTGGCCGATAAAATCAATGCAAGACTTGCGTTCAAAACCACCCAATCAGGAAAGGGCTGGCAGAAAAGCCTGACCCGTGACGATCGTCTGGGTAAGAAAAACACCTATGCCTTGCGTGGTTTACTTGATATTGAACTGAGCGAAACCGCAAAAATGCTCATTAACGTTCATTATAGCAATGACCAATCGGAAAATAAGGCCAATACAGTCTATGACGGAAGCTTGATTGGTCTTGATGAATTTAACGCGCCCTATAATCAATTATTTCCTTATGTGGTCAGTGGCGATACGCCGCCTTGGTATTCAGTGGGCGATAACAGAGCCGCCGATTGGACAAATAGCTATACCGACCCAGATGGCAATGTCTTTAGCCTGCGGCCAAAGCGGGACAATCAACTAAAAGGAACCTCTGTGCGTCTAGATTGGGACGTCACCGAAGATATCACCATGACATCCGTTACGGGTTACGACAAATTTGATCGGGTTGAATCTAATGACTGGGATGGGTCTGCGGCCAATGATTCAAGCAATATTAACACCACCGATCTTGAAGTCTTCTCATCCGAACTTCGTTTTACGGGAAAAAGTGATAAATTACTCTGGATTGTGGGTGCCTATTATTCCGATGATAAGATGGATGAGCTTTATAATTATTTCATGTCAGATTCGGTATATGGCAATGGTGGGGTAACCTTCGGGGTCCCCCCCTTCATGTTTGCACCCATTTTGCAACTGCATACAAGATATAATCAGAAAACCGATTCACAGGCTCTTTTTGGACATGTGGAATATAATGTGACGGAAAAATTGCGGATAACGGCTGCCGCACGCTATACTCACGAAGACCGTGTCTGGTCTGGTTGTACTTTTGATGCGGGTGATGGCTCACTTGCAGGCTTCTTGAATTTTGCCTTTGGTGCAAATCTATCCCCAGGGGACTGTGGTACCATTGATGATGACCCTGCTTCACCAAATTACGTCTTTGGCGTTATTGGCGGACCCAATATTAATAATGCTTTCCATGTCTATGATGAAGCCATCAAAACCAATAAATGGATGTATAAATTTGGCGTTGATTATGCCATCAATGATGACATGCTGCTTTATGCTACTGTTTCTAATGGTTTTAAGTCTGGTGGTTTTAACGGGGCAAACTCTAATACGACCCAACAGTTGAAATCTTACGCTGCAGAAGAAATCAATTCTTACGAAGCGGGTTTAAAATCAACTTTGCTTGACGGCGCTATGCAATTAAACCTGTCTGGTTTTTATTATGATTATAAAAATAAACAGGAACAGGATCGTGCCGTTACCTTTGTGGGCAATATCAGTGGGTTGACCAATGTGCCAAAATCAGAAATTTATGGTGCTGAAATTGATATGCAATGGGTTCCAGCCGAAGGTTGGTATGTGAGTTTTGGTGCCGCTTACCTCAAATCAAAAATTCTGGAATGGGAAGCCACATCAAATGATAGTGCTTGGCCAACAGTTATAACCTTTGATGCCTCTGGCCGAGAACTCGCTATGACGCCAAGATGGCAACTGAATGCGGCTGTGGACTATGAATGGGCTGTCTCAGATAATATGATGATGAAGCTTGGTGGTGATATGAGCTTTAAGGACAAGACAACGGGTGGCGCTCAAGATTCTGATGCCACAGATTCTTATATTGTGGCAAACCTTCGGGCAATTTTGTCTCCTGCCGATGGCAACTGGCAACTTATGGTTTGGAGCAAGAATATCTTTAATGAATATTATTACCCCGCAGCCTATACGGGTGGTAATGGTCCCTTTATCAGAAGCGTCGGGATGCCCCGCACCTTTGGCGCAACCATTTCTTATGACTTCTAAGGTTGGTGATATCTAATCCTGATGGAGGGGAGCATTTCTGGCTTCCCTCCTTCTTAAATTCTTTATGGAGGGTACGATGAGAATAACACATATCATTGGCATTATGGGTCTAGCGATAATTTTGAACGCTTGCGAAAAAGAAAAGTCTGCCGATACGGTTTTTATCAACGGTAAAATTTATACGGTTGATGAAACAATGCCTTGGGTCGATGCGCTTGCGGTGCAGGACGGTAAAATTATTGCACGGGGTAATCAAAGTGATGTCAGTCCCTATATTGGAAAGAATACGCAAACCATAGACCTTGGCGGTATGATGGCCATGCCTGGTATCAATGATGCCCATTCCCATTTATATGGTGGTCTCAAGGAAAAATATTATTGTCTCTTTCCCGCGGAATTTACACCGCCGGAGGTGAAGATAAAACTTACAGAATGTGTGGCAAAGGCCAAAGACGGCGAATTTATCATGGGTGGCTATTGGGTGAGCAGCTTTTTTGATATTTATGATATCCCATCGCCAAGGGCGTGGCTAGATGAAATATCTGCAGACAAACCCATTATACTTGCCGATGATTCTGGCCATAACAGCTGGGCAAATTCAAAAGCTCTTGCGGATTTAGGCTATAATAAGGAAAGCCCAGACCCCATGAGCGGGACCATTGTGCGGGATTTTGATGGATCACCAAATGGACTTTTGTTTGAAACGGCATCTGGTGAAATTGAAGAATATTATGATGCCCGTTGGACCACCGAGCAACAGGATATTGGCCTAAGGCATAGTCTTGCATTGATGGCAAGCTTTGGCATTACAGGCGTTAAGGATGCCTCTATGCGTATAGAAGTTCTTAAAGTCATGCATAATATTGATGTGACGGATGGTCTTACGGCC
>JAIOYI010000014.1 GCA_021741205.1 Emcibacter sp.
CAAATCAGTCGCCTTATTCATGTTAATCTGTTCGCCAGACGCGACTTGCGCGATCTTCTCAAACCGCCGAAAGAACCGGATAGGCCAACCGAACAATGGAGGCTATTATGAAAGCGAAAAATAACTGGGACAGCAATGGATAACACCCTCTTGATTGGCATTGTCATAACTGATTTGTCGTGCCAGTCTTGTTCGGGCATGTTCGCTTATCATGACAATATTCTGGGTATAGCCACAAGCTTCGGCAATGCCTTCTAGAATAGTCGGCAGGTCTCGAATGGAAATTCTTTCGGCGAGAAGATTTTGCAAGACCCGTTGAACGCCGCTTTGCGTGATAAGATTTGGAACAAGGTCTGCTATCAGTTTTTGATGTTCACTTGCAAGATCATCCAGAAGCTTTTTCACTTCGGCATAGGATAAGAGTTCCGGCATGTTGTCTTTGATGACTTCTGTGATATGGGTTGTGATAACAGTGGCGGCATCCACAACCGTATATCCTCGAAAAGAAGCCTCTTCTTTCATACTTCTGTCAACCCACTTTGCAGGAAGATGGAAGGCAGGCTCCAGCGTATCTTCACCAGGTAGCCCCACAGGTTCCCCCCTCGGATCCATAACAAGCAGCATATTGGGACGGATGTCACCATTACCCGCATCGGTTTCTTTCAGACGAATGACATAGCTGTTGGCATGGAGCTGCATATTATCCAAAATACGCACTGAGGGCATAACAAAGCCCATGTCTGAGGCAAGTTGCCGTCTTAGGGCTTTAATTTGATCTGTTAGACGAATGCCACTGTCATCATTAATTAAGGGCAGAAGTCCATAACCGAGCTCAAGTCGAATAGGGTCAATCAGCAGAGCCGTTGTGATGGGTTCTTCCACATGTTCGATCTTTTTCTCATCCTTTTCAAGAGCCAATATCTTCGCATCGGCACGGCTTTTTTGTTGCTGTGTAAGAGCAAAGGTTGTTATGCCAAGAAGCAGAGAAAGTATGGCAAAAGGAAGAAAGGGAATACCAGGCAAAAGCGATAAACAAATCAGCAAAGCGGAACTGACACCAAGAGCCTTTGGATAATTACTGAATTGACTGAACAAGGCCTGATCTGTTCGTCCCGTAAGTCCCGCCTTGGTGACAAGAAGACCCGCCGCTGTGGAAACAATAAGGGCTGGAATTTGGCTAACCAACCCATCACCAACGGTGAGTAACGTATAGGTATTTGCCGCCTCGCTAAAACTCATTCCATTTTGGGCAACCCCAATAATCATACCCGCAATAATATTGATAAAGGTAATCAGAAGTCCTGCAACCGCATCCCCCCGAACATATTTCGCCGCCCCGTCCATAGAGCCGAAAAAAGTGCTTTCATCTTCCAAATCTTTCCGACGTTTGCGGGCATCCGTTTCATCAATAAGTCCAGAAGACAGATCAGCGTCAATGGCCATTTGTTTGCCCGGCATCGCATCAAGGCTGAAACGGGCGGCCACTTCGGCAATCCTTCCACTACCCTTGGTGATAACCATAAAGTTAACAATAAGAAGGACAGAGAAAACAATTATTCCGATAACAAAATTTCCGCCCATAACAAAATTACCAAAGGCCTCGATCACATGCCCCGCTGCTGATGGACCCGTATGGCCATTGGAAAGGATGAGGCGCGTTGAGGCCACATTAAGGGCGAGTCTGAGCATGGTGGAAAGCAAGAGTACAGCGGGAAAAGAGTTAAATTCAAGCGGTGTCTGAATAAAAAGACAGGTCATTAAGACCATAACGGAAAAAGTGAAAGAAATTGCGAGCGATATATCCAAAAGCCATGACGGCATGGGTAAAAATAAAATAACCAGAATAAGGACAACAGCAATGGCCATGATGATATCAGACCGGAGGGCAAGCTGTCCTAGAAATCCTGTGCTTTGGGAAACGTGATTATTGGTCGCCATATTGCTCATAAACTATTGTATATTTCATATTGTGTTTAATTAAATATCTTTGGAGGCATTAGAAATCGGGCATTGAAGAAACGTTAGGGCTTGGTATATTTACGCCATCAGACATATATATATTAAGTTTATTCCGTAAAGTCCGTATGGAAATACCCAGAATATTAGCCGCATGCGTACGATTGCCCAAACAGTGTTTTAAGGTATCAATGATCAAATCTTTTTCCACATCCGCAACTGTTCTCCCAATGAGTGATGTTGCAGAAAGCGGTTCCGTACCCTCTGGATTTTGAATATTATGGAGAGAAGAGCTTGATTGTATCTCTATATGAGGTTTTCCATCAGGCAACACAATATCAGATGCCTCGATATTATCTCCTCTTGTGAGAAGGACTGCACGGTGAATAGTATTTTCCAATTCACGCACGTTGCCAGGCCAGATATGGTTGATCAGTACTTTCATGGCACTGTCAGACACTTTTTTTTGCGGAAGTCCATTAAATTCAGAATATCTTTGGGCGAAATGTTTACATAATGCACGTATATCTTCCGGGCGATCTTTTAGAGTGGGAATATTGAGATTAACCACATTCAGACGGAACAGAAGATCTTCCCGAAAAGTGCCTTTTTTAACCTCTTCCTGCAAATTACGATTTGTCGTTGCAATAATTCTGATGTCAATCTTTACGCTGCCCGTGCTGCCCACACGGTTAACCTCACGTTCTTGAATGACCCGCAACAATTTTGCTTGCAAGCGAACGTCCATTTCACTGACTTCGTCTAAGAGCAATGTCCCGCCGTTAGCTTCTTCAAATTTTCCGATGCGTCTTGCAACAGCCCCCGTGAAGGCTCCCTTTTCATGGCCGAATAATTCACTTTCCAAAAGATTTTCTGGAATAGCAGCACAGTTGACAGCTATGAAGGCCTTGTGTCTGCGGCGGCTTTTATTATGGACATGGCGAGCCATAACTTCTTTACCCGTTCCACTATTCCCTGTGATCATGATGCTTGCTTCGCTGGCGGCGACTTGGTCGGCAAGCTTTACTACCTGCATCATATTGCGGTCACGATAAATAAATTCATGGTCATCAACGGAAATGGCCGTGAGAACGGCGGCAATCAAATCTGGATCAGGGGGGAGGGGGATGTATTCTTTGGCTCCCGCACGGATAGCGGCCACGGCCTCATCGGAATTTGATCCCACGCCACAGGCCACGGCAGGTGTTGAAATATGCTCAGCGGTCAGCTGATCTAACAGATATTTAATATTACATTTGACATCGATCATCAAAAGATCGGCACCCTTTGATCGGATTAGGGTGAGGGCGGATTCTTCGTCTGGCGCATGCATGACCTTTGCGCCGTTATTAATCGCAATCTGGGATGCGGTGGAAAGTTGCCCATCAAGTGAGCCAACAATGATTAAGCGCATTGATCCGATCCTATTTTTTTAGTCATAATAATTGATCCGATGCGTATGGGGTAACATGGCGTTAATTTGCATTTCTAAGCGACGTGGATTTTCTTGTCGTACGATAGAGGTGATACCCGTTAAATAGAGCAAATTTAGGGTTGATTCATTACCAGAATTTCGTTCTGCTTTACTGGCCAGGGGAATGAGAACCATATGAGCCATAATAGCACCGTAAAAAGTTGTCAGCAACGCCACGGCCATAGCAGGGCCTATTGTACTTGGATCGCTCAGATTTCCAAGCATCTGAACAAGCCCTACTAAGGTGCCGATCAGTCCCATAGCGGGGGCTACTTCTGCAGAGCGGCGCAAGAGATCAACGCTTTTTAACTGGATGGTCGAGGTGGAATATATTTCCTGCTTCAGGATATTCTCAACCTCCTGAATACTTGCGCCATCAACCGTTAATTCAAGACCCTTTTTGAGAAAAGGTTCGCCCTCTAGAGATTTACTGACCTGTTCAAGGGCAATGATACCGCCTGTTCTTGATTTTTCAGCGATTTGGATCATTGTAACCCCCACTTCCTGATAATCATGGGGATTGTAGATCATTAATCGGTATAATGCTCCGGGGATTTGGGCTAAATCTTTTAATGAGAAACTCACGACTGTAATGGCGACTGTACCGCCCAATACAATCAATACAGATTGTAGGTTGACAAAATCCATTGGCGATCCGCCATAAAGCATGGCGGTTATAATCAACCCAAATCCAACAATAATTCCCAAGAGTGTTATCACGTCAATATTCCTATATTATTTTTGCCAGTGATTATTTAATATTATTCATTCCCTTTAATGATTTCTGTCATCGTAATCCCAAGTTTATCTTCCAAAAGAACAACTTCACCACGGGCCACAAGTCTATTATTAACGTAGATATCTATGGCTTCGCCAACTTTTCTGTCTAATTCAACAACAGATCCGGATCCGAGTTTTAAAAGCTGGCTTACAGTGAGGTTAGTGATCCCCAATACCGCTGATACTTTTACTGGAACATCAAAAACGGCTTCAAGATCACCAGATTCCTCTATTTCATTCTCTTTTCCATTTCCAGGATTTTTTTGGCCAGAAGATGCCTTATTTTGGTCTAATTCCTGCCAATCCATATTTTCTGTTTCAGACATTATCTGCTAACCTTTAATAAAATATTGTTATAACGCATTATATAATAATCATATTTGTCTAATAGTATATTTTTATTCACGAAATAGATTTGTAAAATAAAATTTTTGAGCCGCTAACCTTTTGTTTAAGCAAGAAAATATCATTAATCAGTCACTATAGTTTCGGATATTGTTCCCATTTCTGGATTAACATCACGATTTTTTACGTTGTGAAGATTTTCAGGGGATTCAATAAAAAGCTGTAAAGTATTTTCAATATCGCTCATTAATTTATTGTAATCTCGTTCTGCTCCACCATTGGCCCATTCAACCCGACAATCACTGATATGGTTCATTTGTTCACTAATCAGGACAACCTGTCCAAAAAAACCATTCGTGTGTTTCATTTCGTCCAATTTTTCTTGCAGCTGCGTCAATATATTGTCATCAGCACGAATAACCAATCTAGGTTCTATATGGCTGTTTTTTAAACATTGGCGGATAAGCGTTTCAACCTCGGACTGGGGATCATTTTCCACGATCGCTGGGGCAAGTTTACGAATTATGGAGAGGGAAAGTTTGGCGGCCTCTTTATGCATTAGGGCAATTTGTTCTTCCTGCCGTTCATGAAGTCTTTGGGTGGCGGTAAGGATATTTTGCAGTAAAACTTCACAGCTTTGATTCAAGCTGTTCAAGATTTCATTCCGTCCTGCTTCAACGCCCTCTATAAAGGCTGCCTCACGGTTTTCTTCCAGCTTATTGTTTTTTAGTCTGTTGCCAGTGTCATCGTCAAAATCATCGTTAAAAGTAAATTTTACAGCGCTCATATTTAGGGCGTCCTAATTTTAATAAATTAATTCATCTTCGCTCTTGGAATCATTAAGTACAATCTCACCACTATCTGCCAAATCTTTGGCTATATTTACAATTTCCATTTGGGCTTCATCCACGTCTTTTAATCTTACAGGCCCCATGGCTTCCATATCTTCTTTCAGAATTTTTGCTGCCCGTTCTGACATATTGCTAAAGAACATATCCCGAATTTTGTCTGATGATCCTTTCATGGCAAGACCAAGGCGGTCTTTATCTATGCCACGAAGTAGAGTTTGCACGCCTGTAGCATCCAGATTCTGCAAATCTTCGAAGGTGAACATGAGTGCGCGGATTTTTTCTGCACTTTCACGGTTTCGATCTTCTAATGCTGTCAAAAAGCGTGTCTCTGAGGCCCGATCAAGATAGTTGAATATTTCAGCAATGGTTTCATGGCTGTCTTTACGGCTTGTTTTCGCCAGATTATTCATAAACTCAGTACGCAAGGTCTGTTCAACCTTATCAAGGATATCTTTTTGAACGGGTTCCATACGGAGCATGCGTTGAACGACCTCCATAGCGAATTCATCGGGTAAAACGCTAAGAACGGCGGCGGCATGTTCCGATTTTATTTTGGACAGCACCACAGAAACAGTTTGGGGGTATTCATTCTTTAAATAGGTAGCAAGAACCACCTCGTTTACATTGCCAAGTTTATCCCACATGGTGCGGCCAGCAGGACCTCGAATTTCTTCCATGATTTGACTGACACGGTCGCTGCCGAGCATTTTACCTAACAATCTTTCCGTATTATCAAAATTTCCGGTCAGTGACCCAACCGATGACACATCATTGGCAAAATCAAGAAATAGTTCTTCAATAACTTTTGAGTCAACAGAACCTAGTGATGACATGGCAAGGGATAACTCTTTAACCTCCTCATCATCAAGTAGTTTCCAGATGAGAGAGCCATTCTCTTCCCCAAGGGCTAACATCAGGGCAGCTGCTTTGTCTGCGCTAGACAGGTCCGACAGGCGGGATATTTTTTCTCTATTCATTTCATATTATCCGTATAACCAACCACGTACGACCGCAACGGATTCATCCGGATGTCGTTCAACAAGTTCCCCAACTTTTTTCAGAGCAGTGGCTTGTATTTTTCCCTCAACCGCTGCAACGTCAATGGCGGAATCGATTTGACCCGTTTGCTGAGCTATTTCTCTGGACGTAAGATTGCGTCCCTGATCATCAACTAAGATTGCCTTTTTTTGACCACCGTCCCCAGCAGGTCCCGTGATGGCGGCTTGTTGTCCTTGGGGTAATTGGGATTGTTCACCACCTTCTATGGCCGCATATTGTTGACCATAGCCGCCTGTTGGGGGGGCGGTCAGAAACTTAATAAGGGGACGTAAAGCAAAGAAGATAACCAAAATTCCGATCAGTAAAAGCCCGCCGAGTTCGATAAAGCGCATTATATCGGCCTTGCTGAAATCAAATAGACTTTCCTGAATGGCGGCTTCGCCGTAATCAACGGCCGCAAATTGCATGTTGACGATTTGAACCGTATCGCCCCGTTCTTCATCATAACCAATTGTGGATTTGACCAATTCTTCTAATTTGGCTAAATCTTCTGTGGTGCGGGGCTGATAAAGGGGGGCTGTGCCTTCCTCTCCAGCTTGATAGGTTCCATCAACCAGAACAGCTACGGTAATTTTTTTGATTGTGCCTGCTTCATGAATTTGAGTTTGGACTGTCTTGGAATTGAGGTAATTGGTTGTTGTCGATGCTTTATTATCGCTTGACTGATTCTTTATAGCCTGTTCTGGTTTTGCGGTTTGATCTTGATCGGGAAGATTATTGTTAACAGAAACCGTTTTCTCGTCTGCATTTTCACGTTTGTTACTGGTCTGTTCATTATTGGTCTCAGACAGTATGACCTGACCATCAGGATCATAAGTCTCGGAGTTACTTGTAATGCGGTTCATGTCTAGTTCTGCGCTGACTTCCGCTCTTACTTTTCCAAGCCCTACTGTTTTTTCAAGCAAAGTTTCAATTTGGGTGCGCAGGCGGCTTTCCATTGAAATTTTCTTTTCCTCTAGGGACAGCGAGAGCAGCGAGGTTGAATCCTCCGATGATCCACGCGCCAGAAGAGATCCTTTTTGGTCCACAATTGAAATTCGTTCAGGCAGGAGATCAGGAACAGCGCCAGATACAAGATTTTGAATGGCCATGACTTGGTTTCGACTAAGACGGCCTGATGCGGTTTTAATGAATATACTGGCGGTTGCTTCGCGGTTTTCATTGCTGAAAAGGCGTCTTTCAGGCATCACCAGATGGATTCTTGCACTGGTCACATTCTCGATAGAATATATTGTACGGGCGAGTTCACCTTCTAGGGCACGTAAGTGGTTTATATTTTGAACAAAACTCGTTGTTCCAAGCGAATCAGTACGGTCAAAAATTTCATAGCCGAGGGAGCCACCGCTTGTCAGGCCTTGTTCTGCAACAGCAATACGAATTCGGCTTACCTGATCTTCAGGCACTAAGATGGTGCTGCCGTCACCCACTAATTTATAGGGTATTGCCTGCGCTTCAAGGCTTTGAACGATCTTTGATGAATCGGACAGATCAAGCCCGCTAAATAATAGAGACATATTCGGCGTTGATAGGCGTATGGAAAGAAAAATAAAGAACCCTATTGTAATTGCAGCAACGGTTGCCATTGCTGCTAATCTTGCGGGGCCTAATGTTCTAAAAAATTCTGCTAACCCATTCACAATGTTTTTCCCTAATATATTTCTTAAATAATTCTACCCATTTAGAGTACGCAAATATTCCACTTTGTAAAAAAGCAGGAAATTGATGTAACCTAATATTAACCTTACCAATTATTAAGTAAATAATAAGTTAATGGTAGGCAATTTTTGCCTAGTTAGAAAGAAAATTTTATAAAATGAAGAAAAAATGAGGTTTTTCAATGAAATGAACACCGCATAAAATTATTCTTTTGAATAATTTTTAACTCATTTACGCCTTTAATATAGGACATAAAAAAAATAACGATAAGAATCGTATCTTATCGTTAACAAGAAATATGATTATATTAATTAATTTGTTCTGGATAATTTTTCTAGAAATCAGTTGTCAAATCTTTGTGGAATATTCCCACGATAATCCTGTACCCGTGTCACACGAAGCCCCAAAAGTCCGTCTTTATCGATAGCACGTTGCCATGATAGAAATTCTTCTACAGACAGGGTGTATTTTCGGCAAGCATCTTCCAAAGAAAGCAAACCACCACGGACTGCTGCCACGACTTCCGCCTTACGTCTTATGACCCAACGCTTTGTATTGTTGGGCGGAAGATCACTCAAGGTAAGCGGTTCTCCTGTTGGACCAAGAACAGGCGCTATGGACGTATTTTGAAATCTACTCATTATCTACTTTTCTCCGGCAACATTTACATATAACGAGCATGATAATCCGAAGGTTTTAAAAAAGGCCTAAAGAACGAGGTTAATTTGTTATGAATAATAGAATAATGTTTTATGTAATGGAATTTTTAGGCTTAAATAGACAATGACCACCTGCATAAATACAGGCGGCCATTCAGATAACTATTTGATTATTAACGCTTAATGTTGTTTAGTTCATTCAGCATTTCATCGGCTGTTGTAATAATTTTGGTGCTGGCAGAAAATGCCCTTTGGATGGTAATCAAACTTGTAAATTCACCCGCAAGGTCAACGGTGGAGGCTTCTAGCGTTTGTGGTGCTACAAAACCAGCGCCACCGATTCCGGCAAATTTAAGGTTTAAGCTACCCGATTGATCAGATACCGTATAGGAATTTCCTTGCCGTCTGGTTAAACCATCAGGGTTTTGGAAAGTGGTTAGCGGTAGCTGGAAAACCTTTTTGGCGAGTCCATTACTGAAAAGTGCACTTACAAGACCCTCTTTATCAACAGATACGCCGACCACATTCCCGAATGTTGCCCCGTTGGTTGATGATGAAATAAGCGTAGAGGCACCGGCAAATTGGGTTAATCCATCACTCAGACCATCAGAGCCAAAATCATTGGTAATGGTGCTTGCACTGGCACCACCCGTCCAATTAACCGTCAAGGGTGCAAGTAAGGAAGCGGATGTGCCTGCTGCATTAAGGGTGCCGTCACCGTTAAAGGCCACTTGTCCGCTGGCGATTTGTCCCGTTCCCACAAGACCCGATGTGACTTCGCTTGGTGGGTCAACAAACATTTCCACATTCCACAGATTGTCTGTTTGTCTGAGGGCAGAGAAGATTATAGTATGGACACCACCCAAAGCATCAAAGACCTGAATATTGGTTTGGAAGTCTGATTTAACACCATTTACGGGGGGAATAATGCCATTGGCTACATCCGCCGCATAACCTGCCATGGAGTCTGCGACTGTGGCTGGATTATAGGTTGCCCCTATAATAGCGGCATTGAGCGGCTGTGATGATTGCAGGTTGGCCCGAAGGGCTAAGGTTGTGGTGGCTTCTGCTGTACTGGTCAGGTTGGACACGTTGATCGGTTGAAGTTCCGTCATGGTGAGGTTGCTTGGAGGATTGCCATTTGTATCAAGGGGAACACCCATGAGAAACAATCCCGCCGTATTTTTCAAAAACCCATCCGCATTTGGGGTAAATGATCCCGCACGTGTAAAGCTGATTTCTGTGTTGGCATTGACGGGTTCGCCACGGGTTGCAACCACAAAAAATCCTGCCCCATCAATACTAAGATCAGTTGCGGATGTTGAGGATTGTAAAAGACCTTGTCTGCTGATCAGGCTTTGTGGTAAGGCCTGAACGCCGCCGGGTGAATATGTAGCAGACGAGCTTGATTCCGTTACCAACGTGGAAAAACTTGCCCGCGTTTCTTTATAACCAACTGTATTGAGGTTGGCGATGTTATCTGAAATCATGCCCAGTGCGGAACTGAAGGCTCCCAGTCCGGATACGCCGGACGCTAGTGATGCAAAAAGACTCATGTCATACTCCTTTGGTTTTTGCCGCTATCATTGATACCGGTGCGTTGAATTAAGTTATTAAGCGCGATTTACACGACTTAACTGATGACTTCTGCACCAGGTATATATTTAACGGCCTGTATACCGTTGGTTGGGGTTAATATCCCATTGACGGATAAATGAACTTCCCCATTGAGAGCTTCGATTGTTTCCACTTTTCCTTTGGAATAAATACCGACCTGTACGTCCGACCCGTTGGATGTTTTTGCGGAAATCGTTAATTGATAAATACCGTCTGGCGTATTTGCGGGTGCATCCCAAGTAAATTCATGGAGGCCAGCCTTATTTTCACCCGTACCCTCATATAAAATTTTGCCCGAACTATCCTTGACGGTAAGTTTTGTTTCTTCTGCATTGGTTTGAAGACCATATTCCCATTTTGCAACACCGCTACGCAGACCTGCCCGATCGGTTTCGATGGTTACTTCCGTTCCCAAATAACCAACCGCATTGGACATTTCGGCATTTTTGGTCTGATTAATAAGATTTTCAAGATTTTTATTGGTGGCAATGGATTGTTCCACTTGTGTGAATGAAACAAGCTGATTGGTGAACTCACTCGAATCCATAGGATCCAAAGGGTCTTGAAATTGCAATTGCGTTGTCAGCAATGATAGAAACTGATCAAAATCATCGGCAAGCTTCGTTTGGCTTTTGCTTGCGGCACTTTGGGCACCTGAGGCTGCTGCATTAATTTCCATCGTTATAGGTCCTTGTTCGTTTCGTCATGTTTAAGTCTAGATATTGATATCCAGAGCATTGTTAGAATAGGTCATCTTCATCTGTTGTTGGGCGATGATGTTATTATGGGGCGATGAAAAGGCATCATCATTTTCCCCGTCTTGTTTTGTGGTCTTTGAAAAATCAGTTTGTTCTTGCTGTTGTTGCTGTTTCTTTAAAGAAAAATTCAAATCATTTCCCCCTGTATTAAAGCCCGCATTTTCAAGGGTTTTTTCTAAGGCTCCTTGGTCCTTTTGCAGAAGATGTAAAGTGCGTTCATTATCAACCGTGACCGTTGTGATGATCTTGCCATCGGCATGAAAATGCATCTTTATATCAACCTGCCCAAGTTCGGCGGGTTTTAAGCTAATTTTAAAACTTTCCTGACCGTCACTGGCTTGTTTGGTTATGGCCATATTGATTTGTTTCATAATTACCTGAGGATTTATATGAGACAAATTTGCGGATGTCTGTGTGTTTAGGATTGTATTATTTTGTTGACCAACCTCTTGAATAGAAAGAAGACTACTGTGCAGAGGCATAGTATTATTATTCCCTTTTGCAGCCATAATTTGACCGAATTCAGTCAAAAAGGATGTCTTTGGGGCAACAAAATTAGCGTTTGCCGCTTGGCCTGTTTTGTCTTGTGGATTTGCACTCGCCTTATTCTCATCCGGTGAACTCTGCGCAGTGGCTTTGTGAGTACTAGAATCACCAGATGTTGCAGCGGCTTTACCGTTGTCATTTGCGGTTACATTAATGTCTTTTGCTAAGATGTTTTTATTATTTTCGCCGTCCTGATTGGTTTGTGCATCTTTCAGACGCTCTGGTGTTTGAACCGCTGCTGCCGTGCTTTGTTGTTCGGCCGCTATGATTTTTGGCTCTTTTGCGGGTGAGGCATTAACTTCTTGCACAACCTCATCATGAGGAAGCGATATTTTATTACGTTCTAAAACTTCAGACGGATTTTCTTGATCTGGATTGGTTTCATTCAGATTTATTTTATCATGGGTTTGATTGTTTTTTGCGCCTGTTGCCGTTGGTAATTCCAATTCCTCTGATGGGGCATCGGGGGAAGTTTTTGGTGATGGTCCAGTTGGTGATTGCCCAGTGTCTTTATTATCCGCAATAAATTTATCGGATTTAACAACAATCTGCTCTTCTTCTTGAGATAGCTTGTCCCCAGTATTCTCAGATGCCGTATTTTGTACTGATAATATTTGATTTGATTCTTTTTCTGTTGGGAAGGAATTATTCTGTTGTCCTTTTGTGTCTATTTGCGGCGTCGTATTCTGAGGTTTTTGAGTATCTGCATGGGAACTATCTTTATTTTTCAAAAGATTGGTTGCAACAGTGGGGGTCATAACCTCATCGGTATGATCATTTTTAATATCTTGTTTTATATTTTGCACACCATCATTTGTCTTTGTTTCAGTCTTTGCAAGAGATAGAAGAGGTGAGATTTCATCCTCATCTGGAATCTTATTTCCTTCTGGAATCTTATTTCCTTCTGGAATTTGACTTTCTTCTGGAATTTGACTTTCTGACAATGCCACAGATTGTATCAATTCGGGGCTATTGCCTGCTGTTGTTTTTTTGACTATTTCCGAAGCCGTAAATTCTGGGGTCTGTGTTGCTATTGTCATCGGATCGATGGTTTTTTGATCTTCGGTTCCCTTTAAGGCATCCTTTTTTGGTTCGTTTTTTGTTGTCTGCTGAGAAGGTGAGGTTGTTTCTTTGGTGAGAACATCTTTAAAACTATTGCCAGTGGTAACGTTATTATCGGTATTTTGTGCGGCAATAGTGTTACTTTCTTTAGCCTTTGACTTGTTAATAGACGCACCAATCCCATTACCACCTGATGAAGCGGTAGATATATTGGAAAAAAGTTGGTCGCTACTATTGGTCATATTTTCCTTCATCGCATTACATAGAAATTCATCATTCTCTAAGCAATTAACAGGCCAATTTTTTAACATATTGAAAAATATGAATAAAATATTTTAATTTTCATAAACTCTGACAAATTGGGTAATTATTTCCTTACTTTTTAGGGCAATTTTTGCTTATGGGCAGAATTGGGGTGCGGGGTTGTTTTTTAAATTGGCCTCGACCTTGCATATATTATTACAGTAGATGAGTTCTGGCACAGTACCGCTCTCTGTAGACTGTATGGAATTTAAATTATTAATATTTATATTCAATATGTTAACAGGATAGTCAAATGATCAGATTGGACATGGCGAAATTATTTGTATGGGGACATAGAGGGAAAATTTTCCCTTTTGGGCAAGCCTTGCCTATCCAGATATATCCAAAAGTGAGTTTATCTTGTGCTACAGGAAATGTTTTAGGCCGCAGAAAGGAAGATTATGTCGATTAATTCCATTATTAATAATTCTCTCACGGGGCTTTTTACCAATCAATCCGCTCTTCGGACTATTTCCAGCAATATTGCCAATATCAATACGCCGGGCTATGCAAGACAAGTTGTTCAGCAGGAGTCCATTGTTAATGGCGGCGAAGTCGGCGGTGTTAAGATTTCTGGCGTTTTAAGAATTGTGGATAAATTTCTGGTTAAGTCTGTCTATAATGCCAATGCGGATACGGCTCAATATAATATTGAGAATGCATTTCACAGTCGCATTCAGTCTTTGCTTGGCCGTCCTGATCAGAATAATTCTTTGTCAGGTAGAATAGATGGCGTTTTTAATGCCATATCAGAAATGGCCCTCAATCCATTATCAACAATACTTAAAGAGGGGACAATATCAAAGATTAATCAGTTTGGGGAAGAAATTGGTACACTTGTTGATCAAATTCAAAATATGCGTATGGATGCCAGTAACCAGATTGCAGAAAAAGTGGAGCGGATTAATACCCTAACCAAACAGATTGAAGGGCTAAATCCTCTTATTACTAAAGAGACGCTGACAAATGGCGAGCCAGGTGCGCTCATCGAAAAAAGAGCGCAGGCTCTTACAGAGTTATCAAGTATCATTGATATGAATATTGTTGATACGGGAAATAATGGTATTCAAATTGCCACAAAGTCAGGAATAACCTTGCTAGGGGCGAGCCGAAGTGTCCTGCAATATTCACCTCCAGGCGTGGTGAGTTCATCAACACCATTTTCTTCAATCACGGTTCATCAGACCGACAGTATTTCTGGCGCTCTGCGCCCCAGTAACCTCCGTCTTGATAGTGGCTTAAGTTCTGGTGAATTAAAAGGGCTTCTGACCTTAAGAGATCAGGATCTTCCTGAAATTGCCATGCAACTGGGAAGCTTGGCAGCGGGTTTTGCGGATGCTTTGAACGAAATTCATAATTTGAATACGGCAGTACCTGCACCCAATAGCTTGACGGGAATCAACACGGGACTTTCAGTTTCAGATAGTCATCATTTTACCGGTGAGGCGGTATTTGCGGTCACGGATGCTAACGGCGATCTTGTTTCAAAGGTGAATATTGATTTTGGCGCCATAGGACCAACCATAGGCGATGTGATTACGGCTGTTAATGCAGGCTTAAATCCCATTAACGGAACTTTGAATTTGTTCAATGGGGTATTAAATTTTTCCGCAACTACGGGAACTCATGGGGTTTCGATTTCGCAGGTTTCGGGTAATGAAAGTAGTCGGGGAGGGCGAGGATTTTCGCATTTCTTTGGCATGAATAATTTAGTTGAAGCAAAAGTACCTTCTCATTTTGATACGGGTGTTGCGGCAGCAGATGCTCATGGCTTTGCGCTGGGTGGATTGATGCAGCTTGAGGTTAATGATATCAATGGTGAGACACTTGCCTCTTATGGTTTGACAATTGGGGGAGCATCTTTTGGTGATATTCTCAATGATTTAAATGCAAGTTCTCTGGGCTTATTCGTCACCTTTTCATTTTCCTCAACGGGAGAGTTAATAGCAACACCAACGGGAGCCGCAGGCGGTACCGTAAAATTACATGTGAAAGCTGACAGTACGTCACGTGGTGCAACGAATATTTCATTGTCTTCCTTCTTTGGTATTGGAGAGACCTATAAAATGGATGCGGCCACGGACCTCAAGGTTCGTAAGGTTATCAATGATAACGCCAATAATTTAGCCTTGGCTCAATTTGATCAGACGGCAATTGTGGGTGGAAATGCATTGAGTGTTGGTGATCAGACGGGGGCTTTGGCTCTACAAGGATTGGCGTCTCAGATTCATAAATTTTCCAAAGCAGGTGATTTGGGTGAAGTATCGGTAACCTTGGCACAATATAGTGCAAATTTACTGGCGAATCTTGGATTACGGTCAGCTCTTGCAAAAAGCAATATGGAAGATAGTCAAGCCCTAAGCGAAGAATTAAACAGAAAGTCTACGGATATTTCAGGGGTCAATCTTGATGAAGAGCTCGGCAATATGGTGATATTCCAGAATGCTTATTCGGCCTCGGCAAGGTTGCTCAATACAGCAAAAGAAATGTTTGATGATATTTTGCAGATTTTATAAAGCATGATGATGAACAAAGATAAGAACAGGATAGTAATATGACACGGGTATCTAGTTTTGGACATCAACAGGTTATGTTGACAAGTCTTTTAAATAATCAATCCAGAGTATTCGACGGTCAAATTAAGATTACGACGGGTAAAAAAGAGGAAAGCTATAGCGGTCTTGCCAGTGAGGTATCAACCCTGCTTGGGGCGAAAACGGTTTATGGCCAAACGCAGGGTTATATTCGGTCTGCCAATAGTGTTAATCAATATTTGAACACTAATGATATCCAGCTTAATACCATGATCACCAATGCTGAAAATATCCGTGATAATATATTGGATTCTATCGCACAGGAACAAACCTTTGCTTTGAATGAAGTTTTGGAAGAAACTTATACCACAATGGTTAGTGCGCTCAATACCAGTATTGGCGGCGTTCATGTCTTTAGCGGTGGCCGCTCGGATGTGGAACCTGTTGTTGGTTCGGAAATTGCAGATCTTGTGGCCGCTGTTTCCGTCTCGGATATCTTCCAAAATGACCAACGTCGTCCTTCGGCCAAAATTGGCCAAAATACGACTATAGAATACGGTCTATTGGCGGATGAGATAGGGCGGGATGTTTTTCAGGTATTTAAAGATATTGCGGAATATAATTTAAGCGGACTAGGACCACTTTCTGGAAAATTAAATGCTACACAGATAAATTTTCTCAAAGGAGAACTGACTAATCTTGATACGGCTATTGATGGCATGAGGGTTTTGATGGCAAGAAACGGCACAAGACAAAATAGCGTGGATAATTTTATCAGTGAACATGAAAATCAGGAAGTTTTTCTGCAAACTTTTATTTCTGATATTGAGGATGCGGATGTGGCCGAGGCTATCACACGATTGAATAATGATAAGATTGCGCTTGAGGCCTCTTTCAAAATTACCAGTGAATTGACTGGCTTATCGTTACTGAATTATATTTAAGGTGCAAATCTTATCGTAATATCCTTATTCTTTTCTTGAAGTCTTAGGTTATATGCTATATTCGCCCATCATGACTGAAAAAATAAAAATCAATATGGTATCATTTAATTCTCTCGGTATCGCAAAGTCGCCCAAAGATACGCGGGTGGTGGTTGCCATGTCTGGGGGCGTGGATAGCTCTGTTGTGGCGGCCATACTCAAAGACGAAGGCTATGACGTGGTGGGTATTACGTTACAGTTATATGATCATGGTCTTGCGGTTCAGAAAAAGGGAGCTTGTTGTGCGGGGCAGGATATCCATGATGCAAGACGGGTTGCCGAGGCCATTGCCATTCCTCATTATGTGTTGGACTATGAAAGCCGATTTAAGGATTCGGTGATGGAGAATTTCGCGGATAGTTATATTCGGGGTGAAACTCCCATTCCCTGCGTGCGCTGTAACCAAGAGGTTAAATTTAAGGATCTCTTGCAAACTGCCCGTGATCTTGGCGCCGATGTTTTGGCCACGGGTCATTATGTGCAGCATCAGCTTTCAGATGAGGGGCGGGGGAAAATGTTTCGAGCCGTTGATGATAATCGGGATCAAAGCTATTTTCTTTTTGCCACAACCCAAGAACAGCTGGATTATTTGCGCTTTCCTTTGGGAGGCATGCATAAGGATGAGGTGAGAAAATTTGCCGAAAAATATGGACTGCAAGTTGCCGATAAGCCCGATAGTCAGGATATTTGCTTTGTGCCGCAAGGAAATTATGCAAGTGTCATTGAACGCTTGCGGCCTGGGGCATCGGAGGCCGGCGATATTGTGCATATCAATGGCGATATTTTAGGTCAGCACAAAGGGATTATTCATTATACCATAGGCCAACGCAAGGGCATTGGTATTGGCGGACGTGATCCGCTTTATGTGATAAAACTTGATCCTGATCTGAGGCATGTGATCGTTGGTCCAAAAGAAGCCTTGGAAATTTCTGAGCTTGTGATCAGGGAAGTCAATTGGCTCTCTGAGAATGATATTCCTGTTGGAGGACTTGATATTATGGTCAAAGTTAGATCTACAAGACCCCCAGTTCCCGCAGTGTTATACCCTGTGAACGAAAAGGGCATGGCTCATATTAAACTTCACAAAGCAGAATATGGCATATCAACTGGTCAGGCGGCGGTCTTTTATGAAGATGATCGGGTTTTGGGCGGTGGTTGGATAGCTGAGGCTAAAACATGTTTTTCTTAAAATATTTATAGTATTTACAATTTGTCTATAAAATTATATTATTTTCTTCGACTCTATAACTTTAAACATAGATTGAAGGATATTATTGATGGATAAGACGGAAGAAAAAATTGTAAAACCCTTACCAAAGTCTGGCATGAGCTTTGATGCGATCAAGGATCATTTGGATAGAATTTCTATGCCAGAACCCTATGCCCATTTTGCCAGGGCCTTTCGCGGACCAAAGGATGTGCAAGAGGTTGGTAAATATGCCTTTGAAAAATTTATGTCTGATAATGGGTTTTTCTCGCTTTATTTACCCTATATGCAAACCATCGAACAAGAAGTGATTGCCATGGGGGTAAGTTTGCTCCATCCAACAGAAAATTCAACGGGAAATTTCACCAGTGGTGGGACAGAAAGCAATTTTTCCGCTATGCATGCGGCAAAGGAATGGGCAAAAATTCATAAGCCTAAGGTAAAAAAACCAAATATAGTGGCACCGTTCACCATTCATCCTTCTTTTCAAAAGGGGGCGCGATATTTGGATATGGAGGTCATAACAACTGATCTCGATGAGAATGGCAGAGGCATTGCGGCCAATATTGCCGCTGCTATTAACGAGGATACGGTGATGGTGGCGGCTTCTGCCCCCTCATGGCATTACGCCAATATTGACCCCATTCCTGACATTGCGGCAGTGGCAAAGGATGCGGGACTTTGGATGCATGTTGATTGCTGTATTGGAGGCTATATTTCACCTTTTCTGGAGCGGCTTGGTCAAAAGCTTACGCCGTGGGATTTTAGGGTGCCAGGTGTCATGTCTATCTCTGCGGATTTACATAAATTTGGTTATTGTCAAAAACCTGCTTCGACGATTTATTGGCGGGATGCGGCGTTACAAGAATATCATTATGTTTCGATTGATGACCCATTTCTTGGGCCTTATAAAATGGCGGGGTTTTCTGGTTCTCGTTCGGCAGGGCCAATTTTTGCCGCATGGGCTGTCCTTAATTACTTAGGGGAAGAGGGTTATTTGAATCTGACCCGGCGGGTGCTAAAAATGAAGGAAAAATTTACTAAGGCCGTGAATGACATAGAGGGGCTTGTCATGTGGAAAGTGGACGTTATGCCTTTGCATTTTCATTCTAGTAAAGCCCCCACTTCCGCTATTTATCAAGGGTTGCTTGATAAGGGTTGGTTGATGCTGGGGCTTGTGCATCCAGAGGCCATCACTCTTCCCATAGACCCTGCCCTTACAGATGAGGATGCCGATAAATTAATAGCCGATCTTCGGGAGGTTACCGAAACTATTTTGAAAGGTGGTAAGGCAAAATCTGGTGATATTCGATATGGTTGATGTTTCTGTGCAAACAACGGAAAAAACGATCAGCTTAAGAGACCGTCAGAAAAATCGGCGACGGGCAATTATTCTTGCCGCGGCTAAGGACTTGTTTTCTAAACAAGGCTATTCCTCCACAAATATGGAAGATATTGCAGAGCAGGCAGAAGTTGGCGTCGCCACGGTTTATAATTATTTTGGCAGCAAAGGACGATTGCTTGCGGATATTTTTAGGCCGGACTTTGAAATTTTGTTTGAGCAGGGGGCTCGCCTTATTCGCAATCCTCCTGAAGACCCTATTGTGGCTGTGCTTTCTCTAGTTGATATTTATCGGCATTTTCAAAGCGATTGGAGAAATCGAGATGTTTTACAAGCCGTGCTGGGACCTGGGCTGTCAGCGGAACCCGTTTTAGATGAACTGGCAGAATATTCAGAAAAACAGGTTAAACAACAGATCGAAGAGTTAATTCTAGGGTATCAGAAATGTCATAAAGTGCGCACCTCTATTGATGCTAATGATGCGGCGATGATCATTTTTTTCATCTTTAACCAGCACTTTATCGAATATGTCATCCATGATGTGGGAGATTTTGACCAGATGAAAAAGATTATGGATCGCCAGATAAGCTTTATTGTATCGGCCTTGCTGCCTTTAGATATCTAAAAAATTAAGGGAGGACATAATGCCCTCCCTTTTATTAGGATATGATGGGTTTTACATGGCACGGATGTTTGATAAAAAGCCATCCACGACAGAACTTATTTTCTTGGCATTGCTGTTAACCTCATTGGCCGCATTATTAACATCATTGGCGATATTTCTTGTTTCAGTCGCACCAGTAGATACGCTGACTATAACGGTCGTCACTTCTTGTGATCCTTTTGCGGCTTCTCCAACATTTCTCGCAATTTCGGCCGTTGCGGCGTTTTGTTCCTCGACCGCACAAGAAATAGAGGTGGAAATTTCATTGGTTTCATTAATGATATTACGAATATTTTCCACAGCACTGACAGCTTTTTCTGAAGAGTTCCGAATGGCATTGACAAGACCGCTGATTTCACCAGTGGCACTTGAGGTTTGATTGGCCAACGCCTTTACCTCGTTTGCAACAACCGCAAAGCCTTTGCCAGAATCCCCCGCTCTTGCGGCCTCAATAGTTGCATTAAGGGCAAGAAGATTGGTTTGTTCTGCTATGTCACTAATGAGCTTAACAACATCCGCAATCATGGTCGTCGTTTCAGACAATGAAGACATGGTTTCCTTTGTCTCGTTGGCCTTATCAACGGCCCGCCTGGTGATGGCTGTTGACTGGCTTAATTGACGACTTATTTCATTAACAGATGCGGATATTTCCTCAGAAGCGGCGGCAACCGTTTTGATGTTGACCGTTGATTCTTCTGCGGCGGCAGCGGCTGTGGTGCTTGATGACCCCGTTCTTTCGGCAATGCCTGACATGTTACTGGAAGAGCTGATCAACTGGGTTGATGTGGCGGTCATACCTTGAATAGCGATTGAGATTTCATCACCAAAGCTTTTTATCAAAGCTTCCATTTTTTTGGCGCGTATTTCACGACGTTCAATTTGCTCACGTTCAAGGGCAAGTTTTTCGTCACGATCCTTATTTTCTTTTTCGATAGCAAGCTCTTTTTGACGGCGTTGTTCTATTTCGGCTTGTCTTGCATTTTCTTCCAGTTGTCTATGCTTGAGGGCATTTTTTTGAAAGATCAGTACATTATTGGCCATTGTTCCAATTTCGCTCAGATAGTCGGTATAGAGGACATCAACGTCTAAGTTGCCACCAGATAATTCAGCCATATTTTTCTGAATACCCAAAAGTGGATTGGTAATGGATCTTGCAATAGCAAGAGAGATAAAGATAATTACTCCAATCAAAAGAGTGGACAGAATTAACAATGTCCAAAAATTGAAATTTGCTTCATTAGAAAGTTTGTTGGCTTTGTCCCCTATATCACCAATGAATTTATTCTCTATCTTGTGATAAAGGTCAATTTTTTTGGTAATGGTTTCAAACCATAGAGAGCCCGTGATGCCGCTTTCTGAAACGTCTTTATAATTTTTAAAGACAATGGCTCTCATCTTATCAACATTGTCAATATCCTGACCTTTAAGGGTTGATTGGAGATAGATACGGACTTCGGGGCTGGCATTGGTATCAAAGCTGCTCAAAAATGCCTCTTGTTGGGCGATGAGAGAGACAAATTTTCTGTAGACTTCATCGCTAAAGGCACCGGCGGCAAAGCCATTGGCGCCCATGGCCCGCTCAACACCAGACCGTTCTTTTGCCTCAAGCAGAGCAATATAGCCAGTGATATCTCTTAGAAGGGTTGGATTATCTGTTATATTTCCGACAACTTTTATCATATCCAAGAGTTTGGCAATGGTGCCAGTATAATAGCCCGCCATTTGCCCCACATTGAGTTTTAAATTTGAGACATCATCACGCATACTGGGTAATTGTTTTAATGCTGTTGTTGCTAGAGTTGATTTCTTGGCAAGATCGTCATTAATATTGTTTAAATCCAAAGTGGACAGCATTGTGTTTAAAGCGGCATATTTCACATCACTCAATTCACGTTGCGCGTTAATTTTTGTGGTAAAAGATTCCGATGCTTTGGAGCCAATATAACCTGCGGATGCGCCGCGCTCTTTCTGTAATTCGTGAATAAGGTCGCCAATTTTTGGGGTAACGGTAGACAAAAGACGAAGCGTTTCCATTTGTGCGGAAATTTGATAAAAACCAATCATCTTGTCAGTTGAAAATATAAGAAAAATTATGAATACGAGAGAAATTGATGTCAGTATTCGGACATTAATTGCGAATTTATTTAGCCATTTAAGCATCAAAAGCTCCTTTTTTTGATTATGCTTTGTGGCCCTGAATATTTATACCTTATTATTATTTATTTGTCTGGGTTAGATTAAAATAGTTTGCACTAATATTTAATCTGAATACATCTATAGAATAAATATGTTTCAAAAAGATTAATAAGAAATATATCTATTTTTTGTATCAATTTTTAGGGACGGGCAAAAAAAATGCCGGGTAAAAACCCGGCAAGTATCAAAATATAGGGAGGTTTCATGTCTTGGGAGATCACGAAACAGCTGTACAACAAAAAAGGGAATAATTTGAAGTACAGCAGATTGAATTATTCGGGAGAATTTTTCAATCACAGATGCCTTAACATCTGAATGTAAAATAGCCTTAATTGTGATTTTTGTGTAGACCTATAAACCTCAATGCAGATATGCGTTTTATGCATGGCTGCACTATTGAATTCCATTTCAGGCACGACCCGTTTCTGGGGAAAGCATCGTAATGTCAACACCTAGCTTAGCCATTGCCCGTACCCATTTGAGATCAAGATCGGTTCGAAAAAGCAATTCTTCATCTGCCTCTATGGTGAGCCAACTATTGCGGGCAATTTCGCTTTCCAGTTGACCCTTACCCCAACCCGAATAACCAAGGGCCACAATGAAATCACTTGGGCCATGTCCTTCGGCAATTGCGGACAATATGTCTATTGTAGCGCTCAGTGCAATGGTTTCTGAGATAATCAGAGAGGTCTCCTGAATATAATCGACTGTATGAAGAATAAAACCACGACCAATTTCAACGGGCCCACCGGCATGAATTATTATTTTGTTGTTGTTAATATCATGAATTGGGTTCTTTTTTGGGTCAAATGCCACATTTAATTGATCGAGAAGTTCTGGAAAATCAATATTATTTTCAGGGGCATTAATAACAAGTCCCATGGCACCTTCTTCGCTGTGGTTACAGATATAAATTACACGGCGTTCAAAACGTTCGTCGGTCATGCTTGGCATCGCAATAAGCAAATGCCCAGTAAGGTAACTTGGCTTGATCATATCATATTATTCCAGTGTCATATTTTCAGCATAATAATCAGACAATAATGATTATTATAGCTTATCATGGGCTCTATATCTATAATTGATTAAGTTAAAAAATGGTGATGATCTTTATTATGAAAAAAATGTTCCTTATGATAATGACGCTTTTAGTAACAAATTTTGTTATAAAAGACATGGCATGGTCCAATGATATGTCATCATCGTGGATAATCAGTGCTCATAGTAAATCCCGTCTTTTTATAGGCGGATATGATAAAGAAAAGCACGTGATCCATCTTGGCTGGCAAGTCACCTTAGAAGATGGATGGAAAACCTATTGGCGAACGCCAGGTGATGCGGGACTGCCCCCCAGATGGACATGGAAAGACAATAAAAATATTAGAGCTATTAGTATCTTTTGGCCCATACCAGAGCGGATGCATATTTTTGATATGGAGACGTATGTTTATAAACATGAGGTTATCTTACCTATTGATGTGGCGGTGAAAGAGTCCAAAACCAGTGTTTTAGTGGCCTTGGATTTGGATTATATGATTTGTGAAGAAATCTGTATTCCCCTAGAGGCAAGCTATCAGCTTGATATTTCGGACGTAGAAAATATTAAAATTTCGCCTTTTCAAAAGGCTCAACTGGATCAATATCGTGCCTTGGTTCCCCAAAGGATCACAGATGACACTATCTTGGTAAGGATTGACCCAGAAAACAGTCATAGGCTTCAGGTTACATTCCCCGATAATTATGATGATGTTGAGGATATGATCATAGAGGGACCTCAGGGTATTTTATTTGGTCAGGCCAAGGCATTATCTCAGAATTATTTTGAGGTTCCTTATCAGGGAGATGAGATGCAAGCGGGGCTTGATGTGACGATGACATTCTTGTTAAAAGATGGTAGCGGTCACGAGGTGACGTTACGCATTAAAAAATAATCTGGTGGAAACATAAAAAAGGGAGGCCGTTGACCTCCCTTTGTCATTGATTATGATGCGCCTTAGAAGTTAAAGACGGCCTCAACCCCATAGGTGCGACCCACATTGGGTAAATTAGATGCTGTATTGAAAAAGTCTCGCAAATCATCAACGGCCTGTTTATCATTATTCAGATTACGACCCCAGAGATAAATTTCCCAGCTTTCATTGTTTGAAATGAGGCCAATACGGGCATTTAACATGGTAAGCGATTCAATATAGCCATAGGGAACAGGTCCGCCATAGGTTGTGTTAAATACCTTCACATTGTCGGCTGTTGTGTAATATCCGCCTTGATGGGTCACATCCCCTCGGAGAAGGAGTGTGGCACCAAGGGCCTCAATATCATGGTAATATTGGGCACTGAAAGACATATTTATATCTGGTGCATTGAGTTTCTTTCCTGAAGCATCCGCACCACCAGTGCCACCACCAAGAAATTTATCATAATAGGCATCAAGAATACCAAGCGATCCTTGGAAAGTAAGTTTCTCAGTGGCATGGAAGGTAACCTCTGCCTCTATCCCTTTGGTTTTAACTTTCGCCGCATTATTGATGCGAATTGATGTTCTGCCGCCGCCAAGATCAACAAATTGCTGTACCTGATAATCATGATAAAGAGAATAAAAACCGGCCATATTAAGGGTCAGACGATTATCCATAAAGCTCCCTTTGAAGCCAACCTCAAAACTATCAACGGTTTCTTTGTTGAAACTTAATGTAGGGTTTGCGGCAAGTTCAGCAGCATTAATATAATCAAGGTTAAATCCACCACTTTTATAGCCCGATGAATATTTGGCATAAACATTAGCATCTTCACTGATGGAATAGGTCAAACTTGCTGCAGGAGCAAAGAATTTATCCTGACGGGTGAAAATATCCGCCGTTGGGTCAGCGGGATTAGGTCCCGTCGATCCAATAAAGAATATGCCAGATTTTCGGCCATCAAGCAGCCAAAGACCGTCTTTATCTTCAATGGAATAGCGTGCGCCAATACCCAGTTTTAAATCGTCCGTAATTTTATAGGACCCATTAAAATAGGCGGCATAGCTTTTTGTTGTCACGTCGCCGTTGTTAAAAACTCTTTCGCCAGGAAGGCCAAAGCCAAGCAATTGTGATACAAGAGCAGAAGGTAAGGCAGGGTAGGCGGGTAATGGGGGGGTAAATGCCCCAAGCATATAAAGCGGTTCAACAAAGGCATCAACCAAGTGATCACCCAAAACCACGTTCCGTTGAGTATGGGCCTTTTGATGGTAATAATAAAGCCCAACCATATAGGTAAAGTCCTGATCATCGGGAGAGATAAATTGTAATTCTTCCGAAAATTGTTTGTATTTATCGGTATATTCAATGGAAATAATATCCACAGGCGAATAATCTGTCGCATTGGTATAAAAGGCCGTTGTCTTACGATAGCCCGTGATGGATTTTAGAGTATAACCGTTATCCATTTCATAGTTTATATCTATATTCCCACCGTAAACATCACGTTTATCAGAGGGGTCAAAACTAAAGGCGGTTTTTCTAGGCTCTGGTGCGATAGAAACGGGAAAATTTCCCAGCATATCGGTTAATGGCTCGCCAACCAGAATAAGAGAGTCACTGTTTAGGCCATCAAAAGACATATTAATTTCAAGTTGATCACTCGCCTGAACCCGTAATTGTGCCCGGTAGGCCAATGTGTCAATTTCAATTAATTTATTATTGGTAATGATGTTTTCCACATAGCCGTCACGATCAGTTTTAGAGACGGAGAATTTTGTGGCAACCGTGTCAGAGATTGGGATATTCACGATACCTTTGAACTCACGGTAATTTAAATTCCCTAAATTGGCACTGACCTGACCAGATAGTTCGTCGCCCGGTTTCTTGGTCACAAGGCTTATGGCACCAGCCACCGTGTTCTTTCCAAACAATGTTCCTTGGGGGCCACGTAATACTTCAACCCGTTCCAGATCAAGTAATTCTTGGTTTAAAGCGGGGGACTGACCCATATAAACGCCGTCCACATAAACCCCCACACGGGCATCAAAACCGATATTACGGCTTTGTGATCCAACGCCTCGAATAATTGCCGTTGATCTAAAATCATTGCCTTGGCTAATTTGAAGGTTGGGAATATAGTCGGCTATTTCTTTTAATTCACGAATGCCGGTCTGGTTAATTTGTTCTGCACCCATGGCCGACATTGAAATGGGAACATCCATAAGACGTTCAGATCTTTTTTGTGCGGTCACGACGATATCTTCGATGACAAAAGCCTCTTCAGCAGATGTTGTGTAACTTATGGATGAAAAAGCAGTAGAAAGGGCGAAAATGGATGAAATGGTGGTATTAATTTTCATGTAAAACTCCCAAGATAATATTGTTTATGTTTATTATACGAGAATAAATAACTAAAATTTAAAACTAACGTTTATATTAATCCTCAAAATACATAGTTTTCAAGCTCTTAGTTATATTTTTTATTTAATTAGTTAAATAATGGAAAGAAATATAGCTATTTGTTGGTGGGGTGTTGTATAGTTAAACAGAAATATTTTTAATCAAAAAGGAGAAAATAATGATAGCCGTTGGTGATAAAATACCCGAAGCTACCTTGATCGAAATGACAGTAGATGGGCCAGTAGCCAGAACAACAAGCGAGATATTTTCAGGCCGTAAAATTGCTTTATTTTCTGTGCCAGGAGCCTTTACGCCAACTTGCTCGGCAAAGCATTTACCAGGATTTGTTGAAAAAGCAAAAGCGCTTAAGTCAAAAGGAATCGACGAAATAATTTGCACCGCCGTTAATGATGTTTTCGTTATGGGCGCATGGGGTAAAAGCCAGAATGCGGATGGAAAGGTGAGCATGCTTTCTGATGGTAACGGTACATTTGCAAAATCTCTTGGATTAGAGATGGACGGCACAGCCTATAGCATGGGAATGAGGGGAAAGCGTTTTTCCATGGTTGTTGAAGACGGCGTTGTTAAGTTTTTGAATATGGAAGGCCCAGGTGAATTTCAAGTATCTAGCGCAGAACATATGCTGACCCAATTATAAAAGAGCCTTACATTCTTACATTTTATTGAAATGGCGTCATAATTTTGGCGCCATTTTTTTATGTATTATGGCGTCTCCAAGAAAGTTGCAACGCCAATTAGCAGCAACCAACCGATCATATAAAATAATCCGCCGAGGGGGATTAAGAGATGGAAGGGAAAATCCGAGAAAATGGCACTATAATATAATATACCGCTAAATAGAATCATGCCTAGGATGAACGATCCAGAGGCGAGCCATAAAAATCGCATTGCTTTTTGTGATTTTTGGGCCGTGGAAACAAGTAGAGAACATATCAGTAGGGCGAGGCTATGTATTAAATGATACAGATTTGCCGTGTGAAATAATTCTTGCCCGCCATCCTTCATAAGGGGAGATAAGAAATGCGCCCCCATTGCCCCAAGCAGCACGGCCGTAAAGCCGCTTATGGCTGCTATGGTTAAAAGGCGGCGCATTTTGTTCTAATTCACACGAATAAGTTCAACGGTGAAAATCAGTGCGGCATTAGGGGGAATAGCACCCGGGGAGCCTTGCGGCCCATAAGCGAGATCAGACGGAATGAAGAGTTTGTACTTTGCGCCCTCTTTCATCAATTGCAGTCCCTCTGTCCAGCCACGGATAACCTGATTTAAGCCAAAATCAATTGGTTCACCACGATCATAGGAGCTGTCGAATTTAGTGCCGTCAATCAGGGTACCTTCGTAATGAACCGTGACACGGTCTGTGGCACTGGGGCTCTTTCCTGTTCCTTCAAGCAAGACTTTATATTGCAAGCCGCTATCTGTAACTTTGATCCCTTTTTTTTCTTTATTTTGTTTTAAAAATTCCTTGCCTTCATCAACTTCCACCTTGAATAATTCAACAGTAAAAATCAGATCAGCGTTTGGCGGAATGGGGCCACCGCCCTGTTCACCGTAGGCGAGGTTCGAGGGAATTGTAAATTTGTATTTTGCGCCTTCTTTCATCAACTGCACCCCTTCGGTCCAGCCCTTGATAACCCTATTTAACGGGAAGGTTATGGTTTCCCCCCTGTCATAGGAACTATCGAATTTTGTACCATCAAGTAAAGTGCCCTCATAATGTACGGTTACGTTATCATCAGCGGTGGGATTTGCGCCTGTTCCTTCTCTTAGGATTTCATATTTAAGCCCGCTTTTTGTTGTGTGGATTTCAGTTTTAGAAGACACGTTTTGTTCCTTAATTTGTTTGTCTTGCCCATTTTGTTCCTTTTCAGAACAGGCGGTGATAAGTAAAGCCAGCGTAATAGATAATAATGCTGGCAGAGTGTTTATGGTGATTTTTTTATACATTCTTGAAATAGGGGACGTCATGCCCAAGCTCTCCATAATGATCTGTTATGAGCCAAAGCTATAGCGTAAAAATAATATGGTTCCAAGGTAAAATGTTGCCTGATAATTGTAATGCCTCCAAAATATAGGGTATTTATAGTAAAACAAAGCATGTTTCATGTAACTGTTAAATGCTTGTTCAATTAATAATTTATGATATATAACTGTCATAAATTTGAAATATTACACAGGATAAAGGGATTAAATCATTTTTCCTGTGTTTCGTCGTTCATTATTTGAGCTTAAGTTTGAAGAACATAACAAGGTATTAAAACATGTCAAAAATTAAAATAGCCATTGCAGGTATCGGAAATTGTGCGAGTTCACTTATACAGGGTATCTATTATTACACACCCGATAGAGTGGGTGAAGATAAGGTTGTCCCAGGACTTATGCATTGGGAAGTTGGCGGATACCGTCCTTGCGATATTGAAGTGGTTGCAGCATTTGATGTTGATAAACGTAAAGTTGGCAAAGACGTTAATGAAGCAATTTTTGAAAAACCAAACTGCACGACTGTATTTTTTGGTGATCTACCTAAAAGCGGCACCATTGTAAAAATGGGTAATGTTCTTGATGGTGTTTCACCTCATATGGCAAATTATGATGATGATCGTACTTTCCTCGTTTCTAGCCTTCCTTCTGCAACAAAAGAAGAGGTGGTGAAGGAATTGAAGGAAAGCGGTGCTGAAATTTTAACAAATTATATGCCCGTAGGATCAGAAGCAGCCGCCAAATTTTATGCGGAATGTGCGCTAGAAGCGGGCATCGCCTTTATTAATAATATGCCTGTCTTTATTGCCTCAAATCCTGAATGGGCGGAAAAGTTTAAAGCCCGTAACCTTCCCATCGTAGGCGATGATATTAAGGCGCAACTTGGGGCGACAATCACCCACCGCACTTTAACAGATTTATTTGCAAAACGTGGCGTTGTTTTGGAACGTACCTATCAGTTGAATACAGGCGGTAACACTGACTTTTTGAATATGAAAAATCAGGATCGTCTGGAATCAAAGAAAATTTCCAAAACAGAAGCTGTACAATCCGTTGCGGGCAAGCGTCTTTCTGCTGATAATATCCATATCGGTCCATCCGACTATATCCCTTGGCAGAATGATAACAAACTGTGTTTCTTGCGTATGGAAGGGGATCTTTTTGGCGGCGTTCCTATGAATATTGAACTGCGTTTGAGTGTAGAAGATTCACCAAACTCAGCTGGTGTTGCCATTGACATGATCCGTTGTTGTAAGCTTGCTCTCCTGAATGGTGAAGGCGGTATCTTACAGGCGGCCTCTGCTTATTTCTGTAAACATCCGCCCGTTCAATTCACGGATGACCAGGCTTATGAAATGACAGAACAATTTATTGCAAGCCGTGTCAGATCACTGAATGCAGCAGAATAAAGTAAACGCATAACACAAGGTAAATCCTATGAAATGTCTTATTGCCGCTGCGGGACAGGGGACAAGAATGCGCGAAAAGGGGGAAGTAAAACCCCTGATCGAGCTAAATGGTGTGCCGATTATTGAGCGGGTGATTAAAAATCTTAGAGCTGGTGGTATTGATGAATTTTTTGTCACCACAGGTTACCGTGGAACCAAGGTTCGGGCATTTCTGGATTTATTGGCAGAACGGGAAAATATCTCGATCACCCATGTCATAAACGAGGACTGGGTTAAGCCTAATGGCGTTTCTGTCTTAAAAGCAAAAGAGTTTTTGACAGGGCCATTTGTTTTGACCATGTGTGACCATCTTTTTGATCCGGAAATCATTAAATCACTTTTGTCTCATGAACATGAGACGGATACCGTGACATTATGTGTGGATTATAATATTGAAAATCCTGTGGTTGATCTGGAAGATGTAACGCGCGTAAATTGTACACGTAATCACATTGAAAATATTGGCAAGGTAATCAGAGACTATAACGCCTTTGATACGGGGATATTCTATTGCAATGAAATTATGTTTGAGGCTCTAGAAAAAAGCGCAGCCGAAGGGGATGAAAGCATTAGCGGAGCCATGAATATTTTAGGCAGTATGGATAAGGCGCGCACTTTTGATGTTGAGGGTCGCTTATGGCTTGATGTGGATGACCCCACGGCCTTTGGTAAGGCCATTGTCTATGTGGATGAAGGTCGACTGTAAATATTTCAATGATTAAATGTTATGAAAGCTGGATATTCCTATAGTATCCAGCTTTTTTGTCGTTAAATTAATTTGTCTGAATGATATGAATATTTTCAGCATTTATATGATCGAATAATCCCAGTAATTGTAACATTCTATAGGTCTCACCTTCGTTGATTTTAATATGAATGTTATTTCTTTTGGGGAGTGATTTAAAAACTCCCTCTAACGCTGATATGATACTTAGATCAAGAGACAGCGTATGTTTGAAATCAAGATAAACCACATTATATTTTACAAGAGCTTCATTTAAAAGAGAGGAAAGATCTTTTGCGATGGTGTAATTTATATGACCACTTAGTTTTATTGTTATACCGTTATCAGTTCTGTTATTCGTTTCCATAGGCGTGTTTTCTTGTAAAAAATGAATTTTATCCGTCGTAAAGGATTGAATCTGATTTAACTGATTTTTATGCATTTTTTTGGAATAAATCATATGGGATAGAATAAGCCCAAGACCGATGGCTGCGATAAGGTCAGAGAAGATCGTTAAAATCAAAACGGAAAACATCAAGAAAATTTTATCCTTGGGATATTTTTTAATTTTTTTGATAAAATCCCAATCAATGATATCAAAACCTACCTTGAGCAAGAGTCCTGCTAGAACACATAAGGGAATTTTTTCTGCGAAATTTCCCAACAGAGTAACAATAGCAAGAAGGAACAAAGCATGCAGCATGCCAGACATTCTGGTTTGGCCACCTGCATTTATATTAACAACTGTTCTCATGGTGGCACCGGCTCCGGGGATGCCACCCATCAAGCCAACCAAACTATTACCAATGCCCTGTCCGATGAGTTCTTTATTTGAATCATGATTTTTCTTGGTAATTTTATCGGCGACAGTCGATGTTAGTAAAGTATCAATTGATCCGAGAAGTGCTAACATAAAGGCCGATGTAATAATGCTTGGTAATTCCTGTAATGGTAACGCAAAGTTTGTAATATGGGGAATGCCAGATGCTATTTCTCCGATTGTTTTAAGATCAGGGAAATATAGTATGGCAATGACCGTACCAAAGGTAAGCGCAGCCAGAGGTGACGGCACATATTGTCGCCACTTCTTGGGGACGATGATGGTTATAATAAAGGTTAAGACCCCCAGAAAGAACGAAGCGGGGTCGAAGGTTTCAATCGCTTGTGGAATCGCTCCAATTGAGCTGAAAATACTGCCATGGGATGAATAATCTCCAAAAATAGGCAGCAGTTCCATCAAAATGATAATGCAGCCAATACCCGTCATAAAGCCTGAAATAACAGGCAAGGGAACATAATTAACATAGGCACCTAATCGAAAAACCCCAAATAAAGTTTGTATGATACCGCAAAGAAATACAATCATAAATAATATTTCAGGCGAGCCGCCAAATTTAATGACGAGTCCAGCCATAACGACTGTCATGGGACCTGTGGGGCCAGAAATTTGCACAGATGTTCCCCCAAGGGCGGCGGCGATAAAACCCAATATTATGGCGCCGTACAGTCCTGCTGTTGGCCCAAGACCGGATGCATAACCAAAGGCAAGCGCCAAAGGAAGGGCGACGATCGCAGAGGTTATTCCGCCATACATATCAAGTTGCAGGGTTTTTGCGGTATATTTCATTTGTGTCTCATACAGCTAGATTTATGGAAGGGATGATTATAAAACTATATAGAGAAATTGTAAGAAATATTTGGTATATGATGATATCGTAAAATAGTTTTTGTTAGACAAAATTAGTGTATAAGGTTATTTTTTCTCAGTTATCAACAGGTTTGGATAAAAATGACTTTCTGCAATGTTACGCATTTAGAGTTAACATTTTTCATTAGAGGCGTGACCTTGTGAGTGTCTATGCCAAAGTTAATGACGGTCGAGCACCACTTGGAAAATCTTTAAATAATATTGACCTTGGGGTCGTTTTTTTTGTGATCGGCCTGTTTCTTATTATCCTTGGCATTGGTATGTTTATACCGGCCATCGTGGATGCGGCGGTGGGAAACCCAGACTGGAAAATTTTTGTTGTTTGTGCCTCATTTGTTGTATTTACGGGTGGGATGTTTTTCTTATCAAACAAAGGAAACTATACGGAACTTAGCATAAAACAGGGCTTTATCATTACTGTTTCTGCATGGTTATCTGTTTCCCTTATGGGGGCGTTGCCCTTTGTGTTTTCTGATTTGAATTTAAGCTATACGGATGCCTTATTTGAGGCAATGTCGGGCATTACAACCACGGGATCAACGGTGATCACAGGGCTTGACGGGTTGCCGCCCGGTATTCTTTTATGGCGTTGCCTGTTGCAATGGTTTGGTGGGGTTGGGATTATTGTGATGGGTGTTGCTATTATGCCTTTGCTGCAAATCGGTGGCATGCAATTATTCAGGAGCGAAGCCTTTGATGTCAGTGAAAATTTTATCCCCCGCTCAGCAAAACTTGCCACTTCGCTTTATTTACTTTATTTGGGACTTACTTTATTTTGCGGATTGGCGCTTTGGACGGCGGGCATGTCAGCTTTTGAGGCCGCCTGTCATGCCTTTAGCACCATTTCAACAGGAGGATTTTCCACATCAGATGGCTCGATAGGCCATTTTGACAGTGCTGTCATTGATTATGTTATTTCATTTTTCATGGTGGTCGGCAGTCTGCCCTTTATTTTGTATTTGAAGATGTTAAAAGGTCATTTTTTAAGCTTTGCAAATGATGCACAAGTCCGTGTCTTTCTGATGATATTGGTCTTCATTATAGGTATAATGTCCGTTTGGTTATGTTTTACCAGTAATTATGATCTTGTCCAATCTCTAAGATATACAACATTTAATGTAATTTCTGTGATAACGGGAACGGGTTTTACCTCCACAGATTATACCATTTGGGGAACATTTTCTGTCATTGTATTCTTTTTTATTATGTTTATCGGGGGATGTGCGGGATCCACATCATGCGGGATTAAAGTTTTCCGTATTCAAATAATGTTTGTGACATTCAAATCCTATCTAAAGCAACTGATCTGGCCAAATGTTATCTCTATCACAAAATATAATAATCGTCCCGTGAGTGAGAATATTATGGGATCGGTATTTGCTTTCTTTTTTCTGTTTGTGGCAATTCACTTTCTTTTGACAATTGCGCTTGCCTTAACGGGACTGGATTTTACCACCGCTATATCAGGAGCCGGTACAGCATTATCCAATGTGGGGCCAGGTGTCGGACATATTATTGGCCCTGCGGGTAATTTCGAGACTTTATCCGATACGGCAAAATGGCTGCTAACCTTTGGCATGCTTATTGGTCGATTGGAATTATTTGCCGTATTGGTGATGTTTTCGCCGCAATTCTGGCGTGCATAATAGGCCTTATATTTTGGCTTTAAGGGGCTTTAAATGCGGCCATATTTATCTTCAAAGCGCACGATGTCATCTTCCCCAAGATAACTACCCGATTGCACCTCAATCATCTCGAGAGGAATAACACCTGGATTTTCGAGCGCATGAACCGTGCCAATGGGAATATAGGTTGATTCATTTTCATTGACCATAAAGACATCTTCGCCCTTTGTCACACGGGCGCTGCCCTTGACCACAATCCAATGCTCGGCCCTGTGATGGTGCATTTGGAGCGATAGTTTCGCCCCAGGATTAACCGTAATGCGTTTAACCTGATCACGGTCACCGAAACCTATACTGTCATATTTCCCCCAAGGACGATATACCTCACGATGGATGTTGGCCTCAGGACGTTTACTTTTTTTAAGACTTTCAACGATTTCTTTCACGTCTTCGGATTTACTTTTGTGGACCACAAGAAGTGCATCTTTGGTATCAACAATAATAAGATCAGAAATCCCAACCGTGGCCACCAATTTATGTTCTGCCAAGATATAACTGTTACGGGTATCTTTTGCGATGATATCCCCAAGCAGGGTGTTGCCTTCCTTATCCTTGTCACAAATATCCCACAAAGATGACCATGAGCCAATATCGCTCCAGCCCGCATCAAGGGGCACCACATGGGCATTTTGAGTATGTTCCATGACGGCATAATCAATAGAGATACTCGGACATTTGGCAAATAATTTGGCCTCAAGGCGGGTGAAATCAAAATCTTTTGAGGAATTCTCTAAGGCTTCTCTGGCATAACGAACAACATCAGGTTGGAATTTTTCTAATTCCTCCAGATAACGGCTCGCCCGAAACATGAACATGCCACTATTCCATAAATAATGACCATCTTTCAGAAATTTCTGAGCCGTCTCCATGTTGGGCTTTTCCACGAATTTTTCAACATTATAGCCGCCATTCTTTTCGTCTGTCCCTCTTTTAATATAGCCATAACCCGTATGGGGGGTATCCGGCACGATGCCAAAGGTCACTAATGCGCCGTCTTTGGCCAATCGCTCGGCAATTTTAATGGCCTGATGAAATTTTGTTTGATCCTTGATGGTATGATCCGCAGGAAGAATGAGCAATATAGGATCTTCAGCTTCCTTCAGGGCGGCAAGTGCCGTCACCGCAATAGCGGGGGCAGTATTACGTCCCTCTGGCTCTAAAATAATAGAACATGAGGATAGGCCGAGTTCCCGCAATTTTTCAGCGGCCAGAAAACGATGTTCAGCATTACAGATCACAATGGGCGGATTTTGGTCAAGCCCTTCAAGTCGTCGCAATGTTTCCTGAAACATGGAAAATTCACTATTCATGGCCAGAAATTGTTTAGGATAGAGGGATCTTGATAAGGGCCAAAGTCTTGAACCGGAACCACCAGATAATATTATAGGAATCATTTTTTTTCTTACTTTATTTTTTATGTTGTTTAATATTTATATCCATATAACAGAAATATTGCTTATTTTATATTAACAGAACAAGAAAATATTGCTGAAGGATAGGCTTTTCTTGACGATGGGTCTTTTAACCGATACCAAGTCATTATGGATGTGTAATTTAAAAATTAGGTTAAAATATGAAAAAAACAACCGGACAGAATCGTGATGTAACGTCCCAGTGGCGGCTTCAAACCCAATTGGTTAGAGGCGGTACATGGCGTAGTGAAATGGGCGAAACATCCGAATCCATTTTTATGACATCTGGTTATGCCTATGACTGTGCCGAGGATGCCGCCGCCCGTTTTGCAGGTGAACAGGAAGGATATACCTATTCCCGCCTTCGTAATCCAACGGCCGCCATGTTCGAAGATAGAATGGCCCTGATCGAAGGGGCAGAAGTTGCCCGTTCCACTGCAACGGGAATGGCGGCGGTGACGGCTGCGATGTTGTCTTTGGTTCGTGCGGGGGATCATGTGGTGTCAAGCCGCGCCCTTTTTGGATCATGCCGTTATGTTATTGAAACCTTGCTACCAAAATTCGGTGTTGAATATACTCTTGTGGACGGTGCAGATCATGAGGCATGGCAGAGAGCATTTCGCAAAAACACGGTGGCGGTATTTTTGGAGACACCTGCCAACCCAACTTTGGATGTTGTTGATATTGAATTTGTCTGTGGCCTTGCCCATGACAATCATGCAGTTGTTGTGGTGGATAATGTTTTTGCCACCCCCGTGCTGCAAAAACCTTTGAAAATGGGTGCGGACGTTGTGGTTTATTCGGCCACCAAGCATATAGACGGACAAGGTCGCTGTCTTGGGGGCTGTATTCTGACAAATAAAATATTGCTCGAAGAAAAAATCTTGCCTTTCATACGCAATACGGGGCCGAATATAAGTCCTTTTAACGCATGGGTCATGCTGAAGGGTCTTGAAACACTTGATATGCGGGTTGAACGCATGTGTGGGAATGCCTCAAAAGTTGCCGATGCCTTATCGGACATCAAAGGCTTTGACTTTGTTAAATATCCTGGGCGCAAAGATTTCGGACAACATGAACTTGCTATGAAACAAATGAGTATGGGGGGCAGTATTTTGAGCTTGCATGTGCCAAAGGGGCGTGAGCAGGCATTTAAATTTCTTAATGCCTTGGACATTATTGATATTTCAAATAACATAGGTGATGCGAAAAGTTTGATCACTCATCCTGCCAGTACAACCCATGCAAGTGTTGCAGAGGAAAATAGGTTGGAGATTGGAATAACAGAGGGGCTATTGCGCCTTTCTGTTGGGCTTGAACATCCCGATGACTTGATCGAGGACTTACAAAGGGCGGCTTATAAAGCTGGTATTTAAGAGCTAAATAGAATGTTATGAGCAAAAATAAAATTGAATTAATCAAAATGGGCAAGGATGCCTACGAGGCAACGACCAATGGGGTCAGAGTTTCTGTGCAGCCCTTTTATCTAGAAGAAGAATCAGATCACGAGGAAGGGCGGTATTTTTGGGCCTATCAAGTTCAGATCGAAAATTTAAATCTTGATTCAATTCAATTAAAAAGCCGCTATTGGCGGATCATTGATTCATTTGGCCGTGTAGAAGAAGTTTTTGGGGACGGCGTTGTAGGAGAACAACCCATTATCAAAAAGGGATATATTTTCGAATATACCAGTGGGGTTCCCTTGACAACGACATCTGGTTTTATGGGTGGGCATTATAAAATGCATAAAATAGATGGCACCGTATTTGAGGCACTTATTCCCACCTTTTCGCTGGACAGTCCCTATGGGTCTCATATGTTAAACTAGCCAATGCAGGAAAATATTTTGACAGAAAAAAACAACAATCTTAAACCATCACAAAAAGAGGCCGAGGAGGCCGTACGCACACTGCTCCGTTGGGCAGGGGATGACCCCACTCGTGAGGGGCTACTTGACACCCCAAAGCGTGTTGTTAAATCCTACAAAGAATTTTTCCGAGGATATAACGAAGATCCCCGTCAATTTTTATCCCGCACTTTTGAGGAAGTATGTGGTTATGACGAGATGATTGTGCTTCGAGATATTCCGTTTGAATCACACTGCGAACATCATATGGCACCAATTATTGGACGGGCGCATGTGGGATATTTGCCCAACAAAAAGGTGGTGGGCATCAGCAAACTCGCCCGTGTTGTGGAAACTTATGCCAAAAGACTTCAGGTGCAGGAAAAAATGACGGCACAGGTTGCCGACTGCATACAGGATGTGTTGGAGCCTTTGGGCGTTGGTGTTATCATTCAGGCGACCCATGAATGTATGTCCACACGGGGTGTTCATGCCCACGGCGTATCCATGGTGACAAGTCGTCTGGTTGGGGCTTTCCGTAATGATGAAAAAACCAGACGAGAATTTCTGGCGGTTGTGGGAAATTTTGAACAATGTTAAGTTTAAATCGACATAATACAGGTCTGTAAATGATAGAATATTCAACAAATGAAATGCTATCAAAACTCATTTCATTTGATACCACCAGTTGGAAATCAAATCTTGATCTGATTGATTTTGTTGAAAGCTATTTAAAAATCCATCATGTTCCCACACAAGTTATCTATAACGAGGAAAAATCCAAGGCTAATATATTTGCCACAATCGGCCCCGATGATGTGGCGGGTATTATCCTATCTGGCCATACGGATGTGGTGCCTGTTACAGAACAGAACTGGTCTCATGATCCCTTTGATATGAAGGATAGTGACGGCAGATTATATGGGCGTGGCACATCGGATATGAAGGGTTTCATTGCCTGCGTGCTTGCCGCTGTTCCCCGATTTGTTAGAGCCGATCTTAAGGAGCCCTTGCATATTGCCTTATCCTATGATGAGGAAACGGGCTGTACGGGTGTTTTGAGCCTTATGGATTATGTGTCTACAATGCCCGTTAAAGCGCGCGCCTGTATTGTGGGTGAACCAACCAGCATGAAGGTTGTAAACGCCCATAAGGGTGTTTTTCATCTTTTGACCCGTATACATGGTATAGCCGCCCATTCAAGCACCGATCAGGGGGTTAACACAGTCATGTATGCGGCGGACATGATTGCTTACTTAAATAATCTTGCACAGGAAATGAAAGAACGCATACCCTTGGTGGAAGGTTTCGATCCACCCTATACCACCATTCATGTGGGACGTATTAAGGGTGGGGCTGCGGCGAATGTTACGCCGTCTTATTGTGAGTTTGAGTGGGATTTTAGACCCATGCCAGGGCCCACAGCAGATGAAATACTGACCCGCTTTAAGAGCCATGTGACGGACTATATTTTGCCCTCCATGAAGGAAAGATGTGACAAACATGACAGCGATAAAGTGACTGTGACAACGGACATTATGTCTGTTGTGCCGCCTTTGTTACCCCAAACAGGATCTTCGGCAGAAACGCTTGTTATGGCTCTTGCCAATCAAAATGATGTGAGCGTGGTATCATATGGGACGGAAGCGGGAATTTTTCAGGAAAAGGGCGGAATAGCAACCGTGGTCTGTGGCCCAGGCAATATAGAGCAAGCCCATAGACCCAATGAATATATTGAAAAAACACAACTTGAGGCCTGTGATGAATTTCTGGGTCGGTTGCTTAATGTTATGAAAGTATCAGGATGAAAATGTCCGTTATTGAAGCCATAAAGAAAAGAAATAGCAGTGCCTTCATGGCCGAGGATGATGTTGATAATGACTTAATCCGCCAGATATTGGACGCTGCGGTTTGTACACCTGTCCATTATAAAACAAATCCGTGGCGTTTTCTTGTGATTAGAGGAGAGGGACGCCATAAACTCGGAAACTTTATGGCAGATCGTTTGGCCAAGGAGATGGATGACCCATCAAGCGATAAAAACATTAGATTTCTGGATAAAATCCGTAAAAAAGCACTGCGGGCACCTATTATTATTGTGGCGGCTGCGGCCAAATCCGACTGTAAGGATGCTATGATGGTGGAAGATATTGCTTCTGTCTCTGCGGCCTGTCAAAATATTTTACTGTCGGCGGATGAATTGGGATTAAGTGCTATTTGGCGCACAGGAAGCCTTGCCTATGATCCCCGTACGGTATCTTTCTTGGGCTTTGATCGAGGAACAGAAATTGTAGGGTTTATTTACCTCGGCCATCCCTTAAAGGAAATTGGGTCAAAGCCCCGGGAAACTTCGGGAAAATATACTCGTTTTCTGGAATAATTAATTGATCAATTTTTTTAATTCAAATTTATGATCTGTTTTGCAAAAATCACAGGTCATGGTGATGATACCATCTTTTGCGATGTCTTTTAATTCTTCGGTGTCAAAATTGGCCAGAACAGTTCTAAGTTTATCTTCAGAACAACGACAGCCCACCATTATCTCGGTTGCAGAGAAAACCCGAACGCCGCTTTCATGATAAAGCCTGAACAATAAATCCTGAAGTGAAAGTTCCTTATTCAGAAGTTCTTCATTTTTGATACTAGACAGCATAATTGAGGCGTGGTTCCATTGGTCCTGCTGTTGATCTTCTGTGGTTTCGCTATCTTTTTCATCTGTTGTATTTCGGGCCAGATGTTGGATCATGATGGCTGCGGCACACCAGCTGCCATCCCTTTGCTTATCACAACTAATCATGAGCTTTGTGGGGAGCTGTTCTGAGGCATAAAAATATTCTTCTGCCGATTTTTTTAGGCTACCGCCTTCAAGTTTAACGATACCTTGATAGCGATCCATATACTGCCCCTGATCCATGGTGATCATAAGTTGACCCTGACCAAGTATGGACATTTCTGGAGACTTTATATCGTCGTCCGTACGATAATATCCCCGCACGACGCCAGAGCCGCTGCCATCGGTTGCAAAATCACTGATTAAGGTTTTTATAATGCCGTCACTGCTTATTTGGAGTGTAAGGATACCATCAAATTTCATCATGCTTCCGAGCATAGCGGTCAGTACCATAGCCTTGCCCAATTCACGTTTTACGTCATCAGGATGGTCATAATGAGCTAGTATTTTATTTAAGGGCATGTCCAGTCGAATAATGCGACCTTTGATGTCCTGTCCATCAATTTGAAAAGAAAGACAATGGTCTGTATAAAGAGGTGTCATATTATTTTCCAAAACACCACATCAGGATGCTTTTCTGGATGTGAAGGCGGTTTTCTGCCTCATCCCAAATAACGGAATGGGGGCCGTCAATAACCTCGTCGGTAACTTCTTCGCCCCGATGAGCGGGCAGACAATGCATGAACAGACTGTCTTTATGGGACAGGCGTACCAAACTCCCATTGACCTGATAAGGGCTGAGGATAGCAATTCTTTTTTCTTCGTCTTTATCACCCATAGAAACCCATGTATCGGTAATGATACAGTCTGCATCACGTGCCGCTTCTTTCGGGTCTTGGGTTAGGGTCACTTTGCCTTTGTTATCACGCGCCCATTGCATGACCTCATTTGAGGGACTGAATTCTTTCGGGCAGGCGAGAACCAATTCACAGTCAAAGAGAATGGCCGCATGAATCCAAGAGACCGCAACATTATTACCGTCCCCAGACCAGGCAATTTTTTTGCCTTTGATGCTTCCATGATGTTCTTCAAAGGTGAGTACATCAGCCATAACCTGACAGGGATGAGAGAAATCGGTTAGGGCATTAATGACGGGGATTGTGGCATATTTAGCCATTTCAAGAAGAGAATCATGGTTATCCGCTCTGAACATAATAGCATCCACAAAGCCCGACAAAACTTGTGCGGTATCCGCAATCGTTTCGCCCCGACCCAGTTGCATATCATGACCATTTAAGACAATGGCCGTACCGCCCAGCTGGTGCATGGACATTTCAAAGGATACTCTCGTGCGGGTAGAGGGCTTTTCAAAAACCATCGCAAGACTTTTGTCCGTTAAAGGTCTATCCTTGTGGATAAAACCCTTCCCGTGACCTTCTTCGGTCGCCGCCGTCTTTAATTTTTTTGCCTTTTCAATTATTTCTCGTGCTTCCTCCTTTGTCAGGGCGGCAAGATCAAGAAAATGTCTGAAAGGCTTTTTTATATTATAATGGTTCATCATTTATCGCTAAACTGTGTTTTATTCTTCTTCAATCGGCTGCGGTTTGGGCAGCTCCGCCTCTATTTCTGCGCATATTTTTTCAAGCTTTTCAATGGCTTCGTCAATATGAACCTGTTCAATAATCAGCGGCGGTAGTAAGCGTACTGTATTATCTGCCGCACCAACAAGCAATAGTCCATGTTTCAAGGCTTTTTTGACAAACAGGGCGGGCTCTATGGAAAGCTTCAAACCTAGCATTAAACCAATGCCTCGGACGACTTTAATAACCGCTGGAAATTTATTCCGTAACGTCATCAGATCTTTGCGTAGTTCATAAGACATTTTTTCCACATGGTCCAGAAAACCATCTTCCAGAATGATGTCCAGAACACAGTTTCCCACGGCCATCGCCATGGGATTGCCGCCATAAGTGGAGCCGTGGCTTCCCGTTGTCATACAGCGGCCTACTTTTTCTGTGGTAAGACAGGCACCAAGAGGAAAACCGCCGCCAATACCCTTTGCCGTGCAGAGAATATCTGGCTTGATATTGCTATGTTGATAGGCAAATAGCTTATCTGTTCTGCCCATACCACATTGAACTTCGTCAAAAATCAGAAGGATGCCATGCTTATCACACAAATTTCGCAAGATCTGTAGGTTATCACTGGAAACGGGTCTGATGCCGCCTTCTCCTTGGACGGGTTCAATCATTATAGCGGCTGTTTTGTGGCTGATGGCATTTTCAACTTTTGTCATATCACGGTAAAAGTCAACAAGGTCAAAGCCATCAGGCATTGGTCCAAATCCCTTGATCAGCTTTTCCTGACCAGAGGCTGCTATGGTTGCCAATGTTCTGCCGTGGAAACATCCCGCAAAAGTTATGATTCTATAGCGTTCGGGCGCATTATTTTCATAATGATATTTTCGTGCCATTTTAATGGCGCATTCAACCGCCTCGGCACCAGAATTGGTAAAGAACATAGTATCGGCAAAAGTCTTTTCAGCGAGACGTTTTGCGAGCTTTTCCTGACCTGCTATGCGGTATATATTAGAGGTATGCCAGACTTTTGAGGCCTGTTCTGTCAGGGCTTTTACAAGTTTTGGATGACAGAACCCAAGATTATTCACGCCAATACCACTTCCGAAATCCAGATATTCATTATCATGTTGGTCATAGGCATATACACCCTGACCATGATCAATTTCGATATCAAATCTGTTATAGGTTGGCAGTACCACAGAAATGATATTTTCTTCCTTTTTGTCTTCACGACTATTTTTCATTTTGATCTCAATTTTCTTAAGGGCGTAATTTATAGCCTGACTTTAGCATGTGATAACATGTGAGCCATAAAGCAATATTTAATACGGCGATATATAATGCACCAATCAGAAGATTCCCTTCCGCATGATCAATGATGCCATAACGAAAGCCATCAATCAGATAGAAAAAGGGATTCATCTGGCTAATATCATGCCATATTCCTGGCAGACGTTTAATGGAATAAAAGGTTCCTGACAAGAAAGATAACGGTACAATGATAAAATTGGTGATACTGGAGCTTTGTTCCCACTTTTCGGCCCATATGCCTGCAATAATGCCGAGTAAGGCCAGCATAACGGCTGCCGATATTCCAAAATAGAATACCGCCCAAAGATTTGGGAAGGGAATATCTGTAAAGAGAAACATTGATCCCAAAACAGATATGCCGACCAGTATTCCCCTTGTGACCGCCGCAAGGGTGAAGGCCAATGTCATTTCACTGGGGCCTAAGGGGGCCAAAAGAAGATCAATAATATTGCCTTGCATCTTTGATGTCATGATGCTTGAAATAGTATTGGCAAAGGCATTTTGTAAAATAGCCATGATGACAAGACCCGGCGCCAGAAACAGGGCAAAGGGAACGTCTCCTACATAACGTCCAGTGCTGTCCAGTGCTATGGTAAAGACGGTCATAAAAAGGGCGGTGGTGATGATAGGAGAAAATACGGTCTGACCGACAACCTTAAAAAAACGCCTGACTTCCTTCACGTATAATGTCCATACGCCCAGCCAATTTACGGTTCCGATTCTTCGCTGCCCATAAGGAGAGAGATTGTGACCAATAGTGCTGCCGTTTTTCATATATAAACCTTAAATTAAACCGCTGATAATGCGCTGATAATGTAATGTTCCGCTTTCTACATCAGAAATGAGAGAACTGCAAGCATTCGGAACTTGACCTTTGTGAAACAGAAGATTAGACAATTAGCTTATTTATGCGCTAATATGGAACTTAAAGAAGAAAACGCGCCGTAAAAAGAAAAATACGACTATTTTTAAGGAATTCGATTATGTCATGGACAGATGAACGTGTAGCAAAATTGCGGGAGCTTTGGGACAAGGGCCTAAGTGCAAGCCAGATTGCCAAAGAACTTGCCGAAGGTGTCACACGAAATGCTGTTATTGGCAAAGCTCATCGGATGAATTTGGCTTCCCGTCCTTCTCCTGTTAAAACGGATAGTGTAAAGAAAGTTAAAAAAACCGTTGAAAAAAAGGTGATACCTGTAAAAGCTAAAGTAACATCGGGTAAAGTCTCTCTTTTGGACTTAACGGAAAGAATGTGTAAATGGCCCATTGGTCATCCGGGAGAGCCAGATTTTCATTTTTGTGGTGAGGCGTCGGCTCCAACTTTTCCCTATTGTCCAGAACATTGTGCCCAAGCCTATCAGGTACAGCAACCCCGTCGGGATCGTCGGGCAAATCGTGGGCGCATTTCCGCAACACCCGTTCGGTAATTTATCTTAAATTCTGATTTCCCAGATCGATAAAATTTCACAGGCAATATTTCCGGGTAAGGCATTGGTGCCAAGGGCGGCTCTTGCGGCAAGTCCCCTATCTCCAAAGACATCCCGAAACAACTCTGAGGCGCCGTTAATCACAAAGGGTGAATCGTGGTAATCATCGCTGCATTGTACAACACCTTGGATTTGCACGGCTTGCACCACACGATCTAAATTCCCATTACAGGCCTTTTTCAGAATTGCAAGGATATTAAGCCCCGTAAGGCGAGCGGCTTGATAACCCTGTTCCGTTGTTAAATCCTTTCCCACGACGCCAGAAGTCTTATGGCTATCTGATTCAAGAGGGCCTTGTCCTGCAATATACACAAGATTTCCCACAATTCGGAAAGTGGTATAGACGGCAATGGGATTTGGAGCATCAGGCAACATAATGCCAAGCTCTATTAACCGCCGATCAATGTTTCCTGTTTCAGAATGGGTTGAATAGGCCACGGATGACTTTGAAATGCCAATGGTGGAGGCGAGAAATGCGCCAAGTCCTATGGTACTGAAGAAGCTTCGTCTTTTCATGTGTTTTTCCTATCCTTTGTTGTTTGACCCTATGATAATAGTTTGTTAATGTCCACATTGGTAGCGATAAATATAAATTAGAAAAGTCTTAACTGACGGGGAATTAAATGAATCACTTTCAAAAAAAAATACTTAGTTTAACACTTGCTGGATGTGTGTCCACCTTCATCTTGGGCGGCATTGTGGCACAGGCAGAGACAAAAAAAGAGGATAAATCAAAAGAACGCGAACCCATCGTGGTCATTAATAAGGATCCTTATCCAAGCAGCTATAAACCGTTTCATTCGGTTGCCACATTAATCAAAAATGCAACGGTCCTAACCGGAAAAGGCGATCAGATTGATCAGGCATCGGTTTTGATGGAACAAGGTAAAATTGTTGCCGTGGGAAAAGATTTAAAAACGCCTGACGGTGCTGTAGTGATTGATGCTTCGGGAAAATGGGTGACGCCAGGTATTATTGATGTTCATTCTCACCTTGGTGTTTATGCCTCGCCAAGTCATAAATCTTTGTCAGACGGCAATGAAGCAACCAAACCGGTTACGGCCGATGTTTGGGCGGAACATTCTGTTTGGCCACAAGATCCTGGTTTTTCAAGAGCCATAGCAGGTGGGGTAACAACATTACAAATATTACCAGGTTCCGCCAATTTAATCGGGGGTCGTGGCATTACGGTAAAAAATGTTCCCAGCCGTTCAGCGGAGGGTATGAAATTTCCCGATGCACCCTATAGCTTGAAAATGGCTTGCGGGGAAAATCCTAAAAGGGTTTATGGTGAAAAAGGCGGTCCATCCACCCGCATGGCTAATATGGCAGGCTATCGCAAGGCGTGGATCAAAGCGCAGGAGTATATGGATAAATGGGACACTTATAATCGTGATTATAAGGCAGGCAAGGACGTAACAGCGCCTTCACAGGATCTAGAGCTGGATACCTTGATGGGAGTATTGAAGGGTGAAATTCTAATTCATAATCATTGTTACCGTGCCGATGAAATGGTGTCCATGATCAATATGGCTCGTGAATTCAATTATAGCATTTCCACATTTCATCATGCGGTGGAAAGCTATAAAATCGCAGATATTCTGGCAGAGGAAAAAATTTGTTCTGCTATGTGGTCTGACTGGTGGGGATTTAAGCTGGAAGCCTTTGATGGGGTTGATGAAAATATTCCCATGGTCGCCGCTGCCAAGGCATGTGCCGTTGTACATTCTGATGATGAGAATGGTATTCAACGGCTCAATCAGGATGCCGCCAAGGCATGGGCTGACGGTACAAAAATTGGGATTAATTTTACCAAAGCGGAAGCCTTCAGTTGGATTACTTTAAATGCGGCAACGGCTCTCGGGATAGCCGATAAAACGGGTTCTCTTGATGCGGGTAAAATGGCTGATGTCGTTATTTGGAGCGGCGATCCATTCAGTGTTTATACATTGGCCGAGAAAGTCTTTATTGATGGGGCATTGATGTATGACAGAAATGATCCTGATACTTATTGGCAAAGTGATTTTGAACTTGGACAAAATAAGAAAGGAGCACACCAATGAGACAGTTATTATTGAAAATACTGATAGGCGCCTCTTTCGCGGCATTATTGATGGGGACTATGGTTCAGGCTCAGGAAAAGAGCAAAATATTGGCCATTAGAGGGGGAACAGTTCATACTCTTGGTGATAAGGGGATGTTGACCAATGCAACTATTCTTATTGAAGATGGTAAAATTAAGGCCGTTGGACAAAATATTACTATACCAGAAAATGCGGACATAATTGATGCTACGGGAAAAATTATTGTCCCAGGTTTTATGCATAGCGGTAGTCAACTTGGGTTGTCTGAAATCTCCATGACCGATGATTCTAATGAGCATAGTGGAAAAGGATCAGATTTTTCTGCGGCATTTGATGTGCGTTATGGATTGAAATCTAATTCGGTGGTTATAGCGGACAATCGTAGGCTTGGTCTTACGTCAGCCATTACGCAACCCTCTGAATCGGATGGAATCTTTTATGGCTCCTCTGCGGTGATTTCCTTAACCAGTGATGCTGATATGTTTGTGTCAAAGGGGCCGATGGTGGCGGTTCTTGCCAATGGGGGAAATCGTAATGTGGCATGGGGGAAAATACGCCTTATTCTTGATCAAGTTATCTATTACGATCAAAATCGGTCTCGTGTGATGAAAGGAGAAGGTCCAAAGGACTTTTTATTGTCTCATTATAACATGGATGCCTTGGTCGGCGTTGTAAAAGGAAAACAAAAATTAGTTTTGAACCTTGATAGCCAAGATGATCTTAGACAAGCGATTGCCCTTAAGCGGAAATATAACCTTGACCTTATTATAAGTGGTGCATCCGAAGCATGGAAAGTGGCGGATGAGCTGGCGGCTGCTAAAATTCCAGTTGTTATTTATCCCAACGATGATTTGCCCTATAATTTTGGTAAGCTAGGGGCAAGTTTGCATAATGCGGCCTTGTTAGAGATGGCTGGCGTTGAATTTGCCATTGCATCGGACGGTATGGGAACAAATCACAATGCGGCTCAAATTAATCGAATGGCGGGTCTTGCTGTGGCACATGGCGTGAGCTGGCAACGTGCTTTAGAAGCCATTACCATCAGTCCCGCCCGAATTTTTGGTGTAGAGGGTTCCTTGGGCTCTATTGAAAAGGGCAAACTTGCTCATATCGTTTTGTGGGACGCTGACCCGCTTGAGGTGACCTCTAGACCAGATTATGTGATTGTAAACGGTGTTAACCACCCCTTGGTTTCCCGTCGGACATTGTTAAGAGACCGGTATATGGGGCTTAACAAAAAACCATTTGCCTATCATTAGGATCAGCAAAATTAAATATGGGAGAAACAGGAGGCTCGCCTCCTGTTTTTTTATGGGGGATAAGATTCCCCTGTACATCTTATGTTGGGTTGCGTAAATTCCGCCGCAACAGATTAATAAACCACGGAACCTCTTATGAGCAGTTTAAAAACCGAAGTCGAAAGACGACGGACATTTGCCATCATTGCCCATCCCGATGCGGGGAAAACCACTTTAACAGAAAAGCTGCTTCTTTTTGGCGGTGCTATTCAGTTGGCGGGCGAGGTGAAGGCACGGGGTGACCGAAGGCGGGCAAGATCGGACTGGATGAAGGTGGAACAGGAGCGGGGCATCTCTGTGGCCTCATCCGTTATGTCATTTGAATATGATAATCGCATGTTTAACTTGCTTGATACACCAGGGCACGAGGATTTCTCCGAAGATACTTACCGTGTGCTCACGGCGGTGGACAGTGCCATCATGGTGCTTGACGGAGCCAAGGGGATTGAGGGACAAACCCGTAAACTTTTTGAAGTTTGCCGCCTTCGGGATATGCCGGTCACCACATTCGTAAATAAGCTTGACCGTGAATCCATGGACCCATTTGCTCTTTTGGACGTGATCGAGCAGGAACTTGCCCTTGATGCAACACCCGCCACTTGGCCCATTGGTATGGGACGTGATTTTAAGGGATGCTATGATCTGATTAATGACCGTTTGATTTTGATTGAAAAATCTAAGAATGGTAAACCTGATGACGGTATTGTCTGTAAAGGTATTGATGATCCAAAGCTTGATAAATTGTTACCCGAAGATCTGCTGACCAAGCTTCGGGAAGATGTGAATATGATCCGTGAATTATGCCCCGATTTCGATGAAAAATCTTATCTTGAAGGAACAATGACCCCCGTTTATTTCGGTAGTGCCATCAATAATTTTGGGGTTCGGGAATTGTTGGAAGGAATCGGTAACAGATCGCCAATTCCGGGAACCTATAAAACTACCATACGTTCTGTTTCCCCTTATGAGGATAAGGTAACGGGCTTTGTATTTAAAATACAGGCCAATATGGATCCCAAACATCGGGACCGTATCGCCTTCTTTCGTATGGTATCGGGACAATTCAAGCGGGGCATGAAATTAAAGCAGGTGCGGGACGGCAAAATGATTAATCTTCATAATCCTGTGATGTTTTTAGCCCAAGACCGTGAACTTGCAGAAACCGCATGGCCGGGGGATATTTTTGGTATTCCAAATCATGGTAATTTGCGAATCGGCGACAGTCTGACCGAAGGTGAAGATCTGCGCTTTGTCGGTATTCCAAATTTTGCTCCAGAATATATTCAAACCATACGTCCAGATGATCCCATGAAGGCGAAACATTTGGGGCGGGCTTTGCAACAATTGGCCGAAGAGGGAGCCGCGCGTGTTTTTAAACCCACGATCGGCTCTGAATGGTATGTGGGTGTTGTGGGTATGTTGCAATTTGAAATTATGGCTGACCGAATTCGTACCGAATATGACGTGCCGTGTCGATTGGAAAATACGTCACTACACACAGCGGTTTGGGTGGAATGCGATGATAAGCATAAGCTTAAAAGTTTTATTGATTCAAATAAGGTCAATATGGCCGAAGACCATAGCGGCTCACCTGTTTTTCTTGCCCGCAATGCTTGGCGACTGGACAAGGTTAAAGAGGATAATCCCGATATTCGTTTCTTAAAAACCAAGGAACAATTGGTCTAACGTTCAATTCTGACTTTGCTTGATGTGCCGCTTTCGTCAGGAAAATTCTGGAATAGGGCCTCTATGAGGCTTGGCATAACCATGGGCAGTCCTTCTGGACCTTGGCTTGTGACCTTTCCCTCATAAAGCTTGATACCGTCCGCACGGCGAATGATATCCAATGTTAGGGTGCGGATATAATCCACTCTAGGTTCATTATTTCCGATAGGAATGGATATGCCCACCCCAACGCTTGAATGATGGCTGCCGCCCCCCATGCCAACCCCAACGGATGATCTTGGGCCATCATCAATGATTCTGTTTGAGGCTTGAATATAATAGCCTATTCTTGCCACAAGCTCCGATGCTGTGCCTTGTGGCGGGACATAGCCAAAAGCGCCAAGCCGACTTCCCACAAGCTCGGCATATTGGCCAAATTCAAGGCTATTTTGCAGGGCAGAGTTTAGGGAAACAACCTCAATAGTCTCACCCTTTGGGGTAGGGAGACTATGAAATCTGGTCACGTTATTGACCACCCCACTGCTGCAACCGCTCAGCGACAAAATGAGGACAGTACCAAGAACGGTGAAGGATTTTTGAAAAAAGGGACGCATATCTTTACCTCATATTTTGGGCGAGTATATCAAACAACATCTGAACGGGCTATGAACAAAATTCTATTCTTTTAGTCTTGCCAAAAATAGGAAAATGATTATAACTCCCATCACCTGCTGTACAGTAGGGCGATTAGCTCAGGGGTAGAGCGCTTCGTTGACATCGAAGAGGTCACAAGTTCAAATCTTGTATCGCCCACCATTCTAGCTTTTAAATTTAAAATCCTTGAACATTTCCCGAAGATCACGCTTTTGGGTTTTTCCTGTGGCTGTGTGGGGCATTTTGTCAATAAAAACCACATCGTCTGGTGTCCACCATTTGGCAATTTTTCCGTCCAGATAATTTAAGATATCTTCTTTGGTTGGGGATTTTCCGTCTTTAGGGACAATAATAAGCAGGGGGCGTTCCTGCCATTTTGGATGTGCAATGCCAATAACAGCCGCTTCTGCAACATCGGGCTGCCCAGTGGCCACATTCTCAAGATCTATAGATGAAATCCATTCACCACCCGATTTGATGACGTCTTTTGAACGATCAACAATGGTCATATAGCCGTCCTGATCCAGCGTCGAGACATCACCTGTATCAAAATAACCCTCTTTATCCAGAATATTAAGATCGGGCTGTTTGAAATAGGCATTGGCAACCCATGGCCCTCGGATCATGAGTCGACCAAAGGCTTTGCCGTCACGGGGAAGTTCATTGCCGTCATCATCTACAATTTTCAATTCTACGCCAAATTGAGGTCGTCCCTGTTTGACTTTGATGGCCATTTTTTCTTTTTCTGAAAAATTACCATATTTTCTCAAAGGCCGATTAACCGTTCCCAGCGGGCTTGTTTCTGTCATTCCCCACGCATGAAGAACCGATGCCCCAAAGGTTTTTTCCAGATTTTCAATCAAGCTAGGGGCAGCAGCAGAACCGCCGATAACAAATCTTTCGATGGGGAGGGTTGATAAATCCACCTCACCCAATGTGCCGACATATTGTAGGAGCGCAAGCCAGATAGTCGGAACACCGAGCGTCACGGTGCATCCTTCATTCTTAATGAGGTTATAGAAATTCTCCCCCGTCATATCGGCACCAGGCAGAACAAGTTTGCTGCCTGCCATGGCCGCAGCATAGGGTGTTCCCCAAGCATTGACATGAAACATGGGGACAACTGGCATAACAACGTCATTGCCGCAAAGTCCTATGTTGTCTTTGCAGCATATACTATAGCTGTGGAGTATGTTGCTGCGGTGACTATAGAGAACACCCTTTGGTTCTCCCGTCGTGCCCGATGTATAACAAAGCCCAGCAGCACTGTTTTCATCCAATTCGGGCCAGTCGAAATGATCTGGTTCTTCGGCAATCATATCTTCATAACATAAAACATTGGGTAGCGTCGTTTTTGGCATATGGGCCGCATCTGTCATGATGATAAATTGCTTCACCTGCGAAAATTGGTCATATAGAGCCTCTATCTGAGGAACAAAAGTCAGATCAAGAAATAATATCTTAGCGTCCGAATGATTAATAATATAAGTCAACTGCTCTGGAAAAAGCCGAGGATTAACAGTGTTTAATATGGCTCCCATTGACGGTACCGCAAGATATAATTCAAGATGGCGGTATGTATTCCAAGCAAGGGAGCTTACACAATCGCCGATCTTGATATCCATCTTTGTTAAGGCATGGGCTATTTTTGCGGCTCTTTTGGCAATTTCACCATAGCTTGTTCTGTGGATACCGCCCTCCACGGCCTTTGTGACGACTTCACAGTCATGATTATAATGTGCCGCATGTTCTAAGACAGTTGAAATAAGCAGTTGCCGATTTTGCATGAGTCCAAGCATATTTTTTCCCTTTTAATTTATTAATGCTATTGTGCCACAACTTAACAGGAAAAGTCTAATCAAAACGATCGTTTTAATTTACTTTTAGGGGAAATGAGAAGACTAAAAATAAGAGCAAAGCTCAGCATAATACCGGATCCAATTAGACAGGCCAGAAGTCCGCCCATTTGATAAATTAGACCTGATAATATGGTGCCTATGAGCCTACCCACCGCATTGGCGGAATAATAGAAGCCCACATTAAGGGCAATATGGTCATCATGGGTAAAGGCCAGTATAAGGTAGGAATGAAGGGTGGAATTTATGGCAAAGACGATACCAAATAGAGCAAGTCCATAAAGAATAATATAAGTCTCTGAAAATTCTGATTTCAGGGCAATAACGATCATAAAGGGCAGTAATGTTAGAATAAAAATCCAAAATTTATTCTCACGTACTTCAAGACTTCTGCCATCGGAAGATTTCTTGATGATCATTGGCGTAAGGGATTGAACAATGCCATACCCGATCACCCAAAGCGCCATAAGTCCCCCGACCTCGGAGAAACTAAATCCCGCCACATCATAGAGAAACAAGGGCAGGGCGACGACAAACCAGATATCTCTTGCACCAAATAAAAATAACCGTGCCAAGGATAACAGATTTATTTCCCGACTTTTTGAGAATATATCTTTTAAGGCAACATTTTCTTTCGTGCGACCAAGGCTATGAGACAGAAATATTATGGTAAAGACCATGATCAGACCAAGAAGTCCTGCCATGACCCATAAGGATAGGGAAAATCCCATCAGATTTAGCATCAAGCCGCCCATAAAAAACCCCACTCCCTTTAAGGTATTTTTGGACCCTGTCAAAAGCGCAACCCACCGAAAGAGTCGGGTATTCTGGTTTTCTGGTAAAATTGATTTTAGGGCGCTTTTGGCGCTCATCTTGGTAAAGTCTTTGGCAATACCAGACAAGCCTTGCACCGCAATGACAAAAGGAACCGCCATCACAGGTGCCCAACTGCTATTGAGCAATGATAAAGACAAAACCGCAATAATTTGTATCATAAGACCAAGATTGAGGGTTTTATTCAGACCAACCCGACCGCCAAGCCAACCACCCATTATATTGGTGATAACGCCAAATATTTCATAGAGTAAAAATAGTGAGGCAAGCTGTAGAGGCGAATAACCAAGGGTATGAAAATGAAGCAGTACGAGCATGCGTAATGCGCCGTCTGTTAGGGTAAATGCCCAGTAGGCCGCTGTTACAATACCATATTGATGGGTTGGTGACAGGGCAATTTTTTTTTCATTTTGCTGCATTTTTATAAAGTCTGGGTAATTTTTTGGGCGAGTTCAGCCATGCGGCACACATAACCCCATTCATTGTCATACCAAGCGAGTATTTTAACCTGTGTATCATCAATCACCATCGTTGAAAGCCCATCAATGATCGAGGAACGGGGATCATTGACATAATCAACAGATACAAGCGGGCGACTTTCATAACCTAGAATATCTTTCAGATAAGTTTGTGAGGCGTCTTGAAAAAGTTTATTCACTTCTGTAACAGTGGTTTTTCGGTCGACTTCAAAAACACAATCGGTCAGCGAGGCATTCAGAAGGGGAACCCTGACAGCAAGACCGTTTAATTTTCCCTTAAGTTCGGGATAAATCAAAGTGATTGCGGTGGCCGATCCCGTGCTTGTAGGGATAAGAGAGGTGAGACATGATCTGGCCCGACGGAGATCTTTATGCGCTGTATCAACAATCACTTGGGTATTGGTGACATCATGAATTGTGGTAATGACCCCATGCTTGATCCCGATATTTTCATGAATGACCTTGACCACAGGTGCCAAGCAATTTGTGGTGCAGGATGCATTGGTGATGATGTGATGCCGTTTGGTATCATAAAGTTTGTCATTCACCCCCATAACAATATTTAAGGCGCCGTCTTTTACAGGTGCCGCTACAATGACTTTCTTAACGCCTTTTTCCAGATATTGGTTAAGTTTATCCATCGTGCGATAAGCACCCGAACAGTCCAGCATAATATCCACATTAGGCAAATCCATGTCTTCTATTTTATCGTAATGGCTGATGGGGATAAAATGTTTTTCGATAAAAAGACCATGATCATAGGGTTTGATCTCTTTATTCCAACGACCATGGATGCTGTCAAATTCAAGAAGATGAGCCGCAGTTTTGGCATCACCAGATTTTTCATTGATCAGAACAAATTCAAATTCCGGTCGATCAAAGGCCGCTCGTAAAACCAGTCGCCCCATTCGGCCAAACCCATTTATTGCAATTCTGACCGTCAAGACGCTATATCCTTTTGTGATTATATTATAATATTAAATTATTCAGAAACATGGAGATGAATCAAGTTAAAGTTATATGACAACGAAGTTTTTAAACAAAACTTATTTTGCTAGATCATCTCGGGCAAGACACGGGAGGCGGGGAAGGTGATGGTGATGGTCGTTCCCACATTAAGGGCGCTTTCTATATTCATTGTACCTTGATGCATTTCCACAAAGGCTTTTGAAATGGCAAGACCAAGACCAGTGCCTTGATGGCTGCGGGTTTTATGGTCTTGATCCTGTAGGTAAGGTTCTGTAATGATATTGATTTTTTCTGGTGATATTCCAATACCATTATCGGATACAAAAATTTCTATCGTGCCTTTCTTTGTGGTTTTGCAACCCACAGTAACGGTGCCACCCTCTGGGGTGAATTTTATGGCATTGCTCAAAAGATTTAATATCAGTTGACGTATAACCTTTTCATCGCCCATAAATTCATTCATAAGGTCAGGCAATTGTTTGATAAGGGTAATATTTTTGTCTTCTGCGGCCTTAGCCAGATAAATTACAGATTGAGTAAGGGTGTTTTTAAGATTCATTTCCTCTTCATAAAGGTCGTATTTACCCGCCTCAATTTTGGACATATCAAGGATTTCATTAATGATAGTCAAAAGATGCTTGCCGCTGGACTGAATATGTCCAATATATTCATATTGTCTCTCATTGAGACTTTCTTTTGTGTCAAGAGCGAGAATATCGGAAAAGCCAATGATAGAATTTAGGGGGGTTCTAAGTTCATGGCTCATGGTGGCCAGAAACTCTGATTTAATTTTGTGACCTGTTTCGGCATGTTCACGGGCTTGATTCAATTGGCGAATTAGATCGCTAATTTTGGAATATGAAAAATAACTTACCACAATAAGGAGAGAGAACATCGTAAGACTTGTATAAAGGTATAAAGACAGCGGATTTTTTGCTTCTTCTGATAATGACCATTTTAACTGCGATAATGGCTGCCCTTGATCATTATATAAGGTCAAATTATCCGAAGATATTTCAGATGTTATCATTAGATTTTTTATACGAAGCGTTTCTGCCATTTGGGAGAGTAAATCTGGGGTTAATATTGTCCAGAATAAAAGAAAATCTCGGTTCTCTTTTGGAAAATCTGAATAAGCGTTGGGGTCTGGATGGGTTAAGGCTGAAAAACTTAAGAGCGCTGGCGTGCCATTTATGTTCTTATAAATTGTTTTGACCGTGGGTATTGATGATGTATCTTTTAATAATTCTTGCTTGATTTGGCTAAAATCCCCTTCGAGAATTTTTTTAGACATGGCATAAACCGCATTGTTATTTTTGTATTGTTGGGCTGCGATTTTTCCATTGTTTTTAATGAGAGCGATGCCATGAATTTTATCTTTAAGCAGTAGACTGCTATCTCCTATGCTGTAACTAAACCACGCTGTATCATCTTCAAAGGTAACTTTCTCAAAAGCCAACCCCCATTCGGCATAATCCAGAACCATGCTTTCCTGAAAGTCTTGTAAGTTTTTTAGATTCCGTTCCACAGACTGTATGGATAATGTATGGTATTTTTTCTTCAGATCATTATTGGTAATGCTTGAACTTACAATGATAGCAATAAGCGCAGCCGCTATTGCTATAATGATCGGTATGAAGGCTTTTGAAAAATTCAAGCGATTAACTCTGTTAATGAACATTATTTATGGTTTAACATATTATTTAAATTATTGTTGAATAGTTAATAATCTGTGGTTGGTATGAAAAATATTTTTTATTATTCTTGCTGACTTAATTCTTTAAATATCTGGCCTCTATGTTCAAAATTCTTGAAGCCATCATAACTTGGTGCGGCGGGACTAAGCAAAATAATACCGCCCTTTGGCGTGATTTTCTTGGCCTGACTTACGGCATCCTGCAAATTCAGTGCGGTATATAATGAATTCTGTATTTTGGCCTCTTTCACAACCTTATCTATAATAGGTCCGGTTTCATAGGCGGTGATAAGGTTTATTTCAGGATGTTTTTTGATATATTGTACGAGGCTCGAATAATTCTGTTGTCTGTCTTGTCCGCCAAGCAAAACCGTAATATTGTGACCCTTAAAGCATTTCAAGGCGGCGATAGTGGCCTCTGGTGTGGTGGAAATGCTGTCATTAATATAGATATGGGAGCCGTTTATGTTTAAATTTTCAAGACGGTGAGCTAGACCGGAAAAGGCGGCGGCCAATTTGAAACATTTTTTCAAATCAAGCCGCAGTGCTGCACATACTGTGAGGGCTGCACAAATATTTTCATAATTATGGCTGCCAAGAAGTGATATATTCGTAACAGCGCCTAAAATATCATGATCAGATAGAATAAATTCCCCGTCCGTGTGCAGCGCCTTATCATCATTAAACCATAAGCTATTTTCAGGAATTTGGGGGATAATTTCAGATGTTATGGGATCTGTTTTATTGAATATATTGATTTTGGCTCCAACCCTCATCAAATTTGTTTTGTCCTTGTAATATTGCATATGGCTTTGGTGCCATTGGATATGTTCTGGAAATAAATTAAGCAGCACGGCAATATCCGGCGCAGAATTAAGATCGGCTGTTTGATAGCTGCTCAACTCTATAACGTAATATTCAGCCTTTGTGGAAAGACTTAAAAGGGGGGTTCCTATATTGCCACCAAGTTCGGTCTGATATCCCATGCCGTTTAGAATATGGGCAAGAAGGCTGCTTGTGGTGCTTTTGCCATTGCTGCCTGTGATGGCAATGGTGGTTGCTGTGCGGGGCAGGGAGAACCAAAGGTTGGTTGCCGATGTGATGTCTATGTTATGGTGATCAAAAATTTTGACCAAAGGATGATAAAGGCTTATTCCCGGTGATTTAATCACCACGTCAATCATATTGATTTGTTCTTTAATATCTGCCTCAAGCATAAAATGGATATTATTATCATGAGGTAGCGTTTCAGGATAATTTTGGTTAATAAGTATTATTTTTTTATGGGGAAAATGTGACCTGATATAACGGTAACTTTCCAGACCCTCTTTGCCCAGTCCCCATATAGCGATCCTTTTATGGTTAAGATCTGATATAGTCATCAAGCATTCTCTCAAATTCAGCAGGGACATTATGGGCCGTAAATTTTGTTAAGGAGATGTCTTTTAATTCTTGTAAAGACAGGGCATTTTCATTTATTTCAGGGGAAAGGTCCGCCACAATACTATCCTTCTGCCAGTAGGGTATCAGGCTAAGGCTTTTGAGCAACATGCGGCATTCGCCAATTTCTCCTACGCATTCAAAGGGTTTGTGACCTTTAAGGCCGAGCAATTCCCTAAAACCCTCTTTTTGGCTCACATCATCCAACATATTTTGGCCAAAAATATGGGTCATTTCCGTTTTATCAATAAAGGGAGCAAGAGCCAGAAAAACAAAACGGCATTTCGGACAGTCGCAACACCACCCATATTTTCGCACATTCGTGTCAATGTGAAAATTTCTGTTGCAGCTTTTGAAGGTTCGGAAATATTTAGGCTCTTTTGCAAATAGGGCTGCAATACCGCTCTCTGATAGGGGCCTTAGGAGAGAAAAATATTGAAAATTTTTAAGGATATGATCTTTTATAAAGTTGCTAAAATCTTCCTCAAACTCAAGTGATTTGCTGTATTGATGGTTTATGATAATGTCATTTTGCACCATATTACCCTCGTTTGCCGATTGTTCATTGGACATGATGACCGTGTCATAGTCATATAAAATCGAGGCAAAGGCCATGATAAAGGATAATATGCCCGTAATGGGGACGTGGCCATTATAGGCACCCTGTTTGTTTAAGTGAAATAAGGTGGGATCTATTTTTCGGGTAATGAGAATGGGATCAAGGGCATGCGCGCTTTTAATAACGTCTAATATTGGTGGACCTGCATTGATGGCAATGGGCCTGAAGGGTCGTGCAGCCTGACGTAATATTTCTAAGCTGACGAGTGAATCTTTTCCGCCCCCAATGGGAACCACATTTATTTTGGATAAGGGTAAGGTGACGGGTGTGGGTTTGTCTGTACTTAAGGCTGGAAAATGAATAACAGTGCGTAGGTCAAGCTTGTTTTCAACGGAAAATTCACCAAGACCCAACAGATAAAATTTATTAAAAAATTCAGCCTCATCCCGAGATATTTTCTGATTCTCAAGAATAATTTTTGGCGGACAATAGGCCTTGTAATAACTAATCCCTGCGGCCAAATGCATTTTTTTTAAAAGCTTGTTTAGGACATACTGTTCGTCATTGGTGAATGTGGTTTTGGCTTTTGGAAATGTTATTGTTTCGGTAAAGGTCTGCCCAGATGAATAGGCATAGTCAAGAAAAGCCATTCCATTTTCTGGTTCATAGCGGCAGGCTTTAAATATGAAACTTGTAATATTTGTCATGATAATTGTTTTCTGATGTTTTTGAGACAAAAACAAGGCATTTGTCCATATATTTTATAAATAAATATTTTCATATGTATTCTATTAAGCCTCATTTTGAATTTTATGTTATAATGTGATATGTTGCTATGGCTTATTGTCTAGTTTTTAGGGCAATTCTAGAAATATTAAATAGGGAATTGTTAATGGCGACACTAAAATTTCCAACAGTCCAAGATACGATGGTTAAGTATTTTCCTTATGGGGATCATTCGTATCAATATTATGAGAAGCAGATTGACAGTTTTATTGATAAGAAATCAACCATTTTGGATATTGGATGTGGTAGAACAGCACCCGTATTAAAAAAATATATAGGCCGTGCAAAGCGACTTATAGGAACGGAAGTCATAGCGTTCACAGAAAATATTGATGGTATTGAATTTTATAACAATGATATTGTTAATATGCATTCTATTGAGAGTAATAGTGTGGATCTAGTGTTCTGCAGAAGCGTTATGGAGCATATTACAGAACCGTCGAAGGCCTATAAGGAAGTGTTCCGCATTCTAAAACCAGGAGGACATTTTATTTTCCTTACGGCAAATTTTTATGATTATGCTTCAATAATTGCTCATATCATACCCAATCGGTTTCATGCTTCCATTGTTAAGGCGGTGGAAGGTCGAAATGAGGAAGATACATTCCCAACGGCCTATACATGTAATACGAGAAAAAAAATTATGACGTTGGCTCAGGAACAGGGCTTTGAGATATCCGAATTTCAATATATGGGGCAATATCCCTGTTATTTGGTTTTTAATAGAGTTCTATTTTGGCTTGGAAGCATGTATGAATTATTTCTGAGAAGGTATGAATCGCTACATTTTTTACAGGGCTGGATCTATGCTAATCTGAAGAAACCTCTAAGTTAACATAAGATTATTATGACATAGAGTTTATAATGACTCGTTTTTTTGTCGTATGGGGACAAATTTTCGTTTATAATAAAGCACAAGGTCTAATCCTATCAAGTATATAGGATCAGTGGGATCTTGCCGAAAGGCGCTCGTTATTTTTTAATCAATAGGAGGTTACATGTACGTTAGAAATGTTCTTCAGTCTAAGGGGCATGCTATTATATCGGTATCACCAGAAAACAGTTTGTTGGAAGTTGCTAGAAAATTGAGAGAAAATAAAATTGGTGCCGTTTTGGTGTGTGAAAGTAAGGGGCGTATGTGCGGTGTCCTCTCAGAGCGGGATATCGTTATTGCACTTGCAAAGCACGGCGCCTCTATCATGGAGGGCCTCGTATCAGACTTTATGACAGAAAGCGTTTATACCTGTTCTCTTGATGACGATATGGAAAAGGTTATGGAACAAATGACCAGTAGGCGCGTTCGGCATCTGCCCGTTGTGGATGAGGGTAATGTTGTGGGCATGATAAGCATCGGCGATGTCGTAAAACAGCGTATGGCTGAAACCAAAGCCGAATCTGAAGCATTGATGACTTATATAACGACGGCTTGATTGGTATCGGATATTACAAAATACTATGAGTCGTGTGAATTAACACATCATGGGGCTCGGTTGTCCTGAAATAACAACAATATTTATTGATCTAATACGTTGTTGTGGCATGTATTTTTCCAACATAGGAATATTAGGATTTGCTGCTATTGTTATCGCTTAGCCTTCTGTGATATAGTGTTTACCGCTATTGAGAGGCGAAATTTGGCACTAGGTTATTTAAAAAAACAGAAAAAAACAGAAATAGTAAAAAAAATATAATTTTCTTATTTACAAGTAAGTATGAAGTGCCTATAACCCGCTTCACGAACACGGCGGAGGCCGCTGATTGAAATCTGAGAGGATTGATGGATCGGGCCTTTGTGGTGTTTTTTTGTTCTTTGACATTGT
>JAIOYI010000005.1 GCA_021741205.1 Emcibacter sp.
GTTATGCCTGGCGACAATGTGACGGTTAATGTTGAGTTGATCTGTCCGATTGCGATGGATGAAGGACTTCGTTTTGCGATCCGTGAAGGTGGCCGTACTGTGGGCGCCGGCGTCGTTGCAAGCATTATTGAATAATAGATTTAGGAGCGCAGGTTGATAAGGCTTGCGTAAAAATTATGTTGGAATCACAAAATATTCGCATTCGCCTAAAAGCTTTTGATCACCGTATTCTAGATCAGGCTGCAAGTGAAATTGCAAATACAGCTAAAAGGACAGGCGCAAGCATACGCGGCCCTATCCCTATGCCAACACAGATTGAAAAATTCACTGTTTTGCGGTCACCGCATGTGAATAAGAAATCTCGTGAACAGTTCGAAATACGTACATTTAAACGTCTTTTGGATATTGTCGAGCCAACACCGCAAACTGTGGACGCGCTGATGAAGCTCGACCTTGCAGCTGGTGTTGATGTTGAAATTAAATTGCAGGGTTAATAAAATGCGTGCAGGACTTATTGCTAAAAAAATGGGCATGTCACGTGTTTTTGCGGAAGGCGGAATTCATATTCCCGTTACCGTACTGCATGTTGATAATTGTCAGGTTGTTACCCATAAGACAACCGAGAAAGATGGCTACAATGCGCTTCAGTTGGGCGTGGGTAAAGCCAAGGTAAGCAGAACATCGCAACCAATGCGCGGTCATTTTGCTAAGGCCAATGTTGAACCAAAGGCGAAAATTGCTGAATTCCGTATTTCAGATGATGCTTTTATTGATGTTGGAGCAGAATTAACGGTCGAGCATTTTGTTGCAGGTCAGATAGTAGACGTAACCGGTACCTCTAAGGGTAAAGGTTTTGCGGGTGCGATGAAACGTCATAACTTTGGTGGTCTTCGGGCATCACATGGTGTGTCTGTTTCTCATCGGTCGCATGGTTCTGTCGGACAATGTCAGGATCCAGGTCGTGTGTTCAAAGGTAAGAAAATGGCGGGTCACTATGGTGACGAACGTAAAACTATTCTTAACCTTGAAGTTGTCGCAACAGACATGGACGAAGGTTTGATCCTTATTAAAGGTGCAATCCCTGGTTCAAAAAATGGTTGGGTTCTGATTAATGATGCTGCAAAAAAGGCGGCGCATGCGGATAGACCTTATCCGGGTGCTGTTCGGGTAGCGGCGAGCCAAGAAGCGGCCCCCGTAGAAGCATCAGCAGAAACTGCTGAAGAGAGTAAGGAATAAGCGATGAAAGCCGAAGTAATTACACTTGATGCCAAGCGTGCCGGCGATGTTGATCTGGATGATGCCATCTATGCATTGCCAGAGCGTGCAGACATTCTTCAGCGTGTTGTGGTATGGCAGCTAGCAAAACGCCGTGCAGGAACGCATAAGGTTCAGACACGGGGCGAAACAAGCGGTTCAACAAAACGTATTGGTAAGCAAAAGGGCGGCGGTTCAGCGCGTCATGGTTCTGGTAAGGCGGGTCAATTCCGCAGTGGTGGCCGTGCATTTGGACCTGTTGTTCGTTCTCATGCGATTGATTTACCAAAGAAAATTAGAAGCCTTGGTCTGAAAACAGCCTTGTCTTCGAAATTAGCTAACGGCAATCTTATTGTTCTTGAGAATATGGATCTTAAAGATGCCAAGACAAAAGATCTGAAAGCCAAATTGGTTAAATTGGGTCTAAAGAGTGCACTTTTTATTGATGGTGCAGAAATTAATAAAAACTTTTTACTTGCTGCTAACAACATTCCTTATGTTGATGTGTTGCCAACGCAGGGCGCAAATGTTTATGACATTTTACGTGCTGAGAAATTGGTTCTAACGAAAGCGGCAGTCGTAAGTTTGATGGAGAGGCTAAAATGACGGATATCAAACATTATGATACCATCCTTGGCCCTGTGATCACGGAAAAAACAACGATGTTGTCTGAGTATAACCAGATCGTCTTTCGGGTACCTTTGGCGGCGACTAAGCCACAAATTAAGGCGGCTGTTGAGGGACTGTTTGATGTTAAGGTTCAGGATGTCAATACAATCCGTGTCAAAGGAAAAACAAAGCGTTTCAAAGGTGTTAAAGGCCGCAGGAACGATTATAAAAAAGCAATGGTTAGACTGGCTGAAGGTCAATCCATTGATGTGACGACGGGAGTATAGGACTATGGCGTTAAAAACATATAATCCAACATCCCCAGGTCAGCGTGGATTGGTGCAGGTTGATCGGTCTGACCTTTGGAGCGGAAAACCTGTTAAGGCCTTAACAGAGGGTTTAACAAAATCAGGTGGTCGTAATAATAATGGACGCATCACGGCTCGTCGTCGTGGGGGTGGTCATAAACGCACTTACCGTATTGTTGACTTTAAACGGCAAAAATGGGACATGGAAGCAACGGTTCTTCATTTGGAATATGATCCGAATAGAACATCTTTTATTGCTTTGATTGAATATACCGATGGTGAGCAATCTTATATTCTTGCCCCACAAAGACTAAGCGTTGGTGACAAAGTTATTGCTGGCGAAAAGGTTGATGTGAAACCCGGTAATGCAATGCCGCTTTATAGTGTTCCCGTTGGTTCTATCGTCCATAACGTAGAAATGAAACCAAAGAAGGGTGGTCAAATTGCCCGTTCCGCAGGTGGTTATGTGCAGGTAACAGGACGTGACCGTTCACAAATTCTTATTCGTTTGGCTTCTGGAGAGCAACGCTATGTTCCTTCGAGCTGTATGGCAACAATTGGTGCTGTATCAAATCCAGATCATAAGAATATTAAACTGGCAAAAGCTGGCCGTAATCGCTGGCTCGGAAAGCGCCCGTCGGTTCGTGGTGTTGCCATGAACCCGATTGACCATCCACATGGTGGTGGTGAAGGGCGTACTTCTGGTGGTCGTCATCCTGTGACACCTTGGGGCAAACCTACCAAAGGTAAGCGTACACGCAGTAATAAGTCGACAGATCGTTTTATTGTACGATCACGTCACGAACGTAAGAAGGGCTAGAGACAAATGGCACGTTCAGTATGGAAGGGTCCGTTCGTCGATCTTCATTTGCTTAAGAAATCAGAAGCAATGACAGATTCCGGCAAAAATACACCGATTAAGACTTGGTCTCGTCGGTCAACAATTTTACCACAGTTCGTCGGACAAACATTTAATGTTCATAATGGCCATAAATTTATTCCTGTTTATGTAACAGAGGATATGGTTGGTCATAAGCTTGGTGAATTCGCACCGACCCGTACCTATTATGGTCACGGCGCAGACAAAAAAGCGAAGAAGAGGTAGAAACCGTGGGTCAGAAAAAAACACCCCGCCGCGTAGCAGACAATGAAGCAATTGCAACATGCAAAATGGTTCGTATCAGCCCTGACAAGTTAAATCTTGTCGCTGGTCTAATTCGTGGCAAGAAAGTTGAACGCGCCCTTGCGGATCTTACTTTCTCTAAACGCCGTATCGCCGGTGATGTAAAAAGTGTACTTCAATCTGCTATTGCCAATGCGGAAAACAATCATGGTCTTGATGTAGATCGTCTTGTGGTTGCAGAGGCAAGCGTAGGCAAGTCACTTGTCATGAAACGTTTTCGCCCACGTGCCCGTGGACGGACAGGCAAAATTTTGAAACCATTCAGTCAGATACGGATTAAGGTTCGTGAAGTCGAGGAGCTAGCATAATGGGTCAAAAAGTTAATCCAATCGGTCTTCGTCTTGGCATCAATCGTACTTGGGATAGTCGTTGGTATGCTGGTGGTACTGAATATTCAAAGCTACTTCATGAAGATCTTAAAATTCGTGAGTATCTGATGGAAAAACTCAAACCAGCAGCCGTAAGTCGTGTTGTTATTGAGCGTCCCGCTAAAAAGGCTCGTGTGACTATATATTCCGCACGTCCTGGTGTTATTATCGGCAAAAAAGGTGCGGATATTGAAGAATTGCGCAAAGCTATTGCTTCTATGACTGTTGCGCTTGATGTGAGCTTGAATATTGTTGAAACACGTAAGCCCGAGATTGATGCTCAGCTTGTTGCGGATAATGTGGCTCAACAGTTGGAGCGTCGTGTTGCCTTCCGTCGTGCCATGAAACGTGTTATGCAAAGCGCAATGCGCCTTGGGGCACTTGGTATCAGGATCAACACAGCAGGTCGTCTGGGTGGTGCAGAAATCGCTCGTACCGAATGGTACCGTGAAGGTCGTGTGCCGCTTCATACGCTTCGTTCTGATATTGATTATGCCGAAAGTAAAGCCAAGACACCTTATGGTATCATTGGTGTAAAGGTATGGATATTCAAGGGCGAGATCATGGAACATGATCCAATGGCACGTGATAACCGTATCAATGAACAGCAGAAGAGTTCCGGTGGTAATGCGGGTAGGGATGGTGCTAGACCTTCTCGTCCTGCAAAAGCTCCACGGAATGCGAGGTAAAAATTATGCTTCAACCGAAGAAAACAAGATTTCGCAAAGCGCATAAAGGCCGCATTAAAGGGGCTGCAAAGGGAGGGACTTCTCTCACTTTTGGTTCCTGTGGTCTAAAGGCGTTAGAACCAGAAAGAATTACAGCGCGCCAGATTGAAGCGGCTCGTCGTGCCATGACACGTCATATTAAACGTCAAGGTAAGGTGTGGATCAGAATTTTTCCTGATGTCCCCGTTTCAAAGAAACCAAACGAAGTCCGTATGGGTAAAGGTAAGGGATCTATTGAATATTGGTCATGCCGCGTAAAACCTGGCCGTATTATGTTCGAGATGGATGGTGTGCCGCTTGATATTGCACGAGAAGCTTTTGAGCGTGCATCTGCAAAATTACCAATCGCAACGCGTTTTGTTACGCGTCTTGGCGAAGTATAGGAGTGTTTGAGATGAAAGCATCAGAACTTAACAATAAGACGGTTGATGAGCTAAATTCCATGCTTCTTGATTTGAAGAAAGAACAGTTCAATCTGCGGTTTCAAAGGGCAACTGCCCAGCTAGAGAATACCGCACGTGTGCGGTTGGTCCGTCGGGATATTGCCCGCGTCCGCACAATACTAAATTTATCAGAAAAGGGTGCTAAAAATGCCTAAACGTATTCTGCAAGGTGAGGTCGTAAGCGATAAAAATGACAAAACTGTTGTCGTTCTTGTGGAGCGACGCATCAAACATCCATTGCTTCAGAAAGTTGTGCGTCGTACGAAGAAATATCATGCACATGATGAAAACAATGAAAGTAAAGTGGGCGATACTGTTCGTATCGAAGAATGTCGTCCTATTTCCAAGAATAAAAGTTGGAAAGTCGTCGGAAACGCTTAAGTTAGGCGTTTTTAAATGTAATGTAATAAAGTTGGAATAAGCCAATGATTCAAATGCAAACCAATCTTGACGTAGCCGATAACTCAGGCGCTCGCCGAGTTCAGTGTATCAAGGTACTCGGTGGCTCTCATCGTAGAGTAGCCAGCGTCGGCGATATCATTGTCGTGAGTATAAAGGAAGCAATTCCACGCGGCAAAGTGAAAAAAGGTCAGGTGCATCGTGCTGTTATCGTGCGCACAAAAAAAGATATTCAACGTTCTGATGGAACGGCCATTCGATTTGATGGGAACGCTGCCGTTCTGATCAATAAACAGAATGAGCCCATTGGTACGCGTATCTTTGGTCCTGTGGTACGTGAACTCCGTGCAGCTAATCACATGAAAATTATCTCTCTTGCACCGGAGGTGCTGTAATGGCTAGCGCAAAATTTAAAATTAAAAAGGGCGATGAAGTCATCGTTCTAACCGGCAAGGACAAAGGCAAAAAAGGCGAGATCACAAAGATGATTCCGTCAGAAGAACGTGCCATTGTTCAAGGTATCAATTTGGTGAAACGTCATACGCGTCAAACCCAGACTGAAGAAGGCGGTATTAAAACCAAAGAGGCGTCAATTCATATTTCAAATCTGGCTCTTATTGATCCAAAATCTGGTAAGGCAACCAAAGCAGGTTATAAAATTGATGAAAAAGGCAATAAAGCTCGTGTTTCAAGAGCATCAGGGGAGGTAATCTAATGGCTGCTTATCGTCCTCGTTTGCGGGAAGTTTACGAAAGTGAAGTTCGTGCCAATTTGCAAAAAGAATTTAATTTTACCAATGTGATGGAGATTCCTCGCCTTGATAAAATAGTCATTAATATGGGTGTCGGCGAAGCCGTTGGCGACAGCAAGAAAATCAAAAAAGCTGTTGAAGAAATGACTAAGATTTCTGGTCAGAAACCCGTTATGGCTATGGCAAAAAAATCCGTTGCGACCTTCAAATTACGTGAAGGAATGGCAATTGGATGTAAGGTTACACTTCGGGGTAATCGGATGTATGAATTTTTGGATCGGCTGATTCAAATTGCGTTGCCTCGTGTTCGCGATTTTCGCGGCGTAAAGCCAACCAGTTTTGATGGTCGGGGTAATTATGCCCTTGGTCTGAAAGAACAATTGGTGTTTCCTGAGATTGCCTACGATGATGTAGATGATACGCGGGGAATGGATATTATCATTTGTACGACAGCGAAAACAGACGATGAAGCAAGATCGCTTCTGACTGGTTTTCAGATGCCGTTCCATAAATAATAGACAGGGAAATTTGATATGGCTAAAACAAGTTCTATAGAAAAGAACATGAAACGCGAGCGTATGGTGGTAAAATTTGCTGCAAAACGGGTCGCATTGAAAAAGGCCGCGGTTAATCCAGAACTGTCTTTTGAAGAACAGTATATGGCGCGTCTGAAACTGGCGAAATTACCTAGAAACGGTGCGGCAACACGTTTGCGCAATCGTTGTCAGGTAACGGGTCGCCCTCGTGGTTATTATCGTAAATTTAAAATGTCTCGTATTTCATTCCGTGATTTGGCCTCAACAGGCTATCTTCCCGGTGTTGTGAAATCGAGCTGGTAAGGAGGACAGACAGATGTCGATGAGTGATCCTCTAGCAGATATGCTTACACGAATCCGTAATGGTCAACGTGTTAATAAACAAACTGTTAGTTCGCCTGCGTCTAATATGCGTCAAAGAGTTCTTGATGTATTGGAACGTGAAGGCTATATCCGTGGTTATAACCGCTTGCAAGATGATAGCGGTAAGCCACAGATCAATATTGAGCTGAAATATCATGAAGGAAGTCCGGTTATTCGCGAAATTAAACGCGTATCAAAGCCTGGTCTTCGGGTTTATTCTTCCGTTGCAGATTTGCCACGGATTAGAAATGGCCTTGGTATTTCTATTGTTTCAACCCCGAAAGGTGTTCTTTCCGATTCTGAGGCTCGTGCTCAGAATGTTGGTGGCGAGATCATCTGCACAGTATTCTAAGGATAGTATCTATGTCTAGAATTGGCAAAAAACCAGTTGCTGTGCCGAAAGGTGTAGAAGCAAATTTAAATGGTAAGGACCTTGTGGTTAAGGGTTCCAAGGGTGAATTATCGATGACTTTTGTCGATGATGTTGATGTGAAACTAGAAGATGGCAAAATTACAGTTTTACCTGTTGGTGAAACAAAAAGGGCCCGTTCTATGTGGGGCATGCAACGTACACTCGCCGATAATTTAATTGAAGGTGTGTCCAATGGTTTTTCCAAGACACTTCAATTGGTTGGTGTTGGGTATCGTGCATCGATACAGGGTAATAATGTTCAACTTCAGCTTGGCTATAGTCATGATGTTATTTATCCAATCCCTGAGGGCATCGACATAAAATGCCCAGACCAGACAACGATCATTATTTCTGGTATTAATAAACAGAAAGTCGGTCAGGTTGCAGCGGAAATCCGTGAGTGGCGTAAACCAGAGCCTTACAAAGGCAAAGGTGTTAAATATGCTGGTGAATATATCTTCCGTAAAGAAGGTAAGAAGAAATAATAGGTGGTCGTTATGCTTAGTGGTAAAAAGTTATTCAATCGTCGCCGTCAACGGGTACGTACGCATATCCGTAAGGTGGCAATCGGGCGTCTGCGTCTTTCTGTTCATCGCACAAACCAGCATATTTATGCACAGGTTATTGATGATACAAAAGGTGTGACGGTCGCAGAAGCTTCCACATTGGATGTTGAATTGCGCAAGGGTCTAAAAATAGGCAGTAACGTGAATGCAGCCGTGGAAGTTGGAAAATTAATTGCAGACCGTGCCAAGAGTGCCGGTGTTGATACAGTGGTATTTGATCGGGGTGGATTTATTTTCCACGGTCGTGTCAAAGCATTGGCAGACGCCGCCCGCGAAGCTGGACTGAATTTCTAAAGGTTTATGAAGGGAATATTATATGGCACGGTATGAAAAAGATAACCGTCAGCCGGAAAGTGAACTGATCGAGAAATTGGTTCATATCAATCGCGTAGCCAAAGTGGTTAAAGGCGGTCGTCGTTTCGGATTTGCAGCCCTTGTAGTGGTTGGTGACGGTAAAGGTAAGGTTGGCTTTGGTAAAGGTAAGGCACGTGAAGTCCCCGAAGCCATCACAAAGGCAACAGAAGAAGCAAAGAAGAAAATGGTTCGTGTTGCTCTGCGTGAGGGTAGAACATTGCATCATGACATCGAAGGTCGCCATGGCGCAGGTAGAGTTGTTATTCGCTCTGCAAAAACGGGTACTGGAATTATTGCCGGTGGTCCAATGCGTGCTGTTTTTGAAGCATTGGGCGTTCAGGATGTTGTGACAAAATCAGTGGGATCTTCCAACCCATATAACATGATTTATGGCACTTTTGATGCTTTAAAGAAACAATCATCTCCTCGGACGATTGCGGCTAAGCGGAATAAAAAAGTGAGTGATATTGTCGGCCGCCGTGGTGGACGTGAAGATGTTGTTCAGGAAACTACGGAGTAATCTCATGGTCAACAAGAAAACATTAAAGGTAACGCAGACCGGTAGCCCGATCCGCCGTCCGCAAGATCAGGAAGCAACGCTTATTGGTCTTGGTCTAAATAAAATGCACCGCACTAGAGAGCTGGAAGATACACCAGCTGTTCGTGGCATGATCCGCAAGGTTCGCCACATGGTGAAGGTTGAAGAAGTTTAATCCCACCCTATATCGTTAAAATATAGGGAATAGGTTGTAAGGTTAAGAACCATGAAACTTAATGAAATTGCCAATAATCCAGGCGCAACAAAAGTCCGCAAACGTATTGGTCGTGGTATCGGTTCAGGTACAGGCAAGACTGGCGGACGTGGTGTCAAAGGTCAGAAATCCCGTTCAGGCGTTGCTATCAAAGGCTTTGAAGGCGGACAGATGCCAATTTATCAGCGTTTGCCTAAACGTGGCTTTAATAATATTTCGCGGAAAATTTTTGTTCCAGTTAATCTTGGACGGTTGCAAGAAGCAATTGATGCCAAGAAAATTGATGCCACAAAAACCATTACTATTGACGTATTGAAAGATTCGGGCTTAGTTAATGGCGTCAAGGACGGTGTGCGTCTCTTAGCGAACGGCGTATTAAAATCAAAAGTAATGATTGAAGTTTCCGGTGCCTCTGCTACGGCTATTGCGGCTGTGGAAAAGGCGGGCGGAAATGTCACGATCCTGATTAAGGCTGATGCATCCGATGCATCCGAATAATAGAATAATAGCAGCAGGGATATAACTAGATGGCGTCAGCAGCTGAACAATTAGCAGCGAATATGAATTTAGGAGCCTTTTCAAAGGCAACTGAATTGAAAAAACGCATTTGGTTTACCTTGTTTGCTCTTATTGCTTATCGTTTGGGGACTTATGTCCCTCTGCCTGGTATTAATCCTGTTGAACTTGCCCGTATGTTTGAACAAAATCAAAAGGGTATTTTGGGGATGCTCGATTTGTTTAATGGTGGAGCCATTCAGCGGATGAGCGTTTTTGCGCTAGGTATTATGCCTTATATCTCGGCCTCTATCATTATGCAATTGATGACCTCTATTTCTCCTGCTATGGGTGCATTGAAAAAAGAGGGTGAGGCGGGCCGTCAAAAAATTAATCAATATACGCGTTATGGTACGGTTGTCCTGACAATTGTACAGGGCTATGCCATTGCTACAAGCATGCAGTCTAGCGGTATCGCCCTTGATGGTGGCGGTTTGTTCTTTATTGCAACAACTGTTATTACGCTGCTTGGCGGAACATTGTTGTTGATGTGGATGGGGGAACAGATTACGGCACGGGGTGTGGGTAACGGTATTTCCCTAATAATCTTTTCTGGTATTGTTGCTGAGCTACCAACGGCTATTGTCAGCACATTAGAACTAAGCTCTAAAGGTCAATTAGGAGGCCCATTCGTCATTGTTGGCCTGATTATTATGGTTATTGCCGTGATTGCTTTTATTGTTTTTATTGAACGTGCACAACGCCGTTTGTTGATCCAATATCCAAAGCGTCAAACCGCAACGGGTGCCGCTAAGGGTGAACAGTCTCATATGCCTATGAAGCTGAATACGGCAGGGGTTATTCCCCCTATTTTTGCGTCATCCCTACTGTTGATGCCTATGACGGTTGCGGGTTTTGCTGCCGATGGTGGCCCAGAATGGATGACAACCGTTACGACCTTACTTGGCCCAGGGCAGCCCCTTTATATGGCATTCTATGCTGCGGGTATTATATTTTTCTGCTTTTTTTATACGGCTATTCAGTTTAATCCCGAAGAAACGGCTGATAATCTGAAAAAATATGGTGGTTTCATTCCGGGTATTCGTCCAGGCAAGAGTACAGCTAATTATCTTGACTTTGTCTTGACAAGATTAACGGTTGTTGGCGCACTTTACTTAACACTCGTTTGTTTGCTTCCAGAAGTTCTTCGGTCAAAATACAGCATTCCTTTTTACTTTGGTGGTACATCCTTGTTGATTGTCGTGAGTGTTACGATGGATACTGTAGGACAAATTCATAGCCATTTGATGGCCCATCAGTATGAAGGACTTTTGAAAAAATCCAAAATCAGAGGCAAGGGGAAAAGACGCAAATGATCGTTATACTACTTGGTCCTCCTGGTGCGGGAAAAGGTACCCAAGCCACACGCATTATGGAAAAGAATGGTCTTGTTCAGCTGTCAACTGGTGACATGCTTAGAGCGGCTGTGGCGGCCAAGACGGCGGTTGGAATAAAAGCCAAAGAATTTATGGATTCTGGCAAACTTGTCACCGATGAAATTGTGATCGGTATCATTGCAGACAGAATAGAAGAAGATGATTGTCGCCAAGGTTTTCTGCTGGATGGTTTTCCACGTACTTTGGCTCAGGCAGAGGCTTTGGACAAACTTTTAACAAATAAGAACCTGAAGGTCGATGCTGTTATCGAAATGAAGGTAAATGACGAATCTCTTGTTGACCGAATTACGGGGCGCTATACTTGCGCTCATTGTAATATGGGTTATCATGATACTAACCTCAAACCACAAAAGGCTGGCGTGTGTGACAGTTGTGGTTCTACGAATTTCAATCGTCGGTCAGATGACAACCGTAAAACCGTTGTTGCTCGACTGGCAACTTATCACGCACAAACGGCTCCTTTGCTGCCTTTTTATAAGGAAAAAGGGGTTTTGAGAACTATTGATGGAATGGCTAATATTGATGATGTTACCATTCAAATAAATAACGTATTAAGTAAGCTCTAGAAATTTTAGAAAAAAACTTATTAAAGTTTTATCTCTATGGTTGACTGGAGACTTTTAATACATATAATCGCGCAACTTCAAGGGTTGACTTCACTTGTTGACTGGGATGTTTGCTGTTTAATGATTTTAGATCGGGAGAAACGATCGTGGCACGTATAGCTGGCGTGAATATACCCACCGGGAAACGGGTGGAGATTGCATTGACTTATATCCATGGGATTGGTCCTGCAATATCAAAAGGAATTTGTGAGAAGGTTGGTATTAAGCCTGAAATTCGGGTTAATCAACTAAGTGATGCAGAGGTTCTTAGGATTCGTGAGACAATCGACAGTGATTGTGTTGTGGAGGGGGATCTTCGCCGGGATACGGCTATTAATATAAAGCGCCTTATGGATCTTGGTTCATATCGTGGATTACGGCACCGCAAGAAACTTCCTGTACGGGGGCAGCGCACAAGTACAAATGCGCGGACTCGTAAAGGTAAGGCTGTTGCTATTGCTGGCAAGAAGAAATAAGGTACCCTAGAAATGGCTGAAGAAAAAAAAATAAAACGTAAAGAGCGTAAGAATATCACCAATGGCGTATGTCATGTGAATTCTACTTTCAACAATACCATTATCACCATTGCAGATGCTCAGGGAAATGCTATTTCTTGGTCAACGGCTGGTGTTATGGGCTTTAAAGGATCTCGTAAATCCACACCATATGCAGCACAGATGGCTGCTGAGGATGCAGGTAAAAAGGCCCAAGAGCATGGTATGAAAACGCTTGAGGTAGAAGTGAAGGGGCCGGGTTCAGGACGTGAATCAGCTCTTCGTGCATTGCAGGCAATTGGATTTACGATTACAACAATTCGTGACGTAACACCTATTCCCCACAATGGATGCCGTGCGCCAAAACGTCGTAGGGTATAATATATTGAATTATTCCTGTTGTTGCTAAGAGCAGCAGGAATTTATAGAATTTTCTATTAATACAGATAATTTGACCAGAAAGTTACGAGGATTTGAACCGTGATCCAGAAGAATTGGCAGGAATTAATAAAACCATCTACTCTTGACATCAAGCAGGTTGGTGAAGAGCGTCGGAAGGTTACAATCGTAGCAGAGCCACTTGAACGTGGTTATGGCATGACTTTGGGCAATTCTTTGCGCCGTGTGTTATTGTCATCCCTTCAGGGTGCTGCTGTAACTTCTATTCATATTGATAATGTGCTACACGAATTTTCATCTATTCCCGGCGTTCGGGAAGATGTGACGGATGTTGTGCTGAACATCAAGAAGATAGCTGTTGAAATGGAAGGTGCAGACAAAAAGCGCCTAACGCTTCGGGCAACAGGTCCTGGTGAAGTGACCGCTGGTCAGATTAGTGAAGTAGCCGATGTTACAATTCACAATCCTGATCTTGTCATTTGTACCTTGGATGATGGGGCAGAGCTTCGTATGGAACTGACGGTTGAAACAGGCAAGGGCTATGTTGCCGCCGTTAATAATCGCCCAGAAGATGCGCCGATTGGTCTTATCCCAGTGGACAGTCTGTTTAGTCCAGTGACAAAGGTTAGTTACCGGGTTGAAAATACCCGTGAAGGCCAGATATTGGATTATGATAAATTGATCATGACCATTGAAACAGATGGTACAGTAACACCTGAAGATGCCTTAGCCTATTCTGCGCGTATTTTGCAGGATCAACTTCAGACATTTATCAATTTTGCTGAACCAGAAGATGTTACGGCTGAAAAAGAATCAGATGGCCCTGACTTCAATCGTAATCTGCTGCGTCGTGTTGACGAACTGGAATTGTCTGTGCGTTCTGCAAATTGTCTGAAAAATGACAATATTGTTTATATTGGTGACCTTGTTCGTAAGTCAGAAGCAGAAATGCTTCGTACACCGAATTTTGGCCGTAAATCATTGAATGAGATCAAAGAAGTACTTTCCACAATGGGACTGCGTCTTGGTATGGATAACCCCGGTTGGCCACCAGAAAATATTGACGAGCTTGTCAAGAAAATGGAACAGGAATTCTAATTTTAGATTTTAATTGGGTAGGGTCTTAGATAAAAGATACCACCTTTAGGAGTAAGAGATATGCGCCATCGTAGAGCTGGGCGTAAGCTGAATAAAACAAGTTCACATCGTAAAGCGATGTTTGCTAATATGGCGAGTGCCCTCATAAAGCACGAGCAGATTGTAACAACTTTGCCTAAGGCAAAAGAATTACGTCCTATTGTGGAGCGTTTGATTACATTGGGTAAAAGAGGTTCTCTTCATGCCCGTCGTCAGGCCGCCTCAAAATTGCCAGAGACAGATAGAGAAATTGTTCAAAAATTATTTGATGTATTGGCAGAACGGTATAAGGAACGTAACGGCGGTTATGCTCGGATACTTAAGGCTGGTTTCCGTCATGGTGATGCGGCACCTGTTGCTGTTATTGAGCTTGTTGATCGTGATGTTGAAGCCAAAGGCAAAGACAGCGGCCCTGTACAGGAATTTGTTGAAGACACTGAAGCAGCATAACATGTTGTATGAAATAAGACATTAATGAAGCAGCCCAAGCGGGCTGCTTTTTTATTGTTTGTTCAGCGTTTTTAACTTGCGATAGAAATAGCAGTTTATATAATCATCTAAATTATTTTCTAAATTATAACCTCAAGGATTAATCTTATGGCACTTAAACCTGGCGTCGTGAGCGGCGAAGACTATCAGGAACTCGTTCAAGCTTGTAAGAAGGGTGGCTATGCACTTGCTGCGGTGAATTGCGTTGGAACAAACAGCGTTAATGCAGCTATGGAAGCTGCGGCGAATAATAACAGTGATATTATTATCCAGTTTTCTAATGGTGGTGCGGAATTCTTTGCTGGTCAGGGATTGAAAGATAGTTTTCAGGCCAAGGTTTTGGGAGCTGTGTCTGCCGCTCAACATGTTCATCTTCTTGCCGAGCATTATGGCATTTGTGTGGTGCTGCATACGGATCATGCTAATAGAAAATTGGTGCCGTGGGTCGATGCCTTAATTGATCATTCCGAGGTATATTATAAGGCTCATGGGCGACCTTTATATACCTCTCATATGCTGGATTTATCCGAAGAGGATATTGATAAGAATCTCAATGAATGTGTACGGGTTTTGAAACGTATGGCACCTCTTGGTATGAGCTTGGAGATTGAGCTTGGTATTACGGGTGGTGAAGAAGATGGGGTCGGTCATGAGGTTGATGAACATGCCGACAATTCTCATCTTTACACCCAGCCAGAGGATGTGCTGAAGGCTTATGAGATGTTATCGTCTCTTGGACATTTCTCTGTTGCGGCGTCTTTTGGTAATGTTCACGGTGTTTATAAACCCGGTAACGTACAACTAAGACCCGAGATATTACGCAACAGCCAGTCGCTCGTGACAAAAACCCACAATACGCCCCATAATCCCTTGAACCTAGTTTTTCATGGGGGGTCTGGCTCTGAAAAAGAAAAAATTGCAGAGGCACTGACTTATGGTGTGTTTAAAATGAATATTGATACGGACACACAATTTGCTTTTTCAGAGTCTGTAGGTCAATATGTGGAAGCTAATATGAAGGCGTTCCAGTATCAAATTGATCCTGTTGATGGGACACCTTACAAGAAACAATATGATCCTCGTAAATGGCTTCGTGCTGCAGAAAAAGGATTTGTTGCGCGCCTTGATGAGGCTATCTTGGATCTTGGTTCAAAGGGTAAAACACTGGCTAAATAATTGGCTAAATAATTGGCTAAATAATTGGCTAAATCTGTCCCTTGATCTTGAGAATAGAGGCAGGGAAATATAGACTGACAGTCGTTCCTTGCCCTAGTTCGCTTTCGATCTTTAGATTGCCGTTATGCATTTCCATGAATATTTTTGTCAAATGAAGTCCAAGTCCCACACCTTCATGGGCAATGAGAGAATCCGCGCGAGATTGGCCAAAGGGTTCTAAAACCCGTTCAAGGTCTTCTTCAGGAATGCCAGAACCTGTATCTTTGACTTTTATCATAAGGCCGCCATTTTTCTTTGTGGCGGATATGGAAATTTCTCCCTTTGACGTGTACTTAATGCTGTTGGTCAACAGATTTATAAAGATTTGTTTTAATCGCTTTTCATCCGCCATGATTTCGGAAATTTCAGGATCAATGGTTATGGTAATATCGATGTCCGCGGACTCTGCACGTCCTTGAACCATGCGAACGCACCCGTCTATAATATGACTAAGGCTGAGAGGGGTAGGGTGAAATTCCATATCACCCGTCTCAATCCGGGCAATATCTAATATGTCATTGATAATATTCAATAGATGATTTCCCGCATTATTAATATCTCGCGCATATTCTACATATTGTTCACTACCAAGTTCACCGAATAACTGAGTTTCCATTACTTGCGAAAAGCCAATGATACCATTAAGAGGGGTGCGTAGTTCATGGCTCATATTGGCGAGAAATGCGCTTTTTGCATGATTTGCATTCTCGGCGGCATTTTTTGCAATAATAAGATCACGGATTCTTTCCTGAATTTTTTGTTCCAAAATTTCATTTTGATGAAGCATATATTTATGGGACATCTGAACATCGAGCAAATTCCGCACTCGGGACAGTAACTCACCCGCATCAAAGGGTTTTGTTACATAGTCACGGGCGCCACTGTCTAGGGCGCGCTGGCGATAGGTTTGTGTATGTTGGGCTGTGAGCATGAGAATAGGTGGTAAGTTGTGGTCTGTAGCCTCATTCAGTTGATCCATAACGCCGTAGCCATCCAGTACGGGCATATTGATGTCAAGCAGGATAAGATCAAAGTTATGCTCTTGATGAAGTGGTAATACCTGTGTGGGATCCTGCGTGGAGATTACGTTTTTATAGCCCATATTGGAGAGAATTTTATGTAACAACCTAAGATTGGCAGCTTCATCGTCCACGATCAATATGGGAGATTCTTTAGGGTTCATATTTATTGCATTGCTATGTTTCATGACCTTGCTCATTATATTCTACTGGCAGACTAAATTCCACCCAAAAGACACTGCCATTTCTTTATTGGTTTTCACTATAGAAATTATACCATTTGTTTTCTGCATGGGGTTAACTTCCTGGCTCGGCATAGGTATCTTTTATGTCGATAATTTCTGGTAAATTTTGTAAAAAAAAATCAATTAATTTAGGATTAAAATGCTGTCCACTTTCGCTTTTTATTAAAGCTAAGGCTTTGTCCAGAGGCCATGCTTTCTTATAGGGTCTTGTTGAGACAAGGGCATCAAACACATCGGCGAGAGCGCATATTTGTCCAACTAGGGGGATATCATCGCCCTGAAGACCATTAGGATAACCTTTTCCGTTCCATTTTTCATGATGAGTCAAGGCAATCTCACGGGCCATAATCATTAAGTCGGAATCGTCACCTTCTAGAATATCGGCACCGATTTTGGCATGACTTTGCATAATGGCCCATTCATGGGGTTCTAATTTCCCTGGTTTAAGCAAAATGTGATCGGGAATTCCGATCTTGCCCAAATCATGCATAGGGGCTGCATTAAGAATAAGGTCACATTGTCTCATATCCATGCCAGATGCCTTGGCAAGAACCATCGAAATCTTACTCATACGTATAATATGAAAGCCTGTGTCTTCGTCTCGATATTCCGCCGCCCGTCCAAGGCAACGCACAATATGTAAACGGGTATCGGAAATAATCTGGATTCTTTCCTGAATTTTTTGTTCCAAAATTTCATTTTGATGAAGCATATATTTATGGGACATCTGAACATCGAGCAAATTCCGCACTCGGGACAACAGCTCGCCCGCATCAAAGGGTTTTGTTACATAGTCACGGGCGCCACTATCGAGGGCGCGCTGGCGAAAGGTTTGTGTATGTTGGGCTGTAAGCACAAGAATAGGTGGTAATTTATGATTTGTTGCCTCGTTCAGTTGATCCATAACGCCGTAGCCATCCAGTACGGGCATATTGATGTCAAGTAGGATAAGATCAAAGTTATATTCTTGATGAAGTGGTAATACCTGTGTGGGATCCTGCGTGGAGATTACATTTTTATAACCCATATTGGAGAGCATTTTTTGCAACAACCTAACATTGGTAGCCTCATCATCCACGATCAATATGGGGGATTCTTTAGGGTTCATATTTATTGTATTGTTATTTATCATTTATCTTATTCTTTTTTTTCTGTTGATAGATTGAGTTCTATCCAAAAGATACTGCCTTGATTAGGGGTGCTTTTGACCCCGATTTTGCCGTTCATCAATTCTGTTAAATGTTTGGTAATGACAAGTCCGATGCCTGTCCCTTCAACATTATTCTTAATATCAATACGTTCAAAGGGTTGAAATAGTTTGGCTATTTCCTGTTGTGTTAATCCCTTGCCAGTATCTTCTATACTGATGCGTAATCTCTCATTATCTATTATCTCAGCGTCTATGGATATCATTCCTTGATCACGATTATATTTCACTGCATTAGATAAAAGATTAAGCATAACCTGTTTTAGACGGGTATAGTCTGCATATACGGTATATCCCTTGTGACTGAGGTTATCTATGATTTTGATGTTTTTTGTTTTTGCTGCCTCTTTGATCATGGGGATTGATTGCACCATAATATCATCAAGGAAAACCTGTTCCACTGAAACTGTTAATTTCCCTGTCTCAATTTTGGCAAGATCAAGAACATCGTTAATTAGAGACAGAAGATGATATCCTGCATCAAGGATTTCTTTGATATTGGCCTGTTGTATTTCACTAAAATCATCCTCATCAAGGGTCAATATTTGTGCAAAGCCAAGAATGGCATTTAAGGGGGTACGTAATTCATGGCTCATATGGGACAGAAATTCTGATTTTGCCTCATTGGCGCGTTTGGCCTCATGGGCTTTTTTAATCAAATCCTTATGGGTTTCAGAAAGTTCTGTTGCCATTTGATTAAAGGTTCTGGCTAAATCTCCTACTTCATCATTGCTTTCAACTTTAACCCTTTGCTGGAAATCTCCCTTCGCAATTTTTCTTGAGGCAAGCGTGAGATATCGAATGGGTTTAACGATGGTTTGGCCAACGATATAGGCAATAAAGATGACAGATAGAAAAATTAAGATGAGAACAAAAAAACTTAGGTCTTTCATATATTCTATTGAGGTAAAGGCTTCTTTTACATCCTTTTTAACGACTATTCCCCAACGAAATGCGGGAAGATATCGCCAAGCGGCAATAACATCTTCACCTCGGTAGTCTTTAGTGATGCTATATCCTGTTTCGCCGTTAAGGGCATGTTGTATGGGAAGTGCCAAGGGTGAGTTATGGGGGTGTTCAAAGAAAACATCTGGGTTATTTACAAATTTTTCTGGCCAAATAAAAGAAACTTCATTGTTAATTTCCTGTGCCACGATAACTTCGCCTGTCACACCAATGCCGAAAGTATCGGCGACCACGTTAAGGGTCTTTTCAATATCAATTTGCAAGGCCACAATACCCAATAATTTTCCAGACTTTATGATGGGCATTGAAAGAAAGGCTGCTATTGTTCCGGAGGGTTTGTAGTACTCAAAAGCCGAAATACCTGTTTCAAATGTGGCCAAATTATCATGGACGATTTCCGCAAGGGGAGTGTCGCTATAGGGGCCATGGAATAAATTTGTCCCAAAATCAGATTCACGCTTGACCGTAAAAATAATATCGCCCTTTGGGTTGATGATAAAGACATCATAATAACCGAGAGCCATAAAATTGATGGCTTGTTGTTGGATCGTTTGAATCGATAAATTATAGGCTTCTGGATTTTCAGATAATGTGGAAAATTTATTTTCAAGGTCAGAAATGAGGTCTTCTGTTATGCTATTTTTTGTGAATAGCATAATATCTCCCATTAGTTTGTCGGTATAATTGGTAATCTGCTCAATTTTTTTATCAGATATTCTGGTAAGGTAGCCAAGTTCCGTTTTTTGAAATTCTATTTTAAATTCAGATAAAAATATTTGAGATATGAGCAAAATCGGTAATAGTGAAATCAGCACCAACCACAGAAATATTTTCAAGGAAATACTATTGAGGAGCTTCATCTTGCCCTCCCCTTGAAATATTTTTTAGGATGACATCCCATTCTTTTTTATTACGGTAAGTTGGAAAGGGAACTGGTTTAACTCTATATTTTGTTTCCCATATAATATCAAAAAGCCCCTCCTTATTAGCACGGCCAACATAGCTTTTCTTATTGAGATGATGATTATTTTTATCTATAGAAACCATGCCTTGTGGAGCCATTATGCTTTGTTCGTTAAGGCTTCTGTATACTAAACTGGGGTCAGTGGTTTTAATACTCTCCGTTGCCTGCGCCCAAAGATTAAGCCCAATATAGCTCGCCTCCATCGGATCACCAACAATTTGATTTGAGCCAAACCGTTTGCGAATACGGTTGATAAAATCACGATTAACCTGATTATCAATGGATTGAAAATAATTCCAGACGGCATAGTGGGTGTTATGTTGCGCTTCGGGAATTTTACTGAGTTCGGTTTCCGAGATGCTGAAAGACATCATGGGGATATCATCTAAACCCGCCAGATGTTTTTCTAGAAAAAAGGCCTTGTTACTGTCTCCATTGATGGTATTTAGGATGATATCGGGGCGTAATTCTTTAATTTCGGACATTATGACATCAAAACCATCCGAGCCAAGAGGCAGATAGCGTTCAGCAACAATTTTGGCATTTTTTATTTTTGCGATGTCTCGAATAATAAAATTTGCAGTACGGGGGAAAATATAATCTGACCCCACAAGATAAATACGGGGGCCAAGGTTGTCTATGGCCCAGATCGTTCCTGGAATAATTTGTTGATTGGGGACGGCGCCTGTGTAGACGATATTGTTTGAATGTTCTAACCCTTCATACTGGACAGGATAAAAGGACAAATGATTGTATTTTTCAACAATAGGCTTTACGGCCTTGCGGCAGGATGATGTCCAACAGCCAAAAATAACATCTACTTTTTCATCGCGGATCATTTTTTCTGCTTCAAGAGCGGCCACTATGTTATCGGACTTGCTGTCATGAATAACCGCTTCGAGTTTTCGCCCGAGAACACCGCCTTTTTCATTAATTTCGTCTATGCCCATCAGCAAAATATCAACAAGCGGCTTTTCGCTTTTGGCCATGGTTCCGCTAAGGGAGTGTAGTATTCCTATACGAATGGGTTTACCCTTAGACCAATTTTTATTTTGCGTAAACAAAACCATAGCGGATATGAGGAGCAATAAAACAATGCTTATCAGAATACGGCTATATCTTGTTTTAATATTCATATTACTCGCTTCTCTGTAGTGCCGTTTTAATCGCCCTCAGGAGGTTGTTAATATCGATGGGTTTTGTAACATAATCATTAAAACCAGCGGCAAGTCCTTTTTCAATATCTTTGGGCATGGCGTTGGCACTTACGGCAATGACCGGTGTATTCTTTATATCTTCTCGGCTGCGCAAATGTTTCAGCACCTCATAGCCATCCATTCCAGGTAAATTAATATCCAATAATATAAGATCAGGTTTATGTTCCTTAGCGAGCTCCAAGCCCAAAAGTGGCTCATGAGCGCTCCACATATGCATATTTTTCTTTCGGGTCAGAAGTTGGGTCACCAAACGCAGGTTAGCGGGGTTATCCTCAATATATAATATTGTGTGGGCATCTTCTGATGTTGATTTTATTCTAGTTGTTTGGTGTGTTTTCTTAATGGGTTTATTTTCTTGAGAAGGAAGTAAAGTGTCGCAGATTATTTCAATCCAGAAAGTGCTGCCTTTGTCTTCGTGGCTTTCTACACCAATGCACCCACCCATAAGTTCAATTAAATTTTTGGTGATAACAAGCCCGATGCCTGTGCCTTCTATGCCTGTGTTTTCGGCACCGAGGCGACTGAAGGGCATAAAGAGTTGTTTTTGCTTTTCCAAACTGATGCCATGACCAGTATCTGTTATGCTGATGCGCATAATGTTATTTTCTCTATCGTCAAAGCCAACAATGAGTTCACCATTATCACGGTTGTATTTTACCGCATTGCTTAACAGATTAATCAGAATCTGTTTCAATCTGGTACGATCTGCTTTAACGGCAATCTGTTTCTGGGATAATTCACTTAAAGTCAGGGGGATATTATTCTGGTTAAGGGTGATCTTAATATCACGATTTTGGGCTAAAGGTGTGATGAGCTGTAAACAATCATTGATAATATCGGTGAGCCCAACCGTTTCAATAGAAAGATCAACGCGCCCGGATTCAATCTTGGCGAGATCTAGAATTTCATTAATCAAATCCAGAAGATGGTGGCCGGCTCTGATAATTTCATTGACATTTTCTTTCTGAGATTCGTTGAGGGGTGGGTCTTCCTCCATTTTGAGAAGCTGTCCGAACCCCATGATGGCATTCATAGGGGTGCGCAGTTCATGGGACATGCTTGATAAGAATTGTGATTTAGCACGATTGGCATTTTCCGCCTCTTCACGGGCATCGATCAGTGCCAACTCATTGTTTTTGCTTTTTGTAATATTGCTGTGGATTCCGATCATACGTGTGGGATTATTGTTATTATCGCAGCTTACTACGGTACCGCGGCATAATATCCATTTATAGTTGCCGTCTTTACAGCGCAGTCTGAGTTCAATGGAATATTCATCTTTAATACCAGCCAAATAATCATCCAAAGCTTTCTTTACGTATGGCATATCGTCTGGATGAACGCCTGCTGTCCAGCTATCGATATGTTGGGGAATTTCATTTTCTTTATAGCCGAGCATTTTCAGGTAATGGGCGGACATTTTCATCTCACCTGTTTTCAAATCCCAGTCCCATACACCGTCGCCTGCTCCATCCACGGCAAAAGCAAAGCGTTCCTCTGTTTCTTGTAATTTTCGTTCTGTTTCCAGTAATTTCGTCACATCCTGAAGTGTTCCTCTATGCAAGATGGCATTGTCTTGATCATCAAATTCTACCCGCGCAATATCATGGATATAACGCACTGTTCCATCTGGCCGTAAAATGCGGTATGTGATATCCTTTTGTGTGCTACGCTCATACCAGCAACCTTTGCCATATACAGAATTATAGTCATCAGGATGGATGATTTTTTTTAAGAATGCTCTGTCTGGGATATTATTCTTTGGATTAAGTCCTAAAATATGGAATATTTCTTTAGACCAAGTGCTTTCACCTGTGATTAAATTTCTTTGCCAATTTCCGATATGGGCCAGGGCCTGCGCCTCACGCAATTGTTTTTCGCGCTCAATAAGGGCGATCTCCGTCTGTTTTCGGGCATCAATGTCTTGAACGACACCCAGCATATTAATGGCTTTTCCATTTTTGTCTCGAACCACATCGCCATTCTCCTGTACCCAGTGGATGGTTCCATCAGGCCATAGAACACGATGTTCTATTTTATATTGTGCGCCGGTCTCTATGCAATGGTTCACGCTATCAATCAACAATTGTCGATCATCGGGAAATACAGAGTTCAAGAAATTTTCATAAGTTGTTGAGGTGTTTTTTTTATCTAGACCAAATAGGGGCCAGATCTTATCGGACCAAAATAACTCGCCTGTTAATATATTCCAATCCCAGGTTCCAATATTAGCGAAATCCTGACTGTGTTTTAACCGTTTTTCGCTTCTTCTTAATTCTGTGATGTCGGTACGGGCAGAAACATATTTATAGGGTTTGCCGTTATCATTCAAAAAAGGAACAATGGTGGATTCGACCCAATATTCACCACCATCCTTTTTTTTGTTGCAAACTATGCCATGCCATATTTTTCCACTGGAGATGGTGTTCCACATGTCATCATAAAATTCCTTGGAATGATGATCAGATTTAAGCAGACGGTGATTTTTACCGATGAGTTCTTCACGGGAATAGCCACTTATTTCGCAAAATTTATCGTTGACCGAGGTTATTTTACCCATCACATTGGCGGTGCTGATGATATTATGCTGGTCTGCGGTCGCAATATAAAATCTGTTTTCTCTCACGGCATTGAGTAAATTATTATTTAGTCGATTGACCCAACGGGATCTTTTTGCTTTTGCAGTTATGGTTTTGATCAGTAAATTTACATCAACAGGCTTTGTTAAAAAATCATCACCGCCGAGTTCAATGGCTTCTATTTGACGGTCAACATTTGATTCTGACGATAAGAATATAATGGGTAGCATGGCCCATTTGTCTTCTTGTCTTACAATTTGGGCGAGTTCGGGACCCGTGCATTCTGGCATATGATAATCGCACAGTATTATATCAGGTTTGAATGTCTCTATAATATCCAAGGCTTCAAGCGGATTGTTTAGGGTTTGTGTCTCCATACCAGCTTCACGCAGCATAGAGGAATAATATTTAAGTGAAATTTTATCGTCATCAATCATTAAAATACGAAAGGGGTGTATGGAGGTTTTTTTTGTTAAACCATCTATTGTTCTGGTTAGTTTTGAAAGAGATAGGGGTTTATGTAAAAAACGTTTAGCCCCCGCCCTTGTGGCCGATAATCTTGTCTGAACGTCATTATGATCTGACATAAAAATAATAGGAGGACAGTTTACGGCATTTTGCTTTAATTTAATAATGCTTTTTGCGCTGGCGGTATTGTCCCCATCAAAATCGGAATTGATGAGTACAACGCTTGGCATTGCCTTTTTACAGCCATTTTCAAAATCATTTAAGGTCGTAAAAAGCTGGACGTTATAGCCCGATGATTTGAGTGGTGTAATTAAATTATCCCTAGAGGTGCTGTCTTGGTCTGCAATATAAATAAGGATATCTTTATTCGTCTCCTTATATTTTGGTGAAGCAATACTCATGATATGAATTTACCTATTTCTAAACTTTATAATTATTCTAATATATATTATTAAAATAGATTTAATAAAACTTTAATCTTTGGCAAGGTTTTTATATCAGTTTGGGGTCACTACTGGAAGCTTTGAATAAGACTTCCAGCCACAAGATTCCAACCGTCCACAAGGACAAAAAAGATCAATTTAAAGGGTAGTGAAATCATAACAGGCGGCAGCATCATCATGCCCATAGACATCAAGACCGATGCCACAACAAGATCAATGATGATGAAGGGTATAAAAAGCAAAAAGCCGATTTCAAAGGCTCTGCGAAGCTCGCTTATGATAAAGGCAGGGACAAGAACCTGAAAGGGTGTAGCAGCCTTATCTTCAGGGGGAGGAAGTTTGGATAAATCGAGAAATAACAATAGGTCCTTTTCCCGAACATGTTTCATCATAAAGGCATGAAAGGGTTTGGTTGTGTTATCAAAGGCGACCTCTTCGGTAATTTTTTCGGCGATGAGTGGCTCTATACCATTATCATAGGCCTCTTTCATGGTGGGGGCCATGATGAAGAATGTCATAAATAATGCAAGACTGATAAGAACCACATTGGGCGGTGTTTGTTGGGTACCCATAGCACTTCGAAGTAAAGAAAAGACGATAACAATGCGGGTAAAAGAGGTCACAACGATGATAATTGCAGGAGCAAGGCTTAACACTGTCATCAGTACCAATAGCTGTACAATTCGGCCTGAAAGGGTGCCTTCTTCCCCCATATTCAGAGATAATTCTTGTCCAAAGACAGTTTGGCTTCCCAAAATAAACAGAAAACTGCAAAGAGACAATCCCAACAAACTCAAGGTGAATTTATGTTTTTTTAAGAATGTTATCATGAATTTTCAATTCTATTTATCTTAGGGGCTGACTTTATATTTTGTTCAATGACAACATCATTTTCGGCACCAGATAATATTAAATGTTCAACATCATCACGGCGGATTAAAATAAGTTTCCGTCTGGCATCCACTGTTAATATCTCAACGATATCTAATCTTTTATGCCTTGTTTTTGTAGAATTGACCGTAACACGTGCCATAAGGCCAAATCTTTTGGCACCGTAAGCAAAAAGCAGGATAAGCGCTAGAACAAAAAGCAGCGCCAGAATGAATTGAAAATATGATCCTACTTCCATGGTTGATTTTCCTGCTTAGGGACTGTTTTTTTATAACTTTCTTCGCTCAGACGAATATTTTCATTATAGAGATAACTCAATATTTCAGATACAGGGCGTAAGGCCTCAAGGGGAATGTAGCTATCCACATCAAAGGCTGATAATATTTCCACAAGATCTTCGTCTGTTCTGACTTTAATATCATTATCAAAGGCAATTTTAAGAATTTTTTCAGCATTTTTGCCTCTGCCGCTTGCGGTTATTTTTGGGATATCGGTCTTTGACCCATCCTGTTTCAGGGCGACAGCTTTTAATCTTGTATCTTTGTTATCTATTGCCATTGCCGTACTAGGTTTCCTCTTCGTCGATGAATTATGTCTGATAATAACCACAGCTTACAGATTTTGTCAGCTTAAAATGTGTTCTAGCAATATATATTTTATAAGCAATATTTTATATTATCCCATTATATTAACAAAATGTTAATTTTCCTGTTCCACAATGGGCGAATTATGGTGTATGGTTAACTTTACTAGATTATTATAAGAATACATATAACCCTTTTTGTAATGGTATTTATGATTGTGTGAGTAAGATACCATCTTATTAGGATAAAAAAATGGACCTGAAATCTATATCACTTTTCAGTTCCTTAAGCCAGAAAATGGACTGGCTAACGGAACGGCAAAAGGTCCTGGCACAAAATATTGCCAATGCCAACACACCGGGATACGTCCCAAAGGATCTGAAGAAAATCAGCTTCAAGGCACATTTGGACCAAAGTAATTCAGCAGGTGGCGTGCGAATGCTTGCGACCGAGGGCGGACATATGTCTGGTGCGACTGATGGTGTTGCTAGCAATTATGAAATTAAGGTGCAGGATGCCGACTATAGTATGAGCGCACCAGATGGCAATGGCGTTAATCTTGAAGATGAATTGATCAAAGTCTCTGAAACACAGATGGATTTTGCGACAGCGGTAAATTTATATCGCAAACATGTTTCGATGATCAAAATATCTTTAGGCAGAAACGGTTAAAATTATTTCGAAGAAAGGAGGCGTTATCTTCATGGATTTATCAAAAGCAATGATGATTTCAGCCGCAGGTATGAAGGCGCAAACCACTCGTATGAGGGTTATTGCAGAAAATCTTGCCAATGCAAGTTCGACGGCCATGAAGCCTGATTCGGATCCTTATCGCCGAAGATTGGTCACTTTCACTAATGCCGTTGATGAAGAACTTGGTATTACGCGTGTTAAGGTGAATAAAGTGACCTACGACCAGTCCGACTTCGGGTTGCGTTTTGAGCCGGGTCACCCCGCAGCAGATGAGAATGGTTATATTAAAACACCAAATGTTAATGGTCTTATTGAGGCCATGGATATGAAGCAATCAGAGCGATCATACGAGGCGAATTTAAATTCGATAGAGGCGTCAAAAAATATGATGATGCGTACGCTTGATCTATTGAGATAATGATGGACGTTATTTGATGATGCCAGTTTATATGAATGGAACAAGATAATGAATATAAAGGCCATGGATGCTATGAATGCATATACGAATGCCTTAAAAAATCAAGGTGGTGGTATTGGCGTTGATAAAATCGGCAGTATTTCAGAGATGGGGGCTGCTCATGGGGATGGTGTGGGAACATTTTCTGATGTTCTAAAGGCCGCCATATCAGAGACTTCGGGCGCTGTGGGGGCGAGTTCAAATGTAGGCATTGGGGCACTGAATGGCAATGCGGATCTTGTGGATGTGGTAACGGCTGTGCAGAATGCCGAAATCGTTCTTGAAACGGTGACAGCTGTGCGGGACAAGGTCATTGCGGCCTATCAGGACATTATTAAAATGCCAATTTAATTTTGGACTTAAAGTCACCAGTTCCGAGATTTATCACCATAAGAAAGAACAGTCATGAATGGGGCAGACGTATTAGACATCGCACGGGACAGTATATGGGTTCTCATTAAGGTATCCAGTCCCGTTATGCTTGTTGCCTTGTTTGTTGGTCTGATTATCGCTTTATTTCAAGCCCTAACACAAATTCAGGAAATGACCCTGACATTTGTGCCTAAGATCATTGCCATCTTTATCTCTTTGTTCATATTCTTTCCCTATATGGGAGAAACTTTGGGGGATTTTATGGCGGTTATAGCAGAACGGATTGTAAATCTTGGCTGACCTTGTCCCAGCAGAGGTATTTGCTTTTTTCCTTGTGTTTTCACGTTTGGGGGCGATGGTCATGCTTCTTCCCGCCCTTGGTGAAACGGCTATTCCGCAACGTATCCGACTTATGTTGGCACTCTCGATATCTTTCTTGATGTATTTGGTGGTCGGAAGTGGTCTGCCAGCTATGCCGCCGTCCCCCTATATGCTTGCTTTGCTTATAATTTTTGAAATATTTGTTGGTCTGTTAATTGGCGTTTCCATTCGGCTTTTAATGAGTGCATTACATACCGCTGGAACCATTATAGCTATGCAGACAGGGCTTGCTATGGCGCAGGCCTTTGACCCTACTCAAGGTGCGCAAAGTGCTTTGATGTCTACCTTTATGACCCTTATGGCGGTGGTTTTGATATTTGTCACCAATATGCATCATATTATGATTTCTGCTATGTATGACAGCTATATTCTGTTTCCTGTGGGAAAGGGTGTTATGGTAAATGATTTTGCTGAAATTGTGGTTAATACGGTGGCCAAATCTTTTTTGATTGGGGTTCAGATCGCGTCACCATTCATCGTTTATGGGCTGGTTTTTAATATTGGTCTTGGTATTCTTGCCCGCCTTATGCCACAGCTTCAGGTGTTTTTTGTGGCTATGCCGTTAAATATTACGGTGGGTTTTTTGATTCTTGGTGTTGTTCTTGCTGCGGGCATGGCGTGGTTTTTGCAAAATATGGAAATGGGCTTAAGCGCATTTTTGGTACAGGGATAAATGTTGGATGGCTGACGATCAAGACGACTCCCAAAAGACAGAAGACCCCACGTCGAAAAAATTACAAGAGGCGCAGGAAAAGGGTGAAGTGGCCAAAAGCCAAGAGGTGCGCCATTGGTTTATTCTTTTTTCTGTTACCGTCATTATCTTAATTAGTGCAAAATCAAGTATGGCGGGTATCCGAGACGTTCTAAGGGATGTTTTGGTGACGTCCTCTAGCGTTAGCATGAACGCGGGCGGGCTATTAAATTATGGGACAGTGATTTTAAATAGGGTTTTTGGTTATATGATATTGCCGATCATTATCTTGATGATTGGCGCTCTTCTTGGGGCCACTATTCAGAATAGACCCATGTTTACGACAGAAAAAATCAAACCAAAATTAAATAAAATTTCTCCACTGGCGGGGCTGAAAAGATTATTCTCCATGCAGAATTTCTTTGAAATATCAAAATCAATTTTAAAAATTATAATTGTCGGTTGGGTTGTTTTTCTTATTGTATGGCCGGAACGGGGCCAATTAGAACAGATGACGTCCCGCGACTTAGCAGATATTTCCAATGTTATTTTTATTATAGTGCTAAAAATCTTAATTGGGGTTGTTTCTGTGATGGCTGTTATTGCGGGACTCGATTTTCTTTTCCAGAAAATTCAATTTCAAAAAAAAATGCGTATGACGAAACAGGAAGTGAAAGATGAATGGAAACAAACAGATGGTGATCCTCAAATAAAAGCTCGGCTGCGGCAAATTCGTATGGAGAGGGCACGCAATAGAATGATGGCAGCCGTACCAGAGGCGGACGTGGTTGTTACAAACCCGACACATTTTGCGGTTGCTTTGAAATATAAGCAAGCCGAAATGGAAGTGCCCGTAGTGGTAGCTAAGGGAGCAGATTTTATGGCGCTCAAAATTCGTGAAATAGCAGAGGAAAATAATATACCTATTTTGGAAAATCCGCCGCTTGCTAGGTCGTTATTTGCGACCGTTGAGGTTGAAGATGAGATTCAGGAAAGTCACTATAAGGCTGTTGCCGAAGTTATAGGCTATATTATGCGCCTAAAAAAAGGAGAGACGGTCCTTTATAAACCCTCTAAGGATAATTTGAATTAAGTCGTGATCAAGCATTTGACTGATGTCGCTTTTTAACGATAGTATGATGGTGCGGTTACTTTTTAAAATATAAAAAGAAGAAATTTATAACTATGAGTTTGCAATCATGAATTCCACCACAAAATCGATTGATTACCCTTATCTGATTACGATTGGTGGTATTGGTCTGCTTGCTGCGCTTGCGGGTGTTATTGTGGGTTTCGCCTTGGGAAAATTTATGTTGGGTTATCTTCTGGCTGTGGGGTGTCTTGTGTCGGTCGCATTTATTATTGGCCGAATACTCTATAAGGAAAATAATTTATCCGCAGGAGATCAAAAGTCCCTTTCTATAACCAAACTGATCCAGCCTCAGGTTATCACAACGCTTGATGGTACTTTGGTTTATTGTAATATGCCTTATCGTTATTTTATGAAAGATAGCTTGGCAAGAGAAGTCATGTCTCCCTTGGATGTTATGGAAAAGGAACATGCCGCAGCGGTTAAGGAGGTTTTATTTGCCCTCGATAAAGGGCGTGAGAAAACAAATATTGTTCAACTTATTTCAGGAAAAAATGAGAAAATATACATTGAAGTGACGTTGAGCAGGAAAATAGGGCAAGACGATTATATCAATTGGATATTAGCAAAATCATCGCCTGAAGTTCCTATGGAAATTAATCAAAAGCGCGAGAATGGTTTCAAATTAGAACAGCTAGGAATGATTCTGGATCGCTGTGATAGTGGTTTGGTTGCGCTGTCGGGTGAGGGACAAATTATTTACGCCAATGATATTTTTCTTCATTGGCTGACGGGACAATCAACAAATGATTTACATCTTCCCGCAGCGTTGACGGATTTTTGTCCTGTTCCCCCCGAAAATATAAGTGGTCAATTTTTGTTGAAAACAATGTCGGGCGATGATGTTTTATTAGAATTTGTTCCGCTTGAGAAGGCTCAGGAGAATTTGGATAATATGTTTTTGTCTACAGGAGATAAAAATTCTTCGAATTTATTGTCTCATAAGATCATTGTTTATCAGGTATTTTCTTGCCAGTCAGAAGCTATGATTGGTGAAGAGGGCGCGGACACGGTAAATATTGATCGGTTCTTCCGAGAATCGCCTATTGGTATTGCTATCGTCACAAAACAAGGCGAGGTTTTGGAAAGAAATAATGTTTTTCAGGAGTATATGCAGGAACTTGATATCAAGAATATGCGAAATATAAGACATATTGTTGATCCTGATGAGTATGAAGAATTTTACGTCAGTATGAATAAAACATTGGACACGGGCGAGGCAAGCTCACTGTCGAGCGTTGGTTTTAAGGGCAAAGGGGGAAAGCATGGCCATATCTATATCACAAGGCTGAATAAATTTTCTGGCCATGAGAAGGCCGCTATTTTATACTTGATTGATATGACAGAGCAGAAAAATTTGGAATTACAGTTTGCTCAGTCTCAGAAAATGCAGGCCGTAGGGCAGCTTGCGGGTGGTATTGCTCATGATTTCAATAATTTATTGACGGCTATCATCGGATTTAGCGATTTGCTTCTTGTGCGACATGGACCAGGGGATCAGTCATTTTCCGATATTATACAAATCAAACAGAATGCAAACCGAGCCGCCAATTTGGTCAGGCAACTTCTCGCCTTCTCTCGACAGCAAACACTACGGCCTAAGGTGCTCGTTATTACCGATATTCTGGCCGAACTATCAAATCTGTTGGGTCGCTTGATCGGAGATAATATTGCACTTGAGATCACTCATGGCCGTAATTTGGAACATGTTAAGGTGGATCAGGGGCAAATAGAACAGGTGATTATTAATTTATGTGTTAATGCTCGGGATGCCATGGATAATATGGGAAAAATATCTATTCGAACCCGCAATATAACCTTTGAAGAATCCAAAAAACTGAACAATATTTATCAGGTTATGCCACCTAATGAATATGTTTTGCTTGAGGTGGAAGATACTGGCTGTGGTATTGCCAAGGAACATATGGATAAGATATTTGAACCATTTTTTAGTACGAAAGAAGTGGGCAAAGGAACAGGCCTCGGCCTGTCCACGGTTTATGGAATTGTTAAACAAACAGATGGTTTTGTCTTTTGCTCTAGTGAGGTGGATAAAGGAACGACCTTTAGTATTTATATTCCAGCTTATAAGGTTGCCCCTAAAGAAAATACTACAATCATTGAACAGGAGGTTGAGGAAGAAGCGGTAACGAGGGATCTCACAGGACGCGAAACAATATTATTGGTCGAGGATGAGGATCCTGTAAGGATGTTTGCTTCTCGTGCCCTTAGAAATAAAGGATATAATGTCTATGAGGCCAATAGCGGTGAGGCGGCTCTCGCTCTCTTTAAAGAAAATGAGGCTGAACTTGATCTGCTGATCAGTGATGTTGTTATGCCTATCATGGATGGACCATCTTTGGTTCGAAAGATTAGAGAAACGAACAAAAAATTGAAAGTTATTTTTATTTCAGGCTATGCAGAGGATGCTTTTGATAAATCGTCGGGTGATGAGGACTTTCATTTCCTCCCTAAGCCCTTTAGTTTGAAACAATTAGCGGAACAGGTAAAAGAGGTCCTAGAAAGCAATTGAACAATATTTAAGAATCAGGATAAATGCGTGTAATTATTTTTCTGATATTGTCTAAAACTTTATAGGAACAAATAAGGGTCATAATCTAATAAATCTTTATATTTCAATTGATTAAAAATGTTCTTGCTAAAAAGAACAAAATGTGTACATTGAATGGTATTGCAACATTTAACACACTATGAGATATAGAGGAGATAGACTATGGCATCAGCACAAATAAAACTCGTAGGACAGGGAAATATGGATAAACAAAAGGCATTAGATGCCGCCTTAAGTCAAATCGAAAGAGCCTTTGGCAAGGGGTCTATTATGAAGCTCGGTAAGGGAACCGCCATGGAGGTAGAGGCTGTTTCCACGGGTTCTTTGGGGCTTGATATTGCGCTTGGAATTGGGGGATTGCCTAAAGGCCGAGTGGTTGAAATTTATGGGCCAGAAAGTTCTGGTAAGACGACCCTTGCACTTCATGTGGCCTCCGAAATACAAAAAGAGGGTGGTGTGGCAGCCTTTATTGATGCTGAACATGCTCTTGATCCCGTATATGCCAATGCACTGGGTGTTGATATTGATGAACTTTTGATTTCACAGCCCGATACGGGGGAGCAGGCGCTTGAGATTGTTGATACATTGGTGCGTTCCGGAGCGGTGGATGTGATTGTGGTTGATAGTGTGGCGGCCTTGACCCCAAGGGCAGAACTAGAAGGCGAGATGGGAGACAGTCATGTGGGACTACAGGCACGGCTAATGTCTCAGGCTTTGCGCAAACTGACCGCCTCAATTTCAAAATCAAAATGTATGGTTATTTTCATCAATCAAATTCGGATGAAAATTGGCGTAATGTATGGTAGCCCAGAAACAACAGCTGGTGGTAATGCATTGAAATTTTATGCCTCGGTACGTCTGGATATTCGTCGTATTGGTGCGATCAAGGAAAAGGAAGATATTGTTGGTAACCAGACCCGTGTTAAGGTGGTCAAGAATAAAGTTGCCTCACCCTTTAAGGTTATTGAATTTGATATCATGTATGGTCAAGGCATTTCAAAGAATGGTGAATTGGTTGACCTTGGCGTTAAAGCGGGTGTCGTTGAAAAATCTGGTTCTTGGTATTCCTATAACAGTCAACGTATTGGGCAGGGCCGTGAAAATGCAAAGCGTTTTCTGAGTGATAACCCTGAGTTGGCGGCAAAGCTTGAACTTCAAATTCGTCAAAATGAGGGTGTTCTTGATTCTGTGATGCTTAAAGAAGGTATGAGCATAGCAGATGATGAGACACTGGTTGATATTTAATATTCTAAACACATTCTATTCTTGGGTGTCTTTTCATGAGGACACCCTTTTTTTATGTAAGTTATATTGTTTTTGTAATAGATATTCTGGACAGAAACCTGTGCAATCGCTAAAACTCTTTAGTATATGAAGTTAGATAATACTGGAAAGGGTATTTTAAATGAAAGGCACAAACGAAATCCGAAAGATTTTTTTGGATTATTTTGCGGAACAAGGTCATGAAATTGTGACCAGCGGTCCATTGGTGCCACAAAATGACCCTACATTAATGTTTACCAATGCGGGCATGGTTCCCTTTAAAAATGTTTTTACAGCTGTTGAAACAAGACCTTATGTACGGGCAGCCTCCAGTCAAAAATGTGTACGAGCTGGCGGAAAACATAATGATCTGGATAATGTGGGTTATACAGCCCGCCATCACACTTTTTTTGAAATGTTGGGAAATTTTTCTTTTGGGGATTATTTTAAGGAAAAGGCTATTTATCATGCATGGACATTGCTCACGTCGATTTATGGACTTGATCCTGATCGCTTATTGGTCACGGTATATCATGACGATGATGAGGCCTTTGATCTTTGGCGGAAAATATCAAATTTACCAAAAGACCGCATCATAAGAATTTCTACGTCTGATAATTTTTGGTCAATGGGTGATACGGGACCTTGTGGCCCTTGTTCAGAAATTTTTTATGATCATGGGTCTTATATTGCGGGTGGGCCTCCTGGGAGTGCGGATCAGGATGGAGACAGATTTGTTGAAATCTGGAATCTGGTTTTTATGCAATATGATCAAAAAACCGATGGTTCGCGCACCTCTCTTCCTAAGCCCTGTATTGATACAGGAATGGGATTAGAACGTATAGCTGCCGTCCTTCAGGGCACCCATGATAATTACGAAATTGACCTTTTTAGAAATTTGATTGCGGCATCAGCCAAATTTAGTGGTGTGGAAGCCTATGGTACAAAAAATATTTCTCATCGGGTGATAGCGGATCATTTGCGGTCATCTTGCTTTTTGATTGCGGATGGTGTGCTGCCTTCTAATGAGGGTAGGGGCTATGTTTTGCGACGGATTATGCGCCGTGGTATGCGTCACGCTCATTTGCTGGGCTGCACGGAACCTTTGATGTATCGTCTTGTCCCCACCTTAATTCAGGAAATGGGGCAGGCTTTTCCTGAACTTCACAGAGCAGAAGCTCTTATTAGCGAAACACTGAAACTTGAAGAATTACGCTTCAAAAAAACGCTAGAGCGGGGTCTTAAGCTCTTGGATGATGAGATAGTCAATTTACCAAAGAATGGTGTTCTTGCTGGCGATGTGGCCTTTCGTCTCTATGATACTTATGGTTTTCCGCTTGATTTGACGCAAGATGTCCTGAGAACTTACCAAATGTCTGTTGATGTGGCAGGTTTTGCCCATTCTATGGAAAAGCAGAAAAATGAAGCCCGGGCTGCTTGGAAAGGATCAGGTAGCGAGGCCACAGAGAATATTTGGTTTGAGGCACAAGACCAATATGGCGCAACAGAATTCTTAGGCTATAGCACAACCGATACACAGGGAAAAATTCTGCAAATTGTTAAAGATGGAAAAACTATAGAAGTCGCGCACGCCGGAGATGATGTTGCTATTTTGACCAATCAAACCCCATTTTACGGCGAGTCCGGTGGCCAGATGGGTGATGTTGGAACAATTAGCCATAAGTCTGGTGCCATGGCTGAAATTACCGATACGTTAAAGAAACTGGGTAAATTGCATGTTCATCAGGCAAAGATTACTAAAGGAAGTTTTTCCCTGTCCGATATTGTAGATATGAAGGTTAATGATCTGGTGCGGAACCGGTTACGGGCAAACCATTCTGCGACCCATATTTTACATGCCGTTCTAAGGCGATATCTTGGTGATCATGTCACCCAAAAGGGATCAATGGTTTCATCAGACCGTTTGCGCTTTGATTTTAGCCATAATAAGGCCCTAACCATTTTAGAACGAACCCTCATTGAAGGAAAAGTCAATCAAATAATTCGTCAGAATAGCTCGATTACAACCAAATTGATGAGTGCGGATGAGGCGATGGAATCTGGAGCCATGGCTTTATTTGGTGAAAAATACGGCGATGAGGTACGGGTTGTCTCTATGGGGCTGGATGATAAAACAAATACCAATTATTCGGTGGAGCTTTGTGGAGGTACGCATGCTTTGCGAACAGGTGATATTGGTTTTTTTCATATCATCGCAGAAACTGCTGTTGCTGCTGGTGTTCGCCGTATTGAGGCCATAACGGGTGAGGCTGCTATTGATTACAATAATCAGCAGGAATCTTTTTTGAATGATGCGGCATCACTTTTAAAAACAACCCCAGCTCAGTTGTTTGAACGCTTGACGTCACTGATGGAGGAACGTAAATCGGCTGAAAAAGAAATTACAGATTTACGTCGGAAAATTGCCATGGGGACGAGCCATGCCGAGGGAGGCTCTGACATAAAAAATATCGGTAATATTAAATTTATTGGACAGATATTAAATGGTGTGCAAGCCCGTGATCTGCCTAGTATCGCTGATGAGGCCAAACAGAAAATAGGCAGCGGTGTTGTTGCTCTCATTGCGGTGAATGATGGAAAGGCTGGCATATTAATCGCCGTGACCTCTGATTTGGCAGGCAGAATTAATGCGGTTGATCTTGTTCGAGTGGCGGCTACGGCTGTGGGCGGCAAGGGCGGCGGGGGCAGACCCGATATGGCGCAAGCCGGCGGCCCAGATGGCAGCAAGGCTGAAGAGGCCGTTGATGCCATAGAAAATGCGTTAGGACAATTATAACGGATACATAGGAATGTGATAGAGAGAAAAACAACAAAACGACGCAAATTATTTGAAATCATCGAAATGGGTCTGAGCGATAGCCGTGCAGCAGGCCTGTTTGACTGGTTTATGATCATTTTAATTATTTTAAATGTGGTCTCAGTGGCGCTGGAAACGGTGCCTTCTATTTTTTCGCAATATGGCACACAGCTTTTTATCTTTGAATTTTTTTCTCTGTTCATATTTTGTTTGGAATATATTTTTCGTGTTTGGGTTTCGGTTGAGTATCGCGCGGACCCTGACGGGCCGGGAAAATTAAGTTTTAGACTTCGGTTTATGACGTCCCCCCTTATGCTGATTGATTTTCTTGCCATCGCACCAACACTGATCTTCATATTTGGAATTGATTTCCGGCTGCTCAGAATTTTTCGGCTTTTGCGGCTTTTTAAATTGATGCGCTACTCCCCAGGTCTCGCCTCTTTGGGCAGTGTTTTATATGATGAAAGGCGCGCACTTATTGCCACATTAATTATCATATTAGGGTTAGCCTCATTTGCGGCAACGATTATGTATAATTTGGAACGCCATGTGCAGCCAGATAGCTTTGGCACTATCCCCGATGCTCTATGGTGGGCGCTAGCGACCTTAACGACGGTTGGTTACGGCGATATTGTACCGATCACTTGGGCGGGACGATTATTTGGTGGGGTTGTTATGATTTTCGGCGTTTGTATGTATGCTCTGCCCGTTGGGATCATCGCCTCTGGATTTGCCAGTGAAATACATCAACGGGATTTTGTGGTTCGCTGGGGACTAGTGGGAAATGTTCCCTTGTTCAAGGGGTTGGACGCCCATCTTATTCAAACCATTTCCAAACATTTGCGTTCAAGTGTTGTAGAAAAAAAGCATCTTGTGGCACAGAAGGGGCAACTGGCTGATAAAATGTATCTCATTGTGTCGGGAAAAGTTTTGCGAAAACATGGACGCGGAACAACAACACTGGAAACTGGTGGCTTTTTTGGGGCAAAATCATTGATGGAAAAGGTGGATTACAAATCCAATTATGTGACCGAGACAAAATGTCATTTTTTTATTCTGGATGCTCAGGTTTTTCATCATTTGTTGGAAGAAAATCCCGCTTTAAAAGCTCGTATAGATAGCGCATATAAGACAACCACATATAGTGATTTTGGTCAAACTCCATCCATTACATAAAAAACCACGTCTCTTATGACAAAGACGTGGTTTTTTGCTCATATAACTTTATGATTTATAATTTATGCCATGGCCTTTTTAAGATTTTCATCAATTTTATCGAAGAATTTCTTTGAGGTAAGCCAAGGCTGATCAGGGCCAACCAAAAGAGCCAAATCCTTGGTCATATGACCGTTTTCAACGGTTTCAACACAGACACGTTCAAGGGTTTCCGCAAATTTTTTCAAAGCATCATTATTGTCAAGTTTAGCACGATGTAAAAGGCCACCTGTCCAAGCAAAAATAGAGGCGATGGGGTTGGTGGATGTTTCTTTGCCAGCCTGATGCATGCGGTAATGGCGGGTTACAGTTCCGTGGGCTGCTTCGGCCTCTACGATGGTTCCATCGGGTGTCATAAGCGCAGATGTCATAAGACCAAGAGAGCCAAAGCCTTGAGCCACTGTATCGGACTGCACGTCACCATCATAATTTTTACAGGCCCAGACGAATTTACCACTCCATTTCATAGCACAGGCCACCATGTCATCAATCAGACGATGTTCATAGGTGATGCCCGCCGTTGCAAATTTGGCCGCAAATTCATTCTGATAGACTTCTTCGAATAAATCTTTGAATCGACCATCGTAGGCCTTTAAAATAGTGTTTTTCGTGCTGAGATATACAGGCCAACCACGGTTCAAACCATAATTCATACAGGCACGGGCAAAATCACGGATGCTGTCATCCAGATTATACATCGCCATGGCAACACCAGAACTTGGGAATTGGAATACCTCATGTTCTATGGTTTCACCGCCGTCTTCTGGTTCAAATTTTATGGTGAGTTTCCCAGCCCCTGGAACTCGGAAATCCGTTGCACGATATTGATCTCCAAAAGCGTGACGGCCAATGACAATGGGATCTGTCCAGCCGGGAACAAGACGTGGGACATTGGAACAAATAATTGGTTCACGAAAAACTGTGCCGCCAAGAATATTACGGATGGTACCATTAGGGGAACGCCACATTTTTTTGAGATTAAATTCTTTGACCCGTTCTTCATCGGGGGTGATGGTGGCGCATTTTACGCCGACGCCATATTTTATAATGGCATTTGCCGCATCAATGGTAATCTGGTCATCTGTTTCATCCCGTTTTTCAATACCAAGATCATAATATTTTAGATCGATATCCAGATAGGGGTGGATCAATTTTTCTTTGATCCATGCCCAAATAATACGGGTCATTTCATCGCCGTCTAATTCGACAACAGGGTTTTTGACTTTAATTTTATTCATGAATTAAACCTTCCGCAGATGGGGTACATATAGAGTTGTACCTATTATTGTTGTTTCTAGCGCAAACTATCACTGCTGATGAGATAAGTGAAGTGCAGAAAGTTTTTTTTTCCTAAATTAGGGTGTTTTTTGTTTTTTTATCGAATTTGGGTAAGGATTTTAGCAAGGGAACGACCTCCTCGACGCTATTGACCACATAAAATAGATTAAAGACTTCAAAGGTTGTGAATTCTTCTTTGATAAAGTTATCAATCAAGGTGAATAAGGGCTGCCAGTAATTGTCGACATTGACAATGATGATGGGTTTATTGTGAAGCTGTAATTGTTTCCACGTAATCACCTCAATGATTTCGTCCAAGGTTCCAATACTGCCGGGCAGAGCAACAAAGGCATCGGAAAGATCAAACATCATTCGTTTGCGCTCATGCATGTTATTGACCACAAAAAAATTGGTGGCTTCCTTCCAGCCAACCTCTGCCTCGTTAAGATGTTTGGGAATAATGCCTGTAACCTCGCCGCCATTTTCCATAACGGTGTTGGCAAGGACGCCCATTAGCCCCACATTTCCGCCCCCATAAACCAGATTAATATTATGTTTGGCCAGATCGCAGCCGAAATTTTGGGCCATTTTTTTAAAATGATTATTTCTGCCCGAACGGGAACCACAATATACGCAAAGTGATCTGATATCGGCCATCTGATAAATCCAATCCTCTATAGTAAATAAATTTTGGATAGTCTTAGTTTTGACAATTTTCTATCTTATTCAGAGGATGAATTCTATAATAATTATGATATGGAAAATATTATAATTTGATTGAAGTCTAAAATCATACTGACATTCTATATACTTTACCGTATATAGAAGATGCGCTTTCTTTAAAATTGATTTGGTAAGTAGTTGACAGAGCAACATTTAAACGCCCCAAAAAAAGGGGTGAAACAAAGTTCGGATTGGACCATGAAAGCCAGTATCACAGCATTGCTTGTAATGGCTGTTGCGGCTGTTTCATGGATATTGTTTTTTGCCGAAGATGGCCCAAAAGATATTTTCCAATCAGATGTTGCCCTTAAAAGAACCGCAGAAAACATCCAGAAAATACCGGATAATACCCAAAAAACACAAGATAAAGCACAAGCCGCAACCATATTGCCAAGCTTTGATATTGTTCGGATAAGCCGCAATGGCACAGGCGTCATCGCAGGACGTGCTGAACCCAATAGCGATATTTATATTTATGCCAAAGATAAACTCATCGGTTCTGCTGTGGCAGACCGTAATGGTGAATGGGTGCTGCTTTATGATGAACCCTTACCTGTAGGCCCCACGGAATTGAGTTTAAAATCCTCTATGCCCGGAAAGTTCGAGGTTTTTTCGAGTGATATTGTTATTGTTGCGGTTCCAAATCCCGATGAAAATCGTTTTATTGAGGATGAAACCAACGGGGTAATTGCGCTTTTAAGTTCACGGACAGGCATAGGCCCAACTCGGGTATTGCAGAAACCACGTCTGGTTAATTTTGCGGAATTAACCAAGGGGTTATCGCTTGATTCCTTGGATTATGATGACAATTCGAATACTATTATTTCTGGCACGGCCTCCAAAAATGTCCGTGTGAGAATCTATTTGGATAATGGATTTAGCGGCGAGGTTATAGCCTCGGACGAGGGTATATGGTCGCATTCCTTTATCATGGCACATGATACAGAGGAGCATTCCATTCGTCTCGATCAGCTTCTCGATGGGGATGATGTACAGGTTCGTATAGAGCAACCCTTTACCCGTGGTGTAGCTCTTGATCCTTCGAAGGCCAAAGGAGAAGTTATCGTCAGACCTGGTAATAGTCTGTGGCACATTGCGCGAAAACTTTATGGATCTGGATTTCACTATACATTGATTTTTGGCGCTAATAAGGACCTCATTAGAAATCCGGATCTTATTTATCCTGGTCAAAAATTTACCTTACCGACAGCGGCTCCTATAGAATAATTATTAAACACAGGGAGAGAGCGTGGCTCATCATAGTCGTTCACATCACCAATCTGACTTTGATCATAAAAATGAAGACAAAGAAAATCATTGGCTAACCATAAAGACACTGTTTCCCTTTATCTGGATAAAGGGCCGTAGTGACCTCAAATTTAGGGTTGTTTTTGCTGTTATTTTTCTTGTAATGGCGAAGCTCATTGGTATTTATGTTCCCTTTTTATTCAAGGATGCTGTTGATGCTTTGACGACTGGGGTTAAGGCAGACTTAAATGCTGTCCTGCTCGTTCTGCCACTAGCCACCATATTGGGCTATGGACTGGCTCGGATACTCAGTTTATTTTTTGGCGAAATGCGGGATGCGGTATTCTCAAAAGTTGGACAAAATGCGATCAGAAATATCGCCCTTAATACTTTCCAGCATCTCCATAATCTGTCGCTTGCTTTTCACATGGAACGCAAAACTGGAGGGCTAAGCCGTGTCATTGAACGGGGAACACGGGGCATCGACTTTCTGCTGCGCTTTATGTTGTTTAATATTTTACCGACATTGTTAGAGATTATCCTGATTACATTCATTTTTTGGTCAAAATTTGGTTTTTATTACGCTCTTGTTACATTTGGCTGTTTGGCGAGTTATATTATATTTACTATATATGTAACGGACTGGCGGTTGAAATTTCGTCGGGAAATGAACAAGCAGGATACCGATGCCAATAGTAAAGCAGTTGATAGTCTGTTGAATTTTGAAACGGTCAAATATTTTACCAACGAAGACCATGAAGCCTCTCGTTATGATAGGGCCTTGGCCAAATTTGAAATGGCCTCGGTCAAGAGCCAAACCTCTCTTGCGGCACTTAATGTAGGTCAAAGTGTGATTATATCATTTGGACTTGTGATTGTTTTGCTCATGGCGGGACAAGGGGTGGTTGAGGGACGCTTTACAATTGGTGAGTTTGTTTTGGTCAATTCCCTGCTGATACAAATTTATATGCCGCTAAATTTTCTGGGGATGGTTTACAGGGAGATAAAACAATCCCTTGTTGATATGGAAAAAATGTTTGGCATGATGCATAAGGAATCCGACATTACGGATGTTGCGGATGCTGTTCCATTGATGATTAAGGGAGGGGCAGTAGAATTCAAAAACGTTTCCTTTCATTACGCTAAAAACAGGCCAATATTGAAAAATTTATCTTTTAGCGTTCCCGCGGGGGTAACTATGGCCATTGTTGGGGCGAGTGGTGCTGGAAAATCGACGATTTCCCGTATTCTGTTTCGTTTTTACGATATCTCATCTGGTCAAATATTAATTGATGGGCAGGACATCAGCAAGGTTAGCCAAAAAAGTCTTCGACAGAAAATTGGTGTCGTTCCGCAAGATACCGTACTTTTTAACGATAGTATCAAATATAATATCCGATATGGCAGGCCCGATGCGACGGATGAAGAAGTTCAGAATGCTGCAAAACATGCTCAAATTCATGATTTCATCATGTCATTACCAGATCAATATGACAGTGAGGTTGGGGAGAGGGGATTAAAATTGTCGGGTGGTGAAAAGCAGCGGGTCGCTATTGCGCGAACTATTCTTAAAAACCCTGCTATACTGCTGCTTGATGAGGCAACCTCTGCACTGGACAGCCATACTGAAATGGGTATTCAAAAGGCACTTGAGAAAATATCGGAAAATAGAACCACGATTGTTATCGCTCACCGTTTATCAACGATCGTAAAGGCGCATGAAATTATTGTGCTGGATCGGGGCGAAATCGTAGAGCGGGGAAATCATGATAGTCTTTTGAAGGCGAAAGGTGCCTATTTTGATATGTGGCAAAAACAAAAACAGGCTACAAAAGCCATGCAGAAATTGGCGGAACTAGAAGAATATAATATGGAATCTAATAAAAAGATTTGATGCGCAGTCCAGTCTGCATTACAAAGATAATATGAACAATACATTGGATAAGATCATGGATAATTTACCACCGATATTGAATTATTTTCACAAAGAAGGCCATAAATTCATTTTGGGATTTGCCGCTATTACGGTGCTTTTTTATTTACTGGGCCTTGATCTTCTTGGGGTTTTGGGGTTGGTATTAACGGTTTGGTGCGCCTATTTCTTTCGTGATCCAGAACGTGTTACCCCAATAAAGGATGGTCTTGTGGTCAGTCCTGCGGACGGCGTGATCCAGTCTGTATGTGAGGCCGTGCCGCCACAGGAATTGGAAATGGGTGATGGGATTCGAACTCGGGTGAGTATTTTTATGAATGTGTTTGATGTTCATGTGAACCGTATTCCTATTGATGGAACCCTGATAAAGCAGATATATACACCAGGAAAATTTCTTAACGCATCGCTCGAAAAGGCCAGTGTGGATAATGAAAGGCATGCGTTGCTGTTAAAAAGTAAGTCGGGGCGGGACTATGCCTTTGTTCAAATAGCAGGCTTAGTCGCCAGACGTATTCTATGCTGGGCAGAGGATAATACAGACTATAAGGCGGGGGCACGTTTTGGTCTGATCCGTTTTGGTAGCCGGGTGGATGTCTATCTTCCTGAGGGCGTGCATTCCATGGTTTGTGTCGGGCAACGTGCCGTCGCAGGCGAAACGATCATAGCCAATGAAAAAACCAAAGAAAATAATCGTGAAGGCGAGGTTAGGTAAGATCAGAATTCAATTATCAAAGAGAATTGAGCCCGATGCCAGGCATGAATAAAAGACATATTTTCCCGATCCGAAGTTTGGTGCCAAATGCCATAACGGTGCTTGCTATATGTGCTGGGATGTCTGCTATCCGATTTGCCATTCTCGGGCGTTGGGAAGGTGCCGTCCTTGCGGTTCTCATTGCTGGTGTTCTTGATGGATTAGATGGTCGTATGGCAAGACTTTTAAAGGGTTCCTCAAAATTTGGAGCTGAACTTGACTCCTTATCCGATATCGTAAGTTTTGGTGTTGCACCAGCCGTAATTCTCTATAGCTGGGCGTTGCGGGATGTAAAGGGAATTGGATGGTTAATTGCTCTAATTTTTACGACCGCAATGGCTTTGCGCTTGGCGCGGTTTAATACGATGAGTCAAAGTGAAAATATAAATAAAAAGGAAAATCAGGATTATTTTACAGGCATCCCAGCCCCTGCCTCTGCGGCCTTGGCGTTATGGCCTATGATTTTATATTTCCTGACTGATATTGATTTTTTCAAGAATCCTGTATTTTGTGTGATTTATGTTGGTCTTATTGCCGCTATGACGGTGAGCAATATCCCCACATTTTCCTTTAAAAGATTAAGCATTAAACGGGAATATGTTTTATTTTATTTGCTCGGCATTGCCGTACTTGCAACGCTTTTGGTGACCCACGTCTGGGCAACAATGTCTGTGATTGGATTGTTTTATATTATAACCATTCCCATGGCCGTCGTGTATCATAAGCGGAAATTTAAAAAACCCGACCCCGAATCTGGTTCAAAAAAATAACATTCTGATAAGATTGCCTTGCGTTTGTGGCGTTTGAAACATACGTTTTAAACGCTAAGTTTAGTTCTTCATAAGTGAGTAAATAATGAGACCAATAAAACCAATAAAACCAGTAAAACTAGATGCCAAAGAACGCATTCTTGACGTTGCCGAAGAATTATTCGCTAATGCTAGTTTTGCAAGTGTTTCGGTGCGCGCCGTAACAGCACAGGCGGACGTTAATCTATCAGCCGTGAATTACTATTTCGGATCAAAACAGGGGTTGTTTCATGCGGTCTATGTTCGTCGTGCAACCTTGATGAATCATGAACGGTTGCATTTATTGCATATGGCCTCAGAAATGGCTAAGGCGTCGGGAGAAGATGTCTCCCTTCGAGATTTAATCAATGCTATTTTAACACCACCCATTTTTTGGCTATATGATGAAAAACAGGGCTATTCTGTCTATATTCGATTTCTTGCAAGATCCTATCTTGAAGATGCGAATAATCTGAAGGATGTTTTGAGTCAAGAGGTTGATGTATTTGATCGCTTTGTGCCATATTTTAAAAAAATAAAACCGAATTTAACGAAAGAGGATATTTATTGGCGTATCCATTTCGTCATGGGTGTTATGCATCATACCATTAATCATTTGCACAGAATTGGGTTATTGTCTCATAATGTCTGTAATGGTGGAGATCGGGAAGAGGCTCGTGATCGGATGGTGGATTTTTGTTGTAATGGGTTTTAGGGTTTTATCCAAACAGATCGTCAATGGTGCTCTGATCTAAATCTTTACCATCGAGCTTTTCTGTATCATCGTCAAAATAGTGATCAATGCTATCCTGATCTGTCATGTGTTTCTTACCATTGATGATGAGATTACATTTATCAATGAGAAGTATTATTTGAAAACTATAGTCGTTAATAATATCTTGCAGCTCATGCGTTTTATCTTTTGCGATCTTATCCTCTAATTGGGATATCGTATTTAAGATAAGATCATTCATCTGATTAATTGTATTTTCAAATGGGATTTTAAATTTATCAGGAGAATGGTCATAAGCTTCTATGGCTAATTCCTTGGCTGAAAATACGCTGTCTCTAAAATGTTCTTGATAGGTTTTAGGATGCCACAGTCTTATATCCTCAATAAATTCTGGCATGGTTGGCAGCATATCAATAAGCATATGCACCTCATTGAAGTGGTTCATATAGTCCGTAGCAAGCAGGGTTTGAGAATTAATATTCTCACCCATGACTTTTCTTTGATAACAGGTAAAATTTTCCAATGTGCCTTTTTCTGCTGTCTGTAAATATTAAAATTATCGTATTATGCCACAGGATTATTAGAGAAGAATTAATAGAAATTCTCTTTTTCAACGCTTATAATAAAAAAACCAGCCCGGAGGCTGGTTTGTAATAGTTTTTTACGCTTTGAATATGCCTATTATACAGAATAATATAATTGAAACTCTGCTGGGTGAGGAAGAACACGAACGATATCGATTTCCTCCGTCTTAAGACGAATATAAGCATCAATCTGATCGTCTGAGAACACGTCACCTTTTTTCAAGAATTCGCGATCCTTATCTAAACAATCCAAGGCCTCATCCAAAGATGCGGCAACTGTTGGAATATCTTTGAGTTCTTCTGGCGGCAGCGCATAAAGATCTTTATCCATAGCATCACCTGGGTGAATTTTATTTTCGATCCCGTCAAGGCCAGCCATAAGCATAGCAGAAAAGGCTAGATATGGGTTTGAGGTTGGGTCTGGAAAGCGAACCTCAACACGTTTACCTTTTGGACTTGTGCTATAAGGAATGCGACATGAAGCAGAACGGTTGCGGGCTGAATAGGCCAAAAGAACTGGAGCCTCAAATCCTGGCACAAGACGTTTATAGCTGTTGGTGGAGGCATTGGTAAAGGCGTTCAATGCCTTGGCATGCTTAATAATTCCGCCAATATAATAAAGGGCTGTATCGGATAAATCCGCATAACCGCTTCCTGCGAATAATGGAACGCCTTCTTTCCATATTGACATATGAGTATGCATACCAGAACCGTTATCTTGTGCAATGGGTTTGGGCATGAATGTGGCGGTTTTGCCATGTTCAAAGGCAACCTGATGGGTCACATATTTATTAATTTGTATGCGGTCAGCAGATTGAACGAGCGTGCCGAACATCATGCCAAGTTCATGTTGTGACGGGGCTACTTCATGGTGATGTTTGTCCATGGGCAGGCCAAGTTCTTTCATGATGGCGACCATTTCGCCGCGAATATTGGAGCATGTATCCATAGGGGCAACAGGGAAGTAACCACCCTTAATGGAGGGGCGGTGAGCCTGATTACCATATTCTTGTTGACGGTTTGAGTTATAGGGCCCCTCAACATCATCGAGTGAATAGGACGCTCCGTTATAACCCACATTATATTTAACATCATCAAACATAAAAAATTCAAGCTCAGGACCAAAATAAGCCGTATCACCAATTCCAGTATATTTCAGATATTCTTCTGCGCGTATTGCGGTTGAGCGTGGATCACGGATATAGCCTTCGCCCGTAGTCGGCTCAAGAATCGAACAGAATAAAACCATTGTCGGCTGGTCCATGAAGGGGTCCATAGAGACATGGGTGGCATCTGGCATCAAAATCATGTCTGATTCGTTGATAGCCTTCCAACCTGAAATAGAGGATCCATCAAACATGATGCCTTCTTCGAGCATATCTTCATCAACAACGCTTGCATCCATCGTGAGGTGCTGCCATTTACCTTTTGGGTCTGTAAAGCGAAGGTCGACAAAAGCAATATCTTTTTCCTTAATCATTTCAAGGACGGTTTTAATATCTGACATAATTATAATTTCCTGACTAGTTTGATAATAAACGGGTTTATTTTAGACGGCATCTTCACCAGTTTCACCGGTTCTTATGCGAATAACTTCTTCGACATTGCTGAGGAAAATCTTGCCATCACCAATGCGTCCTGTTCGGGCGGCAACCTGAATGGCCTCAATCGCCCTATCCACAAGATCATCGCTCAATACAATTTCGATTTTTACTTTGGGGAGAAAATCAACGACATATTCAGCCCCACGGTATAATTCTGTATGGCCTTTCTGACGTCCGAAACCTTTGGCTTCGGTCACAGTGATTCCTGACAATCCAACCTCATGTAAGGCTTCCTTTACTTCATCTAATTTGAAGGGCTTGATGATAGCTTCGATTTTTTTCATAATTTATTGGCCTTGGTATCTAAATCTAAATGCAAAAACATTTATTTATATTGACCAATTATCTATAGCATATTTCATGCCAATTCCTGGGAATTGGAAAGCGTCCGTAAATCATGGAGAAAATACCTTATATATAAGGGCAATAATAATAATATGCCTAATAAATAGGCATTTGGTGATTAAAAACAAGGCGAATACTATTATGGGTTTAATTTGATGGGAATATGAATGATTATCATCATAAGTAAAAGGATATATAAAAAAGGTAAATTCTTCTCTTGACGCTATGGCAAACTGGACGTACAAGAACGTCACTTATACCTGTGGCGGGTGTAGCTCAGTTGGTTAGAGCACCAGATTGTGATTCTGGGTGTCGCCGGTTCGATCCCGGTCACTCGCCCCACTTCCCTAAATGAACGAGCACAAGAGTTAAACCTTTCGTTACTCTGTACTTTGATTTTTTAAAGTGCTTTCGATATGCTGTAAAAGTTTGATAGAGGCCTCTCCTTCTCCTTTTAATTTATTGTTCAAGACCGTATCAAGACTGCCGAGAAAAAGCCTATTGATGTTATTATTAACTTGTGTTTTTTGCTGTATTTCAAGATGTCTTTTAAACCAACCTGAAATTTCGGTGATAAGGGGCCAGCCAAATGTGCCAGCCTGGCTGTGAATACGGTGGCACAGATGAATGGCATCTATAATGCAACCAGATTCTATGTGTTGTTTTAAGGAATGAATGTCCTGTTTCAAAACATTCTCATAACCCACACTCGCCTTATCAATGATGCTTTGTGCTCGAACAAGCATTTCTTTTTGTTTTAAGATAAATTCATTTTTGGACATTTAAGGGGTTTCCTCGTCTACATCATTCACCTTATTACTCGGTTCAAAAACAGGAGAATTGGTCTGACGTTTTTCATTATCTTTAGCGATCATTTTTATTCGGCGTCTTCTGTCGGGTCCAAAATAATGGTCTGTTATGACAAAATTTCTTGGATTGAATAAGGCATTATGTAGTTTTTCCATGATCTGGTCAGGGGAAATAGGTTTTGCTAAGATTTCGGTGACGCCAGCATCCCTTGCTTTAACAATGGACTGAAAACCCGTAAAGGCGGTGCAGAGAATAATGGGGATATATTGTATTTTATCATCTTGTGAATGGCGAATATACTGAGCCAGTGTTAAACCATTTTCCTCGCTCAACATATTATCAACAAAGACGCAGTGATATTTATAATTATTTAATTTGATGATCGCTTCTTCATTGGTTGTTACAAGCGTGACATGAGGCACGTCGAAAGCCTCTAGAATAGCTCGGATTATTTTTGCGATATAAATATCATTATCAACGATTAAGATATTTTTATTGTTAAATTTTTTTTTAATTTATGGCTTCCTTTAGTCTTGGGCTGAAACTTAACCATTAATATTAATATCCATACTCACACGTTCGACGGGGAAATAAAGGGTTACTGTTGTGCCAGAACCTAAAGTACTTTCGATTTCAATTTTTCCGCCATGTTGTTCCACCAGTGAATTGGCAATGGGCAGGCCAAGGCCGATACCATCATGGGTTCTGGCGTAACCTGTTTCCTTTTGGTTAAATATCTTAAATGATTCCTTTATCTCCTTTTCGTTCATGCCGATACCTGTATCCTTAAACGAGATAATTAAGCCGCTATGAACGGAAAATGATGTATCAAGTGTAATTTTTCCTTTTTTCGGCGTGAATTTAAAGGCATTAGACAGCAAATGCATGAAAACCTGTTCTATTTTTTTCTTATCGGCTCTGAACCATAGGTCTGCTTCAGGAAAACGATTGATCAGAGATATTTCTTTTGCATCATATTTTTTCGTTGTGTACGCTATACTATGTTCAAGTATTTTGCGTAATGAAAATGTTTTTTCTTTTAAGGAAAAAACCTTGGTCTCAATCTGTGACATATTGAGAATTTCATTCACTAGATCCAAAAGATGACGGCCAGAATCCTGAATATAATCAATATATTCAATATTTTCTTCGACTTTTTTTTCTTTGTTTAAGGCTAAAACTTCTGAAAATCCTATTATAGCATTTAGAGGAGTTCTAAGTTCATGGCTCATATTGGCGATAAAATTACCTTTCGCAACATCTGCGGCTTCTGCATTTTTTCGGGCTTTGCGCAAACTTTCTTTTTGCCGGTAAAGGGTGATCAACATTTGGTTAAAATTTTTGCTGAGGTAGCCAATTTCATTGGGTTCATTCATATAAGGAATATTATCGATCATTGCTGATATTTTTTTATTTTCATGACTTAATTCGCGCATGATGGTTTCAATATCACGCAAGGGCCGTGATATGCTGAGTGCAATTTTGAGGGAGACCATAACTGAAAAAAGAAGCAAAAAGAGTGATATTACAGAGACAATTATGATCTGATTTTTCTTTTCAGTATTATTATCTTGGGTTTGTTTGATAATGTCCGCAATCAATAATTTTTCTATATCGTTCATTATGTTGATTTTGGTGGATAATAAATTATACCATTCTACACCTGATATGGCATTTTTGAGCTCATTGAGTTTGCTTGCGGTAATGAATTGTTTTATTTCCTTAATTCTTATATTTTCTGAGCTATTTTGCATATCTTGTATTGCTTGACTATGGTTTGTGGAACTGGTCCCCATAAAAAGATCTCGGAATGTGTTGACCTTTGCAATTTGCAATAAAAAAATGTGATGTTGGATTTCACTAAAATTTTGATCAAAACCGCCTGATCCCAAAGCACGTTCAATACCAGTATTTTCTTTCCACAGTAAAAAATATTTATAGGATATGAGTGACCTACTTATTTGTGGCGTAGTGGCCCACCAATTTAAGTCATCGATAATATTGATATAGCGGTCTATAATCCCTGAATAGGTTTGAAGGGCAGTCATTGCATCGGTTTGGGATATTGTTACTGCGAGGCGTATTTGATTTAATATTTCAATCTGTTCGGCGGCAATATTTTGGGTGGTGAAATGATTAATATTTTTAAAATCTGAATTGATATAGAGGTGATCTTTAATTTTTACTAAGGCGGCGATATTTTGATCTGTTTCTAATATTTTTTCTTTTAAAATTTTATCAAAGCATGCTTTATTTTCGGACAGTAAATATCCTGTAACAGCGCCTCTTTCCGCCTGAAGGGTATGAATGCTATGGCTTAAGATTGGTAAATAGCTAATATTTTCTTTAAGGATAGCGTTTTGCCTATATTCATTATAGCCTTTATAAATATAACTTCCCCCTATAAGAAGGGTTCCCACCAAAAAAATGGTGATAAGTAAAAATAGCCTGTTCTTTATGGTAAGTGATTTCAACATATTGACATGGTAACTCATCTAATCGCACGGTATTTTAAAAAATTTAGGGTAATATTTAGGAGATATAGTATTATTTCTTTAAATATTCTTTAAATTTTAAGCTTCGAATATAATGTATCTGCTGCAATTTCGACATCTTTAATGATTTTAATGCCGTCTTTTGTGACTTCATTAAAAAAGCAATTACGCCGACCTGTGTGACAGGCCACACCCATTTGATCCACTATCAGAAGGATTGTGTCCTTATCACAATCATAACGGAAGTGAACAAGCCGTTGTATTTGACCAGATGTTTCCCCCTTGCGCCAGAGCGCTTTTCTTGACCTTGACCAATAACAAACATGACCTGTGGTCAGAGTTTCCTGAATAGAATCTGCATTCATCCAAGCCATCATTAAAATCTCGCCTGTGTTTTCCTGTTGGGCAATAGCAGGAATAAGACCCTGATCTGAAAATTTCAGCGTATCTAAGACAACTTTGATGTTTTTCTCAGCAATAGGGGTGAAGGACTTGTTTTTCATGGGCTTCTCACGTATCGGAGCTTGTAAATTTGTTAAATTCAGGCCAATATCATGACCAGAGGATAAGTTATAACATATCACGAAAAAGAAAAACAAGAATGTCTAACCATAATCATGATAAATGTATTGAAGCGGCCTTAATCGAGGCCACGAATATATGTGTAGCACGCAATACACGCTTTACACCGCTCAGAAAAAAAGTTCTTGAACTGGTGTGGAGCGGGCATAATCCCGTTACGGCATATGAACTACTTGATATGTTGAGTGATGCAGGTCGAAAAAGGGTTGCCCCCCCGACAATTTATCGGGCGCTTGATTTTCTCATTGAGGAAGGATTTGTTCATCGTTTGGAATCCTTAAATGCTTTTATCGGCTGCCCTGATCCTGCGCATAAACATCATGGCCATTTTTTGATTTGCCGAAAATGTCGAACGGTGACAGAAGTCAAGGATGATGCCTTACAGAAAAACATAACAAGAGCAGCCAATGATTTAGGCTATAGTTGCGAAAATAATATGCTTGAAATCATGGGGTTATGCCATAATTGTAAGAAACATAGTAATTCATGATTATTCTATACGATATTACTCTGTACGAGATTATTTTGTGCGAGGTCAATTTATATGACAGATGATGTCTTACCACTACTTGATCTTGAGGCTATTTCCTTGTCGTTTTCGGGACGGGTTATTCTCGAAAATATCAGTTTTTCTGTCAGACGAGGTGAAATTGTGACCCTTATCGGTCCCAATGGCGCAGGAAAAAGCACGATTATGAAAATAGCCCTTGGGCTTATTGAGCCAGACCTGGGCCATGTACGTCGTGCTGCTGGAATATCTATTGGATATATGCCGCAAAAAGTCACGATAGAGGACATTTTGCCGCTTAACGTGTTTGATTTTCTTATGCTCAGAATTGGAACAACAGCAGAAAAAGTTAATGAGGTTATGGAACTTGTTCGTATTTCCCATGTATCAAAAACACCCGTTCAAAGAATTTCAGGCGGCGAAATGCAGCGGGTTCTTATGGGGCGCGCTCTGCTTGGAGATCCTGATTTGATCGTATTGGACGAGCCAGTACAGGGTGTGGATTTCAATGGCCAGGAAGAACTTTATCATCTTATTGATTATATCAGGCATGAAAAAAACTGTGGCGTTTTAATGATTTCCCATGATTTGCATCTGGTGATGGCGGGAACAGATAAGGTGATTTGCCTTAATCGTCATATTTGTTGCAGTGGCGCACCCGAAAACATCAAGGATCATCCAGAATATCATGCTCTGCTTGGGCAAAAGATAGAGGGTATAACCCTATATACCCATCACCATGACCATCATCATGACAGCCATGGATATGTCGTCGACGGCGATCACAAGAAAGACTGCAAGCATGATTGATGACTTTATCCTAAAAGCAATGGGGGCTGGAATTCTTGTGGCCATAGCTGCGGGACCATTGGGTTGCTTTATGATATGGCGTAGAATGGCGTATTTTGGTGACACGATCTCTCATTCTGCCTTGATGGGGGTGGGGCTAGGTCTTGCCTTGGGAACCGCAAACCCTTGGGTCATTGTGATGACATGTGTGTTTATATCGGCCATATTACTTTTGCTTGAAAGGGGACGCAAATTTTCCACAGATACCCTACTTGGCATATTGGCTCATAGCGCACTTTCTTTTGGGTTAATCATTATTGCCCTACAGGAATCATTGCGTCAGGATATGATGTTCTTTCTGATCGGGGATATATTGACCATCACAACGGATGACACCTTGGGCATTGCTTTTATGACCATCACAGCCCTAGCGGGGCTGGCATATATTTGGAAATCCTTGCTTTGTATCACGGTACACGAAGACTTAGCCCAAGTCGAAGGGGTTAATATTTTAAGGACGAAGATCATCTATATGATACTCATCGCCCTTCTCGTGGCTTTCTCCATGAAGGTTATCGGAGCATTACTGATTACATCTCTTATGATTATCCCCGCCGCCGCCGCCCGCAATATTTCCACATCTCCCTTTCAGATGGCGATTTATTCAATGTTGCTTGGCAGCATCTCGGTTGTCATGGGAATTCTGATGTCCGCTCATTTGGATATTCCAGCGGGGCCTGCTGTTGTGCTGTCTGCACTGATATTATTTCTCGTTGGCTGGGCTTTGCCTAACCGAATTAGGGTTTAAAGATTGTCGTTAAATCTTTGGAAAGCGCGGTCAAGATCAGCGATGAGGTCTTCGGGGTCTTCAAGTCCCACATGCAGCCTGATAAGAGGGCCTTTATAATTCCATTCTGTTGTGGTACGGTAATTTTTAATGCCGTAATAGGTGAGAATAAGGCTTTCATACCCACCCCAGCTAAAGCCCATCTTGAAATGGCTCATGCCTTCCATCATGGCGGTGGTGGCGGTCTCATGACCCTCTTTTAAAACAAAGGAGAATAACCCGTTTGATCCGGTGAAGTCCCGCTTCCATATTTCATGACCGGGGCAAGTTTTTAAAGCGGGGTGGCGGACGTGATCGACTTCGGGTCTTGTCTCTAACCACTGGGCAATTTTTAAAGCATTTTTTTCATGCTGTTTCAGGCGCACTTTAAGGGTGCGAATACCCCGCAGAGCAAGATAGGCATCATCTGGTGCCATGGCGTAGCCCATTTGATAAGACATATCACACAGTTCATTATAATATTCTTTGCGGGTTGAGACGCTGCCCATCATGGCATCCGAATGACCAACAATATATTTGGTACCCGCATGAATGGAAAAATCAACCCCATGATCAAAGGGTTTAAAATGCAGTGGCGTGCCCCAAGTGTTATCCATCATCACAAGCACACCCCGTTCATGGGCTGACACGGCAATGGCGGGGATATCCTGAATTTCCATGGTAACGGAACAGGGGGATTCAACAAAAATAATGCGGGTATTTTCCTGAATAAGATTTTTAATATTAGCTCCAATTAGGGGGTCGTAAAATGTGACCTGAACACCCATTTTTTTTAGTATTTTATGGGCGAAACTTCTGGTGGGCTCATAAACGCCGTCCGCTATTAAAATATGATCGCCCGTTTTGACAAAGGATAATATGGCACCACTGATTGCGGCAAGTCCAGAAGGGTATAAAAAGCATCCGTCCGCCCCTTCGAGGGCACACATAGCGTCTGATAAGGCATAGGTGGTGGGGTTACCTCGTCTGCCATAGGACAATGTACCCTTATGGCGGTTTGCGGTTGCATTTTTCATGTCCCGCACTGTGTCAAAGGTCAAGGTAGAGGCATGATAAACAGGCGTATTTATAGCACCGTGCGTATAGCGTTTATCCCGTCCTATGCTCGCAATTTTTGTGTCTTCTTTCATGGAATTATGTGCTCACAGGGGTATCGGGATGGCTGCCCCATTCCGTCCAAGAACCATCATAAAGGGCATTTTCCCGATGGCCGATAAGATGAAGCCCGAGCAAAAGAACCGCCGCTGTAATTCCCGACCCGCAGCTGGTCACAATGGGTTTTTTAAGATCAACACCAGCCTGCTCAAAAATATGGCGAATTTCTTCAGGTGATTTAAAGGTGCCGTTATTTTCATTCAAAAGGTCTTTGAAAAAGACATTGCAGCTTCCAGGGATTGCACCACTTTTAAGATCCGCACGGGGTTCAGGCTCAAGACCTAAAAAACGCCCAGACGGTCGGGCATCAATGACTTGCTCTCGGCCTGTTGCAAGATTTTCCAGCATATGATCAATATCACGTATCCGCATTGTGTTATAGCGGGCGGTAAAATGGCGCATGCGGGGAATGGGAGGAATATCTTCGATGGGTCTGCGTTCTGTTTTCCATTTATGAAAGCCGCCGTCCAATATGGCAACATCCCATAGGCCAAAAGCTTTGAGCATGAACCAAACACGGGCTGCACTTCTGACGTCACTATTGTCATAAACAATAACCCGATTGCCATCCCCGATGCCAAGTTTTCGCATTCGGCTCGACATTTTTTCAGCACTGGGCATCATATGGGGCAGAGGGTTATCCAAATCGCATATCTCATCGATATCAAAAAATACCGCCCCCGGAATATGAGATTCTTTATACTCATGATAGGCATGGCGTTCTTGTGAGGGCATATGCCAACTGGCATCGACAATTCTGATATCAGGCGCCAAAAGATGTTCATTCAACCATTCAGTAGAGACGAGAGCGGGGGTATTATCAGACATAGGCGTTCCTTAAAATAATAATATGGAATGATATTGAGTATATTACAACCAATCAGGATAGGGTAGCCCCTGTTTCTTTAAAAATTCTGGATTGTATAATTTGCTCATATAGCGGGTGCCATAATCGCAAAGAAGTGTGACAATGGTATGACCAGGCCCCATGTCATGGGCAAGACGGATGGCGGCGGCCACATTAATGCCCGATGATCCACCAAGACATAGCCCCTCATGTTTCAATAAATCATATATCACGGTTAAGGCTTCGTCGTCTGGTATCTGATAAGCATCATCAATAATGACGTTTTTCAGATTTTCCGTAATACGGCCTTGCCCGATCCCCTCGGTGATGGACGAGCCTTCGGACTTTAATGTGCCATATTTATAATAATGATAAAGAGCTGCCCCCATAGGATCGGCAAGGACAATTTTTATATCTTTGTTGTGTTTCTTTAGGGCCATTGACACGCCGCCTAAGGTGCCACCGCTTCCGACCGCACAGGTAAAGGCATCAATCTTACCGTCTGTTTGTCGCCATATTTCGGGACCTGTGGTTTCAAGATGGGCACGGCGATTGGCGATATTATCAAATTGATTTGCCCAGATGGCACCATTTGGTTCGGATGCGGCAATCTCGTCTGCAAGTCGGCCAGAGTAGCGCACATAATTATCGGGATTACTGTAAGGTTTTGCAGGAACAAGGCGCAGATCACAACCGCAAAGTCTTAACATGTCCTTTTTTTCCTGTGACTGGGTTTCGGGCATAACGATGATGGTTCTGTAGCCCAAGGCATTGGCCACAAGCCCAAGGCCAATACCTGTATTGCCTGCTGTACCCTCAACAATAACACCGCCCGGTTTAAGCAGGCCTTTTTCTTCTGCGTCACGAATAATATAAAGGGCGGCACGATCCTTTACCGAACCGCCAGGGTTTAAAAATTCTGCTTTTCCTAAGATGGTGCAACCTGTGTCCTGTGAAGCTTTTTCAAGCTTAATCAGGGGCGTGTTACCGATGGCCCCCACAAAACCATTTTTAATATCCATCAATAATCCCTGAGCCTCATATTATTCATTTTCAGGTTTAAATATAGTCAGAGTGAACTCAGGAAGCAAGTTTGGTGCTTAACTTTTGGAACAAAATTTCTTCACGAACCTCATAAACAGAAACATGGGAAGATAATTTATGAAAAATAATTTCTTGTTCTTTTGGGCTTAATCCCGTGACGTGAATATCAATATCCATGCTATTGTCCTGAAATATAGATTTTGTATATTTTCTGACCTTCACTTTATGGGGCGTAATATTACGTAGGGCAAAAAGTTCAAGCACACGCGGCAAGGCGCCGGGGTGGTCATCGGTTGTGATAAAATAATGAACGGTTGTGGCTGATAATGCTGTTGGCGTGGACATGTCACGCGCTCCTCTTTTACAAATGTGATGTATCAAAATTGGGAATTGTCATAAGACAATATTCATCCGACCCTATCCTAGGATCGGGGTGGTAATTCGATACATTCGCTTTCGTAATGAGGTAATATGTTTCATAATTTTGATGTTTACGCCCAAAGAATTAAAAAGTCAATAATGACTTTTGATTAAAAATGATATAGTTGAGGGTATTACATCTTAAAAGCGATAACAGGAATAACATGACCAAAGATATTTATAAAAATCTTTCACAGCTCGGTAAAGACATTAAAGCTCCTCAAAATCCAGAAGAGGCTGTGCTTGATATGGTGCCAAACCCACGGCTAAATTCCGATTATTTCGTGCGCTTTACCTGCCCTGAATTTACCTCGCTCTGTCCCGTGACGGGTCAACCAGACTTCGCCCATATGGTGATTGATTATATTCCAGATGAATATTTGGTGGAAAGCAAATCCTTGAAGCTTTTTATGCAGTCTTTTCGTAATCATGCCGCCTTTCATGAGGATTGTACGGTGGGGATCGGTGAAAGGCTTGTCAAGGAATTATCGCCCAAATGGTTGCGCATTGGCGGCTATTGGTACCCCCGTGGTGGTATTCCTATTGATGTGTTTTTTCAAAGCGGCAAAGCACCAGAACATGTCTGGATACCAGATCAAGGCGTGCCAACCTACCGTGGTAGGGGATAAAGGCCTTTTGTGATCATTTTCGTTTTTCTTTTTCTGTCATTCCTGCGCAGGAATGACTAAGAGGGGGCAGGAATTGTGGGTATAAATATCAAAGTTTAATTGCTAAAAACTGTAAAGAATCCTGAAAAAGAGTCAGGAATCTTTACAGATTCATAAGGGCCTTAATAGGGGGTATTCGGAAAATATATTTATATTCAATGGGTTAACTTATTGGCATGGATATTGCTTATTTATTTGTATTAATATTGATAATTTAAGAGGGAATTAGAGAAAATGCGTATTAAAAATATTATTATATCACTCGGTCTTTTGCCACTTGTTTTGGCATTCGCACCAACGGCTAATGCAGTTGCACTTTTGGGTCAAGAACCTGCAGCATCAAAGATTTTTGATGCGGGCAATGGTTTGGAATGGGTTTATGCGGCGCCTTGTGCTGGTGAATCACCTAGCTGCGGTGTGGTGCAATTACACCATGATTTCCGTTTTGCAACAGACAATGAATGGATTGACAGTTTTACGGATCTTGCAGGTTTGATTGCGGCCTTTGATTTGACAAATTATGATTCAGCGATTTGTGCGGCACCAGAATTCAGCACAGCCCATAATCATTGTGATCCAAATGATGCAATCAGTGGTTGGGTATGGCATGCGCCCGTTGGTATTGCATTGGATGCATCGTACGCAGAAGATTCTTGGGCAGAAACATTCTTGGTACGGGGTCGCGTAAATGATGCACCAGAACCTGCTGGTCTTGGTCTTTTGGGTCTTGGTCTTTTGGGTCTTGGTCTTGCACGGAAACGTCGTGGCTAATATTATACTATAATGATTTATAAAAGCTGGCCTCTTGATTGAAGGGGTCAGCTTTTTTATTGGGGAAATTATCAATCAATACCTAAAATTTTGTGGGTCTGAAGACTTAATTGCCACTTCGGATGGTGCAGGCAATAATCCACCACGACTTTGGTATGGTCATGTCCCGTTTCATCCATGGGCTGCAGGTAAAAATATTTGAAATTAAGCTGATGCACATCTTCTGGTTTTATCTTATCCTGCGGATAGACCAGTTTTAATTCATCACCTGTGAGTTGCACCAATTTATCCAAATTTTTCGGGCTGACGCATATCCAGTCAATGTCGGGCGGGCAGGGAAGGCTGCCGTTGCTTTCCACGGCAATCTCAAAGCCTTGCTCGTGCAGGGCCGCAATAAGAGTGCTATCAAGTTGCATCAAGGGTTCGCCTCCAGTGCAGATTACATAAGGTGTGCCGCTCTGATCTGCTTTTTCCTGCCAAAGATTTTTTATGCGCAGGGCAAGGGAAGAAGCGCTTTTAAATTTGCCGCCATTTTGGCCGTTCGTCCCCACAAAATCCGTATCACAGAAATTACAGTCAGCATTATTCCGATCTTTTTCTAAACCAGACCAGAAATTGCAGCCCGCAAAGCGACAAAAGACCGCCGCACGACCCGTGTGCCGGCCTTCGCCTTGCAAGCTATAAAATATTTCCTTAACGCTATAGGTCATGCGTAAGTCACGGGGTCATGCTGCCCCGCTTCCCGAAAACCTTTGAGCCGAAGATAACAGGCGTCGCACTCTCCGCATGCTGCTCCGTCTGGTAAGGGATCATAACAGCTTGTGGTAAGACTGTAATCAACGCCAAGGGCAAGACCCGTCTTAATGATATCCGCCTTGGTCATATCAATAAGAGGTGTGTGGATGGTTAGTTTATGATGATCCTCTGTTCCGCTTTTTGTGGCAAGATTGGCCATGACCTCATAGGCTTTGATATAGTCTGGTCTGCAATCGGGATAACCACTGTAATCCAAGGCATTAACCCCAATGAAAATATCGTAGGCTCCCTGCGTTTCGGCATAAGCCAAGGCAAAGGACAAAAAGATAGTATTGCGGGCTGGAACGTATGTTACGGGAATGTCAAGGGATAGTTCGTTCTCATGACGGCCTTTTGGAACGTCAATATCAGCTGTCAACGCCGATCCGCCAAAAACCCGCAAATCAATTTTTGCGGTCACATGATTTTTTAGGCCCATTTTTTTAGCCACTTGTGCTGCGGCCAAAAGCTCGCCCGTATGCCGCTGCCCATAATCAAAGCTTAATCCCACAACGTCAAAACCCTCGGCCTTGGCAATGGCAACGCAGGTGGTGGAATCAAGCCCACCGCTCAGCAGGACAACCGCCTTTTTATTTTTGATCATGACTTAAATCTTCTTTTATGTTTGTATTTATGCTTCACATAACGCAAAAATTGTTTTAACACCAGATTCTATTGTGGAATATCACATTTTTAGGAGACATTAATGCCTTTGTCAAAGCCTGCTACCAGAAAACAACTGCATACCCGTTCCATTGTCTGTGATGGATATGAACGGGATGACGGTTTGTGGGATATTGAGGCCCGTATGGAAGATATTAAGTATTACCCTTTTGAAAATGATTATAGGGGAAAAATAGAGCCTGGTACATCTGTGCATGAGATGTATATCCGTCTCACCCTTAATGATGATTTGGTGGTGCAAGATATAGAAGCACAGATTGATTACTATCCCTTTGCCACGTGCCCTCATATTGCAGACAGCTACCGTAAGCTTATTGGGGTGAAGATGAGTACTGGATTTCGCCGAGCCGTTGCCGAAAGATTGGGCGGTAAGTTAGGATGCACCCATTTGTCGGAAATGTTGCCCGTTATGGCGACAGTGGCTATTCAAACCATTATGCCGCGTCTGATGAGAAGAAAAGAAGAAGTCGAACAAAACGTACAAGGTAAGAAAAAGAAAATTCTTTTACCAATGATTAACAGTTGCCATAGCTGGGCATCCGATGGGCCTAATGTTAAAAAATTTGCGCCAGATCAATATACAGGTGGTGAGGAGGACTAGTTTTTATTATCTTTATCAACCATTTCATGATCATCGAGATGGGCTTTATGTGTTTTATTTTCCTGTTTCATAACGACTTTTATTGTTCTTTTTAAGCCAAATTTTACCCTGTTTTCTTGGGCAATTTTGTCTTTTTTTGCCTTGGTAATTTTTTTGCTGGCTTGTTTAAAATTAATGATACTACTCATGATACTATTTATCCTTCTTATTTTTTTCAACCATAGCATGTATTTTTCCTTTTTGCATTATATTTATTAATTTACGGCAAAATAAAAATCTGATAAGAACAAAAAGGAAACTTTTATGGGAATTTTTAATGAAACACCAGAAAACTGAAGGGGGTATAGCCTTCAGATTACAAGCGGAGTTTACCCCGTCCGGTGATCAACCACAAGCCATAGAACAGCTATTGGCGGGGATTAATGACGGTCTTTCAGATCAGGTACTGCTCGGCGTGACGGGATCAGGTAAAACTTACACCATGGCACAGGTTATCGAAAGAACCCAAAGGCCTGCGATTATTATGGCGCATAACAAAACCCTCGCGGCTCAACTTTATGGGGAAATGAAGGCCTTTTTTCCTGATAACGCGGTGGAGTATTTTGTATCTTATTATGATTATTATCAACCCGAAGCCTATGTGGCGAGATCAGATACCTATATCGAAAAAGATGCGAGCATCAATGAACAAATTGATCGCATGCGCCATGCGGCAACACGGGCATTGTTCGAGCGGGATGATGTGATTATTGTGGCGAGTGTATCGTGCATATATGGTATGGGATCACCTGAGACCTATCTTGAAATGACCATTCCTTTTGAGGTCGGCATGATCATTGATCAACGTGATCTTTTACGTCGCATGGTGGAACTGCATTATAAGCGCAACGATAATTTTTTCCAACGGGGATGTTTTCGGGTTAGGGGGGATGTGATTGAAATTTTTCCGGCAAGTTACGAGGATTGTGCTGTAAGGCTTGATTTTTTTGGGGATGAGTTAGAATCAATCGTGATGTTTGATCCGCTTACGGGAGAAAAAATTCATGATGTAACGCATACTAAGCTTTATGCCAATAGCCATTATGTGACGCCGGGTCCCACCTTGCAGCAGGCCCAGAAAACCATAAGGGCAGAGCTCAATAATCGTCTGAAAGAGCTGAATGACCAAGGCAAGATATTAGAGGCTGCAAGACTTGAACAGCGCACAAATCTTGATCTTGAAATGATGGCGGCAACGGGGAGCTGTTCTGGCATTGAAAATTATTCCCGTCATTTAACAGGACGGGCGCCGGGGACTAATCCGCCAACCCTATTTGAATATTTGCCCGAAAATATGTTGTTGTTTGTGGATGAAAGCCATGCGAGCGTACCTCAAATCGGCGGTATGAGCCGGGGCGATTTTGCGAGAAAGAGTACGCTTTCCGATTTTGGATTTCGCTTGCCGTCCTGTGTGGACAATCGGCCATTAAAATTTGAAGAATGGAATCGGTTGCGGCCACAGACTGTTTATGTTTCGGCAACGCCGAGTTCTTGGGAATTGGAACAAACGGGGGGTGCGTTTATTGAGCAGGTCATTCGTCCCACAGGTCTTATTGATCCACCGTGCGAGATTAAACCCGTTAGCAATCAGATTGATGATCTGCTTCATGAGGCAAAAGATACCATTGAAAAGGGTTACCGTATTTTGGTGACCACATTGACCAAGCGTATGGCCGAGGATTTGACCGAATATCTTCATGAACATGGCCTAAAGGTGCGCTATATGCATTCGGATATTGAAACCTTGGAACGTATTGAAATTATCCGTGATCTACGCCTTGGGAGCTTTGATATTTTGGTGGGAATCAATTTGCTCAGGGAAGGACTAGATATTCCAGAATGCGGGCTTGTGGCCATATTGGATGCCGATAAAGAGGGTTTCTTGCGTTCTGAGACATCCCTCATCCAAACCATAGGGCGGGCGGCGCGTAATGTGGAGGGTAAGGTTATTCTTTATGCGGATAAAATCACCCGAAGCATGAAGGCCGCTCTTGATGAAACCGATCGTCGAAGAGAAAAACAAGTGACCTATAATCTGGCGCACGGGATCACCCCTGAAAGCATTAAAAAAACGATTGGCGATATTATTCAGAGTGTGGCAGAGGGCGATCATGTGCTTATCCCCCTTGATGTTAAGGGCAATCACATGGTTGGTCATAATCTAAGGACTTATATTGTTGATCTCGAAAAACAGATGTTAGAGGCAGCAGGCAATCTTGAATTTGAAATTGCGGCAAATCTTCGGGATGAGATTAAGCGACTTGAAGATTATGAGCTCGGCATGACGTCAAGCCATCAAGCAGAGCATAAAAGAGGGTTTGATGGTCGATCAACCGCCGGCAGACCTGGAACCAGACAATATCGCCGCAAAAGCAATAAACCCACTTCTAAAAGTTTTTAAATTAAGTTTTTAAATTTTCACATTGATTTAAAAACCATCACGCTTTATAGCTTCCGTCAATGTCTTGTTGTTATGGGACAGTTTTATCACGGAATGTGGCGCAGCCTGGTAGCGCACTTCGCTGGGGGTGAAGGGGTCGCAGGTTCGAATCCTGTCATTCCGACCAAATAAAGGCCACCTAATTCAATGTGTTGGGTGGCCTTTTATTCTCTAGTATATAAAATTTTATTTTAGCGTCCCAAAACAGGATCACGGAGACTTTCTACGGCGCCCAAAATCTGACCGATAAAATCCCCCGGAACATGCAGCTCTTCCAAGGTTTCTTTCAGCAATTGCCCGACCGTATTAAAGTGATTATCATCAAGACCGCGCTCAATAAGGTGGGCATGAGAATTTCGCATATAAACATCGGAATGTTCGGCAACACCAGACATGAGTAGGGTAAGGAATTTTTTCATCTTGCCCCTTTGCCTAGTGACATCGGTATCCACAAAAAATGGATCAAGTGAATTGGTTTGTGTTACTTTATTATAAAAAATATCTACAGCTGCATTAACGGCGGGTTCACCGCCAATATCAGAATATAATGTCATTATTTTGTTAGCCTTCCATCATTATTAATATGAAAATAAAATAATATGAAATTGCTAATAAAAAGTTAAAAAGTATATAAAATAACTCGCATTAGTTGTATTTTGTTTTTCATAACTGTTGGCATAAATTGTAGAGAAAGGATAATGAAATTATGGCGGATATATTTTTGATCCATAAAAAAAGCCACGCTGCACTTTAATATGCAGCGAGGCATTATTATAGACATCTCTTATTAATAAAGAGATGAAAAGCAGATAATATAGCTGTTAGCCAATAAGTTGAATACTAGCAGCGGCTTCTTTGCCTCTGTTTTCAGCGACTTCGTATCTAATTTTTTGTCCGTCATCTAATTGACGAATACCAGATTTTTCAAGCTCTGTGATATGTACGAATACATCTTTTCCGCCATCATCGGGAGCGATAAATCCATATCCTTTATTTGTGTTAAACCATTTAACTGTGCCAGTTGCCATTTTTAAGCGTCCTTAATGTCTGTACTTCATATTTACCCTAAATTATCGGGCTGTTCAAGAGTTCGTATAAGTCCAGAATTGAAGCTCTAGAAACAGACAGGAAGGATCATTTAACTGATCCAACACCTCATATGAGGCTCTGCGTATAATTCTAATTTATATCATCAAAAAGGAGAATCAACGTAACTCAATATAAGCTTTTATGTTAGATACGCCAAAAAATCAATCTAATATTTTGAAATAGCTACCAAAATTAATTTTTGGAAAGGGGAAAACTGTCGATTTTTAGGATAAAAATATCAAAAATGAGCAAGTTTATGACATCAACTACTTCTCAATCTAGGGGATTATTTCCTCTGTGGATAATGGTTTATTTATCCAATATTTCTGTTCGATGCTGCGGTCAAGCTCATAATAGATATTATAAGTATTTGCCTTTTAAATATTTTTGGCAATCGTCCGTTACTCAATTTATGATCGTGCGGATTGATATTTTAATAAAATTCCTCAATTAAGTATTCTTGCCATAAATTTGGATCTTGGGAGGTAAATATGAAATGTGGTGCCCGTACCTTCTTGTGAATGGACTGTAATATATCCTTTTGATCGTTGAATAAAGTTATAGACCATTGATAGACCAAGTCCTGTTCCTTTATTTTTGTCTTTTGTCGTAAAAAAGGGCACAAATATATTAGAAGCTACCTCCTCTGACATGCCAATGCCCGTATCACTTATGGTAATTTTAATATATTCACCGGCTTTTAATTCTGTGTCTTTGTCAACAGTCGGTTTGTCTAATATAATATTTTCGGTTTCAATCCTAAGTCGTCCGCCATCCGTCATCGCATCACGGGCGTTAAGGCAAAGATTAATTAGCATGTCTTCAAAATCGCCTGTATCAATATCTGCCATCCAAAGACCTTCGTTTAAAATGATCTCAATATTAATTGTTTGAGATAGAGATATATCAGACAGATATTCTAAATTTTTAATGATGCTATTAATATCCTCAGGTCGTATTTTATCATTGGACTGATCTGAGAAATTAAGTAGGCGGTGAATTAATGTTGATCCCCGAAGCGCAGCATTCCGAGCTTTCTCAAGTTGTTTTTTGAGTTTTCCCTCGTCTTTTATCTGATGTCCCATAAGATCAAGATTGCCGATAACGATACTGAGTAAATTGTTGAAGTCATGAGCAATACCACCCGTTAATTCCCCAATTGCCTCCAGTTTTTGTGACTGAAGTAATCGCTCTTTAAGCTGGTTATGTTCTGTAATATCAATGATGCTGACGGGGATGCTTCTGAAATCGTCCACGTCTTCTGGTATTGGGTAAGAAATAATGGCATCTATCATTGTTCCATCAAGAGCAATATATTGTGCCACATTTCTGAAATTCGGTTTTTTATCCCAAATAGCATATAAGCTATTGGTGAATACCTCTACGGCATTTGGGCCAAAACTGGTCTCAATATGCTGTAAAAAAGTATGATTTGATGTGGCTTTAAACAACTTTAAAGTAGCTTCGTTAATTTGTAATATTTTAACACTGTCAATCATGTTTTGAATGACCGTTGGATTGTCTCTTAAATATGGTCGAATATCTTGGACGCCCTCACTGCGTAATTGCTCTAAGGTTATTTTGAGATTGGAAAGATCTTCGTTCCATATGGAAACTTCAGCATTTTCAAAAAGCCGTTTGTAGTTCTTCTCACTTTCAAAGAGTGCTTGGTTAATGACATGATCTATATTACCAATTTCATCTTTGGATATGATGTTGTCCTGCTTATATAAATTACTGGACAAAATATTTTTAGAGATATCTGATAAGGCAATAATGGGGTTGATCATTTTTGCTTTCAAAAAATAATATGCCAGCAAAGAAAATATTAATGTCGTAACAATGAGAGAAATAGTGATTGCAAAATATTTGTTTTCCAATGCCTGATATGTTTTAAGTTTCGATATTATACGGTTATTGGTTATTGTTTCAAATTCTGTGATGAGCTGTATTGTCAGGGCTTTGGTTTTATTATACTCCGCATTATAAAGGCTTGCACTGGCAAGGGTGGGATTTGCTTTTCTTGCAAGGGATAATTGTCCACCTGCGTCTGAAAATTTTCCTTCCAATATTTCAAAAGCTTTTTCTTCTAAAACAATTAATTTATCAGAGCGTTGCCGTATCAATTTTAAAATATTATGTTCTTCTTTTGTCATGTTTTTGTTATTGAAAAATTTTATTTGAGATATCCCCTTTTCCGTAAGGGAAGTATTTTGCTCTCTTGCGGTTATAAAATTCCAGTAAGGGTCATTATATTGATAAGATCGAGGAACTTCGTCATTGCGAATTGCTAAGACGTTTAGATAATTTTTTTTATAGGTTGGATCATTTGTTGCCACATAGGCACGTGCCATTTTAGTTAAATCCTCGGATGTTTGACGCAGTCGTTCAGAAGATTGACGAACTTGATATAATTCACTTGTCGCTTTGGAGGATTGTATTTTGTTGTTTATCAATAAACCCATTGAAATGGAAATGGCACCCAATAAACTGAAAATTATTAGAAATATTAAAAAAATACGGGTGGATATTTTCATTTATACCTCAAATATATCTCAAAAAAATAGGTTTAGAATTTTATGGTAAGCTTTTTAAATTTGTGCCCTTAATGGAACGGATGGCACATAGAATATTTGTTATTTAACTCTCTAAGAACAAATGATTTTATCACTTTAACAATCATTTATTGAAATAACGTAAACATATGAACTATTTATAATACATATTATAAAAATAATCTAATATTTTGCCTTAGAGTGTGGGTTTTTTCTTGGGATAGGCAATAATAAGGCGGTGGCTAAGCCACGTTAAAATCCCCATAAGACAAATACCCGTTGCCATAGGAATCTGTGTCATGTTGAAACTATGGGCGATGATAAGACCAACAAGAGCGGCTACGGTATTTTGTGTAAATCCCGCCAACGAACTTGCGGCTCCCGCCATTTTTGGGAAGGGGCCAATAACCCCTGCAAGAGAAGAGGGGAATGTCATGCCGAGCCCAACCATATAAAATACCATCGGAATAAGAATAGCCCATACCTGATTAACAGACAGCAAGGCCATAATTAACATGGCTGTCCCTGCAAGCGAAGAAATAGTTGCCCCAAAACCCACAATAGGAATAAGACCAAGGCGATACACCATACGACCGCCCATCTGAGTACCGACCATATAGCCTGCAACTGCGGCAGCAAAACAATACCCAAATTCATCTGCCGTTAAACCGAGTATATTGATAAAGACAAATGACGATCCTGATATAAAGCAAAATAGGCCACTATAACTGAATGTGGCGGTGAGCAGATAGCCGAAATAATGACGGTCGTTTAAAAGCGTTTTGAAATTTTTCAGAGTTTGTCTTGGATGAATGGCATGGGGGTCTTTATGTTGATTGGTTTCTTGCAGAATAAAAATAATACCAAAAAGACATAATCCGCCAAAAATTGTGAGGATAATAAAATTAGACTGCCAACCATAGGCAACGGTAAAATATCCCCCTATGATGGGGCCTAAGGCGGGGGCGAGCGCCATGGCCGTTCCCATATAGGATAAAATTTTGGCTGACCTTTCCTGTCCGTAGATATCACGTACCATGGTGCGGGCCAGCACCACGCCCGCGCATCCCCCAAGCGCCTGCAATATGCGTCCAAAAATTAATATCTCTATTGTGGAGGCAATTATACAAACAAGAGAGCCAATAAAATATATTAAAATACCGATCAGTATAATGGGTTTGCGTCCAAAACGATCTGATAAGGAGCCATAGAATAATTGGCAGAAGGCAAAGACAACAAGATATACGCTAAGGGTTAACTGTACGGTGGTCACATCAGTATTGAAATAAGCCTGAATTGAGGGTAGGGCCGGCAAATATAAATCCGTTGTAATGGGGCCAAGAGCTGTCAGAAGGGTGAGAAAAACAGCAATGATTAAGGTCTGTTGCGATAGATTCATATTTTTTTCTTATCTGTGATAGAGCTTTGCTTTCTGATGATTTTCAGAACCGCCACGAACTATAGCTAGCCTTTCAAAAAGAAGGAAGCTTTTGTTGGTATAAATATTATGTGTGGATTTATTGACTCTTACCCTATCCAGTGATAGGTAGCGCATCATACTTTAGGCTAAATTTCTAGCCTTTCTCTAATTGGAAAATAATAAAATGGGTAAATTTGTGGAACTGGGTCTTCGAGAGGCCATACTTCGCGCTGTGGAAGAAGGCGGCTATGAGGATATGACACCAATCCAAAGTCAGACCATTCCCGAAATTTTAAAAGGTCAGGATTTGATTGCTTTGGCACAAACGGGGACTGGTAAAACGGCGGCCTTTTCTTTGCCGCTTATTCAGATGCTGCTCAAAGGGGAGGGTAAGCGGATAGCGAAAACAGCGCGCTCTCTGATCCTCGCCCCCACCCGTGAACTTGCGGTACAGATTGCTGAAAATATTAAGGCTTACGGAAAATATGTACATTTGCGCACAGCGTTAGTTTATGGCGGTGCATCGGCCAACCCACAAATAAAATCGGTGGTTGGGGGGACAGATATTCTGATTGCTACACCCGGACGTTTGCTGGATTTGGTTAATCAGGGACATATTAAGCTCGGACAGGTAGAATTTCTCATTCTGGATGAAGCGGACCGTATGCTCGATATGGGATTTATTCGTGATATCAGAAAGATCATTGATTATTTGCCCAAAAAACGCCAAACGCTGATGTTTTCTGCGACCATGCCAAAGACGGTTGAAACGCTCGCCAATAATATTTTACACAAACCCATTCGTATTGATGTGGCGCCTATGGCAACGACGGCGGAAAAAGTTGAGCAGCATGTTCTTATGGTGCCCAAAAGCCGTAAACGTGATTTGCTCGTCCATATCCTTAAAAATCCTGAAATCAAGCGGGTTTTGGTATTTACCCGCACGAAGCATGGGGCAAATCGTGTGGCGACCCATCTTGAAAAATTGGGTATTGCAACGGGAGCTATTCATGGCAATAAATCTCAAAATACCCGACAAAAAACATTGGATGAATTTCGAGAAGGCAATATCAGAGCCTTGATTGCCACCGATGTGGCGGCACGAGGTATCGATGTGGATGACGTGACACATGTGATTAATTTTGATCTTCCTAACGAACCGGAAAGTTATGTTCACCGCATTGGTCGAACGGCCCGTGCAGGTGCCTCTGGTGTGTCATTGTCTTTCTGTGATCATGAGGAAAGAGGCTATTTACGGGATATTGAAAAGATCATTCGACAAAAATTACCGCTCATGGTGGAACACCCCTATCATTTTGAAGGTATAGAAAATATGGATCCTCATGCTGATAAAGAGGATGAAGACCCCCGTACAGGTTTTAAACCTCGACAAAATTTTGGGAAAAATAAACCCGGTCGTCGTGCAGGCAATCCAAAGCCACATGGTAATAATCCCCGTAATGCTAAAAATGTTAAGGCAGGGGGTTATAATGCGGGTGCCCCCTCTCGAAAGACACGTCCCACAAATGCGCGCGCCCGTTAAGAATTATCCAACCTTTAATCTCTATCTTTTTACGATATTCATGTTATAGAATGATTTTGTCTTAAGAAAGAAAAGTGTGACATGTCTATTTGGTCTGCAATAATTGGCGGTGCTGCGGGTGGTGCTATTCTAGGTGGCCCGATTGGTGCCATTATTGGTGCTATGGCGGGGCATTTTATCGGCAAGAGAATTGGCGGCAGTGAAGGCATTGCAACAGATCAGGTGACCTTTACGATTGGGGTGATTGTGCTCAGCGCAAAGATGGCCAAGGTTGATGGTCACGTTAGCCGTGAAGAAGTAGAAGCCTTTAAACAGGCCTTTCGTGTTCCCGAAGGTGAGATGAAAAATGTGGCCCATGTGTTTAATTTAGCACGACAGGATGCCACAGGGTTTGAGCCGTATGCAAGACAATTGGCCAAGCTTTTTCATGATAAACCAGCGATGCTCGAAGAACTTTTGTGTATATTATTTCATATTGCCCGTGCGGACAATGTGGTGCATCCCGCAGAATTAAATTTTCTGGAAAAAGTTGCGAGTATATTTGGTTTCAGTACATCGGAATTTGATCGTATAAGAGCCGAAAATTTAGGATCGGATAGCAGTGATCCCTATACAATATTGGGAGTCACCAGAGAGGCTACGGTCAAAGAAATTAAATTGGCTTATAGGAAACTTATTAAGGAACATCATCCCGATATTTTAGCCTCGCAGGGTTTGCCGCAAGAATTTATCGAAGTGGCCAACGCAAAATTATCCGTCATTAATGTGGCCTACGATCAAATTGAAAAAGAACGGGGTATGAAATAGCCATGTCCATTGGTCATCTTTTATTTGGCTTTTTCATTTCCCTTGTTTGGGGAGTTAATTTTATCTTTATGAAAATTGGCTTGGAACATCTGTCCCCCTTTCTTTTTATGACGATGCGATTTTCAATTGTATTACTGATGTTATTTCCGTGGTTACGGATTGTAAAAAATAATATGTGGATCATTTTTGCTGCGGCTCTTTGTCTTGGCGGGGTTCATTTTGCTTTTTTAATCACGGGTCTGCATCTGGCAGAAAATGTTACATCCATCATTGTTATCATTCAAATGCATGTACCAATGACATTGATATTGGCGCATATTTTTCTGAAAGAAAAACTAAGCTACTGGCGAGGGAGTGGTATTCTGATTGCCTTTATAGGTATTTTGATTATCACCTTTGATCCGGCCGTTGCTAATGAACGTCTTGCAATTATTATTGTTTTGATTGCGACGTCTCTTTATTCTACGGGCGCCATATTGATGCGAAAGTTGCAAAATGTTGGCGTGTTTAATCTACAGGCATGGACAGGTGTTTTTGCCGTACCGATCTTGCTCAGTCTCTCGCTTGTTGCAGAAAATGGGCAATGGGAGCAAATTGTTGATATGAATCTTGGAGGATGGGGGGCGTTGCTCTATACGGCGGTTTTATCTTCTATTGTGGGTTATGGAGGTATGAATTTTCTGTTGAAACGTTATTCTGTCACCCTTATTGCACCTATATTGTTAAGCACACCAGTTTTTGCAACCATAGCATCGGTCATCGTGTTTGATGAAATTTTAACAAACCGCTTCCTGATTGGGGCAAGCTTCACGCTTTGCGGTCTTGCGGTTATTCATCTGCGGGACTGGTGGAAAAAACGTCGTGTGGTTAGAGAGTTATTGCCATGATCCCTTATCCTTCGCCAAATTTTGATGATAGGCCGATTGATCAAGAGATCAAATATTTAATCTTGCATTATACGGGCATGGCAACGGGAAAAGAGGCCTTAGAAAGGCTATGTGACGTGCAGGCAAAGGTCAGCGCTCATTATCTGATTGAAGAAGACGGTGAGATATTTTCTCTTGTGCCTGAAGATAAGCGTGCTTGGCATGCGGGTGTTTCTGCGTGGGAGGGGAACCGTGATATTAATGGCCTTTCTATTGGCATTGAGTTGGTTAATCCAGGACATGATAGCCCAAATTACAAGGGAAATTATAGACCTTTCCCCGAGGCTCAAATGAGAAATCTTATAACACTTTGCCAAGATATCCTCTTGCGGCATGATATTAAACCGTGGCATGTTTTGGGCCATTCCGATGTTGCGCCTTTGCGAAAATGTGATCCAGGGGAATTGTTTGATTGGAAAAAATTGGCCCATGCGGGAATTGGTTTGTGGCCTACTTTTGAACGAAAAAATATTCAAGAAGATAATATTGATACAGCGGTATTTTATAAAAAATTGGCACAATTCGGCTATGACGTTGAGAGAGATTCCCATGCAGCAGTCATCGCCTTTCAGCGACACTTCAGACCTAAGGATATTTCTGGGGCGTTAGATAAAGAATGTTTTATGCGCTTGGAAAGTTTATTACAGGCCAAAAAAGCTATTCAGTAGGTTCAAGGGTATCATCTGTGTGGCTTGCTTTTTCGGCATCTGGCCGCAAACCTTCGGGTAAGGTTTTTAAGGTTTTTTCCGTATTGGGGCCTGCGGGACCATGTTCAAATATATAATCCTCATCCCCCGAACAGCCTGTCATAAAACTTGCAATCACAGAGATAAACAACAAAGGGGCAAATGCATTTTTGATCATATATTTTTCCATAAATCTTTAACATTATTTTGATACTGTTGGCAATGTGCCTGAGTTTTGCTCGGAAGGCAAGGTGCCACTTAATTTTGTCAATATTTAGGTCAGTCATTAAAGCTTTGTCAATATATTCACTCTAAAATAAAAAAATAATTCAGGCCTATAAGCGGAACTCTTGATAATATGGAGTGATGAATGACCGTTTCATCAATGAGTAAAGAAGAAAAAAAGCTGACAAGCATAAAAAATGGCTTGGAAAGTATGCGTTCTACAAAAAGGCGGACGGTCGTGTGGCCTGCAAAATTACAAGTCGGCGAGTTTGAATTCCGTTCAACCATGTATGATATTTCGTTGGGCGGCATTCGGGTAAAATTATCCTTGCCGCTTGCCCGAGGAACAGAAGCCTCCATTACGATAAAGAATCAAGTCACTTTAAATGGCAGAGTTGTTTGGTGTGCAGGAGAATTTATGGGGTTGAAATTTTGTGACCCTATTGATGTCATTCGTAAGGCTTTTAAAACCTTGTCCGTAGGGTTATAGTGATTTCTGCAATGATTTTTTTCTTTCTGACGATTTTTCTATTTTTTATCTCATAATTAGACTATTTTCATGATTATCCAGATGGTTGGATGGCCGCTGCTGTAGCAATGCAGGAGAGGAAAGTCCGGGCACCACGGAAGAACGGTGCCGGTTAACGACCGGCGAAGGTGACTTCAGGGAAAGTGCCACAGAAAGTAAACCGCCTGAAAGGGACGATAAGTCCTTTACAGGTAAGGGTGAAAGGGTGCGGTAAGAGCGCACCGCTCCGTTGGTAACAAGGGAGGCATGGTAAACCCCACCGGGTGCAAGATCGAATAGGAACGTCAGCTTTCGTAAGAAAGCAGCTCTTCTTTCGGAGTGTCGTTCGGGTTGATTGCATGAGGATATTGGCAACAATATCCCTAGATGAATGGTCATCCATCTGATGTGCCCTTGGGCAGATTGGGAGACAGAACCCGGCTTATAGACCATCTGGATAATTTTTATAGGCTGGATAATTTTTATAGGCTGGATAATTTTTATAGGCTGGATAATTCTTATAGGCTGGATAATTTTTGTTTATTATTTCCGCCCAACGGGTTTGATAAATTCATATTCTTTGATTTCTACGATTTTATCAATGACAAATCCTTTACGCTCAGGATGCCTTCTTCGCACCTGTTGTATGACATCATTTTCATCGCGCGCCTCATAGGAGAGAAAATGTAAACGTGCCCAGTCACGGCTAAAATTAGGATGTTCCTTATTGAGTTTATCAAGTTCACGAACTTGTTCATTATAGATTGATACCTCAAAATTTTTCAATTTGTCACTCATAATTAATCTTCTTTCTGCCTTATTTAGATGCCATTATCAATGCCATGGTCACTAATATATTTTAAATCCTGTTAACATGACCTAAAGAATTGATGAAAATTTTATATATAGCTTTTATAATGGCTTAAGCTTAAAGACTCCGAATTTTGTCAATAATTAAGAATAATTTATTATTTCTTAAGATATGCAAATATAAGTTATTATTTACAAATACTAAAAATATTAAAGGCGACATCTATGAAAGATGATGAAATGATGAGTAAAGGGGTTGGCGCTTTACTCAGATCTATGCGTAAACATAACAGAAGAACGGTTATTCAACCAGCAAAATTGAACATCAGAAATAAAAATTTTAATTGTATAGTATATGATATTTCTTTGGGTGGAATTCGACTAAAAACGGAGGCCAAAGTAGTAGCAGGAGATGATGTTTATGTGCAAATTAAAGATAAATTAAAACAGGTTGCGCAGGTAATATGGTGTTCAGGCGAATTTATGGGTCTGAGTTTTGTTGATGACCCTGAAATGGTTAAGGCTGGTTTGGGTAATCTTGCCAGTGGATTAAGTTAGACTTAAGCAGATCACTAAAAAATAATTAAAAGCGCATAATCATATTATGCCGCTTTTTTTGGATATTATCTCGCGAAAATAAGGTATGTATTAAGTATCTTTATTTGCTATTATAATGGTTATAGCATTATAGTCCTAATTTGCAGGTTTATTTTATTAAATCAAGTTTAAGGTATTATAGTATGAGTAAAACAGATAAAAAAATTGCTGAAGAAATAACCAGACGCTTTGCAAGGCAACCGGTATTGTTGAAGGCAATGCTTGATACGGGACAATATGAATTCGAGTGTATTGCTTATGATTTGTCCCTTAATGGCGTAAAAGTCAAACTTGATCTTCCGCTAGCCACCAAATGCGAGGTGTGGCTTATGGTAAAGGATTGTCCTCATATACCTGCACGCGTTGTTTGGTCAAAGGATGGATATATCGGCGTTGAATTTATTGTATCTGCCAAGAAAGTCGCCGAAATGCTAGGTAGTATTGGCGAGAGAATGCTGAAGAAATAAACTTGCCCTTGTCTTGACTATTAATTTCTTAGATATATTTCAAACTAAAATATAGAGAGTACTTGGTTTTTCCGTCCGAGTCTTATGGGTTGATCATCATTCATACCCAAATTTTTCCTTATTATTCCATAAAACATTGTTGGTTTATTTTTTTTATATGCCTTTGGGGTTAAGGGTGGAATCATATTATATGGACTATCTCTTTAGGAGATAAGTCTTTTTTTCTTTTTTGCTACCTGATTAATATCTTATTAATGTCCTATATATACCATCTAATACCATTGACTACCCATACAGTACCATGTTATTCCATAAGTATGCATAAAGGATGGAAGATAGGGACATTCTTTAAGTTTTTTTAAAATATATAATCTGGGGCAGGAAATGCCATTATTTACGTCGACATATATCAACAAGGTGGATAAGAAGGGCCGTGTTTCGGTGCCGGCATCTTTTCGTGCGACGATCCCCAGTGAAGATCAGTCTGTTGCCGTATTTCCGTCTCTGGTCAGCAAGGCGATTGAAGGTTTTGATTGTTCATATCTAGAACATATCAGTGAGCGGCTTAATAATTATGAGATGTTGATTACCCCTATTCAAAAACAGGAGCCGGCCGCCAAAATATTATCCAAAAGCATAACGATCTCTATCGATGCCGATGGGCGTATTGTTTTACCACAAGATTTTATAAAACATGCCGGCATTACGGATCGGGCGCTATTTGTTGGACTTGGACGTACGTTTCAAATTTGGGGTCCCGAAGAATATGATTGTGCTATGGCCCAAGGCGGGGGGACATAACTGTGATGACAAGTCCGACACATGACCCCCGTCATTTTCCTGTTATGAGGGATGAGATCATCGCTATGATGTCCCCGCAGGACAAGGAAATATTTATTGATGGTACTTTTGGAGCCGGAGGATATTCAAGGGCACTTCTCGAGGCGGCAAATTGTGTTGTTTATGCCATTGACCGTGATCCGAGTGTTCTTCCCACCGCATCTGCTATGAAAGCGAAATTTGAAGAACGGTTTCATTTTTTGTCTGGCTGTTTTTCACAGATGGATAGTTTGCTTGTCGAACAAGGCATAGTATCCGTGAATGGGGTGGTTCTTGATATTGGTGTCTCGTCTATGCAGTTTGATGATGCCGAGCGGGGATTTTCTTTTCAGAATGATGGTCCCCTTAGTATGCGTATGGATAATCAGGGATTAAGTGCTGCCGATGTGGTTATGGATTTTTCCGAAGAAGATATCGCCAATATTATTTATCAGTATGGGGAAGAAAAAAAGTCACGGCGAATTGCAAAGGCCATTGTAGAAGCCCGCAGCCATGGAGCAATTACCCGCACGAGTGAGCTTGCCGCAATCATTGAAAAGGCCGTCGGATATAAGCGTTATATTAAAGGTAAAAAACAAATTCATCCTGCAACCCGAACATTTCAAGCACTGCGGATATATGTTAATGACGAACTTCAGGAATTAAAAAGGGGCCTTGTGGCAGCAGAGCATATCTTGGCGCCAAACGGCCGATTATGTGTTGTGTCTTTCCACTCTTTGGAAGACAGGATCGTTAAAAATTTCTTTAAAGTCAGAAGCGGTGGGATGGGGCGTGGCTCACGTTATCTACCCGATGCCTTGGTTCATACGGCAAGTGATAATGTGGCACCCTCCTTTAAAATGATAGCTAATGGCAGTGTTAAGCCGTCTAAGGCTGAACTAGAGCAAAATATCCGTTCACGCTCAGCAAAACTTCGTGGTGCAAGCAGAACATCTGCGGCCCCTTGGTTGGGAGAAGAAGAATGATTAAGATAGTCGCCAGTTTTTTTATCATGATGGTAATGATTTCAGCCGGTACGGTCTATAGCTTAAAGGAGACAACAGAACGTCTCGCGCTGCAGAAACAGCAATTATATGCAAAAATATTAAAGGATCGGGCTGCTATTAAAGTCTTGAAAGCGGAAATGGCTTATTTATCACGGCCTGAGCGTTTGCAAGACTTGAGTAAACGATTCTTGGATCTGTCTCCTGCGTTGTCCAATCAGATGGCCGATAATATAAATTCTATTGCTGGTCGGGAAAATGTGGAACTTGCAGCCATACCTATCGATGAGTTTCCCCTATTATTACCTCAGGAAAAGCCGACTTTACAGAAAAATGTCAGTAAGAACCACGTAGCTCTGGCATCCTTTGAGATGGACAATAAGGACGTTACCCCCAAAAAACAGGAACAGAAAAAATACGAACCCACGGATAAAAAAATGAGCTTTTATGACCGTATTTCTATAAAGTTGGAGAATGACCAATGAGGTCTGCAGACCTCCATATTGAAGGGGCAAGAATTGGTGCTATTGAGGTTGCGCGCAACCGGCTGATTGTACCAACATTTCTTTTTGTTTTGGGTTTCTCTATACTGATTGTCAGACTGGTTTCGATTGGTATTTTCGAAGATGTATCCGATCAGATTATCTCTGCAAATTCTACACGGATTGAATTTATTCGGGAAAGAGCGGATATTTTGGATCGTAACGGAATCGTTATGGCGACAAATTTGCCTGCGCCTTCTTTGGCGGTGCGGCCTCGTATGATTTCAAATCCAGAAGAGGCCGCCGATAAAATTATTGCGGTCTTGCCTGACTTAAATCGTACACGGGTCTTAAATCAGCTTAAATCATCAAAACATTTTCTGTATATCCGTCGAAATTTGTCACCGACCCAGGTATGGAAAATTAATGCTTTGGGCTATCTGGGTCTGGTTTTAGAAAATGCGGAAAAAAGGGTATATCCTCAAGGAAGACTGGCATCCCATGTTTTGGGCTATGTGGATGTGGATAATAATCCGCAGGCGGGCGTTGAAAAATTTTTTAATGATCATTTATCAAATCCTATCAGATCAAATGAGCCACTATATTTATCTTTGGATTTGCGGATTCAGTATATTGTCCATGAAGAACTTGAAATCGCCATGGACAAATTCTCCGCTAAGGGGGGTGCTGCTATCGTTATGGACGTTATGACGGGGGAAGTTCTTGCCATGACATCCATGCCAGATTTTGACGGCAACGGTTCTATTTCGCCCGAAGGGGCTGAAATGAAAAATCGCAACATTCTAGAGCCTTATGAAATGGGATCTGGTTTTAAAACCTTTACGCTTGCCATGGGTCTTGATACGGGTGCCATAAAATTAACCGATCACTTTGATGCGACTAAACCCTTGAAAGTTGGCAGTCGCACAATTCATGATGATCATGCTAAAAAACGCTTTATGAGTGTTCCTGAAATTTATACCTACTCGTCCAATATCGGATCAGCACTGATCATAAGAGAGGTTGGTATTGAAAATCAGCAGACTTACTTGAAAAAATTTGGTTTTTTTGATAAATCTGCCATTGAACTTACAGGTGTATCTCAGCCTATTCTGCCCACTCGTTGGGGGGAAATACAGTCCATGACCGTATCCTATGGTCACGGCATCGCCGTGACACCATTGCAATTGGTGACAGGTGTTGCCTCGGTGGTGAATGGCGGGCGCCTTATTCCTGCCACCTTGATCCGTAAAAATAATACTCTGGTTGATGAGACCCCTTATAACAATGTCTCATTTTCTCAGGAGGAAAACTATCAACAGATTATTTCGCCTGACACAAGCCGAAAAATGCGCGAATTGATGCGGTTGGCGGTTGATTATGGCAGTGGCGGAAATGCTAAGGTGGATGGTTATCGAGTGGGAGGTAAAACAGGAACGGCTGAAAAGGTCGTTGATGGCGCCTACAGCCGTGATAATAAAATAACATCATTTGTTGGTGTATTTCCCATGGACAACCCTAAATATGCCATTTTTGTCATGTTAGATGAACCAAAGGGAACCGAGGATACATTTTATAAAGCAACAGGAGGATGGATTGCGGCGCCTGTTGTTGGGCAAATTATCCGGCGCATTGGACCCATGTTTGGCGTGAAGCCAGATGCAAATGTTAAAACCAAATACCAGAATTTATTACTGGTGAATGAAAACAAAAATTAAAACGAACCCATAGGGAATGATGATTATTATTGTGAAGAAAGAAAAACCATGAAACTTTCTGTGCTGTTAAAGGGAAAAGCATTCAGCCGTGATGTGGATATTACGGGGCTGACAGCAGACAGTCGTTCGGTGAAAAAAGGTTTTCTTTTTGCGGCTCTCCTTGGAACACAGGTTGACGGAGCAAGATTCATTGATGATGCCATCAATGCAGGTGCGGTGGCTGTTCTTTGTCGACCAGAGGCGGTTCAAAGTAGAGAAGATATTATTTGGATCACAGACGATATTCCTGCCCGGCTTTTTGCTCATATTGCGGCTAATTATTTTGACAAGCAGCCCGATACCATTGCCGCCGTTACGGGGACAAATGGCAAAACCTCTGTGGCATCATTTACGCGACAAATATGGGAATATATGGGGTATCGAGCAGGAATGATCGGAACACTTGGCATTAGTGCAGACGGAATTTCAAAGAATACTGGCATGACAACACCCGATACCGTGACATTGCAGTCAGCAATGCATGATTTATGCAATGTGGGGGTTGAGCATGTGGTTTTTGAGGCATCAAGTCATGGTCTTGCCCAATATCGACTGGATGGGATAAATGTTTCTGTGGCAGCTTTTACCAATCTTACTCGGGATCATTTTGACTATCACGGCACAGAAGAGGATTATTATTATGCCAAGGCTCGCCTGTTCGGAGAGGTAATGAAGCCAGGTAGTGTTGCGGTTTTAAATGCGGACAGTCCTATCGTGATGGATATTGCGGATATTTGTTGGGCACGGGGTCATCAAATAATCACGGTGGGTCACCATCACGGCGATATTCGCTTACTGCGTCAACGGGCCTCTGAGGTTGGGCAGGACATCACAGTAAGTTACAAGAAGGAGATTTATGACCTTACTTTACCGTTGATTGGGTCTTTTCAAGCTATGAATGCTCTTATGGCGGCGGGATTGGTTATTGGCAGTGGTGGCGATGTGAAAAAGGCCTTTCAAGCCTTAGCTTATCTTAAGGCGGTTCCAGGGAGGATGGAACAAGCGGGACGCCATGCTTCTGGGGCGCGAATTTATGTGGACTATGCTCATACGCCTGATGCATTAGAAACTGTTCTTCAATCCATCAAACCCCATTGTAAGGGCAAATTATCGGTCGTATTCGGTTGCGGTGGTGACCGCGATAGGGGCAAGCGTAAAATTATGGGTGAAATTGCCAAAAAAATAGCAGACAAAATTTTTATCACTGATGATAATCCCCGCAGCGAAGACCCTGCCATGATTAGAGCAGAAATTATGGAAGGCTGCCCAGAGGCTATGGCAGTAGCAGGGCGAGAAGAGGCCATAAGAATTGCCGTCAATGACTTGGGAAAAGGTGATATTTTATTGGTTGCGGGCAAGGGGCATGAGCAGGGGCAAATTACGGGCGGTATCACACGCCCTTTTGATGATATATCCGAAGTTAGATCAGCTCTTTCGGCCATATCGTCTGTATCAACAAAGACAAGTAAAAGGGCCGTATGATGACAGTAATTCCACTTTGGACATCTCATGAAATTGCCAAGATACTGGCTGCTGATGTGAAAGAGGAATGGTCTTGTCAGGGTATTTCCATTGACAGTAGAACTGTAGAGGAAGGCGATCTTTTCTTTGCCCTTTTGGGGCCTCAGTCTGATGGTCATGATTATGTTAAGATGGCTATTGCCAAAGGTGCCGTGGCGGTGGTCGTTAGTAAGCCTGTTATTGGGCTTGATCCAAAATTTTTGGTGATGGTGAACAATGTAAAGGATGCGTTGGATAAGCTTGCTTTTGCGGCACGGGCTCGCGTTGATATTCCTATTATTGCTGTGACGGGTAGTGTGGGTAAGACGGGTATTAAAGAGGCATTAAAGAATGCCCTTGCACGGAGCGGTAAGGTTCATGCCAGTATCTTAAGCTATAATAATGATATTGGGGTACCCTTGTCTTTGGCACGAATGCCCCGTGATGTTGATTACGGCATTTTTGAATTGGGTATGAATCATGCGGGGGAATTGCGAGGATTATCCAAAATGGTACGTCCAAAAGTGGCGATCATTACGGCGGTAGAATTGGCTCATAGTGCCTATTTCAACAGTATAGAAGAGATTGCCGACGCCAAGGCAGAAATCTTTGAAGGACTTATGCCAGACGGGGTTGCTATTCTTAATCAGGATAATCATCAATATGACCGGTTACGCATTCATGCCGAGACGGCGGGTGTTAAAAAAATTATATCATTTGGTTCGGAAGAGACGGCTGATGTTCATGTGCTTAAAAAGGTGGTTCTTGAGACATGTAGTTGTGTTATTGCAAAAGTTATGGGTCATGTTATGACCTTTAAAATTGGATTGCTTGGTAATCATTGGGTCACCAACAGTTTGGGGATTTTGGCCGCCGTTGATGCTGTGGGCGGTGACTTGGGGCTTTCTGGGCTTGAGCTTGCCGAGATGCGTCCACTCAAAGGTCGTGGTCGCCGCCATCAGATTTTTTTGGATGTTTCTGGAGATGCCTCCATTTTATTAATTGATGAAAGTTATAACGCCAACCCCGCCTCTATGAAAGCGGCTATAGAGACATTGGCGCAAACAGTCGTGCAAAAAAATGCGCGGCGCATAGCGGTTCTGGGCGATATGGCGGAGCTTGGCGAAAGAAGTGCAGAAATGCATGAAGAATTGGCTGACATCATCAAAGACAATGCCATAGACAAGGTGTATACGGTCGGACCTTATATGAAAAAACTTTTTGATAAATTACAGGGATTTCAGCGTGGGGGTCATTTTGACACAAGGGATGCGTTGGAAAACAGCCTGATCAGAAACTTTCGTCAAGGTGACGTGGTTATGGTCAAAGGGTCAAATGCAAGTGGCATGCAAAAAATTGTGGATGCTATTCTTGATATGGAAATGCTGAATATAAAACAGGCCGTATAATATAGGTCATAGGAAGATCGGGAAGAGACTTAATGTTATATCATTTATTATATCCTTTGAGTGATGATATCGGAATATTCAATTTATTTAGATATTTGACCTTTCGCGCTGGTGGCGCCTTGATGACAGCCTTTCTGATCAGTTTTCTCTGTGGCCCATCCGTGATCGGTATGTTGAAAAGAAAGCAAAAAAAAGGCCAACCCATAAGATCTGATGGACCAGAAGGTCATATTTTGACCAAACAGGGAACGCCAACAATGGGAGGATTTTTAATCCTATTAGGGTTAACTATCGGAACCTTATTATGGACGGATCTTTCAAATCAATATATTTGGGCTTGCCTCGTTGTAACAACAGGGTTTGGTCTGATTGGTTTTCTGGATGATTATCATAAAATTACCAAATCCAGCTCAGCAGGTGTATCGGGTAAGACAAAGCTTTTAATGGAAGTTCTTGTGTCGGCCATTGCCGTTATCATTATCATGGATAAGGCAGGAGATAGCATAGGAAGTCATCTTGCCTTACCCATGTTAAAGGCAGCTCTTATTGATCTTGGCTGGTTTATGACTCCTTTTGCGATCTTTATTGTTGTGGGGGCATCAAATAGCGTCAATTTGACCGACGGCTTGGATGGTCTTGCGATTATGCCTGTGATTATTGCCTCGGGGACTTTTGCCCTAATTGCCTATTTAGTGGGCAACAGCATTTTTTCAAATTATTTGCAGTTGACTTATGTTGCGGGGGCTGGTGAATTGGCGGTCTTTTGTGCGGCTATTATTGGAGCGGGTCTTGGATTTTTGTGGTTTAATGCCCCACCTGCGATGGTATTTATGGGGGACACAGGAAGCCTTGCCTTAGGCGGCGCCCTCGGTGTGGTGAGCGTGGTGACAAAACACGAGATCGTTTTGGCTATTGTGGGGGGGCTTTTTGTGTTGGAAACGGTCTCGGTCATTGTGCAGGTGGTCTCTTTTCGGCTCACAGGGAAACGCGTGTTTCGCATGGCGCCAATCCATCATCATTATGAGAAAAAAGGCTGGGCAGAGCCAACTATTGTAATCCGTTTCTGGATTATTGCGGTATTATTGGCGCTTATCGGGCTTGCTACATTAAAGTTAAGATAAGGGATGGTATATTGGGATAAGGCATGAAAATATGACTGTTTTTTCAAGAACCGATACAAGTTTGTTGAGCAATTGGTGGTGGACGGTGGACCGATTGCTGTTGGGCGCCCTTGCTTTGCTCATTGGTCTTGGCATTGTTATGACATTCGGGGCAAGTCCTGCTATTGCAGAAAAACTAGGACTTTCATCATTCCATTTTGTAAAACGCCAGATTGTTTTTCTTATATTTTCCATGATTGCTATGTTTGGGGTGTCTTTACTGCCTGTTATTTGGGTGCGAAGAGTAGGTGTCATGCTGTTTCTTGGGTGCCTTGTTCTTCTCGCTCTTACCATCGTCTTTGGTCTAGAAGCTAAGGGCGCAAAGCGGTGGCTTCGTATGGGAAGTTTTACCCTTCAAGCATCCGAATTTTTAAAACCTGCCTTTATTATTTTTAGTGCATGGATGTTTGCAGAATCACACAAATCACCGAAATTTAAAGGATGGACTTTTTCCATAATATCTTATCTGATAGTTGTGGCCTTTTTGATTAATCAGCCAGACTTTGGACAAACCATCCTCATTTCTATGGTTTGGGCGGCACAATTTTTTATGGCAGGATTACCCATGATCTGGGTTCTGGGTCTTGCGGGTTTTGGCATGGCGGGAATTTTTATGGGCTATATGTTTCTGCCTCATGTAACAAGCCGAATTGATCGTTTCCTTTTTCCAGAAACAGGTGATACCTATCAGGTGGATACGGCTTTGAATGCCTTTCGTAGCGGCGGATTATTTGGTAGGGGGCCAGGCGAAGGAGCGGTGAAAAAAATTCTGCCTGATGCCCATACAGATTTTATTTTTGCCGTCACAGGCGAAGAGTTTGGCATCATTTTATGTCTGCTATTGATTGTGCTTTTTGCCGTTATTGTTGTGCGTAGTCTGGTAAATCTTTTAAAGGAAACGGATATGTTTGTCCTGCTTGCGGTATCGGGACTTATTATGCAATTTGGTTTACAGGCCTTTATCAATCTTGGGGTGAATTTGTCGTTGTTGCCAAGTAAAGGCATGACCTTACCTTTTATAAGTTATGGAGGATCTTCCATGCTTTCTGTGGCCATCACTATGGGTATGGTTTTGGCCTTAACACGAAAAGGCTCAAGAGATAATCTAGAAAACCTAAATTCCGCGTGGAGACGGTTATGAAAAGACGTCGAACCAGTCATATTGTCCTTGCAGCTGGTGGCACGGGTGGCCATGTTTTTCCGGCCTGCGCCTTGAAGGATGAACTTGTGCGACGGGGACATGAGGTGACCCTGATTACCGATAGCAGGGGTTATCATTACCGAGAGAAATTTGAAGATATTACAATCCGTAAAATTGACAGCGTATCCTTCTCTGGGCTTGGCATAGTGGGGAAAATATTAGCCTTGCCCAGAATTATGAACAGTATTTTTGATGCTAAGTCCATTTTGAAATATATGAAACGGCCCCCAGGAATAGTTGTAGGCTTTGGCGGCTATCCTTCATTTCCAACGATTAAGGCGGCTTTATCTTTGGGGATACCAACCTGTATTCATGAACAAAATGCTGTGCTTGGGCGCGTAAACAGATATTTGGCAAAATCTGTTGATGCGGTTGCTCTGTCTTATGAAAAGACAAAAAAGGTGAGATTTGAGAAATGCGCTCAACTGGTGGTGACGGGTAATCCCGTACGTCAGGATATTGTTGATCTTGGGGATAAATTCTATCCTGATATTGGTGAAGATCGGATCTTTCGTATTTTAATCATAGGCGGAAGCCAGGGAGCTAGTATTTTCAGCGATGTGGTACCACAAGCTATTTCAACCTTGCCTCGTGCCTTGCAACGGCGACTTCAAATCACCCAGCAATGCAGAGCTGAAGATATCGAAAGAGTACGAAAGATATATGCCGATACAAAAATATCCGTAGAGCTTTCCACTTTCATTGCGGACATCCCCCAATGTTTGGAATGGGCTCATCTTGTGATTGGGCGGGCTGGCGCCTCGACAATTTCTGAACTGACCGCATCAGGAAGGGCGGCAATTCTGGTGCCCTACCCCGCAGCAACAGATAATCATCAGACGGAAAATGCCCGTGAAATGGTGATCAATGGTGGCGCATGGCTTATCAATCAAAAGGACTTTACCCCTGCTGAACTGGCAAAATTATTGCAACGTCTGGCCAAAAGGCCAATTGATGTTTGGCGGGCTTCTGAGGATGCCCGTAAAATAGGAAAACCCTATGCTACGAAAGATTTAGCGGATTTGGTGGAACGCATTGCTTTGGTCAAGGGAACATCCCAAGCCATTCATACAGAAATTACCGATCCCAAAGTTGATAAAAATAAAGAGAAAGAAAACGATAGTATCGATGAAGAAAATAAAGAGAATGATTTTGAGGAAGGCCGATGAATAGGGATATTCAACCCGTAAAAATTGGTCATCCGATCAATATAGGTATTTTGCATTTTGTGGGTATCGGCGGCATCGGCATGAGCGGCATTGCAGAGGTAATGCATAATTTTGGCTATAAAGTTCAGGGGAGCGATATTAGTGAAAATGCAAATGTTTTACGTCTTCGGGCGCTTGGTATTAAAGTAATGATTGGCCAAAAGGCTGATAATCTGGAGGGGGCGTGGGGCATTGTTTGTTCATCCGCCATTAAATCAGATAATCCAGAGGTGATTGAAGCAAGAGCTCGTAAAATGCCTGTGATCCGTCGGGCAGAAATGCTGGGTGAACTTATGCGTTTGAAATGGTGTATTTCTATTGCCGGAACCCACGGTAAAACCACAACCACCTCCATGGTGGCCTCTGTGCTGGATGCGGCAAAATATGATCCTACGGTGATTAATGGCGGTATCATTAATGCTTACGGCACCAATGCACGACTTGGGGCTGGTGATTGGATGGTGGTTGAGGCGGATGAATCTGACGGAACCTTTGTTAAAATTCCGTCGACGGTTGCGGTTGTGACCAATATTGATCCTGAACATCTGGACTTTTATGGTGATTTTGAGGCCGAAAAAGAAGCCTTTAGGCATTTTGTCGAAAATATTCCTTTTTATGGTTTTGCGGTTATGTGTATTGACCATCCAGAAGTATGCTCTCTAATTGGCCGAATTACAGACCGAAAAATTATTACCTACGGCTTTAGTCCACAAGCGGACGTGCGCTGTATGGATATTCATTTTAAAGATGGCGGTGCCATATTCTCGGTCGAAATTATCAATGATGATAATAGTCGGGAGAAAATAACCGATATTTCTTTACCCATGCCCGGCCGTCATAATGTTCTAAATGCGCTTGCTGCTATTGCAGTGTCCTGTGAATTGGGGGTAAGCCATGACGTTATTCGAAGGGCATTTGCAAATTTTTCAGGGGTAAAAAGGCGTTTTACGACGATTGCAAAAATTAAAAATATTACCATTGTCGATGACTATGCCCATCATCCTGTTGAAATAGCTGCGGTGTTAAGCGCCGCACGAGAGGCCTATTCGGAACGTATTATTGCGGTCATTCAACCTCACCGATATTCCAGACTGCAAAGCCTGTTTGATGAATTTTGTGGCTGTTTTAATGATGCGGATATTGTCATCGTTGCGCCGGTTTATGAGGCGGGCGAAAAGCCTATCGAAGGGATCAATAGGGACAGTCTTGTGGATGGTATCCGTGCGGTGGGGCATCGTAATGTACTTGCGCTTGAGGGACAGGAAAGTCTTGCCCGTCAAATTGCATCTATCGCGGAGGAAGGCGATATCGTGATTTGTATGGGGGCAGGCTCCATCAGCCAATGGGCACATGAGTTGGAACCAAGTCTCAAGCGAGAATTGGAGGGACGTTTTTGATGATTTCTGCTCAAGCAATTCATGAGCTTCCGACAGTGCGGGGTGTGATCGAAAGAAATGCCCCTCTTGATAAATTGACATGGTTTCGTGTTGGCGGATATGCGGATATATTATTCATCCCCCAAGATGCTGAGGACTTATCGTCCTTTTTGCACCAGATACCGCATGATATGCCCGTAACGCCACTTGGTGTTGGATCCAATATGCTGATTAGGGACGGCGGTATAGAGGGAGCCGTTATTCGTTTTGGTAAAAAATTTTCTACAGTCACTATTAAGGATAATGAGATTATAGCAGGGGCGGGCGCCCCAGATATTGCCGTATCCAGTGCGGCACGGGATGCGGGGCTTTCGGGGCTTGAGTTTTTGCGGGGTATTCCAGGTACCATAGGTGGTGCTGTTAAAATGAATGCGGGGGCTTATGGTTCTGAAATGTCCGAGATTTTGCAATGGGCTGAAATCATGGATCGTCAGGGTAATTGTCATAAGCTTAGCGCAGAGGACTTGGATTTTACCTATCGTCATTCCTCCCTTGATGATGATGTGTTTTGTTTGTCGGTTTGTTTGAAGGGGCAGTCCTCTGATAAAAAGGAGATTGAACAACGTATGCAGGAAATTGTTGATGCCCGTGAGTTAAGCCAACCCCTGCGCACCAGAACAGGGGGAAGCACCTTTAAAAACCCAGATGGGCAAAGCGCATGGTTATTGATTGATCAAGCGGGTTGTCGAGGACTTAAAATTGGAGACGCTATGGTATCCGAAAAACATTGTAATTTTCTGATTAATATGGGTAATGCCACAGCTCAAGATATTGAAGATCTTGGGGAAGAAGTGCGCCGCCGTGTGCGGGATCATTCTGGTGTCGATCTTATATGGGAAATTCGTATTATTGGCCGCAAAATTTCTGATAGGAGAGTGATGTGATGATAAAACATGTTGCTGTTCTCAAAGGCGGTTGGTCTAATGAACGTGAGGTATCCCTCGTGAGTGGAGCGGCGGCCGCCAATGCCTTGCGTGAAGCAGGTTACAAGGTTACTGAGATTGATGTGAACCGTCATATTGCTCAGGAATTATCTGCGCTTAAGCCGGATGTTGTCTTTAATGCTCTACACGGCAGATGGGGTGAGGACGGTGCAATTCAGGGTTTGCTTGAAATTTTGAATATCCCTTTTAGCCATTCAGGGGTCATGGCATCTGCGGTTGCTATGAACAAAATTCTGTCCAAGGAATTGTTCAGAGCCCACGGCATTCCCTGCGCTGAAGATAAAATTGTTCGTTCTGAGGTGCTTTTTAAACAAGATCCCTTGCCCCGTCCTTTTGTGGTGAAACCCTATAATGAAGGCTCAAGCGTTGGTGTGGTTATTGTGAGGGACGGTGACCCTTTTGATAAAAATCAAAAGGGGCCATGGCAAGAGTTTGACGAATTAATGGTCGAAACCTATTTGCCGGGTCGTGAATTGACCGTATCTGTTTTGGACGGTAAGGCCATGACCGTGACAGAACTTAAACCACGCTCTGGTTTTTATGATTATGATGCCAAATATAAAGAAGGGAAAACCGACCATATTATTCCGGCTGAGCTTGATCAGGGAATATTTAAACTGATTATGACTTACGCAGAGCAGGCACATCAAATATTGGGTTGCAAGGGCGTGACACGTTCAGATTTCAGACTGGATGATAGTGCGTGTGGTGATGGTATTCCATACATTCTGGAAATCAATACCCAACCTGGCATGACGCCTTTATCACTTGTTCCAGAACAGGCACGTTACTTGGGTATGACTTTTGGTGAATTGGTTTGTTGGATGGTGGAGGATGCTTCATGTGGCCGTTAAAGACCAAAAAAAATACGCCTTCTAAACCTTCAAAGCGTGGCGAAAAACAGACTCAAAGTTTAATACGCAGACGGCGTCTTAGTCTTACTGTTCGGGGAATTGGTCTTGTGACGGCCTGTGTCACAATTGTTTTTTCGGTTTATATCTGGAAAAGTGGTTTGTTCCAGATATGGACGGTTGAAACCAAAGACAGTATTGATCGGCAAATTGCTCATGCGGGACTTTCTATTGGTGAGGTGCGCATTACGGGACAAAAGGAAACGGATATCAAAGAAATACGGAATGCCTTAGCGCTTTATGATGGTCAGTCCATGGTGTCTTTTGATTTGGACGCAATGATTGAACGTCTTGAGAGTTTGCCTTGGGTAAAAAGAGCCGTAATTACAAGAATAATGCCCGATATTTTGGATGTCTCAATCACAGAAAATATTGCCGTCGCTTTTTGGCAGGCACGGGGTAAAATTTATTTGATTAACCAGATGGGTGAAATTATTACAGATGAAAATACGGAAAAATTCATAGGTCTTCCTCATCTTGTAGGGCAGGGAGCCAATGAGCATTTGGCGGAAATTTTGATCATGAAGAGCCAATATCCAGATCTTTTTGCAAAAGTAAAGTCATCTGTAAGGATTGGAAATAGACGGTGGGATTTGAATTTTCATAACGGTATTAAAATAAAACTTCCAGAAAAAGGATATGTTTTAGCGTGGCAAAAACTCTATGAATATGAAAATAACCAGAAAATTCTGGCAAAAGAAGTGTTGATCGTTGATTTTCGTCAACAGGGAAAGACGGTTTTGCGCCTCACACCCGCCGAGGCGGAACGACGTAGATTGACCAATAAAATTGATAAAAAAGCGGAAAATATTTAAGGAATAACTTCTATGCGAGAGCAAATCATTGCCTCATTAGATATCGGTACAAGTAAAATTTGCTGTTTTATAGCAAGGGTGAGTGACAATAACCCGCCTCGGGTCATTGGTATTGGCCATCAAATATCTAAAGGATTAAAGTCTGGCACGGTTGTGGATATGGAAGAAACAGAAACCTCAATCCGTGCGGCTGTGGATGCAGCCGAAAGAATGGCGGGAGGCAGCCCAATACATGATGTTTATGTTAATATCTCGGCAGGACAACCTCAGTCCAAAATTTTTTCGGTCGAAGTTGATGTGGCAGGTCAAGAAATCAGCCAGCATGATATAGACCATGTTCTTTTAGCAGGTCAGAAGGACTTGAAGAATGAGGAACGCTTTATTATCCATTCTCGCCCTATTAGTTTTAGTATCGATGGTGTGGCGGGCGCGAAAAAACCATTGGGGATGTTTGGCGAAAGACTGGGGGTAGAAATTCATCTCTCTAGTGTCGCTTTAAGTCCGCTAAAGAATATCCAAACCTGTCTTAATCGGTGTCATTTGAATTTGAAGGGCGTGGCGTTGACGCCTTATGTTTCGGGACTTGCGACACTTGTGGCGGATGAGAGGGAAATGGGCAGTATCTGTGTTGATATGGGGGGAGGTCTGACGAGCATTGCAGCCTTTAGGAACAATGAACTTGTTTTTGGTGATATTTTGCAAATTGGCGGCAATCACGTCACCCGTGATATAGCCCAAGGTCTTTCGGTTCCAGAAGGGAAGGCGGAAAGACTAAAAATTTTATATGGGGATTGTTTAATAGGGCGTGTGCCCGTTCGGGATCAAATTGATATTGTACAAACTGGCGAAGACGGTCATGAGCACCCCATAACGATCCCAAGATCAATGTTAACCGCCATCATCAGCCCACGGGTTGAAGAAATTCTGGAATTACTTCGGGATAGAATTATTGAAACAGGTCTTGCTGATATGGTTGGGCGGCGTATTATTTTTACGGGCGGAGCAAGTCAAATTTCAGGATTAGAGGAATTGGCTAAGAAAATATTTTCAGTTAAATCCTGTTCCGCTCTTCAGGGGAATTTTCATATAAGGCTCGGTCGACCCATCAGTGTGGATGGTTTAGCCGATGCCACAGGTGGGCCGGTATTTTCAACCTGTGCCGGATTGCTGAATTTTGCATTATCGAAGCAGTGGGATATTCATTCGATTGCATCTGATCAGTCGAAAATAAATTTTTTTTCACGCATAGGGGGATGGATTAAGGAAAATTTCTAACTATTCTGGCCTAAAATACCTAAAAACGACTCGAAATTGCAAAAAAACGACTCGGAGATCATTTTTTTAAAGACAGAGCGAATCACATGAGGTAAATTATAGTTAACATATTGTTACAACATATTGAATCATATATGAGCACTGGTCCAGCGGGAGCATCCTATGACTATAGAATTTACAATGACTGAATTAACAGAACTGACACCAAGAATTACGGTATTTGGGGTCGGTGGTGCGGGCGGCAATGCCGTCAACAATATGATCAATACTGGTCTTGAAGGTGTGGATTTTGTTGTTGCTAATACGGATGCTCAGGCTCTTGCCTATTCGAAGGCGGAAAAGAAAATTCAACTGGGTGCCAGTTTGACGCAAGGACTTGGTGCGGGGGCAAGGCCTGAAGTAGGACGCGCTGCAGCTGAAGAGACCATTGAATTGATCCGTGAACATCTTCGGGGCAGCCATATGGTCTTTATCACAGCCGGCATGGGCGGCGGTACGGGAACGGGTGCGGCGCCGATCATTGCTAAAACCGCCCGTGAAGAAGGTATTCTGACGGTGGGTGTTATCACCAAACCTTTTCAGTTCGAGGGTAACCGCCGCATGTTGCTTGCTGATGAGGGAATTAAGGAACTGTCACAATATGTGGATACGCTCATTATTATTCCTAATCAAAATCTTTTCCGGATTGCCAATGAAAGAACCACTTTTGCGGATGCGTTTGCTATGGCGGATGAAGTTCTGCACTCTGGCGTACGGGGAATTACGGATTTGATGGTCTTGCCAGGTCTTGTTAATCTTGATTTTGCTGACGTTCGTACTGTGATGAGCGAGATGGGCAAGGCTATGATGGGAACGGGCGAAGCAGAAGGCGAAAACCGTGCTTTGGAAGCCGCAGAAGCCGCAATCTCCAATCCGCTTTTGGATGAGGTATCTATGAAGGGTGCTAATGGCGTGCTTATTAATATCACAGGGGGAATGGATTTGACCCTGTTTGAGGTGGATGAGGCGGCCAATCGTATCCGTAGTGAAGTTAACCCAGAAGCAAATATTTTGGTGGGTTCCGCCCTAAATCCCGATCTGAACGGTAAAATGCGGGTATCGGTTGTGGCGACGGGCATTGAATCGGGCAGCAATATAGGTATGGAACCTCGCAAAACTTATCGTTTTGAAACAAAATCCGAAATTGTGACAAAACAAAAATCTGAGGAGCCATCAGATGGGGGATATGAAAGCGTAGAAGGCAGTCAAACAGATATTAACCCCACGATGTCTGATGATGATCTTGAGACAACTTTGATTTTGACCGATGAGGTTCAGGAAGAAGATGCCATCATAAAGACGGATGTGACCATAAGCGATATTCAGAGAGAGACGGAACATCTTCTGGCACAACTGGCCGATGGTATTGTTCAAAGAGAGGAAAACTCCGAGATAAAAACCGATGTGCCTGAGTTAACGGCAAGTCGCAGAGAGCCCTTTATTGCTGCGGCTCCGGTCATGCCTGAAAAGCGCATGGAACCCTTAATAGACCGTGCGGACCCCTTTGCTGAGGCGGCCATGATGAATGGTTCCAAAGAAGACAAAGTGCCAGAGAGAAAGGGATTAATGGGTTTTTTTGGAAATCGCCGAAAGGCGGCCCTTAAGAAACAGCCTGTTTCGCTTCAGGCTGATCTGCTCAGCCCCGAAATGAATGAACCTGTTATTAGGCAAAATCCAATGTTAAATAATGGGCGGGAAAATGATAATAAAGATAATATTGCTGAGCAACCAATAGAAGCTGTCAGGGATGAGACGCCGAAACTTTCTGCCCAAAAAGAGGATGATCACCTTGAAATTCCAGCTTTCCTTAGACGGCAGGCAAATTAACAATATTGATTTTTATCATTTATTTAAGATGATTTCACTATATTGTCATCAGTTGCGTTCGTATTAGTATCAGTAGTGATCTATAAATGGTCATGCTTTGAACTGGATTTAGGCAGGGTGACCTGCCTATTTCTTTTTAAGCAATATTTTTAAACCATAATACTTCCAGACCATAACATTTATTGATATAGGATTTTCATATCTCATGTTTGACGAAGGGATCAAGACATCATTCTGGGTTTTTGCGGAAATAAAAAGATGTGATAGCCTTTTTCTACCTACGGCCATTCTTCACAAAGGTGATGCGGATAGAGGTCTTGTTTTGATTAAGCAATATATTGCGGGAAAAGGCTGTATACTTCATTCCAGAAAGCGGAATATTGAGGGAAAACTACAATGGTCGCATCCCCTAGGCTCGAGTGCAGTCATAGAAAAAATCGCCGATGATTACATCGCGCGTGAGCTAAGCTATGATGAGGATCTTTGGATTATGGAAGTAGAAGACCCAAAGGGAAATTATATTCCTTTGGCATAATTGTTATTTTTTTACTTTTTTATCGCATCCCCCCTTGACTCTTGAGCCATAAAGCATATCTCTAGCTGTGTTGATTAGCAGTCTCCTATGGGGAGTGCTAAGGGAATTATTTAACATTAACAAAAAGAGGTATTTGAAATGGGTTTTCGTCCTTTACACGACCGTGTACTTGTCCGCCGTATTGATAGCGAACAAAAAACTGCTGGTGGCATTATCATTCCTGATAGTGCGCAGGAAAAACCAAGCCAGGGCAAAATTGTTGCTGTGGGTTCTGGTATTAAAGCTGAAGATGGTAGCGTAAAAGCACTTGACGTGAAGGCAGGCGATAGCGTGCTGTTCGGTAAATGGTCTGGTACGGAAGTTAAGATTGACGGTGAAGATCTGTTAATCATGAAAGAATCCGACATCATGGGTATTATTGAATAATCATTCTCGCTCGAATAATGAGCTTTTTTGAAAATATAAATTACAAAGGAAGATAATAAAATGGCTGCAAAAGATGTAAAATTTGGCTCTGATGCCCGGGTACGTATTGCAAGAGGTGTTGATATTCTTGCCAATGCCGTGAAAGTAACCTTGGGTCCAAAGGGACGTAATGTTCTTTTGGAAAAATCCTTTGGTGCTCCACGCATTACCAAAGACGGTGTTTCCGTTGCCAAGGAAATCGAACTTAAAGATAAATTTGAAAATATGGGTGCCCAGATGGTTCGTGAAGTGGCTTCACGCACCAATGATGTTGCGGGTGACGGTACGACGACGGCGACTGTATTGGCACAGTCAATCGTGAAGGAAGGTTTTAAGGCTGTTGCTGCTGGCATGAATCCAATGGATTTGCGCCGTGGTATTGATCTTGCGGTGAACAAGGTTGTGGAAGACCTGAAAGCTCGGACAAAATCAATTTCGTCCAGCGAGGAAGTGGCTCAGGTAGGGTCTATTTCTGCTAACGGCGAAACAGAAATCGGCAAGATGATTGCTGATGCCATGGATAAGGTTGGCAAAGAAGGTGTGATTACGGTTGAAGAAGCCAAAGGTCTTGATTCAGAACTTGACGTTGTGGAAGGTATGCAGTTTGACCGTGGTTATTTGTCCCCGTACTTTGTAACCAATGCAGAAAAAATGTCTGTTGAACTAGAAAATCCCTATATTCTACTTCATGAGTCAAAATTATCAAGCCTGCAGCCGATGTTGCCACTCCTTGAGGCAGCGGCTCAATCAAGCCGTCCTTTGCTTATTATCGCAGAAGACGTTGAAGGCGAGGCTTTGGCAACACTCGTTGTGAACAAACTTCGTGGTGGTTTGAAAATTGCGGCTGTTAAGGCACCAGGCTTTGGCGATCGCCGTAAAGCAATGCTTGAAGATCTGGCTATTTTGACTGGTGGTCAAGTGGTTTCAGAAGATCTTGGTATTAAACTTGAAACAGTGACATTGGATATGCTTGGTACGGCTAAACATATTTCAATCACTAAAGAAGACACAACCATCATTGATGGTGCGGGTGAGCGAGCTGCAATCGAGGCTCGTTGTGGTCAGATCCGCAATTCTGTTGAAAATACATCATCTGATTATGACAAGGAAAAATTGCAGGAGCGTCTGGCGAAATTGGCGGGTGGCGTTGCTGTGATTAAAGTTGGTGGTGCGACAGAAACCGAGGTTAAAGAACGCAAAGACCGCGTTGATGATGCGCTTCATGCAACACGTGCCGCTGTAGAAGAAGGTATCGTCCCTGGAGGCGGTTCGGCTCTTCTCTATTCCATTAGAGCTCTCACTGGCCTGAAGGGTGAGAATAGTGATCAGGATGTGGGTATTAATATCGTTCGTAAGGCGCTTGAGGCTCCTTTGCGTCAGATCGTTGAAAATGCGGGCGAAGACGGTGCTGTTGTTGCGGGTAAACTGAAGGAAAGCAAAGATCCAAATTATGGATTTGATGCTCAAAAAGAAGAATATACCGACATGATTGCGGCGGGTATTATTGACCCAACTAAGGTTGTACGTACCGCATTGCAAGATGCAGCCTCTGTGGCAGGACTTTTGATTACAACAGAAGCCATGGTTGCAGAACATCCAGAAGACAAGTCTTCTATGCCTGCAATGCCTGATATGGGCGGCATGGGTGGTATGGGTGGCATGGGCGGTATGGGCTTCTAAGTCTTTCCAACTATCCATCAAATTTAACAGAAAAGGTCAGGGAAAACTCTGGCCTTTTTTATTGTTTTTTTTCAGAGAAAGAGATTAAATAAAATCAATAAGGTAGACATGAATTTTGCAAAAAAAGAAGAAGAGGGATAGCCATGACGAATGATTATGAATTTATACTGAATGATAGTAAAGAGAGAGCCTTAAAATTCTTAGCGCAAGTTGACGAACGTCGAGTTTTTCCACATCAGCAGGCCATTGATGGTTTGTCGGCGTTTAATGAATCCTTACCAGAAGAAGGATTAGGGGACTTAAATACCCTTGATTTGTTAGATAGGGTAGGGGCGCCTGCAGCGGTTGCTAATATGGGAAAGCGCTATTTTGGTTTTGTTGTGGGGGGAAGTCTGCCCGTTGCGGTTGCGGCAAACTGGCTTATGACGGCTTGGGATCAGGTGGCCTCATATCATCTGACATCTCCCATGGCGGATCGTGTAGAAAAGGTTGCAGCAGGATGGATATTGGATATTCTTGATTTGCCTCGTGAAAGTGCGGTTGGTTTTGTGACAGGAGCAACGGTGGCCTCTTTCACAGCACTATCCGCCGCACGCCACAAAATATTAAATGATCAAGGTTTTGATGTTGAAAATGATGGGCTTTATGGGGCACCAAAGATAACGGTTGTGGTCAGTCAAGAGGTGCATGTTACAATATTAAAAGCTCTTAGCATGCTCGGCCTTGGAAAAAATAATATTATTAGAGTACCAACGGATAATAATGGCGCTATTGATATTACGAAATTTCCTGAACTAGGGCCGAATACACTTGTTTGTGTACAGGCGGGCAATGTGAATAGTGGCGCTTTTGATCCTATCGATGAAATTTGCACCCTAGCTCATAAGGCAGGCGCTTGGGTGCATGTGGATGGTGCTATTGGACTTTGGGCACGCACATCAAAAAAATTAGCTGATCAGGTTAAAGGTATAGAAAAGGCGGATAGTTGGTCTACGGATGGGCATAAATGGCTTAATGTTCCCTATGATAATGGTATTGTCATCTGTCGGCATAAGGATGCATTAAGGGGAGCAATGTCAACGGTTGCAGCCTATGTGCGAGGTGCAGAAGATGCCGCAAAGGATGTTGTGCCAGAATTTTCTCGACGTGGTCGTGGGATAGATGTGTGGGCCGCTTTGCGTTCGCTTGGACGTAAAGGCATCGGTCAAATGATTGAACGAAATTGTAATCAGGCTCGTAATCTTGCTGCGGAATTAAAAAATATAGAAAATATTTTTATCCATAATGATGTGGTTTTAAATCAAATTGTTGTCTCTTACGGTACAGAAGATATGACGAAGACGCTCATAGACTATATGCAGCAAGAGGGAACATGTTGGTTTGGATCAACAATTTGGAAAGGTCGAGAAACATTTAGAATAAGTATTTCCTCATGGAAAACAACGGATGAGGATATAATACTGACGGCAGAGGCCTTTAGGAAGGCAGTTGCCGTTCTTGCTCAGAAATAGTATGGTGGCTTGATTTTTTAGTTTAACGATATAATTTTGCTATCTATTTTTAAGAAAGATTATTGAGATGGAATCATGCGGTGCCTAAACAAAAGAAGTTATTTGATATTCGGGAATGGATACCCTACCAGTTGTGGAGACTCTCAGAGGAGGCAGGCTATGTTTTGGAAGATAATTATTCTTTAAAATATAACATCACAGGGGACAGTTGGCGTTTTATGGCAATGCTTGCCTGCTCCGCCCCCATATCGGCCAAGATACTTGGTGAACATCTTGGTATGGATCAGGTTCAGGTAACCCGTGCCCTCAGTAAACTCATTGAAAACAATTATATCAGTCGCAGAACTGACCCAAAGGATAGACGAAAAGTCATATTAAATTTAAGCAAAAGAGGTGTAGAAGTCTATCAGGAAATTGTTATGATGGCCAAGGATCTTGAACAGAAACTGATGGAAGACTTATCTTCTGAAGAACAGGAAAAATTTAGAGGAATATTAAATCGTTTACTTGTCTCTGTTGCTACTCTTCGATCCTAATCCTTTAGTACATCGGCGATCTGATCAACCATCCAGTCAATATCTTGCTTATCAATAATCAAGGGTGGGGCAAGACGGATGACATGGTCATGGGTTTCCTTACACAACAAACCTTTCTTCATCAACGCCTCGCAATAGGCGCGAGCACCACCCAGTGATTTGTCCAATTCAATACCAATGAATAAACCCTTTCCACGAATTTCAATAATTTTATTGGATTGAATAAGTTCCAGTTTACGGAGCAAATAATCGCCTAATATGTGAGAACGTTCAGCAAGGTTTTCGTCCAAAATAACATTCAAGGCGGCAAGTCCTATGGCGGCTCCTAAGGGATTACCACCAAAAGTGCTGCCATGAATGCCGGGGGTAAAGACATCCATAATTTCTTTTGAAGCAAGAATGGCCGATACAGGGTATACGCCACCACTTAGAGCCTTTCCTACAATCAGAATATCAGGGGATGCATTTTTTTCATGCTGGAAACAGAATAATTTCCCCGTGCGGCCAAGTCCAGTCTGAATTTCGTCAAGGATAAATAATATGTTATTTTCGGTGCATATTTTTTTTGTTCTTGTCAGATAGTCATGATCAGGAACAATGATCCCCGCCTCACCCTGTATGGGTTCCATAATAAGCGCCACCGTATTGGACGTTATGGCCTTTTCTAGAGCTGTGGTATCATTATAATCAATAAGTTTAAAACCGTCAGTGAAGGGGCCAAAATTATTGCGATATTCAGCTTCTGACGACATGCTGATGGCGGTAATGGTACGGCCATGGAAATTATTTTTAACGACGATAATTTCTGCTTTGTTGTCTTTAACGCCTTTGATTTCATATCCCCATTTACGGGCGGCTTTGATCGCTGTTTCAACGGCTTCGGCTCCTGTATTCATGGGAAGTGCCATGTCCATTCTGGCCATGTGGCATAATTTATCCAAAAATTTTCCCATTTGATCATTATGAAACGCCCGTGAGGTTAGTGTTATTTTTTCGGCCTGCTCCATCATGGCGGCAATGATTTTTGGATGACAATGTCCCTGATTTACAGCCGAATAGGCGCTTAAACAATCGAGATATTTGTTGCCTTCTGTGTCCCATACCCATATACCGCGCCCCTTTGTGAGGACTATGGGGAGAGGGTTATAGTTATGGGCGCTTCGACTGTTGGTTTGGTCTATAATTTGTTGTTGTAGAGACATAATGTTATTTTCTTATGGGTTTTTGAGGATTGGGGAAAATCTGGCGACCAAATAGGCTTGCGGCCAGTTCAACAGAAAGCCTTGCCGTGCCATTTTGAAAATCTAGGGCAGGGTTGATTTCCATAAGATCAAGAGATATCATACGCTGTGAATCATGGATCATTTCCATGCATAATTGTGCTTCTCTGTATGTCAGTCCTCCAGGGATCGTTGTACCAACGCCCGGTGCTATAGTGGGGTCAAGGCTGTCCACGTCAAAGCTCACATGAATATAGGCATCCTTTGCTTTTACCTCTTCCAATATTTGATGCATGGTTTCTCGCATGCCTATTTCATCAATACGGCGCATGTCGTATGTGACGATACCGGCATCCATAACCAGTTGTTTCTCAGCCAGATCTACAGAACGAATGCCAACCTGATAAATATCAGAAGCTTGAACCATAGGAATCGCATGGCCAATGGAAAGAAGCTCTTTTGGCCCCTTTCCCGCCACAACGGCGACGGGCATTCCGTGAATATTTCCAGATGGGCTCGTCACGCAGGTGTTAAAGTCGGAATGGGCATCAATCCATATAACACAAAGCTTTTTCTTGCGCTCATGACAAAAACGGGCAACAGCAGCGATGGACCCTATGGACATGGCATGATCCCCCCCTAACATAATGGGGAAATTACCTTCACTTATTTCGTGGAAAACAGTTTCCTGAATATTCATACACCATATCAAATTCTCTCTTAGGTGACGATAGCCATTTTCTGTCATACGTTCGGGGTTTTTGGGGCCAAATAAATTTCCCGTATCCGTAACATTAAATCCAAGTTTTTTAAGTTCACGGGCAATACCTGCTACACGCAATGCCTCGGGCCCCATAGAGGCTCCTCTATGTCCAGCACCAACGTCACTTGGCACGCCAATTAGAGAAATATTTTTATTCATATTATTAGCCCTTGTATATTTTTTGTCTTTATTACGTGTATTTATGTGTAGTTTGGCATGAATTAAGACAAATGAAATATCGAATATTAATAATATGCCGAATATTATGCGGAGAACTTGATTATTGTGATATATTGTTTTAAATTGTTAGAAAATAATAAGTTAGGGTTGAAATTTAATCACGGAGTGTCATTAAAATGACAAAGAAAAGAGCAATAGACCGCATTGATCTGAAGATACTTTCAATATTACAGGACAAAGCCAGAATGACCAATCATGATTTATCTAGTGAGGTTAATCTTTCGCCGAGTTCTTGTTTGCAACGTGTTCGTCGATTGGAAGAGGAGGGCTATATTGATCGATATATGGCGGTCATTAATCTTAATAAAATTTGTCGTACGGTAGCGGTTTTGCTTACGGTTAGTCTGCATGATCATAGCAATGCCAATTTTAAGGCCTTTGAAAAATTGATTAATGATTTTTCGGAGATTGCGGAATGTTTCACGGTTAGTGGTAATTTTGATTATTTTCTTAGGGTCGTGTGCCCTGACATGGACAGTTATTTAAAACTGAATGATAAAATAATTGAAAGCATGAAAGATGTTGCCAATATTAGCAGTCATGTGATCCTCTCGAATAGTAAAAATTTCAGAGGCTATGATCTCGATCAGCTTATAGACTAGTTTTATCGTTATTAAGCTTGTAAGAATTTGGAATATTCCTATATTTAATGGAAAATATTGACCAATGGGAATAATATGATCAAAGCGAGCCAATTTATCCGTGATTTCTTTCGTCAAGAATCTGTGGCAGGGCTTATTTTAATGATGACGGCCTTATTGGCTATTTTAATTTCAAATTCACCGTTACGACCCATTTATGAATTGTTATTAAATACACCCGTTGCTGTCCAAATTGGGGCGTTGGAGATTGCGAAACCTCTTCTTCTTTGGGTGAATGATGGTTTGATGGCTGTTTTCTTCTTTCTGGTTGGGCTTGAACTTAAAAGAGAGTTTCTGACAGGAGAATTAAGCAGTCCAGAAAAAATAATTTTGCCTGCGGTCGGTGCTGTTGGGGGTATGTTTTTTCCTGCTCTTATCTATTTATTCTTTAATCAAAATGATGCAACGGCACTTAAGGGATGGGCGATCCCAGCGGCAACTGATATTGCCTTTGTTCTTGGTATATTGGCTCTGCTTGGCAGTCGTGTCCCCATCGGGCTTAAAATTTTTCTCACATCTCTTGCTATATTTGACGATATTGGGGCGATCATTATTATCGCAATTTTTTATACCAGTAAGATATCATTAACGGCGCTCTTAATCGCGACTTGTTCAATTGTTATTTTGGCACTCATGAATAGGCAGGGTGTAGTTTCCAAAAGCATTTATATTATTGTAGGAATTGTGATGTGGGTTGCACTTTTGAAGTCTGGTGTTCATGCGACCTTAGCAGGTGTTGTTCTCGCCTTTTTCATTCCCATGAAGGATAAATCCAATCCGAGGCAATCACCGCTGCTGGAACTTGAACATGACCTCCATGGCGCTGTTGCTTATATCATTCTTCCTGTATTTGCTTTTTGTAATGCGGGTATTTATTTTGGTGATATCACTATGCAGGATATGGTTCATCCTATAACGCTTGGCATTGCATCAGGCTTATTTATCGGCAAGCAAATTGGGGTTTTTGGTTTGTGCTTTGTTGCAATTAAACTTGGCTTATGTCGATTGCCCGATAATATGGGATGGTTGCAACTCTACGGAGCCTCTATTCTTTGTGGTGTTGGTTTTACCATGAGCCTTTTTATTGGATCTCTTGCTTTTGAAGAGACAGGCGTAAATCTTTTATTCGATGAAAGAATTGGTATTCTTATTGGCTCGATCCTTTCTGGTGTATTTGGGTATTTCTTGCTTAAACGAAGTCTCTGAGACTGACGTTATTGTTTTATGCATAGCATCGTTATTTTGATAAATTTGCAAAACACTTACTTTTGATATACAGTTTTTGAACTAATAACAAATGGAGAGGTTTTATGAGTAACAAATATTTATATATGGTTGTGGGAGCTATTGTCATTGCTATTTGGTTTTATACGGGACAAACGGCTTATTATGGAAGTGCTACGGGTATGTCCGATGATTGGTGGTATGGTGCGATGCTAGCCATTGGATTAGGGGCAGGTTCTACGGGCGGTGTTTGCGCAGGAACGATTTTTGTTGAATCAATTAAGGGATATATTTCAACATTGATCATACTCGCTATTGTACCGCTTGTTGGATATTGTTTTTATTCGCTTGCCTTTATGCAAACGATGCCAGTACCAGAGGAATTAGGTAAGGTTGTAATCAGTATTGTGGTTAGCGGTTTCTTGACCAATATGGCACTGAGCTATTTAAGAAAAGCCAACGCATAATCTATTTTTTTATTTTTACGTAAAGCCCGAGGATTATAGTAGTCTTTGGGCTTTATTTTTATGCTGTGGTTAGTCCACCGTCAAAGGCAAGGGCTTGACCTGTGGTAAAGCTGTTTTGATCAGAGCAAAGCCATATCATGCCATTCACAATTTCTTCTGCGCTGCCAAGTCTGCCCATGGGAATGACATGCGCCATATCTTGCTCTCTTTTTCTGCCACCCTCGCCACCAATAAGTTGATCCACCATTGGGGTATAGCAAAAGGCAGGACAGATTGCGTTAATGCGAATATTTTTTCTGGCATATTCGAGGGCTGCTGCCTTAGTCAGGCCAATGACCGCATGTTTGCTTGCCGTATAGGCACCCGCTAAAGGCGCACCAATGAGCCCTGCAACGGAGGCAACATTCAAAATTACCCCATGACCTTGTTTGTTCATTTGCCGCAATTCTTGCTGCATAGAAAGAAAGACACCCCGCACATTAACGGCCATAACAAAATCAAATTCTTTCAGACTTGCCTCGGCCATGCGCGCCATATTATGGGCAACACCTGCATTATTGATGGCAATATCAAGACTGCCAAAATGTGCGATACCAGCCTTTGTCATTTTTTCCACCTGATCTTCTTTGCTTACATCACAAAGTAAGGCGAGGGTGCGGTCTCCGCCGTCCCCCAGCTGTTTCATGGTTTCATCAAGACCCGCTTCATTCACATCGGATAGGACAAGTCTTGCCCCAAGTTTGCTAAATTCAAGGGCGGCAAGACGGCCAAAACCAGAACCTGCCCCCGTTATTTGCACAACTTTATTGTTGAATTTTATATTCATAAAAAATCCTTATATTTTTGCTGCTCCCCCTATATTTTTCGCTGATCCCATAGAATAGCCATAGCCTTTTCAGCCAGAGGTCTTGTGAGTTTGCCGACCTCCTGCGCCTTCTTATTTGATGCATTGCCGTCAAGACTTCGTTTCATGACACCCTGAACAATGGCTGCAAGCCTAAAAAAGCTAAAGGCCAGATAAAAGGGCCAATGTTCAATATTTGTCCAACCCATACGATCTGCATATTCACGAACATAGGATTCTTCCGTAGGAATTCCATTCTTAATACGGTCAAACCCACCTAAACCCTTAACAATGGAGTTATGGGGCATGCGCCACTGCATAGATTGATAGGCGAGGTCAGCCAAGGGATGACCCAAGGTGGACAGTTCCCAATCCACAACCGCAATAATTTCAGGCTTTGAGGGATGAAAGATAAGATTGTCCAAACGATAGTCTCCATGGATCAGGCTAACCATACCATCATCTGGGGGAATATTCTGGCCAACCCATGTCATTAATTGTTCCATGGGTTCGATATAATCGGTCTCGGACGCCTTATATTGTTTTGACCAACGGCTTATTTGTCTTTCATAATAATTGCCGGGCTTGCCGTAATCCTGTAAACCCTGTTTATCCAAAACCACGGAATGAATGGCAGCAAGAACACGGTTCATTTCATGATACATATTTGTGCGTTCTGAATTTGTCAGATCGGGCAGGGACGGATCCCAAAATATGCGACCCTCCATAAAATCCATAACGTAAAACCAGCTCCCTATTACATCATTATCGGTGCAAAGATGCAAAGGCTTTGCCACGGGTACATCTGTGCCCAAGAGTGCCTTGGTTACCCTATATTCTCGGTCAACCGCATGGGCCGATGGGAGCAAATTTCCCACAGGTTTGCTGCGCAGAACATATTTTCCGGATTTTGCTGTAATCCTATAGGTAGGGTTGGACTGCCCGCCTGCAAATTTCTCAATATTTAAAGGCCCTCGAAAGTCCTCAATATGATCTGTGAGATAAGCGTTCAGTTTTTCGATGTCCATTTTATTTTCCATTAAAAGTATTTTACCATATGGCCACCATCAACCACAAGGGTCGTGCCATTGATGAAGGATGAGGCATCGCTGGCAAGCAACAAAAGTGGGCCATCAAGTTCATTTAACTCACCAAGCCGTCTTGCAGGAATAGTTTTGATATAGGCTTTACCCCGATCGGTATCAAAGAAATGCGCATTAATTTTGGTCTTGAAATAGCCCAGGGCTATGCTGTTGATCCTGATTGAGGCTCCTGTTATGAGGGCTATCTTACCATCTAAGCTAAATATATTCTGCATGATTTTCTACCTTGATGAAGGTTATGACCGTAAAGGGAGTGTAAGATAGGGCAGGGTAAAGCCTTGCTTTTCTTGTGCTTTTTTGATTTCCATGCGGGCAATGCTGCGCAGATGAACCTCGTCTGGGCCATCTGCATAGCGCAGCGCACGCCCCCATGTCCAAATATCTGCAAGGGGTGTGTCGGGCGAAATGCCCATGGCACCGAATGTCTGCATGGCACGATCCGCTATGGTGGTTTGCATTTTGGGAATGATGGCCTTGATCATGGAGATTTCTTTTCTTGCTCCCTTTGCCCCAACCTTATCAATCATGTCTGCGGTTTTCAGGACAAGCAGCCTTGCCTGATCTATTTCCATACGGGAATGGGCAATCCATTCGCTGACCGCCCCATGTTGATGCAGATATTTGCCAAAGGCTTTTCTTTCCTGCGCCCTCTCCACCATCAAATCAAGAGCAAGTTCAGACTGCCCGATGGAGCGCATGCAATGATGAATACGGCCGGGGCCAAGGCGAGTCTGTGCCATCATAAAGCCGTCGCCTTCACCGCCAAGGATATTTGTTATAGGTACCCTCACATCTTTAAAGGTAATTTCGCAATGACCCTCAGGGGAATGGTGGTTCATGATTGTAATATTACGCTCAACCGTAACCCCCGCAGTGTCCATAGGCACAAGAATCATGCTTTGCTGACGATGAATATTTTCGTTATTGGGATCGGTTTTTCCCATGACAATCATAATTTTACAATTTGGATGTGCCGCATTTGAAATAAACCATTTACGGCCATTGATAACATAGTCATTCTTGTCACGCCTCATCACAGTTTGAATATTGGTGGCATCAGACGAGGAAACATCGGGTTCCGTCATGGCGAATGCAGATCGGATTTTGCCGTCAAGAAGAGGAGTGAGCCAATGTTTTTTCTGTGCCTCGGTGCCAAACATATGCAAAATTTCCATATTACCTGTGTCTGGTGCATTGCAGTTAAAAACCTCTGGTGACCATTGTACCCGCCCCATAATTTCGGCGAGCGGGGCATAGTCAAGATTGCTGAGACGAGTGCCGACCTCATCCTCTTTCAGGTGAGGCAGGAATAAATTCCATAATCCTTCAGATTTGGCGAGTTCTTTTAAATCTTCCATAAAAGAAACCGGAAAAATACCCGCCTTTATTTCATTATGATGTTGCTGAATTCTGGGGGTTATGTGATCCCCCATAAAATTTTTCAGGCGACGACGTAAGGTTTTTACTTTCGGACTATAATCAAAATCCATGGCTTTTCTCCTGACTAGCTGAAGGTAATGATATCAAGGCGGTCTTGATGATCAAGGTGAGGAATATTATTAAAACTGGATAGATGGATATTATGGCGTCCAAGGTAAATATGGCTAAAGCTTGTATTTTTAATTTGTAAATTAAGATCAATGATTTTTTGAGCAGAAAGACCAAGAATATGCCCCATAATCATTGAAATTGTGCCACCAGAGCTTATGACGAGAGATTTTCCATCCATAGTATTGTGGAGATGGCTTAGAACATTCTTGGTGCGGTTTTGAAAATCAGACCAGCTTTCAGGAAGTGTTTCTGTGATTTTATCTTCTGACCATAAGTTAAGTGCTTGTTTTAGCCGTTGATAAAAAATCCTTCTGTCACCATCTTTTGGGATATTCCCTTCTTCTGGATGCAAATTCATATAGGCTTTATAGAGTGCTTCGAAGTCATATTCATTAAGTCCCACATGACGAATATAATTGGGTTTTTGCCTGAAAGCGGTCGTGATGCCTTCCGCCGTTTGATGGTGGCGCATTTGGGTTCCCGTGATGACATTATTGAAGACTATATTTCTTTCTGCAAAATAATGACCGAGATATTCAGACTGCAATCGACCCAGATCGGATAATTTATCATAATTATCCGAGTGAAAAGAGGCCTGTCCATGTCTGACCAGATATATTTCCGCCATTTCGATTTCCTATTTCTTAAAAATAATATAGATCAGTAGAATATTTGTGAAATTTATTATAGATATAGTATATTATTCATATATATTATAATACTAGAGTTTTTTATGCGCCCTAATCAGATTGATTTAAATTTATTTGTTGTTTTTGAGGCCATATATGGCACTCAAAATTTAACACGGGCGGCGGATATATTATGTCTTAGCCAACCTGCGGTCAGCAATGCTCTTGCTCGATTGCGCCGTATATTTGATGATCCGCTTTTTGTGCGGTCTAAGACGGGCATGATACCCACGTCTGTGGCAGAAAATATCATAGGTCAGGTGCGCCAAGCCCTTCTTTTGATGAACAGTAGTTTAAACGAAGCGGATATTTTTTATCCCGAAAAATCCGATAAAACTTTTCGTATCAATATGTCTGATTTGATTGCGGCGATGACCTTGCCGTCTCTGGAGGAAATGGTAACAAAGGATGCTCCCTTCGTTCATCTTGAAAGCTATCATATTCCACGAGAGGATTTAAGACGGGAACTTAGCACTGGGACTATGGATTTTGCGATTGATGCCCCATTGCTTCATGATCCGCAATTATGCCACATACCTCTTTTAAAAGAACAATATGTTTGCATGCTTCGCAGGGATCATCCTTTTAAGGGCAATGAACTTACCCTACAGGATTACCTGAATTTTGATCACATCCATGCCTCAAGTCGGCGTAGTGGCGAGGGGCATGTGGATATAGCCTTGAATAATTTAGGGCATAAACGCAATATTCATTTAAGAATTCAACATTATATGGTGGCACCCTTGGTGGCACTTCGGTCTGATATGGCATTGACGGCACCACGGGGGTTGGTCAGTCAGTATGATGCCCGCGTTATGACATTGCCCTTTACGCTGCCTGATCTGGAGCTTCATTTATATTGGCATAAAAGTCGTGACATGGACCCCAGCAATCGTTGGATGCGACAAAAAATTATGGATATTTCAGCAGGGTTATCTTATTGAAGCATGCTCATGCTTCGGAGATAATTTCCTTTTTTTGCAAAATGAGTTTGGCATTAAAAATAATGGCCAGATTCCAAATTATTAATCCAAATATCAGAAACTCTGGAATATATTTACCTAAACCCAACACCCCATATATGGCAAATAAAAAGGCAAAAGCATCTCGCTTTAAAAAGTAATTACAGAAATTAAAGATTCGAAGTAAATGAGGTTTGCCGTCAAAGCGTTCCCTTATGGTGGTGGCAAGAATGTCGAACCGTCCGCCGCCGGGGCCAAAATAAAGCAAGGCCGTCATAAGTAAAACGCCCGTAAGAGCAAGGGCAATAATGTAATAGCCTAAAATCAAATATTCATTACCATATGTGCTCCATAAGGCATAACTCATCGAACCCATAAATAATATGTTGGTAATCATGTCGACCATGGTATCGATTTTTGCCCCCCGCAGGCTCGATAGAAATTTTGCCCGAGCAATTTCACCATCAATACCATCCGCCACAGAGGCTATATGGAATAAAAGACAACCCCATAATATCCCGCTTTCACCGCCCTTGATCAAAACATAAGCCATTAAGGCGGCAAGTAATGCGGTGAGGGCCGTAAAATAAATTGGGGCTATGGGGAAATTGGCAAAAAATTTGCTGAATAATGTTGAAATGGGTCTATTTAATGTCTTTGAAACGAAACCATCGGTTTCCTTTGCGAGCCATTTGAATAATCTTGATTGAGCCTCATGGAGGTTGTCATGATCTATTTTAAGAATATAAAATGGGTCTGTTACGTATATGTCTTGGGGTAAATAAATTTTTGTGACTTGTTCATTAAAATTATTTTTTGAAAATATAGGCTGTCCTGTAGGGCTGTTTAAGACGCTCAAATTTGAATGAATAAATTTTTCCATCAGATTTGAATGGACGATAAAGCCATCCTCAACATAAATGGCCTGCTCTGAGCTGCTCATATCATGTTCACTAAGAGAGGTTTTATATTCAACAAGAGCGAATTTTTCGTTGGCATATTCAGTATAGGGTCTTTTTTCATTTTCCAAGGCTGAAATAACAAAAATTTTCTTGATATTATTTGTGATGCAAATTTTGATGAGACGGTCACGAACACTGATTGAGGCAATGTTATGGTCGCCGTCTTTATGTGCTCTTATAACGGCAATTGTCGGCTTAAAAATGACTGTTTCTCGTCCCATATATGTCATAGAATTACTTCTTTATATTCAATTTCCTCAAGAGAATAAACTTTTCTTCTTTTTGTGCAATAAGAAAAAAGCAGATAAAATAAACAATAATCCCCCCCGCAATACCAAAAACTAGCCCCAATAGCGATTGTAATTCTAATGTGGTGTCAATTAACTTTAAATAGCCAAACAGAAGGCTAGATATGAAGATGGGTTTGACTATCCTAAGATCAAAGGGAATAACATCAAAAAAATACTTAATTAACATAAGCCGTAAGAGTTCCGTTACACCATAGGAAATAAAGAGACTTGCCGCTGCGCCCACGATCCCGAATTTTAAAGACATGAAATAACATAGGCTTGCATGAAGAAAGAGAATGACAAGGGACAACATAGGATTAACTGAGGGTTTTTTATAGAGAAATATTAACTCACCTAAGCCAAAGCTGCCTTGTATTATGACGGCGGCAATAAGGATTAAAAGGGTAAGCGGAGCCTCTCCAGCAGAGGCCTTGAAGAGCCCAAGCAAAGGCCCTGCATAAAAAATAAGTAGGGTAAAGATCATCGCCTGAATCGAAAAAATCCAATAGCTCACTTGTGATAATTCTTTGCTCACATGACCCAAACTGGATTGTTTCATGGTTTGGGAAATAACAGGTTCTAGGATGGGATCGAAACTTTGTCTTATTTTTTTGACAATAGTCACGATTTGAAGGGCAATACCATAAACGCCTAGTGCACTTGGGGATACCAAGGCGGCCAAAAAATAAATATCTATACGAAGAATGAGTACACCAATAAGGTCATAGACGGCGGTGGGTGCCGAAAATAGGGTCATTGATTTTATTTTTGTTAAAGAAATCCAATGAGAGTTGCGAATATTTTTCTTATAGACCCGACTGAAACTGTGAAGGGCATAAATAAAAATGCTAATATTCATTAGCCAATAGGCATAAAATAACCCCAATTCCACTTTGTTGATGACAAATAATCCCGCAGCCCCGCCTAAAAGAACATAGGGTTCAACAATGCTTTTGGCGGTGACCTCATAACGCATCTTTCGCGCAGCTCTTGTGGCGGTGAGTAAAATTTCTGTCAAAGCATAAAGAAGGGCAGTGGGCAGTATAATAAAAACGCCCTTGGCCATTTCTTTGGGAAAAAAATGAAAGAAAAAATCCTGCCCTATATAAAGCGGAATAATGAGGATACTGCCAAAACATAAACAGAAAATCATTGTCGTAAAAACAGTATTATAAACGCCAGCTAAATTATTCTGCATAAGATCATCATTTAAAAAATGAAATAACGATCTTTTAAAGCCAAACAGGATAATTGCTGTTAAGGTTTCAACTATTGTGACGGCAAAAAGATATTGGCCGAATATGATCTTGCCGTATAATAAGGCCACAACAAAAAGAAAAGGCAGCCGCGCCCCAAGTCTTGCGATGAAGCCAAACAGATTTGCCGCGGCTCCCTTTAACAGATCGCGTTGATTATGGTGGAGATTATTGTGCGAAATACCGGTCAAAGACTATCCATCATGTTATTTTTATAGTGTGAATATCAGAATGGAATCAATTTGACCATAGGGATGATGAGATGAATGTTTTATTGACGACGACCGAAATGATGCGGGCGGATCAGATTACGATCCAGTCAGGAATTATGGGCGCAGATCTTATGGAGGCAGCGGGACTTGCCGTGACCAGACATATCATGAACCATTATCCTCAGGTAAAAACGCTTATTCTTTGCGGACCGGGTAACAATGGTGGGGATGGTTTTGTCGTTGCACGTCATTTGAAACATTGTGGTTGGCAGGTGGAACTTATGCTTTGGGGGGCAAGGGATAGACTTGTGGGTGACGCAGCATTTATGGCGCACCAATGGGACGGTGATATTTTACCCTTCACGTCGGATATTGACCCTGATTATGGCCTTGTGGTGGATGCTTTGTTGGGGGCGGGTCTTTCCAGACCCCTTAAGGGAGAGATCGCCACAGTGATAGAACGGATCAATGCTTTGTCCGATGTAAAGGTAGTGGCGGTCGATATGCCGTCGGGCGTGGATGGTAATAACGGTCAAATTAGAGGGACGGCAATCAAGGCTAATTCCACAGTAACTTTTTTTAGAAAAAAACCGGGACATCTTCTCTATCCGGGAAGAGAATTATGTGGTGATGTTGCGGTTTGCGACATTGGTATATCCGAACGGGTGCTTGATACGATAAAAGCTGAAATATTTGGTAATGATCCTTCTCTTTGGATGAATGTTTTCCCACAGCTTAATGTATGCGATCATAAATATAATCGGGGACATGGGGTTGTCATAAGCGGGGGTGCGGCACAATCGGGGGCGGCAAGACTTGCGGCAAAGGCCGCTCTTCGAATAGGGGCGGGATTGGTGAGTGTAGCCTGCCCAGAGGATGCTGTTTTTGCCCATGCGGCTCAATTAACATCGGTCATGATTAAGCCATTGTCGAAAACGGGTGACATAGATCATCTCTTAGCGGATGAGAAAATAAACAGTTGGTGTATTGGACCAAATTGTGGTGTTACGGATCAGACAAGGCACCAGGTCTTAAAAATTTTAAAAGCTAGAAGGCATTGTGTCATTGATGCGGATGCATTGAGGGTCTTTGCAAAACAGCCCGAAATTTTATGGGATGCTATTTCGACATCGGGTCGAATACCTATTTTGACCCCCCATGCGGGAGAATTTTCGCATCTTTTTTCCCATATCGCACAAAAAACGGTGGATAAATTATCATCAGCAAGAATGGCGGCAGAAGAATCTGGTGCCGTTATTATATATAAAGGTCCCGATACGGTTATTGCCTCTCCCGATGGACGTACTGTGATCAATGACAATGCTCCGCCTCAATTGGCTACGGCGGGTTCTGGTGATGTATTGTCAGGACTATGTATGGGACTTATGGCGCAAAACATGCCGCCATTTGAAGCCGCTTGTGCAGCAGTATGGATTCACGCTGCGGCTGCGAATGCCTTTGGTCAAGGTCTTATTTCAGAAGATATTGAAGGACAAATTCCCCGTGTTTTAAGACAGTTGCCTCAAAATACAACGCAAAATAGATAGAAGGAAAGGCCGAATTTTTCCCCTATAACGGAACAGATAAAAGGCATTTATTTCAGAAAGAAATTTTTTCTCTATTTTTTCTATGGAATTTTGTAATTATATGTCTATAAAGACCATCATATATGCAGATTCGACCATAACATTTAAAATATGCGGGTGTGGCGAAATTGGTAGACGCGCTAGATTTAGGTTCTAGTGTCTTATGACGTGGGGGTTCAAGTCCCTTCACCCGCACCATTTTCCTTTATGTCATGGGCCATTTTTTTGGCGATTTTGGAAATAAAATCTATTAGAATTGCAACGTAACACTAACGGGCAATATGCCCCTCAAGATAAAGCAGAATAACCATGCAGGTAACCCAAACAGTTTCAGAAGGTCTAAAACGCGGATATAAAGTTGTCATTTCCGCAGATGATATTGATAAAAGAGTTGATGTGGAAATCGCAAAAATTCAGGGTAAAATTAAAATGCCCGGCTTTCGTCCCGGCAAAACACCTTTATCCCTTTTGAAAAAATTGCACGGCAAAAATCTTTTGGGTCAAGTCTTGGAAGAAACCATTAATACGACCTCTCAGGAAGCCTTGAACAAGGATAATGTACGTCCTGCTATGCAGCCAAAGATAGAGGTTATTTCCTTTAATGAAGGTGCCGACCTTGAATATTCCATTGAGGTTGAAATTGCGCCTGAGTTTGAGATTCCTGATTTATCTAAACTGAAATTGGAACGTTGGGTTATTGAAAATGACGATGCCCAAGTTATGGAAGCTGTAACCACCATCGCCTCTCAGCAGAAAAATTTTAAAGCGGCTGCAAAAACCTATAAAGCTCAGCTCGGTGATGCGGTATTGATGGATTTTCTGGGTAAGATTGATGGCGTTGCCTTTGACGGTGGCGCAGCAGAAGGGCATCTCTTGGAACTTGGCTCCAATAGCTTTATCCCAGGCTTTGAAGCGCAACTTGTTGGCACAAAGGCTGGCGATGAAAGACAGGTTAATGTAACCTTCCCCGCCCAATATCAGTCTGAAAATTTGGCTGGTAAGGATGCAACTTTTGATGTGAAAATTCACGAAGTACAAAAGCCTGCTGAGGTAGAAATCAATGATGATATGGCAAAGAAATTCGGACTTGAAAGTCTGGATAGCCTAAAAGAATTGGTGGCAAAACAGGTTGAAAAAGAAAATCAAGGATTGGCTCGTACCAAATTGAAACGTGCTCTTCTTGATCTGCTTGCGATGGAGGTTTCCTTTGAAGTCCCCGAAGGCATGGTTGAGATGGAATTTAATCAAATTTGGCATCAGTTGAAAATGGATCTTCACCGGGAAGCTTTAACAGAAAATCCTGAAATTAAACCAGAAGACATTGAAGAACCTGATGATGATATCAAGAAGGAGTACCAGTCTATTGCGATTCGCCGTGTTCGCCTTGGTCTTTTACTGGCTGAAATTGGACAAAAGAATGAAATCATTGTGTCCCAAGAGGAAGTAACACGACAGATTTCAATGGAAGCCCAACGTTACCCCGGGCAACAAAAGGAAGTTTTTGAATTTTACAAAAATAATCCTCAGGCCATGGCACAGGTTCGGGCACCATTGTTTGAAGAAAAAGTTGTGGATTTTATTTTGGAACTTGCCAATGTTAAGGATAAAAAGGTTTCTCGTGAGGAACTGATTGCGGCAATTGAGGCAGAAGAATCAGAAGATACCGCCAAGGCTGATAAAAAACTGGCTGATAAAAAACCGGCTAAGAAAAAAGCTGTGGCAAAGAAAACTGAAGAAAAGACGCCAGCGGCAAAGAAAGCAGCCCCTAAGAAGGCGGCTCCTAAGAAGACAAAGGCTGAGAAATAAAATCAGCGGGCTAGAAAATTAAGGATTTGGTGACGGGTTTTCAATAGACTGCCCCCATCATTGCTAATAGCAGGAAGGCTGATATGAATAACTTACATGATACATATATGAATAATCTGGTCCCTATGGTCGTGGAGCAAACAAGCCGTGGCGAGAGGTCCTATGATATTTTTTCCCGTCTTTTAAAAGAAAATATTATCTTTTTAACAGGACAGGTCAATGATCAGGTGGCGGGTCTTATCACAGCTCAGCTTCTTTTTCTGGAAGCAGAAAACCCTAAGAAAGATATTGCTTTCTATATCAATTCACCTGGTGGTATTGTGACAGCAGGTATGGGCATTTATGATACAATGCAATATATTCGCAATAAGGTGAGTACAATTTGTATTGGTCAGGCCTGCTCTATGGGGTCTTTATTGCTCGCAGCGGGCGAGCCAGGGCAGCGTTATTCTTTACCCAATTCACGCATTATGGTGCATCAACCCTCTGGGGGGGCACAGGGACAAGCGACTGATATTGAAATTCAGGCGCGTGAAATATTGTCTTTACGGGAACGGCTCAACAATATTTATGTAAAACACACAGGTCAAAAACTTGCCAAAATACAAGAGGCTCTTGAGCGTGATACATTCATGTCACCAGAAGAGGCCTTGAAATTTGGGTTGATTGATGAAATTTTTGACAAACGACCAGATCTTGATAAAAAATAAAGAACAAAATGAATAAATTCTGATTGATTTTAGAAAAATTAATCATTTTTGTTAATTAATTATTTTATTGTTGTTATATATAATTCATAAAAGATAATATTATAGGTTGTTTTTTGATCCTAATTTGCATGGATCAAATTAAAATGTGCAAAATGATAAAAAACCCATTGAGATTTGCGACAAAGTCAGAGTAGCATATTAGGGAATTTTTAGGAATAGATACCTTATGACAAAATTAAAGTCTGGCGAAGGCAAAAATACACTCTATTGCTCTTTTTGTGGCAAGAGTCAGCACGAAGTAAAAAAACTTATTGCAGGACCTACTGTTTTTATTTGTGATGAGTGCGTTGAACTCTGCATGGATATTATTCGTGAGGAAAATAAGACATCATTGACCAAATCAGGCAAGGGTGTTCCAAAACCTGCGGAAATTTTAAAGGTTTTGAGTGATTATGTTATAGGCCAGCATCAGGCGAAAAAGGTACTTTCTGTTGCCGTTCACAACCATTATAAACGTTTGCAGCATTCCACTCAAAGTGATGATGTGGAACTTGCAAAATCCAATATTCTTCTTTTAGGTCCCACAGGATGCGGCAAGACTTTGCTTGCTCAAACCTTGGCCCGTATTCTGGATGTTCCCTTTACGATGGCGGATGCCACCACATTAACCGAAGCGGGTTACGTAGGCGAAGATGTGGAAAATATTATCCTGAAGCTTTTGCAGGCTGCCGAATATAATGTTGAAGAGGCTCAGCGTGGGATCGTTTACATTGACGAAGTTGATAAAATCAGCCGTAAGTCAGACAATCCTTCTATCACCCGTGATGTATCAGGTGAAGGTGTGCAGCAGGCTTTATTGAAAATTATGGAAGGTACCGTTGCAAGCGTTCCACCCCAAGGCGGACGTAAACACCCACAGCAGGAATTTCTGCAAGTGGACACGACCAATATCCTGTTTATATGTGGGGGTGCCTTTTCTGGATTGGATAAGATTATTGCGCGTCGTAAAGAAGCAAAATCTATTGGCTTTGGTGCCAATGTGAATGCTCATGAAGAGCGTAAAATAGGTGAAATTCTGGCCGATTTGGAACCTGATGATCTTCTTCATTTCGGATTGATCCCGGAATTTGTTGGTCGTTTGCCTGTTTTGGCCACATTGACGGATTTGGACGAAGATGCGCTTGTGGAAATTCTCAGTCGCCCAAAGAATGCCCTTGTAAAACAGTATCAAAGATTGTTTGAAATGGAAGACGTTAAGCTAAACTTTACGGATGGCGCTCTTATTGAAATTGCCAAGAAGGCTATTTTACGTAAAACTGGGGCGAGAGGGCTGCGCTCAATCATGGAAGATATCCTTTTGGAAACCATGTTTGAATTGCCGAGTTTGGAAAATATCGAAGAGGTTGTGGTTAACGGCGACGTCGTTAAGGGTAAAAACAAGCCACTTTATGTTTATGCAAAAAGCAAAAAAGGCGAAGCAGGCGCTATTGCCAGTGTTTAACCAATACGTTTTTAATCAATGTGTTTATAGATAAAGCAATCAACAGAGGATACGATTTTGCGTATTCCAGTTTTTGATTTGGGTATGGCCTGTAATTTTTCATGATATGGCTCTTGAATATGCGTATTAAATTCTTAAATTCAGATAAACAGTTTTGTAATTTTAGAGAATAGATGGACAAGCTAATGACTATTACCTATCCCGTGCTTCCTTTAAGAGATATTGTGGTCTTTCCGCATATGGTGGTGCCGTTGTTTGTCGGCCGAGAAAAGTCCGTTAAGGCACTAGAAGATGTGACGAAAAATGACAAGAAAATTCTTCTTGTTTCTCAAAAAGATGCCAATGATGATGATCCTGAAACAAAGGATATTTTCGAGATTGGAACTATTGCTACGGTTTTACAGCTCTTGAAATTGCCCGACGGTACGGTGAAGGTATTGGTTGAAGGCGTGGAACGGGCAAAGATTACCCGTTACTTGGAGAATGATCTATTCTTTGAAGCAGAAGCCGAGATCGACCATCCTATTGTTGAAGACTCTAAGGAATTAAAGGCTTTGACAAGTTCTGTGATCAAACAATTCGAGCAATATATTAAATTTAATAAAAAAATTCCACCAGAAGTCTTTACATCCGTGAGCCAAATTGAAGACCCTGCAAAGTTATCGGATGTTGTGGCCTCTTATCTGTCTCTCACCATATCTTCGAAGCAGGAATTGTTGGAAAATTCTAATCTCTTGTCACGTCTGGAAAAAATATACAGCGTGATGGAGGGTGAAATTGGTGTCATGCAGGTGGAAAAGAAAATTCGCCACCGTGTTAAAAATCAAATGGAGAAAACCCAGCGGGAATATTATCTGAACGAGCAGATGAAGGCCATTCAAAAGGAGTTGGGTGAGTCAGATGAGACTAAGGATGAGATTGCCGAGCTTGAAGCAAGAATAGAATCAACCAAGCTCACCAAGGAAGCCCGTGAAAAAGCAGTTGGTGAATTGAAAAAGCTTAAAAGCATGAGTCCCATGTCCGCAGAGGCGACTGTGGTGCGCAATTATCTTGACTGGATGCTGTCTATTCCATGGAATAAGAACAGTAAAACCAAATTGAATCTGGTTGAGGCTGAAAATATTCTAAATGAGGATCATTATGGTCTTGAAAAGGTCAAAGAACGCATTTTGGAATATCTTGCGGTTCAGACAAGAACCAAAAAGATCAAAGGACCTATTCTTTGTCTTGTGGGACCTCCAGGTGTCGGCAAAACATCTTTGGGAAAATCCATAGCACGGGCAACGGGACGTAATTTTGTCCGCTTCTCTGTGGGTGGTGTGCGTGACGAGGCTGAGATTAGAGGTCATCGCAGGACATATATTGGATCTATGCCGGGCAAAGTCATTCAAAGCATGAAAAAGGCAGGATCAAGTAATCCTATGTTCTTGTTGGATGAAATTGATAAAATGGGCGCGGACTTTAGAGGCGACCCCTCTTCTGCTCTGCTCGAGGTACTTGATCCTGAGCAAAATAACAAATTTAACGACCATTACTTAGAGGTGGATTACGATTTATCCAATGTGTTGTTTGTCACAACGGCAAATACGTTGAATATGCCACAACCTTTGTTGGACCGGATGGAGGTTATTAACCTTTATGGTTATACTGAGGATGAAAAGGTTGAGATAGCAAAACGCCATCTTATTCAGAAACAAATCAATGATCATGGTCTGAAACCCGATGAGTGGTCTATTTCTGATGGCGCATTACGGGAAGTTATTCGCAGCTACACCCGTGAGGCGGGCGTGCGTAATCTTGAACGGGAAATTGCTAAACTTGTGCGAAAAGCCGTTAAGAAAATTGTGTTGGGTGAGTATAAATCCATAAAAATTACTTGCCAAAATTTAGCAAAATATGCGGGTGTTAAACGATTTGCTTATGGTGAACTAGAAGACGAGGATATGATCGGGGTCACAACAGGTCTAGCTTGGACAGAAGTAGGCGGTGTGATTTTGCAAATTGAAGCCATTACTTCACTGGGAAAAGGCAAAATTACCATTACGGGTAAATTGGGCGAAGTGATGCAGGAATCTATTCAGGCGGCAATGAGTTACGTTCGTTCTCATGCCGTGGAGTTTGGTATTCAGCCATCTATTTTTGACAATACAAATATTCATATCCATTTACCAGAAGGTGCAACGCCAAAGGATGGTCCATCGGCAGGTGTTGGTATGATAACCTCTATTGTTTCTGTCTTGACCAATAATCCTGTTCATCGTGATGTGGCCATGACGGGGGAAATCAGTCTTCGGGGTCGGGTATTACCCATTGGGGGCCTCAAAGAAAAATTATTGGCAGCGCTCAGGAGTGGAATCAAGACCGTCTTGATTCCTGAAGATAATATGAAGGATCTTCAGGAAATTCCACATAATGTTATTCGTGGCCTTGATATCAGACCTGTTAAAAAAGTTGATGAGGTTTTAGAGGTTGCTTTGGCAAAACCGCTGATTCCCCTTTTGCCCGAAGATGTGAAAGATATGACAAAAATCGTAGGCGACAAATCCGAATCTGGTTTTGAAAAGGCTGTCCATCACTAAAATTTCGATGGAATGTACGGCGTATAAGATTAGAAAGCACCCTTTTTATTATTTGAGGGGTGCTTTTTTCTTTAGAAAATCGCTTTTTTTCAATGTCAAGCAAACTTTATAGAAAAAACCGCAGTTTTGTGAGGATTTCCCTTTGACGAAATAAAAAACCCTCGCTAGACTGCATTCACTTTTAACCAGTTCAGTAAACTTACATATAAGGAGAAGATAGTGAACAAAAACGATCTAGTCGCCGCTGTAGCAACCGCTGCAGGCCTTTCAAAAGCAGATGCAGCTTCAGCTGTTGATGGTGTGTTTTCATCTATTTCAAGTGCTTTGTCTTCGGGAGATGACGTGCGTTTGGTAGGCTTTGGAACTTTTAGCGTTGCTCAACGTTCCGCAAGTGAAGGCCGTAATCCACGCACTGGTGAAAAAATCCAGATACCTGCTTCAAAACAGCCTAAATTTAAAGCCGGTAAAGGCCTTAAAGACGCCGTTAATTAAGCAATTTGTCTTTTTAAGAAAGACGGTTAGTAAATAATCGACTAACCGTCTTTTTTATGCTTTACATATCTTCAAACAGTCTGTAGATATGCATCCACACAGTGATCTGATAGGATCTCTGTTTTAATAAAGTGGGGCGATTAGCTCAGTTGGTAGAGCGCTTCGTTTACACCGAAGATGTCGGGAGTTCGAGTCTCTCATCGCCCACCATTTTATTAGATATTACAAATGGTTAGTAGTGAAATTTTATTTGTAATATTTGATAAAGTCTCTTGACTGAATAGGGTGTATGCCTTAAATCAGTCCCACGCCCTAATTAATATAGGGGGGTGTAGCTCAGTTGGTTAGAGCGCTGGCCTGTCACGCCAGAGGTCGCGGGTTCGAGTCCCGTCACTCCCGCCATTTTCCATGAATAGTATATTTCCCAAAAAATAAAATACAATACAACCGAATTGGTTTGTATAATTTGATTATGTCCTTAAAAAATATTTCATACATGAATTTTTTTACCAAAAAACCATTGGCATTTTATTTCGCTTCGGGCTATTAAACTAGCGAGGGATTAGTCTAGATGTTTATGCTATGCCGTATTGATTCTGTGATATAAAGAATTATGCCGCTGCTCTTAAAAACAGAAGAATAAAATCTCAATAAATTGACAGCCGTCATGGAATTGGTCTGTCGTTGAATATAAACAGTTTATAATTTGATAACTTATAGAAGGGGTTGGGCACAGATGAATGAATTGATGCTCGAATATCTTCCAATTCTGATTTTCTTTCTTATTGCCATTATTTTGTCATGTGTCTTTATTGTTCTGCCTATGTTGCTGGTAGAACAAAAACCAGATGCGGAAAAACTGTCGGCTTATGAATGTGGATTCGAAGCCTTTGATAGCGCAAGAAAACCTTTTGACGTTCGGTTTTATCTGGTGGCAATCCTCTTTATTATCTTTGATTTGGAAGTCGCATATTTATTCCCCTGGGCTATTTCGCTTGGCAAAATAGGCCTGTTCGGCTTTGGATCCATGATGATTTTCCTTGGCGTGTTGACCGTCGGATTTATTTATGAATGGAAGAAAGGGGCTTTGGAATGGGAGTAAAAATGTCCATGGATGATGCGGGCACTGAAAATTTACCAGTTCCTGATCAGGATAGTTATTTTAAATCACTTTCAAATGAATTGTCTGATAAGGGATTTGTTGTTGCGAGCCTCGATGATGTTATTGCATGGGCAAGAACAGGGTCTTTATGGTGGATGACCTTTGGTTTGGCCTGTTGTGCGGTTGAAATGATGCATTCTAGTATGCCCCGCTATGATGTGGAACGTATGGGATTTGCCCCACGAGCCTCCCCACGTCAATCTGATGTGATGATTGTTGCGGGTACTTTGACGAACAAAATGGCTCCTGCCATGCGCAAGGTCTATGACCAGATGGCAGAACCACGTTATGTCATATCCATGGGAAGTTGCGCCAATGGGGGTGGTTATTATCATTATTCATATTCGGTCGTGCGTGGTTGCGACAGAATTGTTCCCGTGGATATTTATGTTCCTGGCTGCCCTCCTACGGCGGAGGCGCTTGTGTATGGGATTCTTCAGCTACAGAAGAAGATTCGTCGTACCGTGGCAATGGATAGGTAAGGAGTGACAGGAATGAGTAAACAGGACGCACTGGATGAAATGGGGCAGGTTATTATCCAAGCCCTAGAAAATGAAGTGCTGGATTATAAAGTCGCTTACGGCGAACTTACTCTGAATGCTAGGGCAGATAAAATTGTCAGTATTCTGACCCATTTGCACAATGATAGTCATTGTAATTTTGCACAATTAACAGATATTTGCGGTGTTGATTATCCCGAACGGGCCAAGCGTTTTGATGTTGTTTATCATCTTCTGAGTTTAACTCATAATGTTCGCCTCAGAATAAAGGTGCAGGCCGATGATGAGACACCCATTCCTTCCGTTGTGGAATTATATCCCTCTGCAGGATGGTATGAGCGTGAAGTGTGGGATATGTATGGTGTGATGTTCGACGGCCATCCTGATTTGCGACGCATATTGACTGATTATGGCTTTCAAGGTCATCCCCAAAGAAAAGATTTTCCTTTGTCGGGCTATGTGGAATTGCGTTATAGCGAAGAGGAAAGACGTGTTGTTTATGAACCTGTTAAATTACAACAGGAATTTCGCGATTTTGACTTTATGAGTCCTTGGGAAGGTGCCAAATATATTCTGCCCGAAAGTGAACAAGCAGATGATAAAAGGCAGGGGAATTAATATGGCCGAAGTAGATATTAAAAATTATAACATTAACTTTGGCCCACAGCACCCTGCGGCTCATGGTGTGTTGCGCCTAATTCTTGAACTTGATGGAGAGATTGTGGAACGTGCCGACCCTCATATCGGCCTTTTGCATCGGGGTACAGAAAAACTCATTGAGCATAAAACCTATCTTCAAGCCATCCCTTATTTTGATCGACTTGATTATGTTGCTCCGATGAATCAAGAGCATGCCTTTTGCCTTGCTATTGAAAAATTGTTGGGACTAGAGGTGCCTGAGCGTGGTCAATATATCCGTGTTCTTTATAGTGAAATTGGCCGATTGTTAAATCATATTATGAATGTGACGGCTCATGGAATGGATGTGGGCGCCTTGACCCCCATTCTTTGGGGATTTGAGGAACGTGAAAAGCTCATGGGATTTTATGAGCGGGTTTGCGGTGCGCGTCTTCATGCCAATTATTTCCGCCCGGGTGGCGTTCATCAGGATCTTCCGAATGATCTAGCCGATGATATTTTGCGTTGGTGCGATGAATTTCCACAAGCTATGAATGATATTGAAACGCTTGTGACGGAAAATCGTATTTTTAAACAACGTAATGTGGATATTGGTAAGGTGTCGGCCGAAGAATGTTATGCCTTGGGCTTTACGGGTGTTATGTTGCGAGGGTCTGATGTGGCATGGGATCTGCGCAAGGCACAACCCTATGATGTTTACAATGAAATAGATTTTGATGTGGTTGTTGGTAAAAACGGCGATTGTTATGACCGTTTTGTCGTTCGTATCGAAGAAATATACCAAAGCATCCGTATTATTCGCCAATGTATTGAAAAAATGCCCAAAGGTGATGTTTTGTCTGCGGATCATACGGTAACACCTCCAAGACGGGCGAACATTAAAACATCTATGGAGGCCTTGATCCAACATTTCAAACTTTATACCGAAGGATTTAAAGTCCCAGAAGGTGAAGTTTATGCGGCTGTAGAGGCACCAAAGGGTGAATTTGGGGTTTATCTGATTTCAGACGGCAGCAGTAAGCCTTATCGCTGTAAAATACGAGCACCGGGCTTTGCCCATCTTCAGGCGATGGGGCATATTGCTAAGGGTCATATGTTGGCTGATATTCCCGCATTGATGGGTTCCTTTGATATTGTGTTCGGAGAGGTTGACCGATGAACATTAAACTAAGAAGTGCGGAAAATTTCAAATTTACGCCGGAAAATATGGACTGGGCGAAGGGGCAGTTGTCCAAATATCCAGACAATCGTCGAGAGAGTGCGGTTATGCCGCTCCTTACCCGTGCCCAAGAACAAAATAATGGCTGGGTTTCTGTGCCCGTGATGGAATATATCGCTGATATGCTGGAAATGCCCTATATTCGGGTGCATGAGGTGGCCAGTTTTTATACCATGTATAATCTAAAGCCTGTTGGCAAACATGTGATTGAGGTTTGTACCACAACACCTTGCTGGCTTAGAGGGTCTGATGATGTTGTGGCCGCCTGCAAGGATGAACTTGGTATTGGTTTTGGTGAAACGACCAAGGACGGCGAATTCACCCTTTTGGAGGTGGAATGTGCCGGAGCCTGTGTTAATGCGCCCGTTATTGCCTACCGCAAAGAGTATTACGAGGATTTGGACGGTCATAGCACCAGAAATTTTATCAAGGCTATTAAAAGCGGAGAGATTGTCTCGTCGGGACCGCAAACGACAGACCGCCATAAATCTGCGCCTCAGGGCGGACCCACCACATTGAAAGAATTTTGTGCATTAGAGGGAGGCAAAAGATAATGCTTGCAGATAAGGATCGTATCTTTACCAACCTTTATGGTTATCAAAGCTTTGGGTTGAATGCCGCAAAAAAACGTGGTGATTGGGACGGCACTAAGGCTCTTTTGGAAAAGGGTGGCGACTGGATCATCAATGAAATGAAATCTTCTGGTCTTCGGGGTCGTGGCGGAGCGGGTTTCCCAACAGGTCTAAAATGGTCATTCATGCCCAAGGAATCTGATGGTCGACCTCATTATCTTGTGGTCAATGCCGATGAAGGGGAACCCGGAACTTGTAAGGATCGGGAAATTATTCGTCATGATCCTCATAAATTGATTGAGGGTTGTCTTGTTGCTGGTTTTTCCATGAAGGCTTGTGCAGCCTATATTTATATTCGCGGGGAATTTGTCGCCGAGGCCGACGTTCTTGAAGCCGCTATTCAGGAGGCCTATGCCGCTGGACTGATCGGGGATAATGCTTGCGGTATGGGTTATAAATTTGATGTTTATGTCCACCGTGGGGCGGGAGCTTATATTTGCGGTGAAGAGACGGCGCTTATCGAAAGCATCGAAGGCAAAAAAGGCCAGCCTCGTATGAAGCCGCCATTCCCTGCTAATGTTGGACTTTATGGTTGTCCGACCACAGTGAATAATGTGGAATCTATTGCGGCTGCTCCGACGATTTTACGGCGTGGCGGGGCATGGTTTGCGAGCCTTGGTCGCCCCAATAATACGGGAACCAAACTGTTTTGTATTTCGGGTCATGTCAATAATCCCTGCAATGTTGAAGAAGAAATGGGCATTTCCTTAAAAGAGCTTATTGAAAAACATGCGGGCGGTGTTCGGGGTGGCTGGGATAATTTGCTTGCGGTTATTCCAGGCGGTTCATCGGTTCATCTTTTGCCAAAAAATATTTGTGACACTGTTTTGATGGATTTTGACAGCCTTAGGGCTGAAGGATCAGGACTTGGCACCGCGGCGGTTATTGTGATGGATAAATCCACCGATATTGTGAAGGCCATTGCACGGCTGTCCGCCTTTTATCATCATGAAAGTTGTGGTCAATGTACGCCGTGTCGTGAGGGTACGGGTTGGATGTCACGGGTTATGCAACGCATGGTCACGGGCGAGGCGGAAATAGAAGAAATTGATATGTTGCTAGATGTCACTAAAAAGGTTGAGGGACATACGATTTGTGCGCTTGGCGATGCCGCAGCATGGCCAATTCAGGGTCTGTTTCGTCATTTTCGTCCCGAGGTGGAACGTCGTATCCTAGAATATAAAAAAAGCCGTAAGGCGGCTTGATGAAGTGTGGAGTGTAGATAATGCCAACGCTTAACGTCGATGGAATTGAAGTAGAGGTCGAAAACGGCGCAACCGTTCTTCAGGCCTGTGAAGCAGCTGGTGTTGAAATACCACGGTTTTGCTATCATGAGCGCCTGTCCATCTCGGGCAATTGCCGGATGTGTCTTGTGGAAATGGAAAAGGCTCCGAAGCTTATTGCCTCCTGTGCCATGCCTGCAGGCGAGGGTATGGTCATTCATACCAACAGTGACAAGGTGAAACGTGGTCGGGAAGGGGTGCTTGAATTCACCCTGATTAACCATCCTCTTGATTGTCCCGTTTGTGATCAGGGCGGCGAATGCGATCTGCAGGATCAATATCTTTATTATAGTGGTGATGATGCCCGTTATAATGAAAAACGTCGTCTTGTATCCAAGGATGACTTTGGCCCACTGGTGAAGACCACGATGACCCGTTGTATTCATTGCACCCGTTGTGTGCGCTTTTCCGAAGAGATCGCTGGTGTTCCCGCACTCGGTGGTATTGGGCGCGGTGATCATATGGAAATCACCACTTACCAAGAACAACCCTTTGCCTCTGAGCTTTCTGGTAATGTTGTTGATCTGTGTCCCGTTGGGGCCTTGACCAATAAACCTTATGCTTTCTCAGCCCGCCCTTGGGAATTAAAATCAACGGAAACCTTTGATATTCATGATGCCATGGGATCAAGTATCCGTGCCGATGCACGGGGTCGTGAAGTTATGCGCATTTTGCCTCGCCTAAATGAGGATGTGAATGAAGAATGGATTTCAGACAAAACCCGTCAAGCGGTTGATGGATTAAAATATAATCGCATTGATAGGCCCTATATTCGCAAAGCGGGCAAGTTGCAGGCGGCCTCTTGGGACGAGGCATTTTCTGTTATTGCGACCAAGCTAAAAGGCGTGAAGGGTAATGAGATTGCGGGCCTTGTGGGTGATCTTTGTGACGCAGAAAGCATGTATGCTCTGAAAGGACTGCTTAATTCATTGGGTAGCAAAGCCATTGATTGCCGTCAGGATGGTGCCCATTACGGCGGAAAAAATCGGGTCGGATATCTGTTTAATACGGGTATCGCGGGTATTGATGAGGCGGACGCTTGTCTACTTGTGGGAACAAACCCCCGTAAAGAAGCCCCTGTTCTGAATATTCGTTTGCGGGCCTTAACAAAGCGTGGCCCCATTGCTGCTGTAGGTGAGAATGAAAATCTGACCTATCCTGTGGAATATTTGGGTAATACGGCCAAAGCACTAGAAGAATTACTTGCGGGTAAGGGTGTCTTTGCCAAGGCATTGAAATCCGCCAAAAAACCTATGATTATTTTGGGGTCAGGAGCCGTAAGTCATGTGGACGGGGCTGCTATTCTAAAACTTGCCCATGATATTGCTGATAAATACGGCATGGTTAAAAAGGGTTGGAACGGTTTTAACATTCTTCATCATGCCATCAGTCGGGTTGGGGCAATGGATATGGGTCTTGTTGCAAAGTCGGGTGTTGATGGTATTTTGGACGGCGCCGTATCGGGCAACATCAAGGTCGTCTTTAATTTAGGCGCTGACGAAATTGATACAGCACGCCTGAAAAAAGCCTTTGTGATTTATCAGGGCAGCCACGGTGACGAGGGCGTTAAACAGGCCGACGTTATTTTACCTGGCGTTGCCTATACGGAAAAATCGGGTACTTATGTAAATTTGGAAGGTCGGGTGCAAAAAGCCCCACGGGTTATTTTTGGACCGGGGGAAGCCAGAGAAGACTGGACAATACTTAGGGCCTTATCGGAAAGGTTGGGTCATACCTTACCTTTTGATAATCTTGCGGAACTGAGGGATAAGATGATTGCGGATTTTCCGTCTTTTGGTCTTGTGGATCAGTTGCCTTCTGAGGCATGGGCAGAATTTGGTGTTCAAGGTAAAATATCCGATAAGCCAATCATGAATGCTATCGCTGACTTTTATCAAACCAACCCCATAGCACGGTCATCAAAAGTGATGGCGGAATGCAGCAATGCCTATGAGGGGACAAAATTTATGGCGGAGGCATCCCATGGCTGATTTACTCGTTGAATTTTTTACATGGGCTTTTGGCGTGACACTCGTGCCATGGTTTGCCACATTGCTTGGTATTGTGGTTGGAATTCTGGCGATTGTTTTGCCGCTTCTTATTGCGGTTGCCATGAGCGTTTATATGGACCGCAAGGTATGGGCGGGGATGCAGATGCGCCGTGGCCCGAATGTGGTGGGACCTTGGGGATTGATGCAATCATTCGCTGATGGTTTAAAACTTTTCCTCAAAGAAACCATTATACCGGCCAGTGCCAATAAATTTATTTTTCTGCTGGCTCCTGCGCTGACCTTTATCTTGGCGCTTGTGGGCTGGGCGGTTATTCCCTTTGGCGACGGGGTGGTTTTGGCGAATTTAAATGTGGGTATTCTTTATCTATTCGCTATGTCATCCCTTGGTGTTTATGGGATTATTCTGTCTGGATGGGCCAGTAATTCCCGCTATGCCTTTTTGGGAGCGTTACGCTCATCGGCGCAAATGGTTTCCTATGAGGTCTCTATTGGTTTTGTTCTTGTTACGGTTCTCATGTGTGCGGGATCATTGAATTTGAGCGAGATTGTCCTTGCTCAGAAAAACGCCTTCATGGGAGTTAATGGTTATTGGTTTACACCGCTATTCCCCATGTTGATTGTTTTCTTCATTTCCGCATTAGCAGAAACGAACCGTCCACCCTTTGACCTACCCGAAGCAGAATCAGAAATTGTCGCAGGCTATCAGATTGAATATTCATCCATGGCCTTTGCGTTATTCTTCCTTGGTGAATATGCCAATATTATCCTGATGTGTGCGATGACAAGCATTTTGTTCCTTGGCGGATGGCTACCACCTGTGGACTGGGAACCGCTTTATATTATTCCGGGATGGATTTGGTTTTTTGGTAAAATAATTTTCATGTTCTTTGTCTTTGCTTGGGTCAAGGCAACCGTACCACGGTATCGTTATGATCAGCTGATGCGACTGGGTTGGAAAGTATTCTTGCCATTGTCTCTACTTTGGGTCGTATTAACGGGATTGTTCTTGTTGCTTACCGACAAGATACCGGCATAAAGGAATAGGTGATATGTTACTACTCAAACACGCAGCACGAACATTTTTGTTAAGTGAATTTGTCAAAGCCATGTGGCTGACGTTCCGCTATATGTTTCGGCCCAAGGCGACCATCAATTATCCTTATGAAAAGGGGCATTTAAGCCCCCGTTTCAGAGGCGAGCATGCTCTGCGCCGTTATCCCAATGGTGAGGAACGCTGTATCGCGTGTAAATTATGCGAGGCAATTTGTCCTGCACAGGCCATTGTGATTGAGGCTGCCGTTGCTGATGATGGCTCACGGCGCACAACTCGGTATGACATTGATATGACCAAATGTATTTATTGCGGTTATTGTCAAGAAGCCTGTCCCGTGGAGGCGATTGTTGAAGGACCTAATTTTGAATTTGCCACAGAAACCAGAGAAGAGCTCTACTATAACAAGGAAAAGCTATTGAAGAATGGTGAAATGTGGGAACAAGAAATCGCCACCAATATTAAACTTGATGCGCCGTATAGATAGGATAAATAGAATATGATTTATACATTTTGCTTTTATCTTTTTGCCACCGTCACAGTATTTTCTGGAATTATGGTTATCTCCAGTCGCAATCCCGTGCATTCGGTATTGTATCTGATCTTGGCCTTTTTTAATTCGGCAGGATTATTCGTGATGCTCGGGGCTGAATTTGTTGCCATGATATTGGTGATTGTCTATGTGGGGGCGGTTGCGGTCTTGTTTATCTTTGTCGTCATGATGCTTGACATTGACTATAGCGAAATGCGCAAAGGCTTTCAGAAATACTTGCCTATTGGTGGTTTGATCGGGTTTTTGCTTTTGGCAGAGCTTGCCTTGGTTGGTATGGGATGGGGATTGTCGGGCGGCGTTGTCACCGATCCTGCTACCGCCATTCCGGCCTTAACGGAAATGTCCAATACAGAGGCGCTCGGCAGCCTTCTTTATACAAAATATGTCTTTTTGTTTCAGATGGCGGGTCTGATTTTGTTGGTTGCTATGATTGGCGCCATTGTATTGACCCACAGAAAACGTCCAGGGGTTAAGAAACAGAATATCAATAAACAGGTTATGCACCGCAGAAGTGATGCGTATGAAATTGTTAAAGTTAAACCGGGTCAAGGGATATAGGGCCGAGGGGTGGTAGGAAAAAAATGATGGAAATTGGACTTGCTCATTATCTAACCGTTGCGGCCATGTTGTTTACCATTGGTATCTTCGGTATCTTTTTGAACAGGAAGAATGTGATTATTATACTGATGTCGGTAGAACTTATTCTACTTTCGGTCAATATTAATTTTGTTGCATTTTCTTCTTATCTGCATGACATGGTTGGGCAGGTATTTACCATGTTTATTTTGACCGTTGCGGCGGGTGAAGCGGCCATTGGGCTTGCAATCCTCGTTATTTATTTCCGTAACCGTGGCAGTATCGCGGTTGAAGACATTCATCTGATGAAAGGATAAAGATATAATGTATCAGATAATTGTTTTCGGACCCCTTCTTGCCGCCGTTATTGCGGGTCTATTTGGTAAAAGACTGGGGGATAAGGGCGCACAATTTGTCACATGCGGAGCCTTGATCTTGTCGGCTTTCTTGTCGTGGGTTGCCCTTTTTCAGGTGGCCTTTGGTCACAGCGTTGAACATGTGACGGTAATGAATTGGGTTAGTTCAGGGGATCTGAACTTTAACTGGGGATTTAAGATCGATAGCTTAACGGCGGTGATGCTTGTGGTGGTCAATACGGTATCCTGTTTGGTTCACATTTATTCTGTGGGCTATATGAGCCATGATCCGCATAAGCCCCGTTTTATGGCTTACTTAAGCTTTTTCACATTTGCCATGTTGATGTTGGTGACGGCGGATAATTTTGTTCAAATGTTCTTTGGTTGGGAAGGCGTGGGTCTTGCATCCTATTTGTTGATCGGATTTTGGTATAAGAAACCATCAGCCTGTGCCGCGGCGATTAAGGCCTTTATCGTGAACCGTGTGGGTGACTTTGGCTTTGCGCTCGGTATTTTCACCCTCTTTATGGTCACAGGTGCGGTTGATTTTGAAACAGTTTTTGCCGCCATTCCACAATTAGAGGGACAGACAATTCATTTTCTTTGGATGGATTTGGATTTGATCACAACCATCTGTATTTTGCTTTTCATTGGAGCGATGGGTAAATCGGCACAGCTTGGTCTGCATACTTGGCTTCCAGACGCCATGGAGGGGCCGACCCCCGTATCGGCACTGATCCATGCGGCAACCATGGTGACGGCGGGTGTCTTTATGGTGGCACGTTGTTCACCAATTTTTGAATATTCTCCAGATGCCTTGGCCTTTGTTGCGCTTATTGGTGCCTCGACCGCAATATTTGCCGCAACCATTGGCACAACACAGAATGATATCAAGCGGGTGATTGCCTATTCAACCTGTTCTCAGCTTGGTTATATGTTCTTTGCTTTGGGCGTTTCGGCCTATGGGGCGGCCATATTTCATCTCTTCACCCATGCCTTTTTTAAGGCCTTGCTGTTCCTTGGGTCTGGTTCTGTGATCCATGCCATGAGCGATGAACAGGATATGCGGAAAATGGGCGGACTGCGTAAGAAAATTCCAGCAACATTTGCCATGATGACCATTGGTACCTTGGCGTTGACGGGATTCCCTTTCTTTGCGGGTTATTATTCCAAGGATATGATTATTGAGGCGGCCTTTGCTTCGGGCTCTTCTATGTCGGGCTATGCTTTTGCGATGGGTGTTCTTGCGGCTTTATTGACCTCTTTTTATAGCTGGCGTTTAATCTTTATGACCTTTTTTGGTAAAAGTCGGGCCAGCAAATCCGTGCAAGACCATGTGCATGAGAGTGGCAACTGGATGATGGTGCCGTTATATGTGTTGGCCGCAGGCGCAGTCGGGGCTGGTTTCCTGTTTAAGGATTATTTTGTTGGTCATCATTATAAAGATTTCTGGGGTCATGCCTTATTCCTCAAAGATGCGGCTCATAACGTTATGGAAGAGGCTCATCATGTACCAGGCTGGGTCATGGCGGCACCTTTTGTGGTGATGGTTACTGGATTTTTGATTGCGGTTTATGCCTATATCATAAAGCCAGAAACACCAGCAGCATTCTCTGGAACTTTCCGTCATCTTTACAATCTGTTTTACAATAAATGGTATGTGGATGAAATCTATGACTTCTTATTTGTCAATCCTGCGAAAAAATTAGGATTGTTTTTGTGGAAGAAGGGGGATGAAAATATCATTGACCGTTACGGGCCAGATGGCGCCGCAGAGGGAGTTATGATACTTGCCCGTAAATTTAAAGCATTGCAAAGTGGTTATGTTTACCATTATGCGTTTGCCATGTTGATCGGTATTGCCGCTTTCGTCACGTGGTTTGTAGGAGGGGCAAGCTAATGGAACATTTCCCTATTCTTTCAATTATTACCTTCTTGCCGCTGCTTGGGGTTCTCTTTATTTTGCTGACCAAGGGCGAGAATGCTGACCGTAATGCTCGCAATGCGGCGTTATGGGTTACGGTTTTTACTTTTCTTGCTTCCTTGATACTGTGGTTTAGTTTTGATAAAACAACCGCCGACTTTCAATTTGTAGAACGTGCTCCTTGGCTTGGCGATAATATCAATTACCATATGGGTGTTGATGGAATTTCCATATTATTCGTCATGTTGACCACCTTCATTATGCCCATTGTGATTTTGACGGGATGGGATGTGATCAAGGTTCGGGTGAAGGAATATTTGATTGCCTTCCTTCTGCTTGAAACATTGATGATTGGTGTTTTCTGTGCCTTGGATATGGTTCTTTTTTACCTGTTTTTCGAAGGCGGCTTGATCCCCATGTTTTTGATTATTGGGGTTTGGGGTGGCAAGAACCGTATTTATGCGGCTTATAAGCTATTTCTTTATACGTTGCTGGGCTCTGTTCTTATGCTGCTTGCCATGCTGTATATGTATTTTCAAACAGGAACCACAGATATCCCCACTTTGATGCAGTATAATTTTGATGTTAATGCTCAAACTTGGCTATTCCTTGCTTTCTTTGCCTCATTTGCGGTGAAGATGCCTATGTGGCCAGTTCATACGTGGTTACCCGATGCCCACGTACAGGCGCCCACAGCGGGTTCTGTGATTTTGGCTGGTATCTTGCTTAAAATGGGAGGATATGGTTTCTTGCGGTTTTCATTGCCCATGTTCCCTCACGCCTCTGTCGAACTTGCGTGGCTGATCTATAGTTTGTCTGTGATTGCCATTATTTATACGTCGCTTGTGGCCTTGATGCAGCAGGATATGAAAAAGTTGATTGCCTATTCATCTGTTGCCCATATGGGGTTTGTCACCCTTGGTATATTTGCCTTTAATACACAAGGTATCGAAGGTGCCATTATGGTGATGTTGGCGCATGGTTTTGTGGCAAGCGCGCTGTTCCTTTGTGTTGGGGTGATTTATGACAGACTTCATACCCGTGAGATTGATCGTTATGGTGGCTTGGTGAATATCATGCCAAAATACGCGCTTGTCTTTATGTTTTTTACCATGGCCTCGGTGGGACTTCCTGGAACGGGTAACTTTGTTGGCGAAATTCTGGTCTTGATCGGATTATTCAAGGTCAGTATCTGGACGACATTCTTTGCTGCTTTTGGTCTGATTCTGGGAGCGGCTTATATGCTGTGGCTATACCGCAAGGTTGTCTTTGGTGAATTGGTCAAAGAGGATCTTAAGACCATGCTCGATATGGATAAGCGGGAAATATTAATTTTTGCACCCTTGGTGTTATTTACCTTATGGATGGGCATACATCCGTCAACCTTTATGGATTTCATGCATGTGTCCGTTGAAAATCTTATTACACATCATCAGGCCGCAGTTTCCGTGGTTGTTGATACGGTAACACCGTAGGGAGATATGAGAGATGACTGAAATGATGCTTCCCAATTTAACCCCCGCATACGGCGAAATTCTTATGGCTCTTGGAGCCATGGCACTGTTGATGCTGGGTGTTTTTCGTGGCAATTCATCCACCCGCTTTATATCATTGATCTCAGCGGCCTTAATGATTGCAGCCTTATTTATTACCGTAAACTGGCAAGATACAGCCGTCTATACCTTTGGAAATATGTTCGTTGTGGATCGCTTCACATCCTTTATGAAAATTTTGGTCTTGGTGGCATCGAGTTTAGCGGTGATCATGTCGATACAATATTTCAAGGATGAGGGAGAGGAAAGATTTGAATATCCCATTCTTCTTCTTCTGGCGACTGTTGGTATGATGGTGATGATTTCTGCCAATGATTTGATGTCGCTTTATATGGGTTTGGAATTACAATCATTGAGCCTTTATGTGTTGGCCTCTATACGGCGTGATAGTGAGCTTTCAACAGAGGCGGGCTTGAAATATTTTGTCCTTGGGGCATTGTCTTCGGGTATTTTGCTTTTTGGTAGTTCGTTGATATACGGTTTTGTGGGCAGCACAAATTTTACAGTCATTGGCGATACACTGGCTCATGCCAATGAACATTTGGGAGGACATGCTCCGAATATTGGGGTGATTGTCGGGATGGTTTTTGTCCTTTCTGGTCTTGCTTTTAAAATTTCTGCGGTTCCTTTTCATATGTGGACACCAGATGTTTACCAAGGTGCGCCAACCCCTGTAACGGCCTTTTTTGCGGTTGCACCAAAGGTTGCGGCTCTTGCGCTTCTGGTTCGGGTATTGTATGTGCCGTTCGGCGAACTGTCCCATTCTTGGACACAGGTTATTGTCTTTATGTCCCTTGCTTCAATGGTGCTTGGCTCTGTGGCGGCTGTGGTGCAAACGAATATCAAACGCTTGATGGCCTATAGCTCAATAGGTCATATTGGTTTTGCCCTCGTGGGTCTTGCTGCTGGAAATCAGGAAGGCGTGCGTGGGTTGATGATTTATATGGCTATATATCTTGTGATGAATGTGGGAACATTTGCCTGTATTCTGTCTATGCGCCGTAATAATGGTATGGTTGAGGAAATATCCGATCTTTCTGGCCTTGTACAGACACGTCCCTTAATGGCGGTCGCCTTAGGAATTTTTATGCTTTCTTTGGCAGGAATCCCGCCGATGGCTGGTTTCTGGGGAAAATGGTATGTCTTTAAGGCCGTTATTGCCAAGGCCGTTGAAAATCCTATGGCCACGGATTATGGGCTGATTAGCCTTGCGGTTATTGGTGTTGTTGCCAGTGTGATCGGAGCATATTATTATTTGAATGTGGTTAAAATTATGTTCTTTAATGCACCAGAAGAAGAATTCATGCCGCAAAAATCATTTAAAATGACTGCCATTATGAGTTTTGGTGCGGCACTTATGGTATTGTTCTTATTGCCGCAGGTGAACGCCCCCATTTTGGAATATGCCAGAATGGCTGCTGCTGCCTTGATCTCTTAATATCTTATGGTGATGACAAAGCCTTTTTCAATGCCCGAGGGATATGACCTTCGGGCATTTGACATTTTGGACAGCACCAATGTTGAGTGTCGCCGCATAGCAGATACGGGCGTGGCGGGCAATATTTGGGTCACAGCCAAGAGCCAAACTATGGGCAAGGGAAGACGGGGAAGATCGTGGGTTTCTGACAACGGTAATCTTTTTGCATCGCTCTTATATGCCATTGATTGTGATCTTGCGACGGCGTCCGAGATTTCCTTTGTGACGGCCTTGGCTGTGCGGGATGTGGTGGCGGATATAGTGCAAGATAATGATGCTGTGGCCTGTAAATGGCCTAATGATATTTTGGTGCGGGGCAAGAAAATATCTGGTATTTTGCTGGAAACCGCAGGACGGGGAAATGAAATACCCACCCATGTGATTATTGGTATTGGCATTAATATTACGGATCATCCAGAGGTCACCTTATATCCCGCAACAGATTTGAAAAGCTGTGTTGGGCGTGACGTGGCCTTGGATACGGTTATGCAAAATCTTATTACATCTATGGATCACTGGCTTTGTGCTTGGAAAGATAGAGGATTTTCTGTCATACGCAAGGCGTGGAAGGAAAATTCTTATGGTATGGGAGAAGGGATCACCGTTCGTTTACCCAATGAGGTATTAGAGGGTCGCTTCGTTGATTTAGATGACCATGGTGCACTAATACTTGAGTTTAACGGTGAAAGACGACATATTACCGCAGGTGATATTTTTTTTGAGGTGACGTAATTATGCTTCTTGCGATTGATGCTGGAAATACAAATATTGTTTTTGCCATTCACGAAGGCCTAGAGCTTCGCCATAAATGGCGTATATCAAGTTCTTCTAGCAGGACGGCTGATGAATATATGGTATGGCTAACCCAGCTTATGTTGTTGGAAAATATTTCACCAAAGAAAATAACGGGTGCTATCATTGCAACTGTGGTGCCGCAAGCCTTATTTCCCTTACAGCTTTTATGTCGGCGATATTTTGATTGTACAGCTCTTGTCGTTGGGGAAGATGGTGTGGATTTGGGTCTTGAAATCAAATTGGATAACCCAAAAGAGGTCGGCGCAGATAGGCTTGTCAATGCGGTGGCCGCCCATAAGAAATACGGCGGCCCCATGATTGTGATTGATTTTGGAACAGCAACGACCTTTGATGTTATTGATAATGACGGCGCTTATTGTGGCGGCATTATTTCGCCTGGGGTTAATCTATCTGTGGAGGCTCTTCACATGGCGGCAGCTAAATTGCCTCGTGTGGCGGTTGAAAAGCCCGCTAAAATTATTGGCACTGGAACAGTATCGGCTATGCAGTCTGGGATTTTTTGGGGTTATGTGGGGCTTGTGGAGGGGTTGGTTCGTCGTATCAAACATGAATTTTTACAGCAACATCCAGATCAAATTATGAGAGTTTTGGCAACGGGTGGTCTTGCTCCCCTTTTTAATGATGAGATTGATGAAATTGAAATCGTCGATCAGGAATTGACCACCTATGGTCTTTTCGAAATATATAGTCGGAATATATAATATTTATGTCCTATAAAAGCCGTAAAAATGCCTTGTATTTCCTGCCTCTTGGAGGGTCTGGAGAGATCGGTATGAATTTGAATTTATACCAAACCAAGGGTAAATGGCTCATGGTTGATTGCGGCATATCATTTGCGGATAGTTATCTTCCGGGTATTGATTTGATTATGCCTAATGTCAATTATATTGAAAAACGCAAAGATGATTTGGTGGGGCTTATTATTACCCACGCCCACGAGGATCATGTGGGTGCGCTTGCGCATCTTTGGCCACGGTTTCGCTGTCCTGTTTATGCAACGCCATTTACAATGATTTTAATCCGTCAGAAACTTGCCGAGGCCGGGCTGTTGGGCGAGGTGCCTTTAATTGAAATCCCACTTGAGGGGAATGTAGAGGTGGGGCCTTTTACCATAGATTTCCTGTCCTTAACCCATTCCATACCAGAACCAAATGCGCTGCGCATAAAGACGGATTTGGGGGTAATATTCCATACAGGGGACTGGAAGCTAGACCCTGATCCTCTTGTGGGGGAGGCAACGAACGCTGCAAAAATGCAAAAGGTCGGCGACGAGGGGGTATTGGCACTGATTTGTGATTCCACCAATGTTTTTAACCCAGAATCTTCTGGCTCGGAAAGCACAGTGCGTGATAATATTAATCAAATTTTAGCCACGAAGAAGGGTAAAGTTTTTTGCGCAACATTCTCTTCAAACGTGGCACGGGTTGATACCTTGGCCATGGCCGCAAGAAACAATGGACGCGCTATCTGCCTTGTGGGGCAATCATTGAAAAGAAATGTGGCGGCGGCTATAGAGGCTGGTTATCTCAAAGATTTCCCAAAAATTGTCAGCGAAGGTGAGGCTAAGAATCTTCCTAACGAAAAAATTCTTTACATCTGTACAGGATGTCAGGGAGAGGCACGGGCTGCGCTTATGCGTATTGCGGAGGGCAATAACCGTGAAGTAAAAATTGTGCGGGGCGATACGGTTATCTTTTCCTCCAAGATCATTCCAGGCAATGAAATCATGATCGGTAGGCTCCATAACATGTTGGTGGAATTTGGTGCCGAGGTGATTACAGAAAAAGATGCCTTTGTTCATGTGTCGGGTCATCCGGGTCAACAAGAGCTTCGGCAGATGTACGACTGGATTAGGCCGGACATATTGGTGCCCGTTCACGGCGAGGTGCGTCATATGGAAAAACAGGCGGAATTTGGTCGGAACCATGGTATCCCATCATGTTTGGTGCCCCGTAATGGCACCCTCATCAGGCTAGCCCCAGGCCCCGCAGAAATTGTCGAATATAACATTGTTGGGCGCTTGGCTTTGGATGGTGGTTTTCTTATCCCAAGTGAAGATGACGCTATTGTGACACGGCGGCGTATCTTATATAATGGCGCACTTGTAATATCTTTGGTTGTGGATATGAGGGGTGAATTTTTAACAGCCCCCGTCGTGACAAATCTTGGTAACCCTGATGGGGGGATGGGTTATTTTGAGGATGTGATTATAGAGGCCGCCCTTGCGGCTGCCCACAAACTCACCACAAGCCAAAGAGCCGATAAAAACAAACTCGCAGAATCCGTTCGGGCTTATGCTCGAAAGGCCGCTATGAATTATACGAAAAAAGAAACGGGTCCTCTAACCGTGGTCACTGTAACACAGATGGAAAATTAAGAAAGATTAATGATGATTGGAAGATTAAACCACGTTGCTATTGCGGTGAATGATTTGGATACCGCGGTAACTCTTTACCGTGATACATTAGGGGCGAAGGTCTCAAAGGCCACCGAGCAGCCAGATCACGGCGTGATTACGGTTTTTGTGGAATTGCCTAATACCAAGATTGAATTGCTTTATCCCTTAGGCGATCATTCACCCATTCAGGCATTTCTGGATAAAAATAAATCGGGGGGTATTCATCACCTTTGTTATGAGGTTGAGGATATATATGCCGCACGGGATAAATTATTGGCCGACGGTATGCGCATCTTAGGTGGAGCAGAGCCGAAAATAGGGGCGCATGGTAAACCTATTCTGTTTTTGCACCCCAAAGACTTTTGTGGAACGCTTGTTGAATTGGAAGAGGTATAAGAATGACAATTGCTAATCATATAATTGTTTTTATTGTTTGTTGGTGGATGGTTCTTTTTATGGTGTTGCCTTGGGGGATCAAGGGGCATCATGAAAGCGGTGAAGATTTCCAAACTGGTATTGAACCTGGATCACCGATTAAAGCCAATATGGGAAAGAAGGTGCTCGTTACCACGGGGATCGCTTTTGTGGTTTGGGGTATATTCTGGGCTGTTATGGAGTTTAATCTAATCTCTTTGAATTAAGCCTTGTTCCTTTTTATTGGTGTATTCTTCCCTGAGTCATTTATAAAATGTCAAAAAAATATTACTTTTTTACAGAGGGTTGTTATGAATAAGGATTTTTTTATGCTTAATATTGGTGATGTATAAATGTCACACATTAGCTCATTAGAAAGTATTTTTTGTGTAACTGTACCATTTTTCAAGACTTAAGATGTATGTGTTATAAATATCACAGTGTGGTTTTTATGTTTTGTCTAACTCTTTGTTAAATAAAGATAATTTTTCTCTTGATTTTGTTTCATTTAAGTCTGACTATGAAGTTGAGAGATGCTCTTGGTGTAGGAGTATTTCTTTAGCCCTTCGTGGGCGTTTCCTCCCTAGACTTGGGCCACTCTTTACGGGTGGCCTCTTTTTTTGTGGTCTCTATAATAATTTATCAAACTTCATCAAGCCTTCTTGACCATCTTGAAATTTGAGGTCATAAAACATTCCCTATAGTAAAACATAATCGGGATATGTCCAAAATATTCCAAAGGAAAAAACATGACGACATTCAAACAACGCATCTTTTCTGGTGTACAGCCTTCTGGAAATTTAACGCTTGGTAATTATTTGGGAGCTATCCGTAACTGGGTGGCTTTACAAAAAAGTTATGAGAGTATTTTTTGCGTTGTTGATCTGCATGCTATCACGGTTTGGCAAGATCCAGAAGTTTTGCGCAATGCAACCCGTGAGGTTGCAGCGGGTATGATTGCAAGTGGCATTGATCCAAAGGAATGCATTATTTTCAATCAAAGTCAGGTGCCAGCACATGCAGAACTTGCGTGGATATTTAATTGCGTGGCTCGAATTGGTTGGTTAAACCGCATGACGCAGTTTAAGGAGAAGGCGGGCAAAAACCGTGAGGGAGCCAGTTCAGGTCTTTATGTGTATCCTAATTTGATGGCTGCGGATATCATGATATATAAGGCAACTCATGTACCCGTGGGGGAAGATCAGAAACAACATCTGGAACTTACCCGTGATATTGCCCAGAAATTTAATAATGATTATGGTGTTGATTTCTTCCCTATTGTTGAACCTTTAATTTTCGGGGAAGCTACACGTGTTATGTCGTTACGAGACGGCACGGCAAAGATGAGCAAATCTGATCCTTCGGAAAATAGTCGGATTAATTTAACGGATGATAGAGATGTTATCGCTAAGAAAATTCGAAAAGCCAAAACCGATAGCGAACCTATTCCAGAAACTTTGACAGAGTTGAAAGATCGACCAGAAGCCCAAAATCTTATCAATATCTTTGCAGCCCTAAGCGACAGAACAGCTCTTGATGTCTGCACTCAATATGGCGGTATGGGTTTTGCAACCTTTAAAAATGATCTAGCGGAACTTAGTGCATCTGTTCTTGGGCCTATAACAGAGGAAATGAAAAAGCTTTGTGATGAAAGGTCCTATGTGGATCAAATTCTTAAAGAGGGTTCACAAAAGGCTCGGGAAATGTCTGAGCCCATATTAAAAGATATATATAATATTGTAGGCTTCTTGCAATCATAAGGGTAAATGATTATCTTTGTAGTATCTCTGTGGAAGAGGGATGAAATTTAAGGATCAAATGATGAATAATATTTTCAGATTTGTAATTGTGTTGATATTAGCAGGATTTTTATCAGCCTGTAATAATACCTTTACCTCCAATGTATCCCGTTTCCATGAATTGCCAACTCCACAGGGAGAATCCGTTATGATTGTCCCGAGTGATCCTGCAAAAAATAATAGTCTTGAATTTGCATCCTATGCCAATATTGTTGGCGATTACCTTGGAAAACTTGGTTATCGTCCCGCTGGTGATGGTGTGCCAGATTTGATTGTTGAACTGGATTACGGTGTCGATGACGGCAAGGTTATAGTCAGAAATTATTCTTTCGGATATGGTTATGGATTCCCTCACTTCTATCCTCGCAGCTATTTTGGCTATTATTATCCCTATAGCTATTTTGACTTTTATGACCCTTTTTATGGCTATTATTCACCCCATAGAAGAGATGTCGACTCCTATGTTAAATATACAAGAAAATTATCTATGGTGATTAGACCCAATCAAGACGGCCTTAAAAATCTTTTTGAAGGAACAGTGGAAAGTACAGGTCGGAACAATAACATTACTGCTATTATGCCCCATATGGTGCAGGCTTTGTTTACAAATTTCCCTGGTGTGAGTGGGTCAACAGAAAAAATAGTGATTAATTTGGATGAGAAATAAAATCAAGACAGCGTTGAAAGGTATTTGGGGTAAGATCACGCTAAAGATTTTCCAAAGAATCGTTATAGCCTTCGGGATTTTTGTGTTTTTCTATTATCTGATTGGTATGGTCATTGTTGAAAATATCAATGATGATAAGGATTTTGCATCGGATAAACTTCAATATGCATCCACGCAAAGCAATGCGGTTTCCATGTCTATTGCCATGATTGATCGGGAAGTCAACGTCCATTCATGGATATCCAATGATCCTTGGTTCAAGCCCGGTGCCTTGCTTGATAATATGGCAAATTATCAAAAGGGAATGATTTCGGCCAATGCCATTTTTGCTATTGAACTAAAAGATCAACTTAGCCGAATGCGAGGATCAAGTCAGGTGGATAGTAACCTGCAAGAGGTGGCAAGCGGTATGAATTATGCGCCAGACAGGTGGTATTGGGATCCCAGTGTCTCCATTTTTCTTTTTGTAGCACCAGCAGAAAAACAATATAACAGCGCCCTGAATAATCTTATGGATTATAATGAACGCCTTAAAAATGGCGATGCGGTTTATGAGCGGCGTTCTGATAATCTATTGTCAACATTGGATAAGATATCACTTGATTTTGGATCTTCATCGGATTCTATCGCTCGAAAAATTGATAATGGTATTGGCTGTGTTTTGGATACCAAGGCGGATGATCTATTCTATAATGTTAAGGGGCGAACTTATGCTTATTGGCTGATCTTAAAGGGGCTTAAGGCGGATTTTAATAAGGTTATTATAGATAAGGATATCGGCAACAGTTGGACACAGTTAGAACAAAGCCTTGGCGCGTTGCTTGACCTTGACCCTATTATTGTATCAAATTGCGATGCGGATGCCTTTTTGTTTCAAAACCACATTTCGGCTCAGGGATTTTATCTTCTTCGGGCAAGAACGCAGCTTAAAGAAATCATCAATATATTGCTGAAATAAAAAAATCTTGCCAAACTTCCCTGTTGGATGGCAAGATGATGGTATTTTTTGATCAAAAAGACTTCATGAGGTCTGGATAACAAAGATAGGGATTGTTATGCCTACACAGGAAAATAAGTGGAAATTTTTGGTGATCGCAGACGATACACCAGAATTTAAAAAAGTGCTTCGTTTGGCCTCTTTACGGGCTAAGCGTGTGGGGGGAACTCTTGTTCTGCTTCGTATTATTCAGCCGAGCGAATTTCAGCATTGGATGTCTGTTCAGGATATTATGGAAGAAGAGGCCATGCAAGAGGCTCGCATTATGCTGGATCACTTTGTTGAAGAGGCTTTTCAGCTTTCAGGCGTAGAATGTGAGAAGATTATCAGAAACGGTAAGGCAGGCGAAGCTATTACCCAATATATTCAAGAAGACAAAGATATTCATTTATTGGTTCTTGGGGCTAATGTGGATGGAGACCCAGGCCCTCTTGTTAGGGCATTCCGAGAAGAACTGCTGAACGTATTGCATATGCCCGTCCTTGTGGTTCCCGGCAATATGACCGATAGCGAGATCGATAAATTTGTTTAAAAGCAGAAAAAAATATAAAATAAGACTATTTTACTCTTGATTTGAATTTCTTCCTTGATTTTATCCTTATAAATTGCCATCTATAATATTATTATATAAAGATGTAGGATATATCCATGTTTATTCAAACCGAAACGACCCCGAACCCAGCAACCTTGAAATTTGTTCCAGGCGAGACTGTGATGGAGAGGGGAACAGCCTTTTACGAAACAGCTGAGGAGGCGGAAAATTCACCGCTTGCAAAACGTCTTTTTGCGGTCGAGGGTGTGTCGGGTGCCTTCTTCGGATTTGATTTTATTGCGGTCACCTTAAAAGATGAGGTTTGGGATGATAAAAAAACCGATGTTTTGGGGGCGATTATGGAGCATTTCACATCAGGTGATCCGGTTGTGTCTCTTGGAACAAAATCCGTACCAGCAGCAGAAGAAAAACCAGAAGACGCAGAGATCGTAGCCCAGATTAAAGAATTGCTCGAGGCACGTGTCAGGCCCGCTGTGGCACGGGATGGGGGCGATATTACCTTTCATGCTTATGATGATGGCATTGTTTATCTTCGTATGCAGGGAGCCTGTTCTGGATGCCCAAGTTCAACGGCAACTTTAAAATATGGTATTCAGAATTTGCTGAAACATTATATTCCCGAAATCGAGTCAGTGGAAGCGGTTTAGCGCTCTTAAAGAACGAAAAAAGCTCGCCCGAACCAGTACCACCTTTTGTTGGCACCTGGCATAGTGCAATTTATTTTGCTTCGACCTTTGGGTAAGGCTTCAGTAAAGCGCACTTCAATTCTATTATCTCCAATGCGGGTAATATCTGCAGCATGGCTCATATGGGATAGGTAGCAACTTAATGCCGAAAGTCCCGACAGGTTTTTATCCACTGTAAAACCAATATTTGGGGGATTTTGAGTTATAATAGGGCTTATGGGCAGAATATCACGCACGGGCAATGCTTGCGCATTGATGACGAGCTTAAAACGCGCCATATCAGAATATTTTTCATTAAAAGGAAAACGGGGTAGGGCGTATATGTCGCTTTTGCTGTTTGCGGCTCCTGAAAATTGTCCAAAGGCTGCTTTAATGCCTTTCTCTTTTAGAATATTTTCAAGCTCTGGGCTATATTCACCGTAAGGATAAGCAAAAATATCAGGTATAAATCCAAGTTCTTTTTGATAAAGGATGCTTGCTTTTTCGATGTCCTGAACAGCTTTATCCATGGGTATGTAAAGCAAATGATCATGGCTGTGGGCATGATGTCCAATCGAAACCAAGGGATCTTTGGATAAGGCGCGAATTTCTTGCCATGTCATGTATCCTGCAATATTTCTGTCTATGGCTTCTGTGGAGACAAATATGGTAAAGGGAAGATTGGCAGCCTTCAGTCTTGGCCATGCATTATCATAAATGGATTGATAAGCATCATCAATGGTGATGGCGATGGTGCGGGGCGGAAGTTTTATATTGTTTTTAAGCGCATCAACGATTTTATCCAAAGGGACAATATTATATTTCTTGTTCTTAAGCTCTGCAAGATGGGCATCAAATTGTTCTAATGTGATATTGGTTGTGGAAAAATTATCTTCACCAAAGCGATGATACATGATGATGACGGCGGAATCTTCTGTTTGATCGGCGGTTGCAGGCTCTGGTAGCATAAGGACGGATACAAACAATATTGCAGATAAAATGATGACCACAAGGGTGAGATATTTTTGTTTAATCATGGCATAACCTTGGTCTATAACAATGCAACAACGGGATCGAATAAGGAGTATAACAGGATAATTCCAAAATAAAATCTTCTTTGTTGTCTCTATTAGGTTTGGAAATTTGTTGAAGTGTGAGATATAAGAGGACATTATTTTAATATTCGGAAAAAAAATTAGAGATAATTTATGTCTTCAGAAAACGCCCTTCATATTATATCGAACGCTATATGTTCAATAAAACAGGGTATCAGACTGGATATTTTTTTTGATGGGGCGTGTGAAATATTTTGATTATTCTTGCTCTTGATTGTGCCCTTTCATCCTGTTCAGTGTCCGTTATTAAGGACGGGGAGGTGCTTTCCGAAATATTTGAAGAGAGAGATCGGGGGCAGGCAGAACGTTTATTGCCTATGTGTCAGGAAGTCTGCCAAAGGCATTCCTTAACCTTTGATGATTTGGATGGGATTGCAGTCACCCGTGGTCCAGGCACTTTTACAGGCGTACGCATTGGCCTTGCCGCCGCCAAGGGCTTGGCGCTTGCGTTGCATATACCTATTATTGGTGTCACAACATTAGAAGCCGTTGCAAGACATTCTTTCGATGTTTTGACAGGTGATGATATGGGTAAAATTGCCGTCGCTCATGATGCCAGACGATCAGAAATTTATTGGCAAATTTTTGAAAAAAGAGATCATGCTATTGTCGCATGCACGGAAGCTCTTGCGGTGCCTTTGGCTGATATTGCACTGCATTTTTCTACGGCAGTATCCGTCGTGGTTGGAAGCGGGACAGAATTGATAAAATCCGCTCTGCCGAAAGATATATTGGAGCATTTGAGTTTTCCAGACATATCACCCGAACCCCGTGCGGCTACCGTGGGACAAATTGCTTATGAAAAAATTATTTCAGGTGACGCTATAGAGAGCCTTGCTCCGCTTTATCTGCGGGCTCCGGATGCCATTGCGGCACGTGCTATCACTTACGCTTTTCAAAACTAATGGCCTTCTCTCTTGATATATTCAGCGGGGCATCGGCTGTGGCCGTGTCCGAGATATTGGCCGCATTACAGACCGCATCTTTTCAAAATGGCCTTGAACGGCATTGGTCGTGCCATGATATGTCCATGGCCTTCAGCACGATGGGAGCAAAGACCCTCATTCTTTCTGAGGAGGATAAGCCCATAGCTTTTCTCTTGTGGCGCGCTGTGCTTGACGAGGCTGAAATATTAATGATCTGTGTTTTGCCAGAATATCGTGGACGAGGACATGGCGGAAAGATGCTAGAAGTATTATATGATAATCTTGCTATTGAGGGGGTCCATGAGGTTTTTCTTGAGGTGAGTGAAAACAACAAAGCCGCCATCGCGCTCTATCAAAAAAATGCCTTTAAAATTGTGGGGCGTCGGAAAAATTATTACGGTGATAAAGGCATTCAACAGCAGGATGCTCTTATTATGCAATATATCCTGCCAAAGGTAATGTTGTAATTATCATTGGGAAATCAAGAGGGATGAAATTATTTGGCATTAAATAGGATAGAGTGTATAGTTCCGAAAGAAAATTTGAGAATACAGGGTAAATAAATATATGTCTTCAGAAATTGAACAGTTATGTATTGAAAAAGGCATGCGGATGACCGACCAACGTCGGATTATTGCAAAAGTCCTTTCAGAGGCTTCGGACCACCCTGATGTTGAAGAGGTTTATCGGCGGTCGACTAATATAGATTCTAAAATTAGTATCGCAACCGTTTATCGTACTGTCCGCTTACTTGAAGAGGTGGGAATATTGGAACGCCATGATTTCCGTGTGGAAAATGGTGAAAATCGGGCAAGATTTGAACTTGTAACTCAGGTTCATCATGACCATATGATTGATATTGACACGGGTGCTGTTATTGAATTCCACGACGATGAAATAGAAGAATTGCAGAAAAAAATTGCTAAAAAATATGGCTATAAATTGATTGATCATCGCATGGAACTCTATGGTGTGAAAATTAAGTAATGCAGATCGTTATTGTCCCAAGGTGAAATATAAATTATATCCTCCCTGCATATCTTTTTATAGGATGCAGGGATTTGTATTAAGGCGGTACCAAGAAATTTATATGAGAGAGTATTACAGAATATTCAAGGCGCTGTTTTTCTTTGCGGTCTTGCTTCCGCCCACCATTATATTAAAGAAATTGAGGTTTCCTGGTTACAAGGTATGGCCTCATATGGTCCATGGGTCGTTGTGCAATGCCCTTAATATAAAAGTAACGGAATTTGGCGAACAGCTTGAGGGAACACCGACATTATTTGTCAGCAATCATGTGTCATGGATTGATATTATTGTGTTGGGCCATATTTTGAAGGCGTGTTTCATTGCGAAAAAAGATATGATTGATTGGCCGATACTTGGCTATTTATCCACCCTTCAAAGAACAATATTTGTTGATCGGGAACGCCGTACGGATGTTATAGAACAGAAAAGAGAGATGCAGGAAAGAATGCATAACGGTGATAATCTGATTTTATTTCCCGAAGGCACCACCTCCGATGGCGGAAGAGTTTTGCCTTTTAAAAGCTCCTTATTTGGGGTGACAGAGACTGCGATGCATTTGCATGAGGATGAAGAGGGCCATATGCAGGAATTAATGGTTCAACCCATCACTCTTGTGTATAAGCGGATTAATAATATGCCCACCATTAGGGCCAATAGACCGAGTGTGGCATGGTACGGCGATATGGAAATGGGGTCTCATTTAAGGGGGGTTTTGAGATTGCTTAAAATTGAGGCTGAGGTTCATTTCCATGAACCTGTTTCCCGAAATCTTTTTAAAACCAGAAAAGAACTCGCTGTTTATTGCCAGCGCACAATTGAAAAAAGATTATTTGAATCCTTAAGAGGAAAAATCAAATGATCCGTAACATTATGAATAACAGGACGTTTTGTGACCAAAAAACTTTATATTAAAACCTATGGATGCCAGATGAATGTCTATGATACGGAACGTATGGTAGATTTAATGTCTTATGAAGGCTATGCCGTTACGGATCAACCAGATGATGCGGATCTTGTGGTATTGAATACCTGCCATATCAGGGAAAAGGCCGCAGAAAAGGTCTATTCGGATATTGGACGACTTCGGGTATTAAAGACGAAAAAGATCAAAAAGGGTGGCAAGGATTCTATTCTTGCGGTCGGCGGTTGTGTGGCACAGGCTGAGGGTTCTGAGATTCAACGCAGAGCCCCCGTGGTGGACATGGTGTTTGGTCCGCAAACCTATCATCGTCTGCCCGAAATGACGAAAGAGGCTCATAAAGCAAAATCCGAGGGGATACGCCCACAGATTGTGGACACAGATCTTTCGGTCAGTGAGAAATTTGATAGCCTCTCAAAACAGGCGGTAAGTCAGAAAAAAACAGCCTTCCTGACCGTGCAAGAGGGATGCGATAAATTCTGCACCTATTGTGTGGTGCCCTATACGAGGGGTGGCGAATTTTCTCGCTCTTTTGAAGATGTCATGAAAGATGCAAAAAAGCTCGATGATGCAGGCGTATTGGAAGTGACGCTGCTAGGACAAAATGTCAATGCCTATCATGGTATGTCGGCACAGGGCGTGGAATGGACTTTGGCGAACCTTATCCGCCATTTGGCCAAAGAGACAAACTTTAAACGTATCAGATATACCACGTCTCATCCGCAGGATATGACCGATGACTTGATTGCCGTTCATGGGGAAATAGAACAATGTATGCCCTATCTTCATTTGCCCGTTCAGGCGGGCTCTGACAAGATTGTTAAGGCCATGAACCGTCATCACACCATAGCCTCTTACCGGAAAATTATCGATGATGTGCGAAAAATGCGTTCTGATATTGCTCTGTCTGGTGATTTTATTGTCGGTTTCCCGGGTGAAACGGATGCGGACTTTCAGGAAACCATGAATTTGGTACGGGAGATTAATTATGCGCAGGCCTATTCCTTTATGTATAGCGCCCGCCCCGGAACCCCAGCCGCAGATCGGGATGATCAGATAGAGGAGCATGTAAAAGCCGAACGTTTGGCAGAGTTACAGGATGAATTAATCCGTCAACAGAGAGCCTTTAACGATACAAGTGTTGGCAAAATCATGGCGGTACTATTGGAAAGAACAGGAAAAGAGGCAGGACAACTTGTAGGCAGAAGCCCTTATATGCAGGCCGTTCATGTTAATGTTGGAAATCGTGACATGGTTGAACAAAATTTTGATAAATTGGTCGATATGAAAATCATCAGTGCTGGCCCCCGAAGTTTGAAAGGTGAATTGATTTCTAAATGAGAAAGACTAAACCCGCCACGATAACGCTTGAGTTTGAGGATAATAACCGATTGCCATTGCTTTATGGGGAACATAATGCCCATCTTGCCCGCATAGAACAAAAAACAGGGGCGAGCATTTCACCCAAAGGTAATATTCTGGTTATTGAGGGCAAGAAAACAGCACGGGAAACCGCTAAACAAATTATTATTGGTCTGCATGAGAAATTAGATCATGGCCATGAAATTACCATGGGTGATGTGGACGGCGCCATCAGAATGGTGGACTTTCTTGATATACCAAAGAAAGAAAAAATCATCGAACGCAAAGATTTCTCAAAAATTGAGAATAGTATTCGGACAAGAAATTCTATCGTTTCTCCGCGTTCCATTAATCAGGCCCGTTACATACAGTCCTTGCGGGAGAATGATATGACCTTTGGTCTGGGGCCTGCAGGTACGGGAAAGACTTTTCTTGCAGTCGCCATGGCAGTGGCTTATTTGCTAGAAGGCAAAGTGGACAGAATTGTTTTGACAAGACCCGCTGTAGAGGCTGGTGAAAAGCTTGGCTTTCTTCCTGGAAATATGAAAGAAAAAATTGATCCCTATCTTAGACCGCTTTATGATTCCTTAGGCCAGCTTATATCAATGGAACAAACCGAACGACGTATGGAAAATGGCGACATCGAAGTCGCTCCTCTGGCCTTTATGCGGGGACGCACCTTGTCCAATGCCTTTGTTATTTTGGATGAAGCACAAAATACAAGCGCTATGCAAATGAAAATGTTCTTAACCCGCTTTGGTGAAAATTGCCGTATGGTCATTTGTGGTGATCCATCACAAGTGGATTTGCCCGATGGCACAAAGTCTGGCCTGCATCATGCGCTGAATATCTTGGGAGATATTAATGAAATATCCTTCATTCATTTTAATGCTGATGATGTGGTCAGACACTCTTTGGTTGGAAAAATTGTTCGTGCCTATGATAAGGCGGAAAAATGACGTTACGGAAAAGTCCAGATAATATACATATTGAAATTTCTGTTGAATTTCCGAAATGGCAGGATAATTTTCCAGAGTATCAGGATCATATTACGGCCTGTTTTGATCTGATCGTAGCACATGTTCCAGAAACACAAAATTTTTCCAAATTTTCCCATCTTGAGTTGAGCATACTGCTTGGGGATGATGATAATATTAAACAGCTCAATTTTGATCATCGCAAACAGAACAAACCAACTAATGTTTTGTCTTTTCCCTGTCTATCGGATGAGGAAATTGATTTATACTTGAAGCGGGGTAAAGATATTCCTGATTATCCCGTGGCTTTGGGCGACGTTGTTTTTGCTTTTGAAACCATCGAAAGAGAGGCCAAGAGCCAAGGAAAGCGTTTTTCAGATCATTTTTGTCATTTATCCTTGCATGGTATACTGCATTTGCTTGGCTATGATCATATAGAAGATAATGAAGCGGAAATTATGGAAAATCTAGAGCGAGAATTATTGCAAAAACTATCTATTGACGATCCCTATCAAGATTGAGACAATTGCGACTGATATTTAAATGGTTAAAATAAATGAATAATGAAGATAACGTTACAACAACGGCGACAAAGCCAGACCCTGAACCTCAATCGAAAAAGCCAGATGGTTTCTGGCATTGGTTGAAAAATATATTTTCTGATCGTCAAGGGGACAGTTCGGTTAAAGACGGATTAGAGGAAGTTATGGGCGAGCTTGAGGATGAAGAATCCTCTTTTGGCATGGAAGAACGCTCTATCATAAAAAATGCGCTGACCTTTAGAAATAAACGGGTCGATGATATTATGGTGCCAAGAACGGATATTATCGCTGTTGAGGCCTCGGCCAGTTTCGAAGAGGTGATGGATATTTTTATTAAAGGCACAACCTCAAGACTTCCCGTTTACCGTGAAACCCTTGATGAAGTGATTGCGATGGTTCATATTAAGGATGCTTTCCGTGAATTTGTCACAAATGGGGACAGCAACAAAGATAAAAAATTGCGCTCCATCCAGCGACCCATATTATTTGTGCCACCCTCCATGAAATTATTTGATCTTTTGACAAAAATGCAATCAACCCATATTCATATGGCTCTTGTGGTCGATGAATATGGTGGTACGGATGGGCTTTTGACCATCGAGGATCTTGTGGAGCAGATTGTAGGCGATATTGAAGATGAGCATGATGAGGTCGAAAAGGAATTATTAAGCGAGTTACCGGGGGGCGATCTGATGGCAGATGCCCGTCTGCCTATCGAAGAGCTAGAAGACCTCCTTGGTCTTGATCTTTTGCCCGATGATCAGGATGATGACGTGGATAGTCTAGGGGGAATGTTGTTTACGATTGCAGGATATATTCCAGAGCTTGGCGAAACCATAACGGATGCAAATGGCATTCAATATAAAATTATGGAGGGAGATTCCCGCCGCATTAAAACGATCCGTATCCGCCGTAAAAATGTGCAAAATCGTAAGCAGGATATAGTGCAAGACAATAATCAAACTATAAAGCCTTAAATTATGAGGGCAGAGAAGATGATATCAATGCTGCTGACATGGCTTGATCAGAGAAGCAGTACCCAACGTATGGGACTGTTGTTGGTTGCGGGACTGTTAAATGGCTTTTCATTTGCCCCTTTTTATTTTTTTCCCGTTCTTGCTGTAACCTATCCTTTGCTTTTGTTGATATTATTTAAAAGCCAGCGCCTGTCAGAAGCATTTTGTTTTGGTTGGTGGTTTTCCTTTAGCCAGTTGTTTATGGGAACCATATGGATCGCATCCGCTTTCGAGGTGGATAGCCGATATTCCCTATGGGTTGGATATCTTGCGGTGGCTTGTCTTGCTATGATACTTGCACTTTATTCGGGTTTAGCAACGGGACTTTTGTGGCATTTATATCATCGTCGGAACCTTAAGGATAATGCATGGTCTATTGTTCTGTCTTTTGTGGTTTTTTGGACGATTGCCGAATGGTTGCGAGGAAATCTCTTCACAGGGTTTCCTTGGAATTTGACGGGATATGTTTGGGGATTTTCGGATATCATGCTGCAAACCTCCGCTATGTGGGGCATATATGGTTTGGGATTGATCACGATTTTTCTGGCCTTGATACCCTATATGTTGATTGTATTATCTTCTTCACGTCGGTCCATTTATAGCATTTTGATTGTTGGTGGGCTCATTGTCGGATGTCTTATTTCTTATGGTATGGTTCAATTGTCGGGACCCACAAAATTTCGGGATGATGTAAAGCTTAAGATTGTTCAGGCCAATATCAATCAAGAGGATAAATGGGATCCTGAAAAAAAGGCCGATAATTTTATAAAATATTTGAATATGAGTAAAAGCAATCCAGAGGAAGGGATAACCCATGTGATTTGGCCAGAAACAGCCGTGATTTATTTTCTGGATAGTGAACCCTCCAGACGTTATTTGATTGCGGATATTTTGAATGAAGACGCATTATTAATGACAGGTTTTCCTCGTATTGAGCGACGGCCTGAATTTAAGGCATGGAATTCTTTTCTAACCATTGATCATGAAGGTAACGTGCTTAATACCTATGATAAACACCATCTTGTTCCCTTTGGCGAATATACGCCCTCACTGTTAAGTGATTCACTGTCATTTTTGGGGCTTGGTATGCTGGTTGAAGGTTTTTCTTACAGTAAAGGAGAGGGGCTAAAAACACTCCACATGAAGGGAACCCCATCCGTGGGCGTGCTCATTTGCTATGAGATCATTTTTCCAGGCAAGGTCGTAAACAAGGCAGACCGTCCTGACTGGCTTTTAAATATTACCAACGATGCCTGGTATGGAAGTTTTAACGGGCCTTATCAGCATTTGGTGCAAACAAGAGTTAGGGCAATCGAAGAAGGCCTGCCGATTGTGCGATCAGCAGGCACAGGAATTTCGGCGGTCATTGATGCCAATGGCAGAGTTGTGAAAGCTTTAGGTTTAAACCAACAGGGTGCTGTAATATCGGCCTTACCTGCAGCCAGACAGAGCCATTCACTATTTTATAAAGATAGTATATTAGGCTTTTACCTTTTGGTATTACTATGTTATAGTTTTGGTATTCTGTTTAAGAGGCAATGAAATTATATTGGGTGCATGGTTTAATTAAACTATGGGCGCGATATTTTTTGTATAGTGGGGTTTGTTATTTAAGTGTGTAATGAGTATTAATGAGTCGAGATAGAAAATGATTAAATCTAAACCAGAACCCGTTGACGTGCATGTTGGATCACGTGTGCGCATGCGTAGAACTTTATTGGGTATGAGCCAAGATAAATTGGGTAAAGCCTTAAATTTGACTTTTCAACAGGTTCAAAAATATGAACGTGGTGCAAATCGAATTGGCTCTAGCCGTTTGCATCAGCTTTCCCAAATTCTTGACGTTCCGGTATCCTATTTCTTTGATGAAATGTCCGATGCTACAGCGGGAAAAGCTGTTGGTATGGCCGAGGCTGGCAAACAATCTTTTGAGGTTGGGCAAATGGCGCGTCGTGAAACATTAGAACTCGTAAGGGCTTATTATAAAATTCAAGATCCTGTTGTTCGCAAAAGAATATTTGAGATGGTAAAGTCCGTCGGCAATGCTTCCTTTGAAACAGAAAGCAAATAAGCCTAATCAGACTTTAAAAATTATCATAAATATGTGATACAAATTTATCCTATTCTTATGGACAGGTTCGGTGAGTGCTATCGACATTATTTATAAAATTTGTCCAAAAGAAGACTGGGATGATGCCTGTAAGATTGGTTTTTATTCTGGATCAGAAGATGACCTGAGAGACGGGTTTATTCATTTTTCCACAAAAGCCCAAGTGGAGAAAACCTTGTCGAAACATTTTTCTGGTCAAAAGGGGCTTTTGCTGCTCGCTGTTGATGTCTCATATCTTAACCCTTCGGCATTAAAATATGAAACCTCACGTCGAGGTGAAAAATATCCCCATCTGTATGGAAAACTTTTGCCCTCTATGGTTAAAGCACGCTATATAATAGAGCTGAATGATGTTAATGAACATGTAATAGATTTTTGAGGGAAGCTTATGGGGTTATATCATATTGCCAAGTCATTACTTTTTACCTTATCGCCCGAGCGCGCCCATGGTCTTGCTCTGTTTGGATTGAAGCATGGCCTTGTATTTTCTGATCATCACCGTGATGACGATATTTTGGCCACAAATTTATGGGGTATAAATTTTTCAAATCCCATAGGCCTTGCCGCAGGTTTTGATAAGAATGCAGAAGTTATTTGCCCTATGTTGGCTCAGGGATTTGGTTTTGTAGAAACGGGAACAGTGACCCCAAAACCACAGGACGGTAATCCAAAACCTCGACTGTTTCGCCTGACAGAGGATCAAGCGGTCATTAATCGTATGGGGTTTAATAATCTGGGACTGGAGGTTTATGCAAAAAATCTTAAAAGACGTCAGAAATTGGAAAAGTCTGGGATTGTTGGGGCTAATATTGGTGCCAATAAAACAAGTGATGATCCCATTGAGGATTATGTGATTTGCCTTAAAAAACTTTTGGGCTTGGCTCATTATTTTACCCTTAATATTTCATCTCCCAATACCCCGGGACTTCGAGCCTTACAGGGGAAAGAGGCTCTTGATAATTTATTAGGCCGTCTTATGAGCGTTCGAGATACGGCTGAAAATACTCCTGTTCGTCCACCTTTGTTGGTTAAAATAGCGCCTGATCTTGATTTAGGGGAACAAAAAAATATTGCAGAAATGGCGCTCAAGCATGGTATCGATGGTTTGATCATCAGTAACACCACTATTGGCCTTAGAGACCAGTTAAAATCAGAATTTTCCGGTGAAAGCGGTGGCCTAAGCGGTGTGCCCTTATTTGATTTGTCGACAGATATTTTATCGGATATGTATCGCCTGACCGAAGGGAAGGTTCCCTTGATCGGCGTTGGTGGCATCCAATCTGGTCATGATGCCTATCGTAAAATAAGGGCTGGAGCCTCGCTGGTGCAACTTTATAGTGCATTGGTTTTTCATGGCCCGGGGCTTGTACGAAAAATCAAGTTAGAATTGCGGGATGAGCTTATTAAAGGCGGTTTTAAATCCATAAAAGATGCCGTAGGCTCAGATCACAAAGACATTAAAAGGACTTAAAATGACAGTGACAATTTTTCATAATCCAAAATGCAGTAAATCGCGTGAAACATTGGCCTTGATTGAAAAACAGGGCATTAAGCCAACTATTATTGAGTATTTAAAGGATATTCCGACAGCCTCTATGTTATCGGATATATTGGATAAACTTGATATGGAACCGCGCGATCTAATGCGTAAGAAAGAGGTGGAATATAAGGAAAATAATCTGGCATTGGATCATCTCAGTCGGGAATATCTTATACAGGTTATGGTGGATTTCCCCCGATTGATTGAACGTCCCATTGTGTTATCGAACGGCAAAGCAGCCATCGGTCGCCCGCCAGAAAATGTACTTAACATTCTATAGATTGCTCTTGGCCCAACGGACAATATCGGCGGCTGCCATTGCCCCTGCCTGACGGTTTATTTCCTGACCATGTCGAAACAGAATAAGGGTTGGGATACTTCGGACAGCATATTTTGCCCCAAGGGATTGTTCATTTTCCGTATTGAGTTTTGCCAACCGAAAGTTTGGCTCTAATTGCTGGGCGGCCTTTTCAAACTCAGGCGCCATCATCTTGCAAGGCCCGCACCAAGGCGCCCAAAAATCCACCAGAAGCGGAATATCATTACGTGTGATATGTTTGTGAAAATTTTGACTTGTCAGTTCAAGAGGATGGGCATCAAATAAGGCATGATGACATTTACCACAATTAGGGTTATCGGAAAGCCTGTTTTTTGGTATGCGGTTGATGGCACCACAACTTGGGCAAACAATATGCAAAGGATCACTCATTTACTATGTCTCTCAAAAGAAATTATTCATGGGCAATAGCGATCTGCGTAAAGAGATAATCTTTAAGTTCTTTGCTTAAAGTATGGTCATGGCGTCTAATCCATTCCAGAATCATGGCAGCATGTTCTTTTTCCTCATCACGGTTATGGGCAAGAATAGCCCGAAGTGCTGGATCATTACAGGCCTCAACCCGCTGATTATAAAAATCAACGGCTTCCAGTTCTTCCCTCAAGGAAACAATAGCTCTGTGCATGTCTTTTGTTTCGGGTGTGAGGTCCTGAAGGGGTTCTTGATATCCACCATTTACCATTTTTTTATCCTTTAAGGTTGATTGTTTAATAACAAGCATTATACCATAAATTGCTGTGAAATAGTATCGCATAACCCGTATTTATTCTGTTTATAAAAAAAATTAGTCCAGTGTGCGTCGATAACGTAGCATAGCGAGTGCGCCTGTTATGATCATAATGGCAACCAATGGCCAGATGTCAGTTATAATATCATTAATTTCAGCGCCTTTGAGCATAATTCCTCGCATAAGGCGGATAAAATGGGTGGCGGGCAGAGCCTCTCCAATAACTTGAGCCCATTTTGGCATGCCAAGAAAAGGAAACATAAACCCAGATAATAAAATTTGCGGCATCAGCAGAAAAAAGGTCATTTGCATGGCCTGCATTTGGGTGCGGGCCATGGTGGAAAAAAGAAAACCAAGGATCAAATTAACAATAATATAAATCGTAATCACGCCAATTAAAAGACCAAGCGAACCCATAAAAGGAATATCAAACATAAATTTGGCTGCGATAAGAACGACAGTCGTTTGAACATAACCGACAAAGACATAAGGTGTTATTTTACCAAGCATCATTTCAAGCGGCTTAATGGGCATCGCTAAAAGATTTTCCATAGTGCCTCGTTCATTTTCCCTGGTGATCGCAACGGCTGTTATCATGGTCATGGTCATGGCAAGGATAATGCCGAGCAATCCAGGTACGATATTATAATGGGTGATGCCAGCGGGGTTATAGCGGCGGTGCAGCACAACATCCACAGGGGGTGACACGGGCGCCAGTGACGATAGGGAGCCAGATAAGTCACGGCGCAAACCGCTGTCAACAATCTTAGTCATGGCGTTAAGAGCACCAGAAGCCGCCGAGGGGTCTGTCGCATCGGCGACCAGTAATATTTGCGGATGCCTACCTCGCACCAGATCACGACCAAAATTTTCTGGTATAATCAGGATGTAATTCACCGCACCCTCACGCATTAATTTCTCGGCCACATTTTCTTGCAAAGGTCTGTGTGTTATATCCATAAAGGTTGAATTTTCAATAGCCATAATGATGGAGCGGGAAAAATTTGACTGATCCCGATCAATGACAGCGGTGGGTAAATGACGGGGGTCGGAATTGATGGCAAAACCAAACATAATAAGCTGCATGACGGGAACACCAATCATCATAGCAAATGTCATGCGATCTCGGCGCATCTGGATGAATTCTTTCTTTAATACGGCAATCATACGGGTAAAGGAAAAATGTCTCATGAGAAATTATCCTTAGCACTCGTCATCAGATGAATGAAGGCTTCTTCGAGGCCCGCTTCTTTCTTGCTCCATTTGAGAAGAGTGTCGTTTTGCCATGGAGCAATGGCTTTTTGCAGAGCTATTTCATCTCGGCTGCTTATATGGAGCGCTGTTCCAAAACGAGCCACCTGTTCGATGGCAGGATTTTTTTTGAGGGCTCTTGCTATTTCTCTTAATTTTTTACCCTCAACCCGCCAAGTATGCAGCCCTACACGGGCGGGAATTTCTGCTGATGGCGCATCAATTAATTTTTTACCGTAAGCGATATAGGCGATGAAATCACACTGCATGGCCTCATCCATATAATGGGTTGAGACCAATATGGTAATTCCCTGGTCGGCAAGGTCATGAATACTGTCCCAGAAATCTCGTCTGGCTTTGGGGTCAACACCTGCGGTTGGCTCATCAAGCAATAATAATTTCGGGTCATGGATCATGCAGGCTGCAAGAGCCAAGCGTTGTTTCCAACCGCCTGAAAGTGAGCCTGCTAATTGATGAGAACGAGCCTCTAGTCCAAGTCCTTCCAGAGCCTTTGATACCCGGTGGCTTCGATCAGAAATGTCATACATCTGAGCGACAAAATCAAGATTTTCCCTTATGGTCATATCCTCCCACAGGGAAAATTTTTGGGTCATATAACCTACGTTGGCTTTGATTTCATCAGATTGGGTGATCACATCAAAGCCAAGGCAAGTCCCAGAACCTGCACTTGCCTTTAGCAACCCGCAAACCATTCTAATTGTCGTGGTTTTCCCAGAACCATTGGGGCCTAAAAAGCCATAAACGGCGCCCTTCGGTACGGCAAGATCAAAGTTATCCACGACCCTTTTATCGCCGTAAATTTTAGTCAAACCACGAACATCTATGACCAAATCAGAGTCTGTCATGGCAAAATTACGTTCACGGGTTGACCGTTCAGAAAAAATTCTGGCTGATCTGGACGGGCTTCCACAAGATAAACAAGTTTTGCCCGTTCTTTTTTGGTAAAAATTACCGGTGGAGTGAATTCCGCCTGATTGGAAATATAGGTAATTTTTCCCTTTTGACCCATTGTGCAATTATCACATTGGAAGAAAACCATGTCTCCATGGTGAATGAGGGCTAGCATGGGTTCTGGCACAAAAAATCTTATACGCATTTGATCGGGGGGCAATAGGGAAAGCACGGGTTGTGTGGGGCCTGTCATTTCACCAACCCGCCTAAATATAGTCTCAATCCGTCCAGAAGCGGGTGCCATAATATTGCGATCTTTTAAGTCCTCTTTTGCTCGTGAAATAGCGGCGGTATGGGTTTCGACCTCATGTTCGGCGGCAAGAATAACGTCTGAGCGGGCGGGCAGGCGAATAAGCGCAAGTCGAGACTTAGCCTCCGTCACTTGAGCTTTTGCCTTATCCATGCGGGCGCGGTCCTGATCAAGAGTTGCATGGGGTTTGATGCCACCATCAACCAAATTCTTGCTGCGGTCATAAGTTTTTTGGGCCAGTGTATATTCAGCCTCAGCCGCCTTGAGAATTTCTGTGGCGGCGTTAATTTCTTCTTTGCGGCCACCTTTCTTTAGATTTTCTAATTGTGCCTCTGCCGCGTATTTTGCCGCAATCAGTTGGTCTAATTGTGCCTGCGCGCGGTCACGATCAACTGAAAATAATAGCGTCCCCGCATTAACCTCATCACCTTCTTCAACATTTAAGGCCGTTATGATACCCTCGGCACGGGGGGATAAACTCAAAAGGCGTCCCTCCACATAGCCTTGTAAAGGTTCATTCTGTTCAGCATCACAGGATATTAAACAGGATATCAAAATAAGCAGCGTTAAGTTAAGAAGAAATTGAGTGAATAAAGATCGGGTCATTTTTTTCCTTCTACTTTTATTTTGTTATATTCTCTATAATATTTTTGAATTTGGGTTATTTATTTTTCTTAAGGTTAATAAATGACCAATTACCTCAAAATATGCAAGAGGAGTCTGCTAATATTAAAGTTCAAAATTTTTTGGAGCAAGATAATGAAGTTTGAAATTCATTGTACCAGAGAAATAATTTAGGCTAGTCTAACATTATTGAATGCCCTATGCCTAGAGGGACAGAAAATAGTAAATATCTTATCGGAAATATATAGGTTTATAACAATGAAGAATATCTGGTCATCAATACTGAAGCCACGCACATGGGTTTCCCATACTTTGCTGGCCATCATTACGGTTGCTTTTTTTTCGCTAGGATTTTTGGATTATATCCACCCTATTGAAGAATTTCTGGATTCTGATCGGTTTGCTTTTCAAATCGGAGAAATGCGCTTTTCCATTTATATTCTAACGAAGGCATTACTGACCGTCATCATATTATTTTGGGTGACGGGTATTGTCTCGGATTTTGGTGAGAGACATATTAAAAATTTACATAATATCAGAATAAGCAACCGAACCCTTATGACCAAAGCTTTTCAGGTTGTGGTTTATTTTGTTTCGCTTTTGATCGTTCTTGATGTGCTGGGTATAAATTTAACAGGTCTTGCGGTATTTGGCGGTGCGGTTGGTATTGGTGTTGGTTTTGGGCTCCAGAAAATCACCTCCAATTTTATCAGTGGTATCATTTTGCTGTTTGAAAAATCCGTTGAAGAAGGGGACTTGATCGAACTTAATGATGGTACAGTGGGCTTTATCCGTCAGACGAGCGCACGTTATACCTTGCTTGAAACATTTGAAGGTCGGGAAATTATGATTCCAAACGAGGATTTTGTGACTAATAGGGTGACAAATTGGACCTTTAGCAATACGCGTGGTCGTATTGATATTAATGTGGGGGTTTCTTATGGCACAGACCTTGATCTTGCGAGCAAACTTATTTTAGATGCGGCAACAGAACATCCCTTATGTTCGGTTGATCCTCATCCGGATTGCTTTCTGGTGGATTTTGGCGATAGTTCGGTCAATTTTACGCTCTATTTCTGGGTCGAAAATGTGATGGAGGGACGAAAACGCCCCAGAAGTGATGTATTATTTACCATATGGCGAAAATTCAAAGAACATAATATCGAAATCCCTTTCCCACAAAGGGACGTTCATATTAAAAATCAAGAGGTCTTAAAATGACGGATCATATTATATTATCCTATGAATTTGATGGCCTTGGTGGGGGCATGCCTATTGCTCATGATGCCATAAGCCAAGTGATAAAAGACGATGCCTTGGCTTGGGTGCATATGGATGTGAACCATCCTAAAACGAAAGCATGGCTCGATAAAGAAATATCTTATCTTGATCATTATGTGGTTGATGCCTTGCTTGCCGATGAAACTCGACCCCGGGTGACAGAAATAAATGACGGCGCTCTTATTATTTTGCGTGGGGTTAATTTAAATAGAAATGCGAAACCAGAAGACATGGTGTCTATTCGGCTGTGGGTTGATAAAAATCGGATCATAAGTTTGCAAAGAAGGCCTTTAAAAACAATTTCCGATTTAGAAGAAAAAATCAAGCAAGGCAAGGGGCCAAAAGATGCGGGACAATTTATCTGTATGCTGGTTTCAAGCTTATTTGAATATATGGAACCTGTTCTGTTAGAGCTTGATGAATTAACCGATACAGTAGAAGAACAGGTCATGGAAAGTGCTGATGTTGCGCTGCGAGAGAATATTGTTGATATCCGTAAGCAAGCCATCGCATTTCGACGTTATATGGCACCTCAAAAAGAGGCTATTGGCCATTTGCGTCTTGCCGATCTTGACTGGCTTAATATTAAACACAGACGTTATCTTCAGGAAAATCAGGATCGGGTCACACGCTATATAGAGGATTTGGATGCTATCAGAGAGCGTTCTCAAATCGTAAAGGATGAGTTGACCAACATGATTGCCGATAGACTTAACAAAAATATGTATATTTTATCTGTCATCGCAGCCATATTTCTGCCCCTTGGCTTTTTTACAGGACTTCTTGGCATCAATGTAGGGGGAATTCCAGGGGCAGATGTCAGTTATGCCTTTTGGTTGTTTTGTGGCATTCTCACCAGTGTTGTTTTGTTGCAGGTGATTATTTTCAGAAAACTGAAGTGGTTTTGATTTATCCTTCAAATTCATTACGAATTGTAATAGAATGTTGAGTTTTAGTGATTTGCTTTAAAGGCTTAATTCCTATTGTATGTTGATATATTTTGGGAACGAGGAAAAATTTTATAATGATTAATAAGCACGTAAAGTCGGTAACACAGGCCGTTGCAGACATCTCAGATGGTGCGGTTATTATGATCGGTGGTTTTGGTGAGGCGGGTAGCCCCATAGAATTGATCCATGCTCTTATTGATCTTGGGGCGAAAAACCTGACAATCATTAACAATAATACTGGCAATGGTGAGGTGGGGCTTGCCGCATTGATCGGAACGGGCCAGGTCAAAAAAATGATTTGTTCTTACCCCAGATCAAGCCATTCAAAAGTTTTTCCAGAACTTTATAGGGCAGGGAAAATTGAGCTTGAAATTGTCCCTCAGGGAACGTTAGCAGAGCGTATTCGGGCAGGGGGTGCTGGAATTCCGGCATTTTATACCGCAACGACCGTGGGAACCCCTCTGAGCGAGGACAAAGAAATTCGCAATATCAAAGGGCGCGATTATGTCCTTGAATATGCCTTAAAGGCTGATTTTGCTTTGATTAAATGTGAGAAGGCAGACCTTATGGGTAATTTAACCTATAACAAAACCGCCAGAAATTTTAATCCCATTATGTGTATGGCGGCTACAACCACCATTGTGCAGGCACATAAAATTGTTCCCACGGGCGATATTGACCCAGAACATGTCATCACTCCTAATATCTTTGTCAATCGTGTGGTTGAGGTATCAGATCCCCTTATCGAATCTAAACTTATTGCAGAAGGGATCAGTTATCCATGAGCGATAAAGTAAAAGATATAAAAGGTTGGACCCGTGAACAGATGGCGGAACTTTGTGCGCAGGATATTCCCGATGGGTCTTATGTAAATCTTGGTATTGGGATTCCAGAACTTGTGGCGAAATTTGTCCCCAAGGGACGTGAGTTTATCTATCATACGGAAAATGGTTTGCTGGGCATGGGACCATCCCCCAAGGCAGGACAGGAAGATCCAGAACTTATCAATGCAGGTAAGAAAGCCGTGACGGCACTATCAGGTGCCAGTTATTTCCACCATGGGGATAGTTTTGCCATGATCCGTGGCGGACATATTGATGTTTGTGTTTTAGGTGCTATGCAGGTGTCAGAGACGGGTGATCTTGCCAACTGGTCAACGGGCGAGCCAGATGCTATTCCAGCTGTTGGTGGTGCTATGGATTTGGTGGCAGGAGTTAAAACCATCTTTGTTATCACTCAACATATCACCAAGGACGGTGCGGCAAAGCTTGTTGAGAAATGTAGCTATCCTTTAACAGGACAGAAGGTTGTCACCAGAATTTATACAGACCTTGCCATTGTTGAAGTCACACCAGAAGGTTTTCGCTTGCGCGCCCTTGCACCTGGTGTGGATTTTGACGAGGTCGCCGCAAAAACGGATGCCCCCCTATTGCCTATGATGTAACATAGTAAAGAAAACTAAAAATAATTATTAAGGAAATTATAGATGTCTTATGAAAAAATTTTAAAAAACCTCGGTTTGGATGAGCAAGATTACAAAAATGGTACGTTAGCGGTTTATTCCCCAACCGACGGCAGTAAGATTGCATCGGTTCCCGAAGTTGATGGCGCTGAAGTAACGCATATGATCGGGCAGGCTAAGGAAGCGTTTTTGGCATGGCGTGATGTTCCCGCTCCAAAACGTGGTGAGCTTGTGCGGCTTCTTGGTGAGGAGCTCAGAAAATCAAAAGAAGATCTCGGCAAGCTTGTTACTCTTGAATGTGGTAAGGTTTTACAGGAAGGCCTTGGGGAAGTTCAGGAAATGATCGATATTTGTGATTTTGCCGTTGGCCTTTCCCGTCAGTTGTACGGTCTAACAATTGCCTCTGAACGCCCTGGTCATTTTATGCGGGAAACATGGCATCCTTTGGGGGTTTGCGGGGTCATTTCGGCCTTTAACTTTCCCGTTGCGGTATGGGCATGGAACACGGCGCTTGCAATTGTATGTGGTAATGCTGTGATCTGGAAGCCGTCTGAGAAAACACCGCTCACGGCGATTGCTTGTGGTAAGATATTTGATCGTGCGATGAAAAGATTTGGCACAGCACCCGCTCATTTGAGCCAGATTGCCAATGGGGGACGTGAAGTGGGTGAGGTTTTGGTCGCAAGTCCAGATGTGCCCGTTATCAGTGCCACAGGAAGCACCCGCATGGGGCGCATCGTTGGAACAAAGGTTGCCGAACGTTTTGGCCGTTCAATCCTAGAGCTTGGCGGTAACAATGCCATGATTGTGACCCCTGAGGCTGATCTTGATATGGCTTTGCGGGCAACATTATTCAGTGCCGTGGGAACCGCAGGTCAGCGTTGCACCACCCTACGTCGAATGATTGTGCATAAAGACGTTAAAGATAAACTATTGCCAAAAATTCAAAAGGCCTATGCCACCATTAAAATTGGTGATCCTATGGAGAAGGGGAGTTTAATTGGACCATTGATTGATAAGGATTCCTATGATGCCATGCAGAATGCACTTGCCCAAGCCAAAGAGCAGGGGGGCAAGATTGTTGGGGGCGAGCGTGTGTTGAGCAATGAATATCCCAATGGTTATTATGTTCGGCCTGCTATTGTTGAAATGCCCGCTCAAAGCGATGTGGTCAAACATGAAACATTTGCACCCATTCTATATGTTTTAACCTATGATTGCTTGGATGAGGCCATAAAATTGCAAAATGATGTACCGCAAGGTTTGTCTTCTTGTATTTTTTCTACAGATGTGCGGGAAACGGAATATTTCTTGTCATCATTAGGATCGGACTGCGGTATCGCCAATGTCAATATTGGTCCAAGCGGTGCAGAAATTGGTGGAGCCTTTGGCGGTGAGAAAGAAACAGGTGGTGGCCGTGAATCTGGCTCTGATGCTTGGAAAGGCTATATGCGCCGTGCCACCAACACCATTAATTATTCACGGGAACTTCCTCTGGCTCAGGGTGTTGAATTTAACGTGGATTAATTTCTGTTTTATGACACAAAAGTAAAGATGATGTGCGCCTCTTGTGCGCACATTTTTTTTGCTTATATTATAGGTGTGAGTGACGGTGGTTGGTGTCTGTCTTGTTGCGTATGGCTCGAAATATATTGATATTTTATTCTTTTAATCACGAAGGAAAATATTATGGAAAAAGCTGTAAAGCCCGTAACAAAATGTAAGGCTGCAAATAATATTGTACCCTTTGTGCCGTCGCCTATGGCCTATGATAATGATATTTATCGCTCATCTGGTCTTTCTGATGCCATTGATCGTACCTTACACGCCTCTGCCGCTAAATTTACGGGTGGTTTGTCCCCTATTGCTTTGTTGGGAGCCTATGCTGATTGGGCGCAACATTTGATGTTTTCCCCCGGAAAGCAAGTTGAACTCATAGAAAAAATCGCTCGAAAAACCACAAAACTTGCTCATTATACCTGTAATTGTACAGATTTCAGAAAAACAGAAAACTCGGATGGTCCCTGTATTGAACCCCTGCCACAGGACAGGCGTTTTACAGGGCAAGCGTGGCAAAAATGGCCCTATAATATAATATACCAGTCCTTTTTGCTTAATCAGCAATGGTGGTATAATGCAACAACGGGGATCAGAGGTGTTACCCAACAACATGAAAATGTGATGGAATTTTCGACACGGCAAATATTAGATATTTTCTCACCCTCAAATTTTTTCATGACAAACCCAGAGGTAATTGAACGAACAATCGAGGAGAAGGGGAAAAATTTGCTACGAGGCCTGCAAAATTATAGGGATGATATGGCAGATTTGATGAATGGAACAAAGCCAAAGTCTGAAACCTATAAGGTTGGTCAAAATATTGCGGCAACGAAGGGAAAAGTGATTTTCCAAAATCGCCTTATGGAACTTATTCAATATGAATCCTGTACGGACAGCGTGCGTCCCGAGCCTATCTTGATTGTTCCTGCATGGATTATGAAATACTATATTCTTGATCTAAGTCCCCATAATTCTTTGGTCAAATATCTCACAGAACAGGGCTATACGGTTTTTATGATTTCTTGGAAAAATCCTGATGAAAATGACCGTGATTTGGGTATGGACGACTATCGCCAAATGGGTGTAATGGAGGCATTGGACGTGATGTCAAAGATTATACCCAATGAAAAAATCCATACGGCGGGTTATTGTCTTGGCGGTACGTTACTGTCTATTGCCGCATCGGCCATGGCGCGGGACGGCGATGATCGTTTGGCCTCAATAACCCTTTTTGCAGCTCAGACAGATTTCACAGAGGCTGGTGAGCTCAGTCTTTTCATTAATGACAGTCAGCTCGTTTTTTTAGAGGATATGATGTGGGAAAAGGGTTTTCTGGATACACATAAAATGTCAGGAACTTTCCAGCTTTTGCAGTCCAATGATCTGATCTGGTCCCGCATGGTGCGCAATTATATGATGGGAGAACGGAGAGATGAAACCGACCTTATGGTTTGGAATAGCGATACAACCCGAATGCCTTACCGAATGCATAGCGAATATTTACGGCAATTGTTTCTGAATAACGCTCTTGCGACGGGGCAATTCAAGGTGGGTGAACAGCCTGTGATGTTGAGCGATATCAGACAGCCAATTTTTGCCGTGGGTACCGTGCGGGATCATGTGGCTCCTTGGCGATCTGTTTATAAAATACATCAATTATTGGATACAGAGGTGACCTTTGTCTTGACCAGCGGAGGACATAATGCGGGCATAGTCTCTGAAATTGGCCATAAAGGACGTCATTATCAGATCAAGACCAAAACATCAGAATCTCAATATCAGGATCCTGATAGTTGGTTAAAGGAAACGCCAGAACATGACGGTTCTTGGTGGAGCGCATGGATTAATTGGCTTGATGAGCGATCTGGACAATCGGTCGCCCCACCAAGCATGGGAAATCCAAAGGCTGGTCTGCGCCCTCTGGCAGATGCCCCTGGTCATTACGTATTTCAGAATTAGTCTGTTCTTATAAATACACAATATATTCCCTTTAGCGAGCGAGAAGCTCAATTTTTTCTGGTAGAAATATTATGTGTTCTTTGCTATTATAATTGATTTCTAACCATGTAGAAATTTTAAAAATCAATATTTTGGAAGGATAGATATATGAGGTTGCTAATATTTACCACGACCTTTTTATTATTTCAAGCCGTGAATTTTCAACCGATCTATGCTCAGAGTTGGTTGAAAGGCATCAAATCAAAGATAAAGGAAACGGTTGAGCAGAAAATTGTAGAGGAAGCAAAAGATGCTGTAGACTCCCAAAATGAAGAAACCGATCAGAAGGATATGTCAACGTCGTCTGAAGAACCAAAACAGTCATCAACGCAAAGCGTTAAAGACCCTGCAAAACTTGACTTATATGGGGGACATAATGCACCCTGGAATGTGGCCCATGCGGATAGCAAAAAAGTTTTGGACATAAAAATTAAAGGTATGCGTTTAGGTATGCCCGAAGTTTTAATTAATGACATTCTTGTGGATGAAGGATTTGAAAAAATTGGCTATAATGTTTACAGCAAAGATCTCGTTGAAATCAATGGTCAACAAGAGGAAGTAACTCGTTCCCAGCAAAGAGGGAAATCCGTAGAAGAAAAGGGGAAACTTATAAAACGGTATACTATTGAATATCAAACCGTTGCCGTTGATGATGAAACAATGAATGAATTTGATGATTCCCTAAAGGCACTGATTAAAAATGGTAAAAAGAAATTCAATGAAATAAAGGAAAAATACACACAGCAACAAGGGGATTACCGTGGCCAAAGAGGCGAGAGGAAAAAAATAGAATATGAACAATTTCCTGTTGATACTAGTGCGTTTAAATTGGTTTATTCCTTTAGTTACACACAAAGTTTCGCCAATGGCAGCCAGTATGATCAAGCATCCTTGATGGCACAAATAAGAGATCTCTTTGGACCGCCAACCTATGCGCCAGAAAGCGTTCACGCTCGGGATGGTTCTGCATTTGGCACCAATGAACTGAATTGGCTCATTTATCATGATGCGGCATTTGCCCCCGTTGCGCAAAGAGAAGAACTTTTGGTTGGGGTAGATAAAAAAGGGGATCGTTGGGCGATGAAAAACAGCTTCAGTCATCCTTGTGGAGCAAGTCCCTATAATAATATGAATTGTGTTGCCGCCCCCATAACATCAGCCTATGACACGCTTTCACGAAGATTGGAAGCGGCAAGAATTATTTATGCTCCCGTTATGATGGTGCAATTCCAATCCCCTATCATTAGCACCAAATTAGCATGGGAATATATCAAATCTGCTGAAAGCATTCGTGATTATTACAATAAAAATAATGCCTATCAAAAATTACCAAAAGCAAAGGCAGACTTTTAAACCTCCGATACACGGATTTTCAGTTTATGACGAAGTAGAGTTTGTGTTAATCGTATTAAAAGCTTACGTTTTTAGTTGATCACCCAGTGGGAATTTTCTAATCCGTTTTCCTGTTGCATTATAAATAGCGTTCATCAATGCGGGTATGAAGGGGGGCAATGCTATTTCCCCAAGGCCCGTTGGAATTTCATTGCTGTCTACAAAATGAAAATCAAAGGCCTTAATGGCTTCATTAATTCTGACAAGTGGAATATCATTAAAATTGCCTGTCGTTATACGACCGTCATCAAATTGAATATTTTGATAAATGGCGGCTGACAGGCCATCCATACAACCTCCCTCCATTTGTGCCTTCGCACCTAGGGGGTTGATAACCAAACCACAATCCGCAGCCCCAGTAACCTTTAAAACTGTCAAATTACCTTTATCATCTACAAAAACATCAACCACCATTGCAGCATAACTGCCGAAGGTGAAACAACTGGCAATACCACGTCCTTGACCATTAGGCATTTTTTTGCCCCATCCAGCTTTTTCTGCAGCAAGACGAAGAACGCCTTTCATGCGAGCACTACTAATTGTTTTATTCTTAACGGGGACAGGTGTCCAACTGTTGAAAGGGTATTCTTTATCAACACCAAGAATTTCTAGACGATAGTCCAGTGGGTCCTTATTCAGACCAACTGCGATCTCATCAATCATACTTTCTATTACAAAGCCTGTTGTATTGTGCCCCGGCCCACGCCAAGCACCCGTTGGGACCTTTATTTTAGGATAGGCTCTTTTTAGTCTAGAGTTTGGGACGTGCTTTTCGGGGAAACCCTCCATCCATGCCGTACCTTTTCTAGATGATATGGCATCCCACGCCTTTAGATTGCCATTTTCATCCACGCCTGCTTTAATTCTATATAGGGCTGAAGAATTAATAAAGCCATGACGTACGTCATCCTCACGTGTCCAGTAAACTTTAACGGGACGGCCTGTTTTTTGTGAAAGAAATACGGGTTCAGAAACAAAATCAATAGTTGCCTTACGGCCATAACCTCCACCAATTCGTCCATTTTCAACATGAATGTTTTCAAAAGGAACACCTGTTGCCTTAGCTACATATGGAGCAATGGTTTCTGGGAATTGATGGCCTGCTTTTATGATAACTTCGTTTTGCATGACATGAGCTGAACAGCTTAATGGTTCCATGCAAAAATGTTCCCAGAATGGAACTTCATATTCCCTTTCAAAAATTTTTTCTGATGTTTTTAATGCCTCATCAACGTCGCCTTTTTCATCTAACGTTTTCACATCATCCCGCGATATGGCATCTCTCATTTCTTGTGCGTGCCACGCATTATTTTCGTGGCTAAAATTGCCCTTGTCCCAAACAATTTTTAATGCCTCACGCCCCTTTTTTGCTGCCCAAATGTTGGTTGCAATAACCGCTACACCAGGAGAATTTAATTTCAATTGACCTTCTTCACCTAGGTGCGGTATTTCGATTACATCGACTACATTGTTCACTTTTAAAGCGGCGGTGGCATCAAAGCTCTTTACCTTTCCATAATAATGTGGACAGCGTTCTATCATCGCCACTAATTGGTTATCGAAATTCTTATCAAACCCAAACTCTATATTTCCAGTTACAATATCGCGGGCTAGTTTTTGACCCTTCGGTTTGCCAACGATATTGCCCGCTCCTTGGACTTTTATGGTTGGACCTGACTTAGTTTCTGAAAAATCAACTTTTCTCAATAAATAATCACCCCATTGGGAAGTTTTCTTTTTCAAACCGGGTACTTTTATTTTGGCGGCGGTGTCAGCGAACGCTGAATACGGATATTTTTTGCCCGAAGATTTGACAATTACATAGCTGTTTTCTGTCACCATATCTTTTTGGGAAATTAATAAGTCTTTTTCTGCGGCCTTGAGAATGAGGTATTTTGCTAATGCCCCGCACTCTCTTAACGGTTGCCAAGCATTTGTGACTGATCCACTGCCGCCTGTCCCCTGCAGAACATAATCCAATACTTGCCTATTCTTTTCATCCATGAAATGAGAATTTGGGATCATCTCTACTATGATAGTTTCCCAGTCTGCATCTAACTCATTAGCAACAATCATGGGTAAAGTGGTTGAGATGCCCGTTCCCATATCAGGTACAGGCGCACCAATTGTAATGGTGTTATTTGCGTTGATTTGGACGAAAGGACCTAATTTTCCATCAAACAATGTATCTGCAGCTTGACCATCTTCCTGACCAAAAATTGGTATCATTGGCATGCACACTGTTAAGGCACCTGCAGAAACAAATATTTTTAAGGTATTACGTCTTGAAATTGATTTTGAAATATTCATGATTAATCCTCAGATTTCATTAGGTATGCAGCTCTATGGATAGCTTTTCTAATGCGATCATATGTACCACATCGACAAAGATTAGTGTGGTTGTTATCTATTTCTTCATCTGTTGGATTGGGGAAATTTTTTAAAAGATCAACTGTCGCCATAATTTGACCAGTCTGACAATAACCACACTGAGGCACATCCTCTTCGATCCAAGCTTTTTGTACGGCATGTAATTCATTATTTGTTGCCAATCCTTCAATAGTGGTAACACTGACGCCATTAAGATCGCCCATTTGTACGCCACAAGATCGTACGGCAGAACCATCAATATGGACGGTGCATGCACCACATTCGCCTATGCCACATCCAAATTTTGTGCCTTGAAGGTTAGCATCTTCTCTAAGATACCAAAGCAGAGGCATATCACCATCCCCTGAATAATTTAATTTTTTACCGTTGACTGTCAAAGTGATCATGTTGCTTTCCTTTTTGTTAAATTTTAAAGGAATAATAAAATTAAACAAGATCATTCAACGCAGAAATTCTACAGATTATCGCAAAACCAAACATAATTGACTAAACAAATTTATTTACAGGATCAGATAAATATGGGGTTTTTAGATCTTAAAATAAGAGAAAATCTGTTGCCTTCGTTTCACTTCGGCTGAACAGTGGTTCTCGCCGCTCCCCCAAACCATTAAAAAAACCCCCACAAAGTGGAGGCTGTTTTAATGGTGCTCCCTAGAATAAAATCCCGGGCATCATAATGGGGCGGATTTATCAACGCGCGCTTTGCTCGGTTGTTGCCTTCGTTTCACTTCGGCTGAACAGTGGCTCTCACCGCTCCCCCAAACCATTAAAAAAACCCCCACAAAGTGGAGGCTGTTTTAATGGTGCCCGGGGGCGGATTTGAACCACCGACACGCGGATTTTCAGTCCGCTGCTCTACCCCTGAGCTACCCGGGCATATGGGATCAGATAGGGGCTCACTTACATGAGTGGATGGGTTATAGAAAAAAACAACAGGTCTGTCCAGCACTCGTTTAAAAAAAATGCACCCTCGCCAAAAGTCCAAGTTTTCAGCGGTCTTGGTGGGGTTAATCCATGTCGTCTAAATCATTTTTAGACGCCACAGGTTCGTTATCGGGAATCGCATAGCTTCCCTTGAACCAACGGCCTAAATCCACATCCGCACAGCGAGCAGAACAAAAGGGATGAAATTTTGGCTCTGCGGGATGTTTTTTGCAAATGGGGCACATATTATTGCTGTTGGCAGCTTTCATCTTTTCAATCCTTAAGCGCTTGCATTCAAAATAAGCGGGCTTCCCGTGCGCTCGGTAAATTTTTCCAGAAGTTCCGAATGATTTTCAAGCCATTGTTTGACTGGTATCGTGGTCTTTACGCTGTGGGGGATGCCAGGTTTTTGGATGGCATCCTGTTCTGCTGAGCGCAGCAGTGATAAGGCCAATGTTTCCGTCTTGGCTGCGGGAAGATTGTCTGAGAGAAGTTGACGGTGCAGGGGGAGATGGCTTGCCTTTCGCACCACTTCCAATAACCCAAATGCTGATATGTTACTGCGTTGAATTTGTATGGGGTCATCTAGAATAAGATTATCAATAACGGTCAAAAGATTGCTGATGTCCGACTTTTCAGACATATTAATAAAATCGATAACAATAATACCGCTTAATCCCCGAAGGCGTATTTGACGGAAAATTTCCTTTGCGGCGGCAAGATTTATAGCGAGCCTTTGTTTGGCGGGATCGCTATGCAGCTTGGCATTGCCCATATTAACATCAACGACGATCATGGCCTCTGTTTGTTCAATGGTAATCCATGCACCAGAGTATAGGTTGACATGTTTATCAAATATTTTATCTAGTTCTTCCTCCACCGCAAAATAGTCAAATAGGGCCACGCTGTTTTGGTGCAATATCATACGAGACAGAAGGTCCGGGGAAAATTCTTTTGCCCATTTTTGGGCTTTTCTTAGAGCAGAGGCTTGATCAAAAATGATCTTGTCATGTTTTGTGCTGCCGTATTCCCGCATGATTTGTAAAAGACTATCGGGACCTTGGGACATTAAAAATGGCACTTTGTTTTTTTCTCTATTGTCATAGGCCCGGATCCAATGACGAATAAGATGATGGGCGGTTTTTGCGATCTCATCAGGGGAGAGATGTTCGGCCTCTGTTCTTAGGGTAAGACCCAAACCTTGCAAGTCTATTGTGCTTGCGAATTTTTTCAGATTTTCTCGGCGGATGGGGTCTTTGATGCGGCTTGAAATAAAGGCGCCTTCCCGAAAGGGATGAAGAATGACGGCTGAACTGATAATTTCAATACGGCCGGTGAGCTTGACAGATTTGTCGTCCACCGCATCACTGGTGACCTGAACAATTATCTTTTGTCCTTCGTTGAGCAATTCTGTGAGGTCTTTTGGCTTTTTTCCTGCCCGTTTTGGCAATAATTTGAGAGGAAGAAAGCCCGTGATATCATTGCCCAAATCAACAAAAGCGGCCTGAAATTCGCTGTTTAAGGATATGACACGACCGTAAAAAATGGCTCCCATAAGCGACGGTTCATGGTCACGAAAAAGTCTTACTTCGACGGGTTTGTTATAATTCAAATGGGCAACACGAAATTCGCCAATCGCTGCATTGATTAAAATATTAGAAGACATAACCATTCCCTCGTAACATATTGACGGTTTCAAAAAGCGGCAACCCCACTACATTGCTATAGGATCCGTTGATGCTTTTTATAAAGCCAGCTGCTATGCCTTGGATGGCATAGGCACCAGCCTTGCCCTGCCACTCGTTATGGCTGAGATAATATTCCATATCAGTTTGTGACATAGACTTAAAGGTAACCGTGGTGGCAACCGCTCGCCCTAATTGCCGCCCATCAGGGGTGATCAGAGAAATTCCACTATAGACCCTGTGCCGCCGCCCCGAGAGAAGAGAAAGAAATTTTTTTGCCTCATCCTTTGTTGCGGCCTTACCTAAAATGCGTGTTCCCACCGCAACGACAGTGTCGGCAGCAAGAATATAGCTGTTCTTATGATGTTGCAGAATGAAGGCCGCTTTCTCTTGGGCAAGGCGCAGAGCCAGTTGTCTTGGATTTTCATGAGGCAGGGGCGTTTCATCTGTATCTGCGGCTATGATGCGTTTTGGTGTAATGCCGATCTGCGCCAGAAGATCCAATCTTCTTGGGGATGCCGAAGCCAAAATCAGATCAGCGGTAGTCTTATTGATATAGGGTGTTTCTGATGACGTCATGAATATAGATTAACCGATCCCGTAAGAATTTGTGAAGCCGGAATCGTTATGAGGCAACAAAATCGAGCCCAAGCCCCTTATTTGAAACGATAGGTAATGCGACCCTTAGACAGATCATAGGGGGTCATTTCAACAAGAACATCATCACCCACCAGAACACGAATACGGTTTTTACGCATTTTTCCCGCCGTGTGGCCCAATACCTCATGGTCATTTTCAAGTTTTACACGGAACATAGCATTGGGCAGTAATTCTGTTACGACGCCGCGCATTTCCAATAATTCTTCTTTTGCCATTATGGCTCCTTATAAATATTACTTGTGGAGATAAATAGCTTAAACTACAGAATTTTCAAGATATTTTGTTGTTTTCGAACCATTTAGATGGAAAAAAACGCTAGACAGGGAAAAATATAGAAAATAATCAGTGATATTTCTTAAACATGAGGAAAATATTCAATGACAAATCGTTTTTTTATTTTTTCGGTTAACATATCGCGTGTTTGACGAAAGGCCGTCATAATATTCTCACGGCTACCCGATACAGCCGTGGGGTCAAGGGTTGGCCAATATTCTACTTTACAGTCAAGGGTGCGGGTAAGGTCTATGGCCTTATGTTGGGCTTCAGCACTTAGGGTCACGATAAGATCAAAGGAATTATCCATAAGATCCTCAATTTTTTTTGGGACGTGACCTGATATGTCAAGGCCTAACTCCTCCATGACGGCAATTGAGAAGGGATCAACACAGTCGTCTTCCGCTCGAATCCCCGCACTTTCCACATAAAGTCTATGGCCACAAAAATATTTTGTTAAGGCCTCCGCCATAGGGGAGCGCACCGCATTAAAATTACAGATAAATAATACGCTATCTGGCATGCTTAGAGATGGGATGTGATCTGTTAACTCTGGAGAGCCTAGGGACAGTGAGCTGCTGGGATGAATAATGGGCATGTTATCTAATCTGCAAAACGCATATCAAAGTAAACAGACGGCGCGCTGTATGGAAGTCTATTTTTACTTTTTCACTCAGCCTTTCTTGTAGTATTTCGGATCCCTCATTATGGAGACTTCTTCGTGCCATATCAATTGTCTCAATTTGTCTTGGGCTAGCGGTTTTTATGGCCGTAAAGTAACTGTCACAGATATGAAAATACTCTTTAATAACTCTGCGTAGCATGGATAAGGGGAGCATTATAGTGGTGAGTTTATAATTTTCGGTTGAATTAATATCCATGGCCAAACGGTTGTCTTCAATGCGTAACTTAATATGAAAAGGCCCTTCGTAATTGTCAGGCAATATTTCCAAAGGGCAGTAATAATTTTCTTCCAATAGATCAAAAATTGCCACACGACGCTCGTGATCAATATCCGCATTGCGGCGAATGATTGATTTATCATCCAGTTCGATATGGCAAATTCTATGATTTGGACTCATTGATCTATGTCCGATTTTCCTGTCTCATTTCTAACCTTTAAGTCTTATGCCAATGGATCTGGCGTGAGCATCTAAACCCTCCTCATGGGCAAGTGTCATGGCCATAGGCCCAATGAGAGAAAGGCTTTTCTCGGTGCATTCTATCAGACTATTCCTTTTCATAAAATTAAGAACACTTAATCCCGAAGAAAAACGTGCGCTGCGGGCGGTGGGCAGAACATGGTTTGGCCCTGCCACATAATCACCAATGGCTTCTGGTGTATAGCGTCCAAGGAAAATTGACCCCGCATGGTGGATTTTAGCGGCCATGGCACGTGGGTTATCAACGGCAAGTTCCAAATGCTCTGGCGCTAGTCTGTCAATCAGGGGTATGGCTTGATCCATGGTGTTGACCACAATAATTGCCCCATGATTTTCCCAACTTTTGCGGGCAATATGGGCTTTGGGAAGGTCTCTGAGATGGTCTTCGATTGCTTTGCAGGTGGCGCTGGCAAAGGTTGCATCATCTGTGATTAAGATGGACTGGGCAACCTCGTCATGCTCCGCTTGGGAAAGCAAGTCCATGGCAATCCAATGAGGATTGTTTTTACCGTCCGCCACAACCAGAATTTCTGAGGGTCCTGCGATCATATCAATACCAACGGTACCGAAAACTTCACGTTTTGCTGCGGCAACATAGGCATTGCCAGGACCCGTTATCACATCAACGGGAGCAATGGACTCTGTCCCGTAGGCAAGAGCTGCGATAGCCTGCGCTCCGCCAACTTTATAGATTTCCGTAATGCCAGAAAGTTCAGCCGCCGCTAACACCAAGGGGTTAAGACTGCCATTCGGAGCCGGCACGACCATAACAATGCGCTCAACGCCTGCACATTTGGCGGGCAGGGCATTCATAAGAACCGATGAGGGATAGACGGCCTTGCCCCCTGGGACATAAATTCCCGCAGCAGAAACAGCCTGCCAACGCACAGACAATGACACGCCTTGTTCATCTGTATAGTGATCATCCTGTGGTAAATGGCGGACATGAAATTTTTTAATGCGGTCAGCTGCATAGGCCAAGGCTTTTAAGGTCTTGTTACTACACTGGCTTTTGGCTTCTTTAAGCTCATGATTGCTTACCCTTATGGTTTTGGGGTTTAGATCAAATTTGTCAAATTTTTGGGTATACTCAAATAAGGCCTGATCACCACGGACCTGAATATCTTTTAAAATGGATTTTACGACCTCGGACACATCGTGATCTGAGTCCCGACGAGCAGAGAGAAATGCCGAAAAATCCTGATCAAAATTTGTGTCTTTTATGTTTAAGGTTGTCACCATCAAATATTCACCTCATTGATTTTAAGTTAAATCACTGCGCACGCTAATATTTTGTAATATAGCACTGATTTCTGAATTTCTGGTTTTAAATGCTGTGCGGTTAATAATAAAACGGGAGGTGATGTCGATAATTTTTTCCACCTCGACCAAACCATTTGCCTTAAGCGTTGCCCCTGTGCTCACCAAATCCACAATGCGTTGACATAACCCGAGACTAGGTGCAAGTTCCATCGCCCCGTTAAGTTTGATACATTCGGCCTGCACGCCTCGTTTGGCAAAATGCTTACGGGTGAGATTTGGGTATTTTGTAGCGACCCGAACGTGGCTCCATCGGCTTGGATCATCCCCAATGCTTAAAGATTCCAGTTCAGCAACGGAAAGATGACAATGACCAATATCCAGATCAAGGGGGGCGTATATCTCAGGATAATCAAATTCCAACAAGACGTCATTTCCCGCAACCCCGAGATGTGCGGCACCAAAGGCAACGAAGGTTGCCACGTCAAAGCTTCTTACCCGAATAATTTTAAGTAAGGGATTGTTGGTATCGAATGTTAGTTTTCGAGATTTAGGATTGTCAAAATCAGGCTCGGGTATGATTCCTGCGGCACGGATTATTGGCATGACTTCATCTAGAATACGGCCCTTAGGCAGCGCCATGATCATCGCTTCATTGGAAGACACCTTCATTATACTCCTACAATTTAAAAAATGCCTTCTTGTACAAAATTGTTGCGCAACTATCCAGTGTTTTCGGGATTATCATCCTGCAGTGCATTAAGAATTTTATGTTTAGGGTGGCATTTGGCAGACCATGGTTCCCCTATATCCTTCATAAAGCCAGATATTATCTCACATTCAAGTCGGATAACTCCGTGACCTGAAAAGATAAAATCAAGAAGAAAGGTTTCGGATGGAGTTTTTCGAGCCTCAATGGAGAGAAGTACTAAGGGATGTTCTTTCAAAGACATCGCAATATTTTGACTGTTAATGGCAAGGACATCTTCAAAATGTAGCCCCGTTCTTATGCGGCAACAATTTTTACGATCGTCAGGATCGCTTTTAAGGCTAAATTCATCGGTGTCGGAGCAGTTATCTTCCCACACGTAACGGTTCAGCATCATGATAAAACGGCGGGCACTACCTTGATAGGTAATATCACCCATTTTTGTAATCGCATCCTGAAGATATGCCGACAGGATCGTAATGTCTTCGATGTCTTCAGCCCTAAGCTTCAGATTTTCCAATGGCCGTTCCTTGTGTTTTACCTCGGTATTTTAACATGTTAAATATTGTCTGTCTTCATACGTGATATTTTTGCCCCACATGCCTCAAGCTTTTGAACCAGACGCTCATAGCCACGATCAAGATGATAAATTCGGTTTACTTCCGTGATATCCTCGGCGGCAAGTCCCGCAAGGACAAGTGACATAGAAGCCCTAAGGTCAGTGGCCATAACAGGGGCACCCAAAAGCCGTTTTATGCCACGAATGGTGGCCGTTGAACCATTGATGGTAATATCCGCTCCCATACGACATAATTCTGGCACATGCATAAATCTATTTTCAAATATGGTTTCGGTGATGACAGATGCCCCCTCGCAAAGCGTCATCATGGCCATCAGTTGGGCCTGCATATCGGTTGGAAACCCAGGATAGGGATTGGTTACCGCATTAATGCCAATGATTTTATCATTGGTGAGCCTCGTAATGAGTCCTTTATCCGTATTGATGAAAGTAAGGCCTGCTTTTTTAAGAATTCCGAGGGTGCCCGTCATAACTTCGGGTAGATTTTTACCGATGAGCTCTAATTCACCATGGGTCATTGCGGCAGCAACGGCGTAACTCCCTGCCTCTATTCTGTCTGGCATAACGGTATATTCAGCGCCGTGAAGTTCAGGCACTCCTTCGACCACAAGGCGGGATGACCCAATACCTGTAATTTTGGCACCCATAGCAACAAGACATTGGGCGAGATCTGTTATTTCAGGTTCTTTTGCCGCATTTTCAATGGTCGTTGTGCCTTGGGCAAGGCACGCCGCCATGAGGATATTTTCCGTTGCCCCTACGGAGACGGTTGGGAAATATATTGTTCCGCCACGGAGTTTTCCAGAGGAACGTACATAACCCTCTTTTAATTCAATGCTCGCGCCAATATCTTCAAAACCCTTGAGATGTAAATCAATGGGGCGGTTGCCAATAGCGCAACCACCGGGGAGCGAGACAATCGCCTCACCCTCCCGAGCAAGCAAAGGGCCAAGCACCAATATAGAGGCGCGCATTTTTCGGACGATATCATAGGGTGCGGTTGTGCTTGTTATATGATCGGCCTTAATGGTCATGCTTTGACCAAGTCCCCTGTCCCAACCGTCTTTTTCATAGGTGATATGACAGCCAAGCTCGGTCAGAAGGCTTGCCAGTGTTTTGATGTCTGCAAGATTTGGTAAATTATGAAGTGTAAGCCCGCCCTTGGTTAACAGTCCCGCACACATGAGGGGTAGGGCCGCATTTTTGGCACCACTAATGGGGAGCTCGCCTTCAAGCCGGTAACCACCCTCAATAATAATTTTTTCCATATAGGCCCCGTTCTGTTCAAGAATGTTTTATAGTTTAGGTAGTGTGACACCAGTTTGGCCCATATATTTGCCCGCACGTGCATTATAGGGAACTTCGCAAGGTTCGTTTCCTTCAAAGAATAAAAATTGACAAGCCCCCTCATGGGCATAAATTTTAGCGGGTAGGGGGGTTGTATTGGAAAATTCCAAGGTGACATGACCTTCCCAGCCGGGTTCAAGAGGGGTTACATTAACAATGATGCCGCAGCGAGCATAGGTGGATTTGCCCAGACATATAACCAAAACATTTTCTGGAATGCGGAAATATTCCACAGTTCTGGCAAGGGCAAAGGAATTTGGTGGAATGATACAGGTCTCTCCAGGTCTGTCGACAAAACTTTTGGAGGCAAAGTTTTTTGGATCAACGGTCACAGAATCTACATCAGTAAATATTTTGAATTCACTGGAAACACGGGCATCATACCCATAAGAAGATAGGCCATAAGATATCACACCATCACGTTTTTGACGGTCTTCAAAAGGTTCAATCATGCCATGATTGACGGCTTTTTCTCTGATCCATTTATCCGACATGATTGCCATAGAGCGTAATCCTTATTGCTTAATTTTTTGATTTATATTTTTTACCCTAGAATAATGTTATTCACAAGAGCTATGGGACTTGTTTTCTTCTTTTTCATCTTGGATTTCGTGGTTATGGTTCATATCCTTTTTGGGTTCTGGGGTGGATTGCAGTTTGCGACGCTTTAAATTGTCTTTAAGCGCTTGGGACAAACGTTTTTGTTTTTCTTTTTGCTTTTCAGCTTTGCTCATGAAGGCATCCTTAAGCATATGCGGATTATGTCTAATTATTCTATTATTGCAATCAATAGGCACTATTTAAAGGCAATCTTTGAAAATCGCAAATTATTATAGAATAGGCTTGCACAGTCATAAAAGCTGTGGCATCTTCCGCGCCATTCCAAAATGTCTTGGCAGATTATGTGTCAGGGCCGCTGTAGCTCAGTGGTAGAGCGCATCATTGGTAATGATGAGGCCGGGAGTTCAATTCTCCCCAGCGGCACCAGTTTTCTCATTTTATCTATATAAAACAATATGTTATAAGTTATATATTGTCATTCTTGTTATGGATACTACAAAAAATGCAACAGATATCTTCATTATACTTCGGCTATTTTTAGAATATTATGTTCGAGTAAATTTTGTAATATTTCAATATGGTTAGTAAATATTCCCGCTGAAAATGGGGTTTCCTGTGCCATCATATTAACGAGGAACAGATCGACAAAATCCAGCTCAAAGGACACATCACCTGCCGAAATACAATATTTTTGTGGAGACTTTAGTGGAGTAAACATTATTTTTAACGAGGGTGGCTTGATCAGCATGGTGTTTCTAGCGATGATGTCCTCTACATTATCATAGTCGTCCTCATAAGTTTGTATTGGGCTGGTAAAATAATGGGTCAACCATTTGATGAAATAATCCTGATCGAAAATATCTGTCATAAAAGACTTTAAATCATCAATATGGTTTGGGGCAATATGAAATGGAACGGCGCTTTCGGTAAGATTTTGACCCAAATATCGAGGGATATCCACGTGATGTTCCTCGATATAATGACCAAATTCGGTGAGCATCTCGGACAAGGTTGGGCCTAGAAACCCCACGGAATAGGTGAGGGACGGCTTTAAACTGACCCCTTGGTGAGCAAATCTTGGGGGAATGTAAATGACATCACCTTCTGTGACGGTGACCTCTTCACCTTCAAAGGATTCTTTTAATATTTTGAGAGAGATGTCTTCGATATAATCTTCATTCTTGATGGGGGCAGAAGCGATTTTCCAGTGTCTTTCGCCTTTGCCTTGTACTAAGAAAACATGATAGCTGTCCGTATGAGCACCCACCGTTCCGCCTTTTGGGGAAAAACTGACCATAATATCATCAAGCAGCCAACGGGGGGAAAAGTTAAAATATTTTAGAAGCTCCGCCGTTCCATCATGATATTGATCGGTATTTTGGACAAGCAAGCTCCAATCTTCTTCGCCTAATTTTGCAAAGACCTTCTCGTCAAAGGGGCCGTAAGTGCATGTCCAGTCGCTCTGTTTTTTGCCTTTTTTCACTAGGCGGGATTGCACCTCCTCTTCCATAGAAAGTCCGGCGAGATGATCTTCATCAATCAGGGCTGTTATGATTTCTTTTGGTATCATGCTGCGCACGACAAAGGGTTTTTTGTTCCAGAATTTATGAAAAAATTCTTCTGTTGTTGGAAGTGTATCAAGGATAAGAGACATGGATAAAGGCCTATCATGAGTAAATGACAATAGATAAACCTTAAGCTGAGCAGAGTAAAGAAGGTTTGATTTAACGATATATCTGATATAAGCAATGACGCATTATTGATGTCACATTATCATGAAAGAATAGCCTAATGGAAATCACTGTAAACTTTTTGGACAACCTTCGGCTGGAGGCTAAGTTTGATGATTTTACCATAACGACAGACCAGCCTATTCGCTATAAGGGTGATGGAACTGCGCCAAGTCCGTTTGATTATTTTTTAGCCTCTTCCGCTCTTTGTGCGGCATATTTTGTAAAGGTTTATTGTCTGTCCCGTGATATCCCAACAGATGATATTCGGGTCTCGCAAAATAACATTATTGATCCGGAAAACAGATATAATCAAACCTTTCAAATTCAAGTCGAATTGCCGTCCAGTATTTCGGAACGTGATCGGGTGGGTATTTTAAGGTCGGCTGATCGCTGCACGGTGAAAAAAGTCATTCAGCAAATGCCTGAATTTAAACTGGATGCTGTGGAAAATTTGGATGATGCGTCGTTGCTAGAAATCTATGGGGGCGAGGGTAATACGATGATTGTCGGCAAAGATCTGCCGCTAGAACAAACAATTGCCAATATGACGTCTATTCTATCGGATGTTGGTATTAAAATTGAAATTGCGTCTTGGCGCAATATTGTCCCCAATGTATGGTCGCTTCATATGCGAGAAGCGGCGTCTCCTATGTGTTTTACCAACGGAAAAGGGGCGAGCAAAGAAAGTGCACTTTGTTCGGCCTTGGGCGAATATATTGAACGGATGAGCTGTAATTTTTTCTATAATGATTATTATTTTGGCGAAGAAATCGCAAACAGTAAATTTGTCCATTACCCCGATGAAAAATGGTTTAAAGCAGGACCAAATGATACTTTGCCAGAGGGGCTGATGGATGAAAGATGCTTGCAACTCTATAATCCAGAGGGGGAATTAAGGGCGTCTCATCTCATTGATACAAATTCGGGGCTTGTCGAACGGGGAATTTGTGCCTTGCCCTTTACACGCAATTCAGACCAGAAAACGGTCTATTTTCCGTCTAACTTGATCGAAAATCTATTTGTAAGCAATGGCATGAGTGCGGGCAATAATTTGTATGAAGCAAAGGTGCAATGCCTGTCTGAAATATTTGAACGAGCCGTTAAACGACAAATTATTGAGCAAGAAATCATTCTGCCCGATGTGCCAAAAGAAATTCTCGCAAAATACCCTCATATTTTGGCAGGGATAGAGGAGCTGGAAAATAAGGGTTTTCCCATTTTGGTTAAGGATGCCTCTTTGGGGGGGAAGTTTCCTGTCATGTGTGTGACCTTGATGAACCCGAAAACAGGCGGCGTTTTTGCATCCTTTGGGGCGCACCCAAGTTTTGAAGTGGCGCTGGAACGCTCCCTCACGGAATTATTACAGGGCCGCAGTTTTGAAGGCTTAAATGACGTACCGCCCCCGACGTTCAATAGCCATGCGGTGACCGAGCCGAATAATTTTGTTGAGCATTTTATTGATTCAACTGGTGTCATATCATGGAAATTCTTTAGCGCAAAACATGATTATGCGTTTTGCGAATGGGATTTTAGCGGCACGACTTCGGCAGAATACGAACGCCTGATGGCTATCCTCGCAGATCTTGGAAAAGAGGTTTACGTGGCGACCTATAACGATTTTGGAGCGACGGCTTGTCGGATATTAGTGCCTGGCTATTCAGAAATTTATCCGACGGAGGATTTAATCTGGGATAATACCAATAAAGCCCTTATGTTCAGAGAAGATATTTTAAACATTCATTCCTTAACGGACGGCGAGCTTGAAGATTTGCTTGACCGTTTTGAAGAGTTGGAGCTGGATCACTATACGACTATATCAAGTTTAATCGGCATAGAATTTGATGAAAATACGGTTTGGGGCAAGTTGGATATTGGTGAACTGAAAATAATGATTTATTTGGTCTTAGAGCAATATGAAGAAGCAAAAGAGATCGTTGCCGACTTCTTAAATTTTAATGATAATACAGTGGACCGTGTTTTGTTTTATCAGGCAATGAGCGCAGTACTTGACATTACCCTTGATGATGAATTGGATGTGGATGATTATCTCCCAAATCTCAACCGAATGTACGGCGTGCAGGTCATGAAAAATGTGATGGGGTCTGTGACGGGGGATGTTAAATTTTCTGGCTTAACAAAGACGAGTATGACGCTCGAGGGATTGGATAAACATCTGAGATTGATTGAAAGCTATAAAAAACTACATCAGGCGCGGCAATGACAACAATAAAGGCGTGATCTGGCTACAAAGCCTTGTCAAAAATCAGCTGAGGTTGGTCATTTCTATTAATTATTATCATTTTATGATATGGGTATTTTTTACGGTTTATTAATAGCCCTATGTTTTTATTTAGAATATTAAATGGATTGATTTATATCGGTGGCATTTTTTATCATTTTTCATGTTGGTTATGTTGGTTTTGAATGTAAAAAAGGATAGGGAATGAGCGGAATATCGAATAAATATGCATTCAGAGAAGTATTTTTCCGACCTGAAGGGTTTTTGATGGTGATTGCCTTTACCGTTATGCCGTTGATATCAGGGTTATTGTTATATAAAGAAAATAAATCCGATATTCAGGCTGAATTATATCAATTATGTAATGTCATTAATGAAAATATTGATCCTGCGAAACATGAGCTTCTGGCTTCTTCACCTGTACTTGATAAGAAATTACAGTTGGAATTGCTTTCAAGCCTTAGTCTTATTCATCTCAGCAATCCAAAAATACGTTATATTTATACGGTTAAAAAAATTGAAAACGAATGGTATTTCATTTTGGATACTCTGCAAAACCCCGCCGTTTTTGATAAATTAAAAAGTCATTATACAAGAGATAATATTTCAAACTTTAGAGAAAAATATGATTATCCCATTGGTTTCCTAGATGATATGGACGAAATTAGGCAAGGAAAATTTCATATTGATAAAGATGTTTACGTTGATGATTATGGTAAAACGATTGGCTGTATGGTTGGCATTAGAGACGGTGAAAAATTGGTGGGGGCGCTTGGGGTTGATTATAGCGTTGAACGATTAGATGATATTGAAATCAATATTACCCGGAGTATTACCGCAGGATGCATCATCGGCATTATTTTTCTTTTAATCGCCGTAAGATATTTGTATCGTTATATGCAGGAGAGACAACAGTTATTGCATGAACTTGATCAATTATCCCATATTGATTCCCTCACAGAAATTTCAAACCGGCGATCTTTATTTTCTAAGTTGCGAGAATTTAGCAAGAATGGCCAGCAAGAAAGCTTATAAAGCGGCTGCCATAATAGATATCGACTGGTTCAAAAAAGTTAATGATGAATATGGCCATAGTGCAGGCGATCAGACCTTAAAGCATTTTGCAAAATTATTGAATCATTGTTGTAATATCAATAAATTCATTATTGGTCGGGTAGGCGGCGAGGAATTTGCTATCTTTTGTGCGACCACAGAGGTGGATGATATGGTTGAGGCATTGGCAAGCTTAAAGAAACTTCTTTCTAATAGCCCCGTAGTTATGGACGAATTAGAATTTAAAATAACCTTTAGTGCGGGTTACATAGTCTCTCATGATGATGTTGTTGATGTGCATGATCTGTTGGCTTTTGCCGATCAGGCTCTTTACGATGCCAAAAAAACAGGTAGAGATAAAATTGTTGAATTTCTAGGTTAATGAGAAATAATCTTCAGCTTAACTCAACCTGTACATTTTGTTTCTGTCGTTTGGGAAGCAGGCTGCCGAGGATCATGCCGACAATGGCCATGAAAAGCCCAACAAGCTGTGGCGGTATGATCAACGCTTCACCTTGATCGGCCATTTGAAAATTAAGTGCCTCCAATACGGCCCATGAAATAACACCAAAGGCAATGGACAATAGCGCCCCCCGATTGGTGGCACGCTTCCAATATACTCCAAAAGCAAGCGGGACAAAGGCGCCGCATAATGGCACAAGATAGGCGTTTTCAACCATCTCAAAAATGCTTAATCCTGCCGAGGTGCTGAGATAGGCATAGCCTAATACGATCAAGCCGAAGATCAGAACAGACAATCTTAGGCTCAGCAGCAGTTGACGGTCATTTAAGTTAAACATCCCTTTAAAAATATTTTCGGATAAAATACTGGCTGGTGCAAGAAGGGTTCCCGATGCGGTTGACATAATAGCAGAAAGCAGCGCCCCAAAGAATATAATCTGAACAAAAATTGGCACATCATTTAGAATAAATTCAGGCAAAATTCTTTGATAATCGCCACCTTCACCCATATGTTTTGCCAATAGGTCGGGATCAATCATGCTTGCGCCGTAAACAATGAAGATCGGGACAAAACAAAAAACAATATAAAAACTGCCACCCAGCACGGCACCCCGTACGGCGGTTTTTTCATTCTTGGCCGACATCACGCGCTGGAAAACATCTTGTTGTGGAATGGAACCAAGTGCCAGTGTGACAAAGGCACCGAAAAAGGCCAATATGGAAACCAAATTCAAATCGGGCCAGAAATCAAATTTATTATTGGCAGAGGCATGGTCAATAACGGCCATAAAACCACCATCAAGCCTTCCTGCAACGATATAGGCAACCATAAGAAGCCCGCCCAGAATGATGATCATCTGAATAAAATCCATGATGGCCACCGAGAACATGCCACCGTAAATGGTATAAAGCAATACAACGGCCAATCCAAGCACCATACCTTGGTTCAATGAGATAGCATCGCTTGATAGAAGATTAATGGTCAATCCCAGAGCGGCTATCTGTGCCGATACCCACCCCAGATAGCTGATGCAGATCGCAACAGATACAAGAATTTCAACGGCCTTGCCGTAACGTTGACGGTAAAAATCACCGATAGTCAAAAGCTTCATGCGGTAAAGACGAGCGGCGAAAAACAGACCCACAAATACGAGACACAAACCAGCACCAAAGGGATCGGCAACAATGCCACCCAGTCCTTCTTCCATAAAGGTTGCGGGCATGCCCAGAACGGCCTCTGATCCAAACCATGTTGCAAAAACGGTTGCAATAGTAACGTAAAGGGGTAGGGAACGACCCGCCAGAATATAGTCTGTGGAGTTCTTGACACGGAGAGCTGCATATAACCCTATGCTAACGGAAACAACAATATATAAAATAACTGCAATACCAAGTGTTCCCATGTTTTTTTATTCCCTGCCTTTTTCTAAGAACCCTTCTTTGATAAAGATTCTGATTTGATTACTATTTTCTTTATGCGGCCGAAACCATTAAAATCTGTACGGGATACTTCGCCGTATGCGCCTAATTGTTCTAATCTAATCCAATCACCCACCTGAATATCATCAGGAAGCATGAAGGGTCCCCTCATCATATCCACAGAATCGCATGTGGGGCCTGCGAAACGAAATGGTGCCATAGAGCCAGAAAAAGGTTTATTTTCCCGACGTATGGGGTGTGCGGGGTAGGCAAGTCCAATAGCGCCGCCCGCTTCGAATAATCCGCCATAGGTACCATCATTCAAATAAAGAAGGTCGTTTTTGCGACCCTCGATACGGACAATAAGCGATCCTGCAGAAGCCACAAGTCCACGTCCAATTTCGCACAACAAATCAAGATGTTCAAGATTATTCTTTTTGATTGATCTGGCTATGGCTTTTGTGAATTTTTGGATAGGGGGTAATTTCTGGTCACTATTGAGATCAGCAGGAAATCCACCACCAACATCAAGTGCCTCCACGTTCATACCGCTGTCGATCATAATCATTGCCGCATAGTCCACAGCCATTGCATAGATGCTAGGATCGTGGCACTGGGTTCCTACGTGGAAGCTCAGGCCAAGCTTTTTACAGAGAGGGCGACATTTTTTGAGCAATTCAACGCCTTCGTCATATTTGGCGCCAAATTTACTGGAAAAATCTGTGGCCACATTGCCACCTGGGTTGTTCTTTGGAATGGCAATGCGGACAAATAATTCAAGATCCTTTGCCCCACCTGTTGCCTGAATTATTTTATCCACTTCTCCTGCATAATCCAGTACAAAAGCCCGAACCCCATGTTCCTTATAGGCCTCATAAATAGCTTCGGGGGCCTTGATGGGATGCATGAAATATAATTTTGCATCAGGGAATAGTCCCTTCACCAATCGAACTTCGCCGATAGAGGCTACGTCAAAACGTTTTATACCGCCGTGATACATGGCTTCTAGGAATACGCTGTCTGGGTTGCATTTTACCGCATACATAGGGTGACCTGTGAAAGCCTTGACGAACTTCTGAGTTCTTTTGACAAGCTTTTGAGGTTCCAAAATGCTAACGGGTACATTAGGCTTTAATTGCCTAATATAATCATCGTCAATGGCATGAGAAACGCTAATAAATTCAGAAACCGAAGGTAAAGTTTCATTTTGAGAAAATGTTAAGGCACTATAAGAAGCCTTTTGGCTCCTTTGGAAAGGATTGTTGAACATCAACTGTAAACCCTATGCTAAGTGGGATAAGCCCTGGTTAACTACAAGATAAACGTCGTTGCATAACCATCCAAGGGCCATAGGCACGTACGCAAACACCTTATGTAGTAAGAATGATGAATATTCAATCATTATATTCATCGTTTGTTATTATTTTTAAAATACTATAAATATTGTTTTATTTCAACAGGTTAATTATATTTTTTTTGCCATTAAAAAAGCTGTCCCTATTAAAAAAGTTGTCCAACGAATAGAAATACTGAAGTCTGTCCGCCGTCACCAATGCCTGCGCCCAGATAAATAGGTCCAATCAAACTGTCGGCCCCAACAAAGAGGCTTGAACTCCAATGCAAGTCATTTAAACTCATATCTTGGCGCCTGTTCCACAAATTACCAGCCTCGATCGTTCCGCCGACAAAAATTGGCATTTGGGCGAGAAATGAACCACCGCCTGCTATTTTACGATAATAAACGGCCGCCAATGATCCGCCGTGATTTCCAGTGATTTGTCCCGGACTATAGGCGGTCAGTCTCATAAACCCACCAAGAGGAACCAATCCGGTTTCATCCAAGGTATCGTTGAAAGCGGTTGTAAAATGATAATTAAAGCCAAGCGTATTATCCCCCCATGACAGAGGCAGAAAACCGTTTGATGAAATGGTATCAACACTATTATCACCGTCAAGCCAAGGCAGATTATTGGTATAGAGTGCCTCAAGAAATATTCCTTTATGGGGGAATCTTACATTATCAATCGTATCAATGGTGAAACTCATGGAAAGTGTGGTTTGATCAAAAGCCTTGCTTGAATCTATCGGAAAGCCTATTCGTCCACGGATATCGCCAAAAGATCGTTGAAGACCAATTCGAGCCGTTGCCCATTGGTCAAAATTTCGGCCAAAGCCCATCTGTACAAGGGCCTGTGAGATGCGCAGTTGAGATAATATTGTACCATCATCATCAATGACGTTTCGGTTATATTTTCGTCCCACTGCATTGGCAAAAATATGGTAACGATCCGCAAAATCGATGGGCTGATAAAATTCTGTAAAAAGTCCAAATTCATCCCCGATTTTAAAGAGCGCCTGCCATTCTCCGCCATAATTATTGAGAGCGAGATTGGTATAGCCAGCGGCCAGTTGGAAACCGCTTTCGCCCTCAAAATCTTCTTGTAGGGCAAGGCCGAATCGAATGTGATCCTCGCCATTTTTAGGTTTTTTCACGTTAATGTTAACACCAGTCTGGCCATTTTCTTTTACAACAGCATAATCAATCTTATCGAATATCTCGAGGCCATATATTGTGGAAAGGTCATGGGACATACGGGTGGTGTCAAGTTTTTGCCCAGCTTTTATAGACAGGCGAGCCTTGATTATTTCATCAGAGATTTTTGTATTATTGTTGATATGAATAAAGTCGATAACAGGGTTGTTATTTGATTTTGATTTTCTGGCGCTTATATAGTCTTGCCATGCCTGATCAGACAGGCTGTATTGGCTTAATTTATGGATATGGTCTTCTGCGGACTGCTTGCCCAGTGGGATGGTCTCTAGAGTGCGTTCAAAATCGACAAGACCAATATCACCAAGATCCGGGCGGATAAAGATGTCACGCTCCGTCAGGCTTTTTAATTGCTCCACCGAAGCCTTCTTAGTCATAATCATGATTAATTGATCAATGACATTGGTAAAGGATGATATTTCTTTTTTTGTGAGTAAAGCGGTACTCACATCGACCGCAATAATAATGTCTGCCCCCATGGAACGAGCAACATCAATGGGAATATTATTGGCAACACCACCGTCCACAAGCAATTTATCGCTATATTCTATGGGAGGAAATAGGGCAGGAACCGCCATGCTCGCCACCATAGCAGATACCAGATTTCCCTGATCCAAAACAACAGCCAGTCCAGTTTCAAGATCCGTGGCTACGGCCTTGAACGGGATTGCGAGATTATCAAAATTATTGCTGCCTGATGAGTTGTTGATTAAATTTAGTAAATATAATCTCAGATTGTTGGTGGTGACAAGGCCTGTGGGTAGCCTAAGCTTTCCTTCTTTAAGACCAAGTTTAAATTTGATGAGAAAGCCATTGTCGTCTTGTTTTCGTTTAAAGGAACGCTGACTTCTCAGGGTACGGCTTGAAAGCAAAGTCTGCCAGTTGATGTCTTTGAGGATATCTTTCAATTCGTCCGCAGAATAACCTGAAGCATATAATCCGCCAACAACCGCTCCGAAACTTGTTCCTGCAATAACGTCGATGGGGATGTGATTTTCTTCAAGAACTTTTAGGATGCCAATATGAGCGCCCCCCCGTGCGCCGCCCCCTGATAAGACAAGGCCAATTTTTGGTCTGGGGGATGCGTTGTTATCATCATTATAGGCTTCTGTCTTTTGGCCAGTCAAAAGATATAAAGATAATATGCACATCAAATAAAAACTGAAGAAGCAAGACTTCCTCATTGCTGTTTTCTCCCAATATTATAAGCGCTGACCAGAATAGATTTTGTGGGGCTTTTTTAAGATATAACCCATGCAGAACAGAGGTTGCAACTCTTTGCTGCAAAAACTTATCAAAAGGCAAAAAAAGAAAATGGCCCTCCCTCACCAAAAACGGAAAGGAAGGGCCAAATGATATTATATTAGAAACGTGTTGTTACATTCAAAAAGAATGAACGACCAAATTGATCATAACCAGAAGAGGTTACGCGGTTGGCACGGTTAGAACCAGCTCCCAAATTAACCAAAGGAGGTGTCTTATCAAATAGATTGGTGATACCAGCAGAAACAGTGAATGTTTCAGCATCATAAGTCACCGACATATCCTGATAGAAAGCGGCACCTGCAGTACATACTTCTGTTAACCGTGGTTGGCCAGCATAAGTTGTACTTGGATTGCTAGGGCTATCACAGGCGTCATTGTTCTGTTGTTTTGCAGCCAATGAAGATTCTGTACCTGTGAAGTAACGGCTTTGCAAATTGACCTGAATATTATCAAAATTGAAAGACAATGTTGATGATATACTGGTTTTTGGATTACCAAAATCACCCAAAAGATCATCCGCTTCGTCATCAATAAAGATTTTTTCTTCAAGTTTTGTCTGGAATGTCACGTTGGTTGCCCATGTGACGGCCATTGGTTGTCCAAAAACATCATCAAAATCTGCATTAATGCGGGTATTGACGTCGATACCTTGTGAGCGCACTTCACCGATATTAAGGTAAGATGCATTAATTTCACTGGCAAAATTCAGGATATCTGGTCGGCCTGAATCACGTGCGACACGTGAACAGAATGGACTTGTCAATCCTGGGGCATCGTTAAAGCAACGGCTTAGGATCGTCGCTCCATCAATTGAACGGATGGTATCTTTAATTTTAATATCAAAGAAACCTACAGAAAGATCAAAAGCAAAATCATCGCTAATTGGGGGTGATATTTGAATTTTACCAACCCATGAGCGAGACGTTTCTGGTTTCAGATCCTGTGCGTTACCACCAACGACAACAGGAATTGTTGTGCCGCCTGATAGTCCTAAAGAGTAGGGATCCGCACCTTGTAAAATACAATTGTCAAGAACGACCTGTGGACGGTTTTCACCTGCGGGAACATATGCACCACCAGAGGACGCTTCAGCAGGAACCGTACATGGATCAGATCCCGAGCCAATTCCACCAAATTGGTCAGCAATGAATGATTCACGTAAGTTCGCCGCACGGAAAGATGTGCCGTATGATCCACTGATGGTCATCCATTCAACAGGACGGTATGAAAGGCGGCCACGTGTGGTCAGCTTGCTACCAAAATTGGTTTCATCTGTATAACGCAAGGCACCTTCAGCAACGAGAGAGTCAGCCATTTCGTGACCAGACAACAAGGGAACAACAATTTCCCCATAGATATCTTTAACACTACGAGAACCGACAGTTGCACCTTCTGCGAGGGGGCTTTCTGCTGCAATCACACCGTTACCACCAAGATAATCCACTGTAGAGTTGATGGAATCTTTGCGATATTCAAGACCCATAGCTACGCCGACGGGGCCTGCAGGTAATTCCATAAGATCACCAGTTACAAAGGCAGATACCAGAGCCTGTTCAACAACGGTTCTGTTTGTTCTTGACCCGAAGAGGAATTTTCTTTCTTCATCCGTTGCAAGTGTTCCACTAGACGTGTCTGTACTGATGAATACAGACGGAGCAAGGAAATTGACAGGTACACAAGCTTGTGGAGAGATGAAACCAATATCATGTGCCACAGGAACACCACAAATTAGATTGCCATCACTGTCAAGCCGTAATGTTTCTGTTGCCAAGATTAGGTTGGTTTCATTCAAAATATTTTGTGATTGATACCCAACACCCCGGTCATAGGATACAGATATATCATAAGACCAGTTTTTGTCTTGAAGAGCATCAGTTGTAAAGTCACCGCGGAAACCACCAACAAAACGGAAATGATTAAGTTCTACATTGCGAACCTGATTATGGTCATCAATGGTTATCACGGGTGTGATATCATGGCCAAATGGGTTTAAAGGGTTATTAACCAGAATTGGTGCCCCAGAACCATCCACAATGATATTTCCGTTTGCATCTTCTTGGCGGATTTTTCCAGCTACAGTCGGGAAAATTTGTTCCGAGGCCGCAGTGGATTTTTGATGACGATTTAAGAAGTATGCTTCATAATAAATTTCTTCATCACCACCAAACCAATCAGGACTATATGATCCGAGAGAGACCACGGAGAAACGGGTGATTGGCTGTACGAGGTCAGCATTCAAACGTTCTAATTGGTCATGATATGTTGGATCAAACCGGTAACGGTTGCGTTGATTACCAGACGTAATATCAACAAGTGGGTCTGTTGGAATGGCAAGGTTGTATGCAGAACTCCAATTCGGAATAAAGCCACCGTTGCCGTCAGGAATATCTGATTGACCTGGCGTATACCAAATCCACGCATCTCCACTTGGGCTTAAGTTATCGCCTGTTAGGTCAAGCGCAGCGTTATCAAAGAAGCCGCTGGAACAGGTGCTAATGATTTCGCCAGATTCTTTGCGGAAAATTTCTTGCATGCAATCGCGACGTTGACCAACGCTGATGCGGCTGCGTTCCTGAAACTCACCAGAAATCATAAATTTGGCTTTATCGCTTTTAAGACCAGTAATGAAGGAGAATTGTTTGTTAAATCCACCGCCATGTTCCGTGCCGCTAACTTCGCCAGTAACTTCGAAACCTTCGAAGGAATCTTTTAAAATTAAGTTAACCACGCCAGCCACAGCATCAGCACCATAAACAGAGGATGCACCTTCGGTGATAACTTCAACACGCTCTACCATATTAAAAGGGATCATATTCAAGTCGGGCTGGGAGGGGGCACCACGGGCGCCAGAAGATCCTAGCCGTTTACCGTTGATCATGACCAAAGTTCTGGCAGAACCAAGTCCTCGTAAACCAATATTTGCAGAGCCAACGCCACCATCAGGTGGAGCCTCGGCCGCATTGGATGCGCCAGCCCCAGTATTGATGGATGCCCCAATTTGTTGACCTGTTGCCATAGTTGTGCGTTGGAGCATGTCGGCAATAGATGTTATCCCGATTTTTCTAGCCGCATCAACATCAAGCACCCGAATTGGGGCTGCGCTAGTAAATTCATCACGGCGAACGCGTGAACCAGTAACGATAACTTCTTCAAATGCTGTTTCTTCTGCTGCCATATAGAGGTGGTCCCACTTGGTTGGACAGGTTTGCGGCGATGTTAAGCTACAGTGTGTTGTTTAATGTTATGCCGCTTCTTTCTTTTGATCAGGGGCATGCCCCTGATTTTCGTTTTGATTATAGACCTCGTCGGGAGTTT